>DASZLF010000070.1:0-42856 GCA_035552555.1 Occallatibacter sp.
GGTCCGACTGTTACGCGGGCTTATCTGCACCAGGGAAATGACGACCTCGATGCCACTGCGCAAGAAAACTCTACACCCTCCTTCCTGCCCGTTTCATCCATCGCGGGTCGGAAACGCCGGTGGCGGACTGTTACAAAGCAACAACGGCGAATTGATTCAGCAGTCGCCGCGGTTGAACATCCAAGAGCGAAGAGCGAAGAGCGAAGAGCCAGGAGCCAGGAGCCAAGAGCTTAAGAGCTAAGAGCCAGGAGCCAGGAGCCAAGAGCCAAGAGCCAAGAGCCAAGAGCTTAAGAGCTAAGAGCTAAGAGCTAAGAGCTAAGAGCCAGGAGCTAGAAGCTAAGAGCTAGAAGCTAGAAGTCAGAAGCTAGAAGACGATGGCTGACAGATACCGGCCACAAGCTACCGGCCACGAGCTACGAGCTTACGGCTGCTTTTCTCGCCTCCACGTCGAAGATTTCCGGGTCGGGGTCTTGGAAGAAGGCGGCGTGGAGCGAGCGCACGGCTTCGTCGGCGTCGTCTTCGTCAATCATAAAACTCATGTTGATTTCGCTGGCGCCCTGGGAGATCATGCGCACGTTGATGTGGCGGATGGCCCCGAATACCTGCGCGGCCATGCCGCTCTGTCCGCGAATGTCTTCGCCGACAAGGCAGACCAGCGCCTTCTTGCCTTCGTATTTGACGTCGGCGAGCTGGCTGAGGTCGGCGGCGATGGCGGGGAGCTTGCTGTTCGAGTCCACGGTGAGAGAGACGGACACTTCGCTGGTGGAGACCATGTCGACGGGGGTCTGGTGCTTGTCGAAGATGGTGAAGATTTCCTTGAGGTAGCCGTGGGTCATGAGCATGCGGCTGGCTACGACGTCGATGATGCTGAGTTTCTTTTTGACCGCGATGGATTTGAAGGGGCTTTTGCAATGCGGCGCGAGGGAGATGATGCGGGTGCCATCGTTGGAGGGATTGCGGCTGTTGAGCACCTGCACGGGGATGTTCTTTTTCACCGCCGGTAGGATGGTGGCGGGGTGGAGGACTTTGGCGCCGAAGTAGGCGAGCTCGGCGGCCTCTTCAAAGCTGATGACCTTGACGCGGAGGGCATCGGGGCAGACGCGCGGGTCGGAGGTCATGATGCCGTCAACGTCAGTCCAGATTTCGATGGAATCGGCATGCATGGCGCTGCCGAGGAGGGCGGCGGTGAAATCGGAGCCGCCGCGGCCGAGCGTGGTGGTGATGCCGGCTTCGTTGGAGCCGATGAAGCCGCCGAGGATGGGGACCTTGCCCTGGTTGACCAGGGGAAGGATTTTTTCGGCGGCGCGTTTTTCGATGGCGGAGTCGATGGGGATGGCTTTCTGGAATTGCGAGTCGGTGAGTATGACGTCGCGCGCGTCGACATAAACGGCGGGAATTCCGCGCTCGCAGAAGGCGGCGGCGATCATGCGGCTGGAGATGCGCTCGCCGTAGCTGACGATGAGGTCGGAGATGCGGGGGGTGAGCTCGAGGATGGCGGCCAGGCCGCGCAGGACTTCATCGAGCTGATCGAATTTCTGGTCGATCCAGTTCTGCAGCGCGGCGGATTCCTTGGCGTCCTTGACGATGGCGCACGCGGTGTCGCGATGGCGGCAGCGGAGGCGGGAGCTGATGGCGAGGGCGCCGGTGCGGTCACCCTGGGAGGCGGCGGCGGCGCAGCGCAGGAGCTGGTCGGTGACCTTGGCCATGGCGCTGACGATGACGACGGGGTTATTGCTGGAGGTGACGCGGCCGGCGACGATGGCGGCGGTGCGGAGGATTGCGGCCGGATCTTCGACCGAGGTGCCGCCAAATTTCATGACCACAAGGCTCATGCGAGGTGTCCTAAAGCCCCTTGTTCTTCTTGTCGTTTCGGCGTGGCTAAGGCCGCGCCGTTTCAAAACAGCCGCGCAGTTGAGAAGCCCGCAAGGGCTAAAGCCCAGATTCTAATTATCGGGCTTTTCGGCATGACTGAAGTCATGCCCCTACGCGTGTTCCGTAGTTTTTCAGCAAGATGCGAAGCCGTGCCCTTTCAAAACAGTTGGGCCAAGTGTGGGGCTATGCGTGGGCGGCGGCGGTTACGGGTTCCAGTTTGCCGAGGCTGGCGAGCAGCTCGGCGTTGAGGATGGCGGCGCCGGCGGCGCCGCGAATGGTGTTATGCGACAGTACCGTGAACTTCCAGTCGAGCAGCCCGCACGGCCGCAGACGCCCCACCGTCACTCCCATGCCGCGGCCGCGGTTGCGATCGAGGCGGGGCTGGGGGCGATCGTCCTGCGGCGCGAACTCGATGGGCTGCGCGGGCGCCATGGGCAGGCCCTGGCCGGCGAGCGGGCGGAAGTCAGCCCAGGCGGCGAGGACCTGTTCGCGAGTGGCGGATTTGGTGAACTTGAGGGAAACGCTTTCGGTGTGGCCGTCTTCGACCGGGACGCGATTGCAGTGGGCGCTCATGCGCGCGGCAAGCGGGGTGACGGAGTGGGCTTCAAGGCGGCCGAGAAGCTTGAGGGTCTCGGCTTCCATCTTCTCTTCTTCGCTCTTGATGTAGGGGACCACATTGCCCAGGATGTCCATCGAGGGCACACCGGGATAGCCGGCGCCGGAGACTGCCTGCATGGTGGTGACGAAGATCTGCTCGATGCCGAAGCGTTCCTGAAGCGGCTTAAGGGCGACCACCAGGCCGATGGCGGAGCAGTTGGGATTGGTGACCATGTAGCCGCCGGACTGCTTGCGCCAGGGCTGCTCCTCGATGAGGTGGAGGTGATCGGCGTTGACTTCCGGGATGACGAGGGGCACGTTGGCGTGCATGCGGAAGGCGCTGGAATTCGAGACCACCGCGCACCCTGCGGCGGCGAATTTGGGCTCCATCTCGACGGCGATGTCGGAGTCGAGCGCGGCGAAGATGATTTTCGGCGCGGCGGCGGGATCGGCGGGGGAGACGGTCATGCGGGCGACGCGCTCGGGCAGCGGCGTGTCGAGGCGCCATTTGGCTGCTTGGCCGTAAAGCTTGCCGCTGGAGCGGTCGCTGGCGGCGAGCCACGCGATCTCAAACCACGGATGGTTCTCAAGCAGCTGAATGAATCGTTGGCCGACCATTCCGGTCGCCCCAAGAATGCCAATTTGATATTTAGTTTGCATGGTCGTGTAAACATTCCAGTGTACAGGAATCGAGATGAAACGAATCCGGATCGATTACACGGTGTACCCACCGAATTTCAGCCCAGGCGACGGGTGCTGGGATTTTCGGACATTCCAACGCGCAAAATCGGCTTCACGCTCTCTGGGCATTGGAGCCAGAATTTATCGTAACTTCAACAAGAGAGGACGCGCTGGCGAAGTCGAGGACTGGTGGAGCGGAAAACTCTTTTGGCTCTGGAATGGAAATGCATTCCAGAGGAGACCCGGCGGTGACGTAAACGTTACGAGTTCTCAGGCCTGACCCGTTCCGGGTTTATGTTTTGCATTAGCGACAGGGGCGCGCCGGCACAGACCCATGAAGCCTTACATCCATCTTTTCGGACCGGCACACATTTTCATTCTGTGTGTCGTGCCGGCTTTCGCTGGCGTCCTTGCTTTACTGGAGCGGAAGTTTGCGGCGGGTTCGACGCGGCTGCGGCTGGGTGTTGCCACCGCGATGGTGCTGGACTCCGCAATGTATTACGGGTACCTGTTTGCGCACGGCTCGCTTTCGATTCCCAATCATCTGCCGCTGGAATTATGCGATGCTTCGCTGGTGCTGGTGATCGTCTCCCTGTTCACGCTGAATCGATTGGCGTTCGACCTGGCTTACTATTTTGCGCTGGCCGGAACCAGCATGGCGCTTCTTACGCCTAACCTCTGGGAGCCGTTTCCATCTTTCGGCACGGTGCAGTTCTTCGTCGCGCACGGGCTGATCGTGGCCGCCACGCTCTACCTGGTGTGGTCAGGACAGGCGCGCCCGCGTCCGGGGTCCGTCCTTCGGGCAATGATCGGCGTGAACGTCTTTGCGGCGGTCGTGGGCACTTTCGACGCCATGTTCAAGACTAACTATATGTACCTGCGATCCAAGCCGCCGAACGCTTCCTTGCTTGATTTTCTGGGGCCCTGGCCGTGGTATCTCATGTGCGCCGAAGGTGTTGCAGCCGTGCTCTTCACGCTTTTGTATCTGCCCGTGCGGAGGCCTGCGGTCAAAGCGGCACAGCATGATGCCATGTCGATGGGCAACCAGGCGCGCGGGAACGCCCGCCGCCGGGGCGATAAGCCTCATTCAGGTTCCTGAAAAATAGTTTCAACTCCGGAATTGCCTGTCCCTGTGTATGATTGGAGACCGCAGGCTATTCAGCCCCCAGTACCTGCGAGAGCGCAATTCCGCATTTCGGCCACCGTCCCGCTGGTGCCGATCATTACTTGTCAAGCGACGGAACGCGCTCGAAAGGTCGGGCCCCCTACGAGTATTCACCTGGTCAATCCAAGCGACAATTCCTTTGGCACTGCCGTGATCACGCCGCGGTGGTTATTTGTGATTGCGGCGGCCACGCCGCAGGCAGCGGGAGAGCCCATCCTGGTGGATGAGTCTCTGGAACAGATTGATCCGGAAAGCATTCATCCCGGCGATATCGTGGGCATCAGCGTGCATACCGGCAACGCGTTGCGCGGTTATCAAGTGGGCCGGATGGCGCGGGGGCGAGGCGCGTGGGTGGTGTATGGCGGAATTCACGCCACGCTGTTTCCCGAGGAGGCGCTGGGGCGCGGAGAAGCGCACGCAGTGGTGAAGGGCGATGGCGACATTGCCTGGGGACGCGCGGTGACAGACTGCCTGGCCGGCAAGCCGGAGAGGATCTACGAAGGCGGACGCATTGAAGGCACGGAGTTCCTGGCGGCGCGCTGGGACCTGATGCGGCCGGACAAATATATGTGGGCGTCGGTGCAGACCATTCGCGGGTGTCCCAAGCACTGTTCATTCTGCAGCGTGTGGCGCACCGACGGGCAGAAGCCGCGGCAACGGCAGCATCAGAAAGTGGTGGACGAAATCGTGAGCCTGCGGCGGCTGGGGTTCCGGTTCATTGCGCTGGCCGACGACAATTTTTACCCGGTGACGCTGACCGATCTGCGGCAGGCGCGAGCGCAGAACAACCTGGTGAAACTGGAAGAGCTGACGGCGATTCGCGAAGAGCGATTCAAGCTGATGGAAGAGCTGGCGAAGCTGCCCAAGGACATGGTGTTCTTTACCCAGATCACCATGGAGGCCGGCGAGGACGGCGACTACCTGGACGCCATGCGCCGGGCCAATATCAAGGGCGCGCTGGTGGGCGTGGAAGCAGTTACGCCGGAGGGATTGAAGGCGGTCTACAAGGACTGGAACTATTCGGGCGAGGCGCTGGCGGTACAACTGCAGAAGTTTCGGCAGCATGGGGTGCACGTGCTGGGCTCGTTCATTTTTGGATTGCCGACGGACAGGCCCGCGACCTTTGACGCGACGGTGGAGATGGCGCTGAAGGCGGGGGTCACGTTCGCGCAGTTTGTGATGATGACGCCGTTTCCGGGGACCGTGGATTTTGGCCACTGGGAGAAGGAGCAGGCCAAGGATCCCAAGATGGTGGGCGATGTGCCGCTTACGCGCTACTGGCTGATTCCCACGGAGGTTCGCCCCAAGATGTTTACGCCGCACCCGACCATGAGCGCGGACGAAATTCGCGAGCGGACGCAGAAGGTGTGGGACCGGTTCTACGACTGGGGTTCGATCTGGCAACGCTCGGCGTGCACTCCCAACTTTCGCGCGCGTCTGGCGTTCATTTTTCTCTCCAAGCTCTATCGGCAGATGTATGCGGGCACGGGGATCTCGACCGACAGCGCGCGGCGCAAGAAGGCGAAGAAGTGGGCGCGGTGGACGGCGCGGCAATGCAAGAAGCTGTTCCAGGCCAAGCCGATGCCGGAGCTTCAGGGGCCGGTGTGGGAGACGTCGCCGACGATGGGCGCCGTGGGGATGAGTTATTTGCGTTCGGCTCCCCAGTTCACGATTCTGTCCGAAGAGGAATAAGTTCCGGCTGGCGCACATCGCGCTTCAGCTTGCGGGAGGCGTGGCTTCTGGCCGGATGGGCGTAGTGGAAGCTGTGCCCACGACGGTAATCCATTCGCGGACATACCAGCGCTTGACCAGGCCATTGAGGACGTAAGGATCGGTACGGGCGAAGTTCTCGGCGACTGCGGGCGAGTCGCCCTGAAAGAGCAGGATGGCCATATCTGCGGGATTGGCGAGCGCGCCGGCGAGGAGGAGGTCGCCGCTCTCGCTGGCCGCCCATGCCTTGGCGAGATGCGGGTTGCGGAATTCGCCGCGGCGGGAGAGGTAGTCGTCGGATAGTTCGTAGAAGAGAAGATAGTGCATGGGGGCGCAGCTTCCTGCTGAAGTCTGTTCTACCACGCTTGCCTGTTTCCACGGGGTGCGGAAAAAGTCAAAATCAGACGCGATGGCGAGGTCGGGAGGCCCGCAAGGGCTAAAGAGGCTGCGGAACAAGTCGATGGTTCGGGGCCGAAGATGGGGAAAACCATCCCCCGGGGGCTAAACAGGCTGCGGAAAAACCTTATCGCGGAATGCTTTGTAAAAGGGCACGACTTCAGTCGGGCCGCAAAAGCCCGCAAATAGTGCTCCGGGCTTCAGCCCCTGCTGCGCTGGCATCTGCGAAATAGCTCTCGACCCGAGTTTTTCCGCAACCTCTAAAGCCCCTCGCAATTTGAGGCCCTTAACGGCACGACTAAAGTCGTGCCCCTTCAAAACAGAGCGGCGCGGTGAGTTTTTTCCGCGGGGCCAAAGCCCACGGTCATTTTGCGGCGGTTACGACGCGACTGAAGTCGCGCCCTTACGCGTCAGTCGTGCCCTTACGCGTCGATTCCGATGCAGGATGATCGAAAGAACATGCAACCATAAAGTTTTTCCGCAGCCCGGGCCGCCGAGGGAGGCCCCGCCCTACTGCTGCGGCACCGGCAGCTTCTGCCTCTGCGGAGGCTGGCTGTTCGCGTTCACTATCCCTGCATCCGTGCCTTGCGGCGCCGCATTCGACATCGACGCCAGCTCCGATTGCCGGTACTTGGGCGCGCTGACGTATCCGTGGATGTGGTCCTTGCTGATGTTGTTGATGACCACCTCAACCGGCTGCGGATTATCCGGCGTGTAGTACATCACTGGCTGGTAGAGATTGATGTGCTTCTGCGACAGGTTGCGGTCGTCCACGATCAGCTCCATGTCGGCGTACTGGTGCTTCACGTTGGCCTTTTTCAGGCGGAGGCCGAACGGCCCCTTGTGCTCGAACTGCTTCGACTTCACCAGGTCGAACTCGGTGTAGTTCCGCTCGCCCTTCTTCTCCAGCAGCACCAGTTCGTCGTGGGTGTGCGCAATCGAGCCGGTCAGCTCGGTGCGCGTGTTCACCAGGTCGCCCTGGGTGCCGGCCAGCGCGTTGCGCGTTTCCTCGATCGCCTTGCCCTGCGCGTCGAGTTGCGACTGCAGCTTCTTATAGCGCGGATCCTCGCGGCGCGCATGTCCGGCCGCCGGGCGGGCGCCTTTCGTCGTGCGTGCGGGCGCGGCCGCCGGAGCAGCCTCGGCCTGGCTGCGCGCCACCAGCAGGTTCACCTTGGTGGTCAGGTCCACCAGCTCCTGCTGGGTTTGCTTGAGCTGGGCCGTGGTCTGTACATTTTTGACCGCCAGGTTCTGCGCGCTGTGGTGCTCGTGAATCGCATAGCCGCCGAGCGATCCGCCCAGCGCCAACGCCGCGGCGCCGGCGATGATCTGCTTTTTCGCAAATGTCGCAGGTGCAGCAGAGAATTCAAACATGGTGTCCTCCAGGGGGGAACAGGATGACGTTCTTCCACCTCGGTTGCAGCACGTCCGATGCCAATCGTGCCCATTTGCAAGCTCCTGAATCGCAGGGGTTTGCAGTCGCGCATTTCACGCGGAGCCGAGGAGGAGAGAAGAATCTCCCCGATCCCGGAAAAGTTTACCTTGGGGCAACCTTTTTAGCGGATCAGGCGTCCCGGCCCGTTTCCCTCAATGGTGCCATTCCGGGGATTTTCGCAGGCGTGTAACATTGCATGATGCACAATCGGTAGTAAGGGAGTCTGGCGTGCCGCGCATCCATTTTCAACAGCAACTTGCCGAACTGAAGGACAAGCTCCTGGCCATGGCTGCCCTGTCGCAGCAGGCCGTGGAGTCGGCGCTGGATGCCTATCTGCAGCGCGATAAGGGACTTTGCCAATACGTCCGCGAGAACGAGACCGCCATCAATACCGCCCAGCGCGAACTGGACGAGATGGCCTACGAACTGCTCGCCAAGGAGCAGCCCATGGCCATCGACCTGCGCTTTATTCTCGCCGTGATCAAGATCAACGGCGACCTGGAGCGCATCGGCGACCAGTCCGTGGGCATTGCCCGCCGCACCCGCGAGGCGCTGCGCATCGAGGCGATGGAGTTGCCGGTGGATTTTACCGCCATGGGCGAGTGCACCAGCCGCATGATCCGTTCCGCCATTCAGTCGCTGCTCGAGGGCGACGCCCGTCTTGCCGACCACGTGCGCGAAATGGACGACGAGGTCGACCGCATGAATCGCCGCGCCCACGCTGATCTGCTGGACCTGGTGCAGAAGGATCCGCCACACACCCAGCAGGCCATGAACGGTCTGTTCGTGGCGCGATCCCTCGAACGCATCGCCGATCACGCCTCGAATATCGCCACCGACGTCATCTTCTGGATTCGCGGCGCCGACGTCCGTCACCAGCTCAGCCTTGCGGTGGATTGAGCGCTGGCGCTACTGGAGCCGGGCCGCTCACCCGGATTTGAGCGGTTGGCCTGAGATTTCCTCAACTTTCTATCCGCAGGGCAACGTTCCCGCCGTCGTCGGTCATCTAACTGACACAGACGAGAGTGCGCAAGCGTCCCCTTTTCCAACTTCAAGACTGCAATCCTTCAAGAGTTTCGGGCCCCGTTCGCGGTCCATCCTCTCTGTTTTGTGCTTGCTGCTTTCGGACACAGGTGTCGAGGTGAGGGTGGGACCATGCAGGTAACGGTGTTGTTGGCCGGAAGGCTGAGAGGCATGGGGGTGGAAGGTGAGTGCGACCTCATGGCCAAAAGGAACCTGGCGGATCATGGCAGCTACGCCTACACCGATCCGGTGGTCATTCGCGCCCCTTCGCATTTTCCCGATGGAGATTTCAGCCTGATCGTTGAGGGCGATGTGCTCGCCGTAAACCACCGCGGAGTGCTGTGGACGGTGCGCACCGAAAGGTTTGGGGAGCGCGCGGGGACACCCAATCCGCTGATGGTTTCAGCGGCGGCTTCCGAGCCGCAGCGCCTGCCGCAGTCCCCGGCCAAACGCCGCAAGAGAGCCAAGGCTCAAACATCGGCGGGTAGCGCGACCGGCTAGGCGGCACTGCCTGGAAAGAAAATGGGGCGTCCGCAGCAGCGGACGCCCCACTTGTTTCCGGCGCTGGAATCTGCGCTATTACACCTTCAGTGCGGTATGCGTTGCATAGTGCAGCAGCACTGCGACGGCGCAGCTGGTGAGGCGGGTTTCCGCCGAATCGGCGCGGCTGGTGAGGATGGTGGGCACCCGCGCTCCCAGGACGATGCCGGCCATCTGCGCTCCTCCCAGATACTCGAGCTGCTTGGCCAGCATGTTGCCGCTCTCCAGGTCGGGGACCACCAGAATATCGGCCTGTCCCGCCACCGGCGATTGCAGATTCTTGATGGCCGCGGCTTTGGCGCTGACCGCGGTATCGAAGGCCAGCGGGCCATCGAGGATTCCGCCGGTAATCTGGCCGCGGTCGGCCATCTTGCACAGGGCCGCGGCATCCAGCGTGGACGCGATCTTGGGATTCACCGTCTCCACCGCCGAGAGCAGCGCCACCTTGGGCTCGGGAATGCCCAGCGCGTGCGCCAAGTCGATGGCGTTCTGCACGATGTGGACCTTGTCTTCCAGCTCCGGCGTTATGTTGATGGCCGCGTCGGTGATCAGCAGGGTGCGCGGGTAGGCCGGCGTGTCCATCACGAATACATGGCTGATGCGGCGGGCGGTGCGCAGCCCGGTGTCGCGCTGCATGGCGGCTTTCATCAACTCGTCGGTGTGCAGGCTGCCCTTCATCATGGCCTGGGCGTTGCCGCTGCGGCACATGGCCACCCCTAGCTCGGCGGACCTGGCCTCGTCGTCGGCCTGCAGAATCGGATAGGGGCTGAGGTCCAGTCCGATCCTGGCGGCCAGCGCTTTCATCTCCGGCTCGTCGCCGATGAGAGTGGGCTCAATCAGTCCGGCCTGGGCGGCTTCGACCGCGCCGCGCAGAGCCACGTCGGAGTGCGGCCACACCACGGCGGTAGTGATGGCGGGCAGGTTCTCACAGCGCTCCAGAAAATTATGAAAGACGTGATAGTCCGCTGGATGGCCCACCAGCGGGTCAACGGCTACGGCTTCGGCAAGGGGTGCAAGGTCGCTCATGGGGTGTATTTCTCCTGGCGGTCAACAGTGGGTTAACCGGCTTCTCCACTCCATTCTTGCGCGGCGGCGGATTTTAGCCTGTGCGGAGGGTCACACTTCGGGCGGCTGTCTCTCATCGTGGGAATGGGAAGCCTGGAATGGTTCTTATCGGGCGGTTGCGGCATGGGCGGCGGAGAGCCCAAACTGCAGGTCCTTCGACTCCGCAGAGCGCAGAAAGCCGCGCCCTGCTGCGCTCAGGATGACAAGCTGAGTTGTAGGAAATTCGTCGGTCGAAGTCCTTTTTCGGGGAACTGGACGGAGACCCGGGGGCTGATCCTGGCGGAGGCATGGTATCGAACCCATCCCTTGAAAAACGAGACAATCGCGCGAAAACCGGGTACGATACTTGCGATTCTGAAAACTGGGGTTTTCTGTATCTCTGCGCAACGCGGCTATCGCCTGGAGTGGGGCAATTCGGGTCCGGCGAACGCGAATTCAGGAAAGTTGACCAATTGAAAATGAACAAGGTAAGAATTTCCTTCTTTTTGGCGAGCGGGCTTTGCCTGCTGATGATGGGTTGCGGCGGCGGCAGCTCGACAACGACTCCGCCACCGAATCCCACAGCGCCCGCGGTCTCGGTGACCCCGGCGGCTTCCAGCATCACCACGGTGCAATCGGTATCGGTAACAGTGGCGGTCAGCGGCTCGAGCGGCGTTCCCACCGGCAGCGTGACGCTGAAGAGCGGAAGTTACACCTCCGGCGCGACCACCCTGGCCAGCGGCGGCGCGAACATCCAGATCGCCGCCGGGGCGCTGGCAGCGGCCTCTGACACATTGTCGGCCACCTATACGCCGGACGCGGCCAGCACTTCGAACTACACCACGGCAACCGGATCAGGCACGGTGACGGTGACCAAGGCGACCCCCACGATGACGGTGACCCCGTCGTCGGCGAACATTACCCCGCTGCAGATCCTCACGGTGACGGTGGCAGTGAGCGGAGGCAGCGGAGCTCCGGCGGCCACCGGCACGGTGACGCTGACCAGCGGAAGCTTCACGTCCCCCGCGACCACCCTGGCTACGGGCAGTGCGACCATTCCCATTGCCGCGGGCGTGCTGGCTACAGGGAGCGACACGCTGAGCGTGGCCTACACGCCGGATACGGCCGGCGCCGCGATCTATAACACCGCTTCGGGAACAAACTCGGTTACGGTGGGTAAGATCGCTCCCACGGTGACGGTGACGCCGGCTTCGTCGAGCATCAATACGCAGCAGTCGCTGAGCGTGACGGTGGCAGTGGCCGGCGGGACTGGCAATCCAACTCCCAGCGGAACGGTGAAGCTGACCAGCGGAACCTTCGCCTCTTCTCAGACAACGCTGGCCAGCGGCAGTGCCAGCATCGTGATCCCCGCCGCTTCGCTTCCGGCGGGCAATAACACGCTTACCGTGGCCTACACCCCGGATACGTCCAGCGCCTCTGTATATGCCAATGCGTCAGGAACAGCCCCGGTGACCGTGGCCAAAATCACGCCAGCGATGGCGGTGACGCCGGCTTCCGCGAGCATCTACACTTCGCAAGACCTGAAGGTGACGGTGGCGGTGAGCGTGCCCGCCGGCGATACGGCGGCTACGGGATCGGTGACGTTGAGCAGCGGAACCTACACTTCCAGCGCCACGGCGTTGTCCAGCGGCAGTGCGACCATCGATATTCCGGCCAATTCGCTGGCAGCCGGCAGCGATACGTTGTCGGCCAGCTATACCCCGGATGCGGGCAGTTTGCAGATCTACAACACGGCCAAAGGAACGTCCTCGGCGGTGACTGTCGCGCTGCTTAGCACGGTCGCGGTGAACCAGGGAGTGAGCGGGCCGGCGCTAACGGACAAGTTGCTGGGCGTGAACATGGCGGCGTGGTTTGACCCGACCACGTCTTATGTTGTTCCGGCGTTGCAGGCGGCAGGCATCAAGGCGCTGCGCTGGCCCGGTGGTAGTTGGTCCGACGAATACCACTGGAAAGCCAACATGATGTGCCAGGGGACGGCGCCCAACCTCACAACAGGTGGCTGGGCCGATCCGGGAGCCCTCTACACCAGTTTCATCACCGGCCTGCAGATTCCCCTTGGCGCCGACGTCGCGCTCACGGCCGACTACGGAACCGATGCGGCATGCACTGGCCCGGGCGATCCGACGGAAGCGGCGGACTGGGTACAGGCCTGGGAGACGGCCGGCGGCACCCTCAGCCATGTCACGGTGGGCAACGAGGAATACGGCACGTGGGAGACCGACCTGCACACTAAGCCCAACGATGCGGCCACGTACGCAAGCGCCGCGCAAACCTACTACTCCGACATCAAGGCGGTGGATAAGAATGTTCTGGTGGGCGTGGACGTGGATGCCGACAGTACCACGGGGGGCGCTTGGGACTCAACAGTCCTGGGCAACGCCAAGGGCTCGTATGACTTCGTCGAGTTCCACTACTATCCGGAGACACCCGGCCAGGAGACCGACGCGTTCCTGGTGCAGAAAGCGGCTCCGAAACTGACAGATAACATCAACATCCTCAAGGCGGAACTGACGACCGCAGGCAAGCCCAACACACCCATCTATGTGGGCGAGATCGGGGGGCCGTACAGCGATCCAGGCAAACAGAGCTGGTCGATTACGCAGGGCCTGTATGCCGGCCAGGTACTGGGCGAAATGATGAATGACGGGGTGTCGCGGCTGACGTGGTGGATCGGCTTCGGCAACTGCAATGGCAGCTCCGGCAACGATAGTGCAACGCTTTACGGCTGGCAGACTTTCGGAGCTTACAATGTCTTTTCCGACGGGGCATCCGATACCACCTGTCCCGATGCGGGCCCGGGGGGAACCATGTCGCCCACCGCGCGCGCGTTCCAGTTGTTCAGCAACGTGGCGGTGAATGGCGAGAATGCGCTGACCGCCAGCGTGAACGGCGACACCACCGATGTGCGCGCCTATGCAGCCACCCACAGCGGCGGGACGGCGCTGGTGCTCTTCAATCTGAACCAGAACGCCAGCGCGCCGGTGCAGATCACGCTATCCGCGGAGGCCAACAGCCCCGGGGTTAAGGTGATCACTTACAGCAAGGCGATCTACGACGATACCCAGAACAACAAGTGGGATCCGCCGACCACCACCGACCTGGGCGCGCAGAGTCTTCCGCTGACGCTGACGCTCGATCCGTGGAGCATGAACGTGGTGATGATTCAGTAAGACAGGGAACAAGGGACCGAGGGAACAAGGGACGAAGGGAATAGGGAAAAGGGATCGGGAGGCGCGGTATGCGTCTCCCGATTCGTTTTTGCGGACTACTCGCGCAGGAAGGTTCGGCGACGGCAATGGGTGCGCGTGCCTTCCCGCTGCCCGGCAAAGCTGATATGCTGCGGACGCCCGAAAAAACCGATTTACGCAAGGGAGAGTTGCCATGGGGTACCTGGGAGTGGATGTGGGCACCGGCGGCACGCGCGCCGTGGTGGTGGATGGCTCAGGGAAACTGATCAGCGGGGCATCGAGCGAGCATGCGCCGTTTCGCACGCCTCACCCGGGCTGGGCGGAGCAGGACCCCGAAGACTGGTGGCGGGCCGCGCAGGAGGCCATCCGGATGGCGCTGGCAGCCGCGCCGGAGCCGCGAGAAGATATCGCCGCCATCGGCCTGACCGGCCAGATGCACGGCGCGGTGATGCTGGACGAAGCGGGCGCAGTGCTGCGGCCGTCGCTGATCTGGTGCGACACGCGCACCCAGCCCGAATGTGACTGGCTGCACGAGAAGATCGGCTATGAAAGGCTGATCGAGCTGACGTGCAATCCGGCGCTGCCCAACTTCACGCTGACCAAGCTGCTGTGGGTGAAGACGCACGAGCCAGAGATCTTCGCGCGCACGCGGCACATCCTGTGCCCCAAGGATTACGTGCGCTATCGTCTCACCGGCGAGTTTGCCATCGACGTGCAGGAAGCTTCGGGCACGCTGCTGCTGGACGTGACGCATCGCCGCTGGTCGCGCGAAGTCGCGGAGGCCGCGGGGATTCCCCATAGCTGGCTGCCGAAGGTGTATGAATCGCCGGAGATCTGCGCGAAGATCAGCGAGAGCGCAGCCGGCCTCACCGGCCTGAAAGCGGGAACGCCGGTAGTGGCGGGCGCGGGAGACCAGGGCGCGGGAGCGGTTGGCATGGGGATTCTGCAGCCGGGTTCGGTGTCGGCGACCATCGGCACGTCCGGCGTGGTGTTTGCAGCGACCGCCGAGCCAACCAAGGATCCCAAAGGCCGCCTGCACACGTTTTGCCATGCGGTGCCGGGTCTCTGGCACGTGATGGGAGTGACGCAGTCGGCGGGATTGAGCCTGCAGTGGCTGAGAAACACTTTTTTTGCCGGGCAGAATTACGACGCATTGACGGCGGATGCGGCCACGGTGCCTGCGGGAAGCCAGGGCCTGGAGTGGGCTCCGTATCTGCTGGGCGAGCGCACGCCGCATCTCGATCCGGAGGTTCGCGCGGCTTTCGCGGGCATCGGCACGGTGCATACCGCGGCGCATTTTGTGCGCGCAACCCTCGAAGGCGTCGCCTACTCGCTGCAGGACACGTTCTCGCTGTTTGCGGAGCTGGGCATTCCGGTCAGCGGCATTCGCCTGGGCGGTGGAGGCGCGCGCGGCCCGCTGTGGCGGCGCATACAGGCCGGCATTTACGGCCACGCGGTGGAGATTCTCACTGCGGAGGAGGGCGGCGCGTTTGGTTGCGCGCTGATGGCCGGCGTGGGCGTGGGCCACTGGGCGAACCTGGACCGGGCCTGCGCACAAGCCATCCAGGTGGCGGAGCGCATCGAGCCGGATGCGGCGGATGTGGCGGCGTATCGCGCGGGATATGCCCGCTGGCGCAAGCTCTATCCGGCGCTGAAGAGCTTACGTTGAGCGGCGGGATTTCGCTTGATTGTCGCGGGCTGCTCCGCATAGTGTGAACTCCGGGAGAAATCGTTCTCCCGGGGAGTCGAGATGTCTGTCGCCAGCGCCCAACCGTTGAGCGGTGATCGTTCCGCAACCACCATGAATCCAGCCATTGCGCAACCGCCTGCGCGCAACGTGGCCGTGGATGCCTACCGCGGGCTGGTGATGCTGCTGATGATGGGCGAGGTCCTTCGTTTCGCGGAGGTGGCCCGCTCGTTCCCCGGCAGCACGGTCTGGCACGACCTGGCCTGGAACCAGTCTCATGTGGAGTGGGCGGGCATGAGCCTGCACGACACCATCCAGCCGGGATTTACGTTTCTCGCGGGCGTGGCGCTGCCCTACTCCATACGCAGCCGGCAGCGCAAAGGCGAGAGTTTTGCGCACATGCTGTTTCACACCATGTGGCGCAGCGTGATTCTGATTGCGCTGGGAATTTTTCTTCGCTCGACATCGGGGCCCATCACGTATTTCACGTTTGAAGACACGCTCACGCAGATTGGGCTTGGGTACACCTTTGCGTTCCTGCTGACGTTTGCGCGGCCGCGCTGGCAATGGATTGCGTTGTCCGCAATTCTCTTCGGCTACTGGCTGGCATGGGCGCTTTATCCGGCGCCGGGCGCGAACTTCAATTACGCTGTGGTGGGCGTTCCTTCGGGTTGGCCGGGACAGATTTACAGCGGCTTTGCATCGCACTGGAACAAGAACAGCAATCTGGGGCAGGCGTTCGACGTGTGGTTTCTCAACCTGTTCCCGCGCACCAGCCGCTTCGTCTACAACGAGGGCGGGTATTTGACGCTGAGCTTTATTCCCACGCTGGGCACCATGCTGCTGGGAGTGATCGGCGGGCGATGGTTCCTGGAATCCGCGCCGAAGATTCCGCTGCGGCGATTTTTGCTGGCGGCGGCGGGGTTGATCGCCGCGGGCGTGCTGCTTCACTTCACCGGAATTTGCCCCATCGTGAAGCGCATCTGGACTCCGTCGTGGACGCTGTTCTCCGGCGGCGTGTGTTTCCTGTTTCTTACCGCGTTTTCGTGGATCGTCGATGTCAAGGGCAACCGGCGCATCGCGTTTCCGCTGGTGGTGGTGGGCATGAACTCCATTGCGGCATACATGATGGCGCACCTCTGGGAGGAGTTCGTCGAGAGCTCGTTTCGCATTCACCTGGGAATGCGTGTGATGAATGCGCTGGGCACTGCGCTCGAGCCGCTGCTGCTGGGCGCGCTCACGCTGCTGACTTACTGGCTCATGCTGTTCTGGATGTTTAAGAAGAAGATCTTCCTTCGCATCTGAGCAGCATTGCTCGATGCGGTGCGCGCCTCAATTGTTGCTTTCCGCAGCAGAATCGCCAGCGCACCATGACAAACTCTTCATCTCTGAAATCGATTACGAGCAAGCGTGCATCTCGTCGATAGAAGGGGGACATCTTCCCTTTCATTAGGAGTGTTTGTTTGCTCTCAGTTCAATGCGCGTTGGTTGCGATGCGAAGTGCGGGACTGATCCTTCTCCTCGGGATGGCCGTGCTCCCGCAGGTCCAGGCGCAGCCGCCCAGCATCGCAGCGGCGCCTGCCCTTGCTCTTCCCGATGCGCCGCAGCCGCAGACCCCGCAGCCGCAGAATGATTCCGCGCAGAATGCGAATGCAGCAAGTCCATCCGCCGGCGCAACGCTGTCCGGCACGGTCCTGGACACCAACGGCGACGTGGTGCAGGGCGCGCGGGTAGCGGTGCGGCGGCCCTCCGGCGCAAGCGCGCAGATCGTTCAATCAGGAAGCGACGGCCAATTCACGTTCAACAATCTCCCGCCCGGACCCTACAAGCTCACGGTTACCGCCAAGGATATGGGCGCCTACGCGTCGGCCGTTATTTCGCTGCAGACCGGTGACGTGCGCATCCTTCCCAAGATCGTGCTCTCGGTAGCGGCTGCCTCCACAAGCATCACGGTGATCGGAGACAAGGAGGAGCTGGCGGAAGAACAGGTGCAGATCGCGGTGCAGCAGCGCGTGCTCGGCGTGATTCCGAACTTCTATATGACGTTCGACTGGAACGCGCCGCCGATGCTGGCCAGGCAGAAGTTCCAGTTGAGCTTCCGCTCCATGTTCGATCCCACGGCATTCGCGGTGATGGCGGGTATTGCGGGCGCGGAACAGTACAAGGATGTGTATCCCGGGTTCGGAGGCGGGCTGTCAGGCTACGGCAAGCGCTATGGCGCGACGTTTGCCAATCACGTCAGCGGGCAGTTGTTCGGCCGCGCCATTTATCCGGCGCTCTTTCGCCAGGATCCGCGTTATTTCTACAAGGGGAAGGGCAGTGTCAGGTCGCGAGCACTGTATGCCATGTCGGCCGCGGTGATCGCGCGCGGAGACGATGGGCGGTGGCGCCCCAACTATTCCAATGTCCTTGGCGACCTCACTGCTGGCGCCATTTCGAATCTCTACTTCCCGTCTTCGGAGCGGGGCGCGTCGCTGGTTTTCTTCAATGGCCTGACGGAGATTGGCGCCGGCGCCGTGGAAAACATCCTCAAGGAATTCCTGCTCAAGGATATGACGTCGCACATTCCCAGGGGAGCGAACGGGCAGCCGTAGCGACGGACAGCCGTAGCGGACGCAGGAAAAGGCCTGCCGCGAGTGCAGCAGGCCCATGAGAAGCAAGAGAAGGCAAGCGCTATTTCACTTCGACGTCCGCGGTGAGCGGCGTGTTCTCGCTGGAGTCGCCGACGCGGATCACGAATTTGCCCGGATCGATGGTCCACTTGTGCGCGCTGTCATCCCAGTAGCTGAACGCACGCGCATCCAGGCTCAGCGTAACGTGCTTGGTCTCGCCCGGAGCGAGCCGCACTTTCTCAAAGCCCTTCAGTTCGCGCTCCGGCCGCTGCGCCTTCGCCGAAGGATCGGAGACGTAGAGTTGCGCTACTTCCGCGCCGGCCACGCTGCCGGTGTTGGTCACGTCAAAGCTCACCTGCACCGGCGAGCCCGAATCGGCTGACGACGGCGCCTGCAGGTTGGCAAAGCTGAACGTGGTGTAACTGAGCCCATAACCGAACGCGAACAGCGGATGCTTGCCCGTGGTGGTCCAGTAGCGATAGCCCACCATCAGCCTGTCGCCGTATTTCACGTGGCCAATGGTGATGTCGTGCGGGGGCTGATCTGAAGAGACGGGAACGTGGAGCACGGTGTCGGCGCCCTTGACCGGGTAGTAATACGGATACGAAGGGCTGTCTTGCCAGCTCTTGTCGAAGCTGACGGGCAATTTGCCCTCGGGATTCTGTTTGCCGAACAGGACTTCGGCGATGGCGGTCCCGCCTTCCTGGCCAGGATAGTAAGTGTGCAGCAGGGCCGGAACCTTGTTCAGCCAGCGGTGGGTGTCCGCTGCGCCGCCGCCGGTCAGCGTTACCACAACATGCGGATTGGCGTCGGCGATGGCTTCGAGCAGCGCATCCTGGCCCCAGGGCAGCGTGAACGAACGATCGAAGCCTTCGCTCTCAAACGCCGGGCTATATCCCACGGCCGCCACCACCACGTCGGCCATGGAAGCAGACTTTTTCACGTCCTCCGGAATCATGTCGGATTCATTTACGATGCCCAGGCCAAAGCGGTTGCCGGCGAAGCCCGGGCGATAATCGGCGACCACGTCGATGGTCTGCCCGGCGGTCAACTCCAGCGTTGCGGCCTCGGGATATTGCCCTTCCGCCTGCACCTGCTCAATGATCTGCTTTCCGTCCACCGTCACGCTGTATTTGTCGCCGCCCGAGGCCGCGGACAGCACCATGTATTTGCCCGGCTTGCCCGCTTTGAACGACGCGCTGTAGCGGATGGTGCGCGGCGTCTTGTCTTGCGGGCCCCAACCCTCCCGCTTGTTGCCGGCGATTCTGGGCTGGGTTGCGGTTTGCGCCGCGCCGGAAAAATCCCTGCTGGAATACGTGGCAGCCTTTACTGCGCCGTTCCAGTTCGTATGCCGGAAAACTTCCATCATCTCCGGCAGCCCGCGCACGTAGAGCACGTGCACGCCGGGGCCGGCGAGGTTGGCAATGCCGGTGACGATGCTGACGGGGTCGAACGCCGTGGCTTCCGAAGATCCTCCGCCGCCGGGGACCGCGGGCCACGCGTCCGGACCGATGATAGCGATGGTCTTGATCTTCGATGCATCGAGGGGCAGGAAATGGTCTTCATTCTTGAGCAGGGTCAGGCTCTCGCGCGCTCCCTGCAAGGCAACCGGCCGATCCGCCACCGAGTAGGTCGAGTTGGAAGGATCGAACTGCGGGCGATCGGTGAAGCCATAGCGCAACTCCGTGCGCAGAAGGCGCAACACCTTGTCGTCGATGGTCGATTCCTTGACCGTGCCCGCCTGGATGGCCGGAAGCAGCGCCTTGGCGTTCATGAAGCGCGGCGAGGGCATCTCGAGGTCGAGGCCGTTGTTGGCCGCGGCCACCCCGTCGTAAGTGGCATCCCAGTCCGACATGAGGATGCTCTGAAAGCCCCACTCGCCCTTCAGCACTTTGAGGTTGAGGAACGCATTCTGCGTGGCGTGCTGCCCGTTGACCATGTTGTAGGAGTTCATCACCGCGTCCACATGGCCTTTGGTGACGGCGGCCTCGAAAGCGGGCAGGTAGATTTCGCGCATGGTGCGCTCATCCACCTCGACGTCGGTATCGTGGCGGCTGTATTCCTGGTTGTTCAAGGCGTAGTGCTTCACGGTCGCGATGACGCCCTGCGACTGCACGCCCTGAATAAACGGAACCACCAGCGTGGCGTTAAGGAACGGATCTTCCGAGAGGTATTCAAAATTTCGCCCCGCCACCGGCGAACGGGCAATGTTGACGCCCGGTCCCAGCAGGAAATTCACATTGCGGGCGCGGGCGTCCTTGCCCAGGCTCTCGCCCAGCTTGCGCGCAAAGTCCACATCCCAGGTGGCGGCCAGCGCGGCGCCTCCCGCATAGGCCGTGGTCGGTCCCCAGGTGCGCACGCCGACGGAGGCATCGGACATTTTTAAGCGCGGCAGCCCGATCGAGGACTCGGCGTGAGTAAACATGCTGTCGACTCCGCCGATCAGCTCGATCTTCTCTTCGAGGGTCAATTTGGAAAGCAAAGCATGGGCTTTGGCTTCGATTGCAGGCGAATCCGGCACGGGGGCCTGGGCGATGGCCTGGAATGCACTGCCGGTCAATACCGCGCAGAAAACAAGGACCGCTGAACGAAAAATCGATTGAGCAGGGACTTTCAGAAGGTTTTTCATAACGCGCAAAGGCTACTCCATCGAGTGCCTGAGTGTACAGGATCGAGGCAGTTCTTCAGCGGATTCGGCTTGGATTGGATGGTTAAAGCAGAACATTGTGATTGGGATCACACGCGGAGGTGAATGGGGTCACTGCCTGGCTGGTCAATCGAAGCGCAGACTCGGAAAAATGGGCGTGGAGACAAGCGTTGGCCAGGTGCGAAACGCGGGAGGCTCTAATGAGCTTTGCTGAGAAGATGAAGACCATCGTGGTGGCCACCGATCTGGAGGGCCAGTCCGAAGCCGCCCTGGAGTATGCCCGCAAGCTGGCCAGTGCTTATGGAGCGCGGATCGTGCTGGCGCATGGCATTGATCCGCTGGAATATGCGGACGTGGAGGCGGTTCCCGGCAAAATTTTGCGCGCCATGCCGGAGCGGGCGCGAGCAGCGCTGGACCAGATGGCAGCCGACCTCCTCCGCGAAGGCATTCACAGCCATTCCGAAGTGCGCCAGGGCACGGTGGTGGAGATGTTGCTGGAGGTGGCGCATCGATACGACGCCGGGCTGATCGTAATGGGAACGCGAGGGCGACAGGGCGCGGGCCCGGTAGCGGTGGGCGCCATTGCCGAGCAACTGGTTCGGCTTTCGTGCTGCCCGGTGCTCGCGGTGTCCGCGGACTGGAATGCGGGCGAATTTCGCCCCATTCCCGGCGGGCCGGTGCTGCTGGCCATGGACCGCAACGATTCCACGCAAGCGGCCATGGACGCCGGCTGCTCGCTGGCGGAGGTATTCAACCGCCCGCTGATCGTGGTGCATGCGCGCACCGCGGCGGAAGCGTCGGCATTCCTCAATCCCTGTGCCACCACGCTGGAGCAGTTTGGAGTGCAGGCCCGGGGAACTTTCCCGGTGCGCTGCGTGGTCAAAGACGGGCATCCATCCGAAGCCATTGCGAATGCCGTTGCACAATATAGCCCCAGTATTCTGGTGGCGGGCGTGAAGCGCAGGAGCGACTCGCCGGGACGGCACGGAACCGTGTTTGCCCTTCTGGCCGGTTCGCGCGTTCCGGTGCTCTGCGTTCCGGCCCATGCAGTCTCCGATCACCCGCAGCCGGAGGGAGATTTCGCCGTGGAAATCGGCTAGTCCAATTGCCCGGCAAGCCGGGGGACGCAAACCGGAGTCCCAAGGGCGGGGCATTCACGTTGGAAAGTCAGGGCGCCATGAAACCTGAATTGGTGGAAGGTCGCGGAAGGAAGACCGGAGAAACGGCCGGCCGGTGGAGTGCGGCGTCGGTATACCGCCGGAGCGAAGGCCGTTCGAAGGCCAAGGGAGACGGAAAAGTGCAAGCAGAGGCAAGGTCCAGGCAGTTGGAATCCGTGGCGGCGCACCCGGTTTCGGAATTGCTGGACTGCCCGCCCGATATCGGCGGCCTGCTTGCGGCCTCGGCGCAGACCATGTCTTTCGATGCGGGGGATACGATCTTTCGCCAGTCCGCGGAATGTGCAGGACTTTACCTGGTAGTGCAGGGGCAACTCATGCGGCGTACGGAGCGGCAGGAGACCCGGATCCTGCTGGGCACGGCTCGTCCCGGAGACCTGGTGGAACTGGCCGCTACGCTGGGGGACGGACATCATACCTACACGCTGGTGGCGCAGAGTCCGGGCTCGCTGCTGCTGCTTGCGATGCATCCGCTGAAGCTGGCATTCGAGGGCCATCCGCCGCTTCGCATGAGGCTATTGGAAGAACTGGCGAGGGAAGTTTCGCGCGCTTATCACACTTGCAGCCTTTCCGGACGTGGCCGTAGACGCCGGGTGGCGGCCGTGCCCTCTGCCGGTTAAGCCTTTGCATTGTTTCAGTTGGGCGGCATCGAGTGATTTTCGGCACTGCTGTCGAGATTCTGCGTGCGCCGTGGTTCGGATTGATCTCAGAGGCCCGGAAATTGAGTTATACTTCAGATAATCAGTCGAGAACCCATGGCCTCTTTCCAGTCGCATCACCCCCCGGAAGATTGTTTGAATTGCGAGCATCGCCATCTGCGCATGTTCTGCAATCTCACGCCGGAGGCGCTGCAGGATTACGACGAGATTGGCGTCATGATGAGCCATGCGCGCGGCGCCAAGCTGTTCAATGAAGGCGATCAGGCGCGCAATGTGTTTGTGATTTGTTTTGGGCAGGTCAAGATATCCTCGACATCGCGCGACGGCAAGACCATGATCCTGAAGATTGCGGGTCCGGGCGACGTGATGGGGCTGAGCGCGGTGCTGGCCAATGTGCCGCACGAGGTGACTGCCGAGGCCATTGAGCCCTGCCAGGTGAAGACCGTGCGCAAGCAGGAGTTCATTGATTTCCTGGGGCGGCACGGAATCGCCAGCATGCACGCGGCGCAGTCTCTTTCGGGGGAATATCTCACGGTTTTCCACGATGCCAAGCGGCTGGCGCTGTCGGGCTCCGCGGCGGGCAGGCTGGCGCGATTGCTCCTGGATTGGGGACGGGCGGCGGCCAATGGCAAGCCGGAGATTCGGTTCACCATGGCGCTGACGCACGAAGAGATTGCCAACATGGCCGGCACTTCGCGGGAGACGGTGACGCGGTTGCTGAACCAGTTCCGCCGCGACCAGTGGATCCAGATCAAGGGCGCCACCCTGACCATCTCCAAGCCCGATCAGCTCGAGCGGCTCACGGCTTAGCTTTCTTTCCCGAACAAAAGACCTACTGACAATTTGCCGATATCTGCTGTCGTTCGCATGCGAAATTACGCTGCGGCGAGAATCTGTTTTTGGCCTGGCTGAGGAATCGCTGCGGGCCTGCCAGCATAGAGCCGACCACTGAGCACTAACCACTAACCACTAACCACTGACGGTCAGGCCTGGGTGTGCATGGCGATGCGGGGGATGATGTTTTCTTCGTCGTCGATGAGGGTTTCGCGCAGGGTCATCACGGGACAACGGGCGTGGGCCAGCACCTTGTAGACGGTGCGGTCGCGGGTGAGGCTTTCGAAGGCGGAGCGGTGGTTGGCGCCGAGGACGATCAGGCAGGCGTTGCGCTCTGAGGATTCGGCGAGGATCTCGATGGAGGGGTTGCCGTGGGCTACTTTGGGCTCGATGACGACGGTGGAATCGAGTGCGGTGGCAGCGGCGGTGTCGGCGGCGAGGTCGCGAAGTTGCTGCATGGCGGCGGAGTCCAAGCCGGTGGGGAGCCCGCGGCGCTGCATTTCCGGCAGGTGAGGGAGGACGTGGAGGAGCACCAGACGGGCGTCGAGGGTGGCGGCGATCTGGGCAGCAAGCACTGCGCTCGGACGGGAGGTCTCTCGAAGAGTGGTGGCGTGCAACACCACCCGCTGGGGAGGGTTGACGCCGGCCGGGAGATGAGCCTCGGGACCCACGGTTATGACCGGGATATGGACCGAGCGCAGCACTTGTTCCGCAACGGAGCCGATGAGCAGCTTGCTGACTTTTCCGCGGCTCCGGGTGCCAAGAAGGATGCGGTCCGCGTGGAATTGGCGGGCGGCGGAAAGAACCTGCTGCGCGGCGTTGCCCTCGCGAACGACAGAGTCGCAGACGATGCTGTTTTTGCGGGCGGTTTCGCACCAGGTGCTGAGGATTTTGGCGGCAATGTCGAGGGCGCCGCCGGGGTCGTAGTAGGGCATGCCGGAGGCGTCGGAGGCGATGGCTTCACTGAGGGCGAGGACGTGGAGGAGGATGAGGCGGGCGCCGGTGGAGGCGGCCTGATCGAGGGCATGGGGCATGAGGCGGTCGAGGTCGCTGAGATCGGTGGCGACCAGAATTACGGAGGGATCGGTCCATCGGTTCCGCGGGGAGTCGGGCATGGTGCAAAGCCTCGCAACAGAACAGAGTGGCACTGATTGCGGGCGCGGGCGGTGTTTGGGAGCACTTGGGGGTGTGATGTGGATCACAGTGGTCAGTAGTCAGTGGTCAGTAGTCAGTGGTCAGTGGTCAGTGGTCAGTGCTCAGTGGTGGTCAGTGGTCAACGGTAAGTGAACAGTGATCGGCTTTCAATGCCCCCTCAGCGCGCTGTCATCTTGAGCGGAGCGCAGCGCAGTCGAAAGATCCGCGGTTGCTCTTCGCCCCCCGACGAACCAAAGTTCGCGCTGATCACTGACCACTGAGCACTGACCACTGTTACGCCATGACTTCGGTGAAGGCTTTGCGGAACGTCATCATCTCTTCCGGAGTGCCCACGGTGATGCGGACCTGGGTGGGCCAGGAGGGCCAGATGCGGCCTACGAAGACTTCTTTGGAGGCCATGGCTTGGAGGACTTGCTTGCCGGGGCGGCGGGTATCGAGCATAAAGCAGTTGCTCTCAGACGGCGTGACGGCGTAGCCCTGCTGCTTGAGCCAGGCCAGGTTATCGGTGCGTGTGCCGGCGGTGATTTTTTTGCGAGTGGCGACGAGGTCGGGCTGGTTGAGGCTGGCGATGGCGGCGGCGGTGGCGGTGATGGGCAGGAAGTTGCGGCCGAAGTAATCGAGCTTTTCGAGCAGGTCGGGGCGGCCGATGGCGAGGCCCATGCGGATGCCGGCCATTCCGTAGAGCTTGGAAAAGGTGCGCAGGACGATGACGTTGCGGCCTTCTTTGACGAAGTCGATGGAGCGGGGGGCATCGCAGAGGTGGATGTAGGCCTCGTCGATGAGGAGAACGGTGTCTTTGGGGGCGTTGGCGACGGCGTGTTCCATGTCGGCGCGCGGAGTGCAGGTGCCAGTGGGGTTGTTGGGATTGCAGATGTAGAGGACGCCGGTCTGGGTGGAGGCGGCCAGCATGGCAGGGATGTCGTGGATGGCGGCGCCTTTGGGGTCGGCGAGGGGGA
Source organism: Occallatibacter sp. (assembly GCA_035552555.1). GTDB lineage: Bacteria > Acidobacteriota > Terriglobia > Terriglobales > Acidobacteriaceae > Telmatobacter. The sequence continues at coordinate 25,395 of DASZLF010000070.1, forward strand.
CTTTGAGCACCGAAGCGCCAACGCGCTGGGCGGAGTACATGGGGGCTTCGTAGCCGGGATCGGCGATCACCAGCGGATGATTCTTGTCGGTGAAGGCGAGGACGGTGTAGGCAAGCGGCTCGCTGGAGCCGGCGTAGACGCGCACGGATTTTGGATCGAGGCCTTCCTGTTTGGCGACCAGGTCGGCGAGATCGTATTCCATGTTGAAGAAGTAGCGCCCGCCCCTGGGGACCATGTCGAGCATGGCCTGGCGGGAGGCTTCGCAGGGGCCGAGCGGGTTTTCGTTGGAGTCGATATGCACGCCTTTGTTGGGATCGCCGAGGCGGCGTCCGCGCTGGGCCTGGGCCAGGTGGGCCTCGGTGACGATGGGGAGGGCGGCGAGCGCTGAGGCGCCGGCGGCGAAGCGGAAGAAGGAGCGGCGGGAGATGCGGGGATCGAGAACGGGATGCATCGGGGAAACCTCCTGGAGCGTGGCTGCGGCGACTAAGCGATGCGATGCGAGGTTCCCGGGCGCGTAACTGGGGAACGCCCCAGGGACCCTTCCAAACCAAGTTAGTCTGCGCGCATGGGCCGGCACAAGGACGAAATCGGTCGCTGCGGGGGAATTGGCGCGGGCATGGCGCGGAATGCGGGGCAGGCTGTACACTTCCCGGAAACGTTTTCCTCGGCATTCGCGGTGCCCGGATGGGTCGGATCGGGCGAGGCCGTGAGGCGATGCGAGGGATTCCCGCGGGCGGCTTTTGCCGCTTGACAAGGCATGCAGTAAACCCATTTACTTAGGGGCGAACGTCCCACAGCACGGGCGCAAGCCTCAGTTCAGGTGACACATGTTCGAATTGGCCCCACACCTCTCTGCTGCCGGTCTGCCTTCCCGGGCAGCCATGGCGCTCAGCGCGCCTTCGCTGGCACATCTCAGCGGGCTGGATATCGCGGTGATCGCCATCTACTTCGTGATGGTGATCTGGATCGGCTTTTATCTCAAGGGCCAGGCCAACACCAGCGAAGAATTCTTCATGGCCGGCCGCGAGATGACCGCGTGGATCGCGGGCTTGAGCTTCGTCTCGGCGAACCTGGGCTCACTTGAACTGATGGGCTGGGCCGGCTCGGCGTATCAATACGGCATTCTGGCGGCGCACTGGTATTGGGTGGGCGCCATTCCCGCCATGCTGTTCCTGGGCATCGTGATGATGCCGTTCTATTACGTGTGCAAGACGCACTCCGTGCCGGGATACCTGAAGCTGCGTTACGGGCAGGGGGCGAGCATCGTCTCCGCGTTTTCGTTTGCGTTCATGACGGTGCTGATGAGCGGCGTGAACATGTTCGCAATGGCCGTGGTGATGAAGGTGGTGCTTGGCTGGAACCTGCACTTCTCCATCATTGTTTCATCGCTGGCGGTGGCGGCATATGTGGCGCTGGGAGGATTGCGGTCGGCGATCTTCAACGAGGTTTTGCAGTTTGTACTGATCTGGGGCGGAGCGCTGCTGGTTCCGATACTGGGGCTGGTGGAGGCCGGCGGATGGAGCGGTTTCCAGGCCAAGCTGGCCAAGAACATGGCCGCGGGCATCACTGCGCCGGGCGACTATACGCACATGTGGCACAGCCTGGGACATTTCGCCGACAATCCCATGGGCATCCACTGGACGGGAATTGTGTTCGGCCTGGGATTTGCCATCAGCTTCGGCTACTGGACCACGGACTTCCTGGTGGTGCAGCGGGTGCTGGCGGCGAACAACCTGCGCGCGGCGCGGATGGCCCCGGTGATCGGCTCGTTTTTCAAGATGGCCGTGCCGTTCATCGTGATTCTGCCCGGGCTGCTGGGTCTGGTGGTCTTGCAGAATCCCAACGGTAGCCTGATGCACCTGGTGGGCGAGAATCAGGTGAGCGCGCTGCATCCCTACAGCTATAACGAGGTGCTGCCGCTGATGATGGTGCGCTATCTGGCGCCGGGTCTGCTGGGGCTGGGCATCACCGCGCTGATTGCCGGATTCATGAGCGGGATGGCGGGCAACGTGAGCGCGTTTTCCGCGGTGTGGACTTACGACATTTATCAGCCGCTGATCAACAAGCACGCCAAGGACGAGCACTACGTGACCATCGGGCGGTGGGCGACGGTTCTGGGCGTGATTGTATCCATCGGCACGGCCTACATGGTGATGAACGCCGCCGGCATCATGGATTACGTGCAGGCGCTGTTCAGCTTCTTCATCTCGCCGCTGCTGGGCGTGGTGCTGATGGGCATGTTCTGGAAGCGGGCGACCAAGGCGGGCGGCTTCTGGGGATTGCTGATTGGCACGCTGACCTCGATCGGGCTGTGGGCCTGGGTGCATTTTTATCCCGCGGCGCTGCGCTATGTGGCGATTTCAGGCGACGCCAAGGCCATGGCCGAGGACATGTACCGTGCTCTGTGGTCGGTCATTGTCGCGGTGCTGGTGACCTTCGTGGTGAGCCTGTTCACCGAGCCTAAAACGCTGGCGGAGCTGGACGGCGTGGTGTATGGCGTGACCAAGCTGCCGGAAGAAGAACCGGTTCCGATTTACAAGAACGAGTATTTCTGGATGGTGATCGCCATCATCCTCTTCCTCGCGTTGAACATTTATTTCTGGTAGGGAGGCCACCGTGCATTCAGGACACATATCGATCTGGTTTTTCAACGGCGTCCTTCTCACCGTGTATGGTGCGATGATTTTCGCCTATGGGGTTTTCGAATTCGTAGTGCACCGTACGGCAAACGTGGTGCTGGCGAATCTGCACGCGCCGCTGTGGTGGGGCGCGCTGATGCTGGCGCTGGGACTGTTTTATGACGTGAAGTTTTGGCCGGGGAAAAAGAGCTAAGAACTACGGACTATGAACTTTGAACCCACGTGAACTTGCACAGATTTACTGCAATTATCAAGGAGCTTTGATATGTCAGCGCAACCGAGGACGATGACGTTTGGGATTGTGGTGGGCAATCGCGGATTCTTTCCCGATCATCTGGCCAAGACGGGCCGCGAAGAAATTCTCGCGGCATTAAAGGGAGCGGGCGCAAAGGCGGTGGTGCTTTCGCCGGAAGAGTCGAAGTATGGCGCGGTAGAAACCTACGAAGAGTCGAAGCGTTGCGCGGAGTTGTTTAAGAAACATGCCGAGGAGATCGACGGCATCATTGTGACGCTGCCCAACTTTGGCGAAGAGCGCGGCATTGTCGATGCGATCCGGCTGTCGGGGCTGAAGGTGCCGGTGCTGGTGCAGGCGACACCGGATAAGTCAGACAATATGACCATCGCGGTCCGGCGCGACAGCTTCTGCGGCAAAATGAGCGCGTGCAACAACATGATGCAGTACGGCATCAAGTACTCGCTGACCACGCTGCACACCGAGGCGGTGGACACGGCGGAGTTCAAGGCGGACCTGGAGTGGTTTTCCGCGGTGTGCCGGATTGTGAAGGGGCTCAGGAACCTGAAGATCGGGGCGATCGGCGCGCGGCCGTCGGCATTCAACACGGTTCGCTACTCGGAGCGCATTTTCGAGACCGCGGGAATTTCCGTGGATCCCATCGATCTGTCGGAGATCTTCGGGCGCATTCATCGCATGAACGACCACGACGACCTGGCGCAGGCGAAGCTGAAAGAGATCAAGGGCTACGTTTCCACCGCAGGCATTCCCGAGGAAGCGCTGCTCAAGATGGCCAAGCTGGGTGCGGTGATCGAGACGTGGATGCAGCAGACGCATTGCACCATCAGCGCGGTGCAGTGCTGGACGTCGATGGAAGAATATTTCGGCGTGGTGCCGTGCACGGTGATGAGCATGATGAGCAACAATCTCATTCCCTCGGCGTGCGAGGTGGATGTGCCGGGCGTGCTCTCGATGTATATGCTGGCGCTGGCCAGCGGCACGCCGAGCGCGCTGCTGGATTGGAACAATAATTACGGCAGCGATCCCAACAAATGCGTATGCTTCCACTGCTCCAATCTGCCCAAACATTTCTTCAAAGACGTTCGCATGGATTACCAGGAAATCATTGCGGGCACGGTGGGCAAGCTGAACACGTTTGGCACTTGCGTGGGCCGGGTGAAGTCGGGGGCGATGAGCTATGCGCGGTTTTCGACCGACGACCGGCGCGGCGTGATGCGCGGCTACACCGGGCCGGGCCGGTTCACTGACGATCCGCTGGAGACGTTTGGCGGCGCGGGGGTGGCGGAGATTCCGCAGCTGCAGAAGCTGCTGAAATATATCTGCCGCGAAGCTTTCGAACATCACGTTGCGGCGAACTTCAGCGACGTTTCGAAGGCGATTCACGAAGCGGCAACGAATTACCTGGGATGGGAAAGCTATTATCATCCAGCGCTCGAAGACTGATCGCAGGATTGGATTAAATCAGTAGCTGTCATCCTGAGCGAAGCGTAGCGAAGTCGAAGGATCTGCGGTTGTTCCTGGGCCTTCGGCTCTGACCGCGCTCGGATGCTTGAAGGATTAGCACTCATGAGCGAGCGCATCACCAAAGATCTCATCGTGAACGGAACCACGCTTGTGGCCGAAGCCGCGTGGAATGCGGAGATCGAGCACAAGCACTTGAAGCTGGTTGAGTGGCTGCACGCCAACCATCTGGCCGGAGTGCTGATCCGCCGCAACGAAAACGTCGCGTGGGTGACCGGCGGCGCGGTGGAGTTGCGCGTGTTGACGCCGGGGGAGACGGGAGTGGCGTCGTTGCTGGTCACCGCCGAGGGGAAGCGCTATTACTTCACCACCGAGAACGAAGCGCCGCGGCTGCACGATGAGGAGTTTGGCGCGCTGGATTTCGAGCCGGTGATTTTTCCCTGGTACGCGGACGAGACGCTGGACGCCGCGAAGAGAATTGCGGGCGGGGCGCTGGCTTCCGACACGCCGCAGCCCGGAACCACGCCCGCGAATCTCTATCCGCTGCGCCAGGCGCTGAGTGAGACGGAGATTGCACGCTACAAATGGCTGGGGGCTGAGACGGCTGCGGCCACGGTGGAGTCGCTGCGCGCGGTACGGCCGGGAATGACGGAATGCGACCTGGAGGCGATGACGGCGGCGAACCTGTTGCGGCGCGGCATTCTGCCTTCGGTGTACCTGTTTGCGGTGGACGATCGCATTTTGAAGTACAAGCATGCGGTAGCGCGGGGAGCGCGGCTGAAACGATACGCGATGCTGAATTTGTGTTCGCGCAAGTGGGGCCTTGCCATTTCGATCACGCGTTTCGTGCACTTCGGCGCGCTCCCCGATGAGCTTGCGGAGCGATTCCAATCCGCGGCGGTGGTGAATGCGGCTCTGCTGGATGCGACTCGGGTGGGCGCGACTTCCGCGCAATTGTTCAAGGCGGCGCAGGATGCGTACGCGGCGCAGGGCTATCCGGGCGAGGAGCGGTTCCATCACCAGGGCGGTCCCACCGGCTATGGCGAGCGCGAGTGGGTGGCAACGCCGAAGGGAACGGAAGTGGTGGTGAACAATCAGGCGTTCGCGTGGAACCCGAGCATCCGCGGCGGCAAAGCGGAAGACACGGTGATTCTGTCCGACGGCAAAATCGAATGGCTCACAGCCACACCGGATTTGCCCGTCATCGATGCGATGGTGAACGGAAAAAGCTATCCGGCTGCCGCTGTGCTGGTGAAATAAAACAAGGAATAGCGAATAGGGAACAGCAGAAGAGAACGCGAAGCACCAATCTAAGGGGGATTAGTCAGAGTTTCGAGGGCTTGGATTACGTCCTTCTCGATCTTTTTCCAATGCTTGAGGATTTCCTTGTGTGCGGAGATTGACAAGCGCATTTTGCAGTAGTCCAAAGCCCATCGAAGGTCGACTTCGTCCTTGTGCTCAATCGCTGCTTCGATTCGCGCTAGCTCTTTAAAGCGGGTCATGCATCCATCTCAGCCCCAAGTATGCTCCATTATCCGCTGTCCATCCAGCTTGGATGGGCAGCGGATTTCTGTACCCTGTTCCCTATTCCCTGTTCCCTGTCTTTACCGGTTCCAGCGTCATCCTTGCCGTCAGGACTACCAGCGCAACCCACAGCACATCCGCGCCAAACAGGTGGGCGATCTGCAGCCATGTGGGCGCCAACAGCACCACGTCCAGCACGCCCAGTATGTATTGCGCTGCCAGCAGCAGCAGCACCAGCGCAGACAGGCCGCGGTTGTCCCAGTGGATGGTTCTGCGAGAGGCGCGCACCAGCAGCCAGATGAGGAAGATGCTGGCAAAGAAGGCGAATGTGGGATGGGTCCAGCGCCAGCGTACGAGCCAGCCGCTGGTCGCGGAAAAGTCCTGGGAGAGCGCAGCACCGAGCGAAGTCGCGGGGAAGAGAGTGTCGCCGAGTGCGGCGAGGGAGCCGGTGACGCCGACTAGCATCACGACCACAACCGCGGCGATGGCGCCGATGGGAGCGACCATGCGGACGGTGGAGCGGGTAAATCCGTAGCGGCGGCTGAGCAGATGGGCGGTGAGCGCCAGCGCGGCGAGCAGGAGAAGGGTGTTGGCGAGGTGCAGCGCGAGGTAGGGTGCGCGCAACGGCGACTGGCTCTGCGCGGTAAGGCCCAATTTCACCAGCAGAGCGCCGAGGATGGCTTCAATCAAAGTGAACGCGACGGCGGCAACGGAGGCGGCGCGGGCGAGGTGTCCGCGGGCGGTGCCGGCGAACGTAAAGATGAGCAGGCCCACGGCGGAGAAGAACGAGATGCCGCTGGTGATGCGATGGGTCAACTCGATGATGGTGTCCACGTGCGGCGAGTGCTGCATCACGGTGCCGTTGCAGAGCGGCCAGTGGTCGCCGCAGCCCGCGCCGGAGCCGGTGGCGCGCACCAGCCCGCCCCACAGAATGACAGCGATGAAGTAGGCCAGAACTGCCCATGCAAACCGGCGCAGGGCGGGCGACGGCAGGCGTTGGGCATCCACGGGAACAGCGGCGAGTGACATCGATGGGACTCCGAACGTAACCCTTCAGTGTAGAACAGATGGGGCTTCGGATTCTGCTGGTGCATTGACGTGCCGCATGCGTCCTCCCCGCTCGCTCAAGCGATTCCGACCGCAGCGGCTTGTATACTTCGCAGCAAGCGCCGCGGTGCCGTTCCGGATATGGCTGAGACCCACAAAACGATGGAAAAGGTAGTGATTGTCGATTCGCACACGGCGGGCGAGCCGACGCGGTGCGTGCTCCGGGGCGGACCCGACCTGGGCGCGGGACCGCTCTCGGAACGCATGGAGCGCCTTCTCAGCGATTACGACTACTGGCGGCGCGCCATTCTGTGCGAGCCGCGGGGTTCCGATGTGATTGTGGGCGCGTGGCTGTTGCCGCCCGACTCGCCGGATTGCGCCGCGGCGGTGATCTTCTTCAACAATGCGGGCTACCTCGGCATGTGCGGGCACGGGTCGATCGGAGTAGCGGCGACGCTGGCTCACCTGGGCCGCATGGCGCCGGGGCGGCATCTGCTGCAGACGCCGGTGGGCGTGGTGCAAGTGGAATTGCATACCGCCAACACCGCGACCATCGAAAATGTGCCGTCGTATCGAGCCATCTCCGGTGCGCGCGTGCAGGTGCCCGGGTACGGCGAATTTACGGGCGATGTGGCGTGGGGCGGCAACTGGTTCTTCCTGATCGAGGATCATCCTTTCCGCCTGCATGTCGAAAACACAGAAGAGCTGACCGAGTTTACGTGGGCGGTGCGCCAGGCGCTGGCAGCGGCTGGAATCACCGGCGAGGGCGGCGCGGAGATCGATCACATCGAGCTCTCCGGGCCTGCGCTGCACCCCGCAAACCACAGCCGCAATTTTGTGTTGTGTCCGGGGAAAGCTTACGACCGATCGCCGTGTGGCACCGGCACCAGCGCCAAGATGGCGTGCCTGGTGGCCGATGGAAAACTCGCGCCCGGCGAAGTGTGGCGGCAGGAAGGCATTCTGGGTACAGTGTTTGAAGGGCGAGTGCGCATGGAAGACGGCATGGTGATTCCGAGCATTACGGGATCGGCGCATGTGACTGCGGAAGCCACGCTGCTCTTCGATGCTTCCGATCCGTTTCGCATGGGGATTGGTACTTAGAGGCGCGCGCGTCAGTGTGGACGGGATCGATCGGAATAGCCCTGCCACAGGTACTCGAGGGCTTCGGGCAGGGTCTGCTCTCTGGCGCCGCGATCGACGTGGCCGGCGTTGCGGGCAAACACGAACTGATAGTGATAGCGTTTCGCGGCCAGCACATTGGCCATGCGCTCGTTGGCCAGCACCCAATCGTGCATGTTGTCGCGCATCACGTTGGGATTGTAGAGATCGCGGTCGCCGACTTCCATCCACAGGCGAATGGGCTTGCGCGGGCTGTGGGGGATGAGGCGCTCGTGAAACTCCCATGCGCCGTGCGGGAACTGCGCAACAGTGGGCCACTGCTGATTGATGTAGGTGCCGGAGTAGGTGAGCACGCGGTGATACCACTCGGGGTGGAACCAGGCCATGATGAGCGCGCACGATCCGCCGGAGCTTGCGCCCATGGCGGCGCGGCCCTCGGCATCGTGCGTGAGCTTGACGTGGGCCTCGGCTTCGACGCGGGGTAAAACTTCCTTTTCGACAAACTCGGCGTAGCGGCCGGACATGGTGTCGTATTCCAGGCCGCGCTCGCTGCCCTGTGCGTCGCCGCCGCCGTTGCTGATGGAGATGGCGATGAGGACCGGGACCTTGTGCTGCGCGATCAGGTTGTCGAGCACGGTAAAGAGCAGGCGGTCAGGACCGTCCGCGCCCACCAGGAAGGGAGCGACGGCGCCGGGGCGATACTGCCTGGGAACGTACACCGTGACCTTGCGGGTATAGGGCAAGGGGTGAGTTTTGACGATGAGCTTTGCGGGATCGCTGGGATCGGGAGTGCCGAGCGGGCCGGGATCGCGCGCTATGCCGGAATAAAACTTGCTATCTGCCGAACTCAAGGTGAACTCGATCAGCGCGCCTTGCGGGACCCCGTCATGGACCTGGGAATCGGGCGCCGCGGCGTGGGTGGGCCCGAGGATAAAGTTGCCGTCCTGAATGGGACGCGGGACTGCGCCGTCGGGCAACTCCGTAGCACTGACGTAGCCGGGTGTGTGGGGATCGCGCGTGGGTGCGGGCGTGCGGTTAATGTGCGTTGGCGGGGGAGTCGACTGGCTGAAGGCGAGGGCCGAGGCGAGGAGGAGCAGCGGAGTGCAATACGAAACGAGGCGCAGCGGGGTCATGGGTGCATTGTGTCGCATGGGGCGATGTGAGGGGAAGTCGCCGTCACAGACGCACCGAGAATCCGGTAATACACTTGCGGGCAAAGCCGCGTGAGGGTTATGCCTGCCGGCTGGACGGGAGTGTTCATGAGAAAGAAGGTATTGCTCGCAACTTTCGGAATCCTGGGAGTGCTTGGAGCACTTGCGGCCTACTTCACGATGCAGGTGCGGGCAACTCCGGGCGAGAGGACTCGTGCTCTGGCAGGGGATGGCCTGATTCTCCAGCCCATTGGCTCGGTCAATCACGCCATCACCATCCATCGGCCGCCGCGCGAGGTTTGGCCATGGCTAGTCCAGATGGGCTCGGGCCGTGCCGGATGGTACTCCTACGACCTCATTGATAACGGCGGCCATCCCAGCGCCAATCGCATCTTGCCCGCTTACCAGAACATCCATGTGGGAAGCGTCTTCCCCGCACTCCCCGGCGTTACCGACGTGTTTGTTGTGACGCAGTGCGAGCCCGAGCACAGCCTCGTTCTGTCCTGGCGATTGCCCAGCGGCAAGTATCAGACCTCCTGGGCGTTTGTTCTGGAACAACCCCAGCCAAACCAAACGCGCCTGATCGTGCGCGGTCGCGTTGCGTCGGGCTATCACCCCTTTGGATTGCCTCAATGGCTCGCCATGCCCACCGGGGCTATGGCGCATTGCATTATGCAGCGCAAGCAATTGCTGGGAATCGCCCGGCGCGCTGAGGCCATCCCCTAGCCGGGCACTCTCCGCAAACCACGGATTAGTCCTCCACCGGCGATGCGGACCCGCGGTATATGAAACGGCGGTCTGGTCATTTGGCCGGTCGGCGTCCACTTCGCGGACATGGCAAGTTCGCAGGTTCGCGGTTTCTTGTTAGAACGGGATGTCGTCGTCGGAGATTTCGGCGGCCTGCGCGTACTCGTCGTTGCCGGCGGGCGGGCGCTGGTCAAAGCTGGCCGCGGAACTGGACGGGCGGCTGGAGCCTCCGGTGCCGGCGGCGCCTTCTTCGCGGGCCGAGAGCAGCGAGAGTTCGTTGGCGATAATCTCGGTCCGATAGACCTTCCTGCCCGCAAACTCCTTGTCATCCCAGTTGCGCGTCGTGATGCGCCCCTCGATGAACAGCTTGTGGCCCTTCTTCACGTAATCGCGAACGATCTCCGCGAGCTTGTCGTATGCCACGATATTGTGCCACTCGGTCCGGTCTTGCCAGTTGCCCTGGGCATCTTTGGTGCGGCTTGAAGTCGCCAGGCCGAAGTTGGCAACCATGACGCCGCCGCCGGTGGAACGGATCTCAGGATCCTTGCCCACGTTTCCCAGTAAGAAGACTTTGTTTACGCTCTTTGCCATGTCGTGCTCTCCAGTAAGGGAAAAGAATAGCAGACCGTTAGCGGTTGCGGGCGAGGGCGCGGTTGCGCAGCCACTTGGCGATGCCGAGGACGAGGAGGAGAGCGCCGAAGGGGATGCACATGAGGGCAACGATGAGGGCGAACCATCCGCCGTTGGTGCTGGCGCCGGTGCGGGAAAAGCCGCCCAGCGCAAGCTCGAGGAGCGCGACAGCCAGGATGCCGATGCCCACCATGGAACCGCCCCAGCGCAACAGTTGGATGGTGCCGTCATTCACGGAAGCGGAAGCAGTGGCCTTGCTGGCTGGCTCAGGCATGCGCTATCCCCTGCTCATCGCAAGGCGCAGCATCAGGTAAGTGAGGACTCCGGTCACGCAGACGTAGAGCCAGATGGGAAAGGTCCAGCGGGCGATCTTCTTGTGCTGCGGAAAGCGGCGTGTGAGAGAGAAGAAGAAGGTGATGAGCACCATGGGAAGAGCGATGATGGCCAGCAGGATGTGGCTGGACAGCAGCCACAGATAGGGAATGCGATAGGCCGCGTGCAGCGGATAGCGCACGTCCCCGTGCAGCGCATGGTGGAGGATGTAGCTGACCAGGAACATGGTGGAGAAGGCGAAGGCAGAGGTCATGGCGCGCCAATGGGCGTTGATTTTGCGGGCGCGGATGAAGACGAATCCGGTGAGCAGGGCGATGGCGCTGAGGCCGTTGAGCAGGGCATTCAGGCCGGGAAGAAATGCGTAGCGATCGCCGCTCTCGTCGATGGCGGGATGGATGTAGATGAGCCACAGGAGAAAGATGGTGGCTCCCAGGCTGATGAGGAGAATGCCGACGATGGCGGATTGCGTGGCCTGGGGGCGATTGGGAGGTGGTGCGACGGTGGTCATGCGGTCCTTTAATGTGGGGCGATGGCGCACAGCATGAGCGTGGTCATCAGCAGGGGCAGGTAGATGACGCTGACCTTGAGCAGGTCGCGTGCGAGCATACGGCTTTCCGCGGCCACCGTGGTACGCAGGATGCGCGCGAAGCGGATGGTATATGCGAGGTAGACAAGGCCGAGCGCGGCGGCCAGCACCGCGTAGACGGGTCCGGTCATGCCCAGGCGCCAGGGGGCAAGGCTCACAGGGATCATGAGGACGGCGTAGAAGAGGGCTTCGACGACAGTGGAAAAGCCGTCGGGCTGAACCACGGGGAGCATGCGAATGCCGGCCTTGCCGTACTCGTCGCGGTACATCCAGGCGATGGCCATGAAATGGGGGAATTGCCAGACGAAGAGGATGGCGAAGAGCGCTACTGCGGGCCACTCGATGCGCCCGCGGGCGGCGGTCCAGCCGAGCAGGGGGCCCATGGCGCCGGGAAACGCGCCGATAAAGGTGGCCAGGGTGGTGACGCGCTTGAGTGGGGTGTAAACGGCGACGTAAGTGAACGCGGTGAGGAGGGCGAGGGCGACGGTGAGCAGGTTGGTGTGGAGCAGCAGCCATCCGCCGCCGAGAGCGAGAGCGCCGAGGCCGGCAACCAGGCCGGTTGCCAGGGAAAATCTGCCCGATGCCAGCGGCCGGTCGGCGGTACGCTTCATGAGGGCGTCGGTGCGGCGCTCGAGGCATTGATTGAGTGCGCCGGCGCCGGCGGAGACCAGGCCGATGCCCACCATGGTGTCAAGCAGGCCGCGCTGCAGCGTGGAGATGCCCGACTGCTGGGAGCCGAGATAGAAGCCGGCCCAGCCGGTGATGACCACCATACCGGTGACGCGGACTTTGAAGAGTTCGCGCAGGTCGGAGATGAGGCGGGCGGTGGTGCCGGGCTCGGGGACAGCAATGGCTCCGTGGGCGTGGCCGGCGGAGGGTGGGGCGAGTTCGATCGGGATTGCGGTCTGGGGCGCCATTCTGGCGAGTGGAAAGTACCTCGGAGGGAAATGCCGGACAGGCTGCGCCCGGAACGTCTGGACTGATGATATCAAGCCGGGAGGTTGAGGGGTTCGGACAATGAGATGATTCCGGTTTGGTGGGCTCGCTCCGGAACCTCGCGCCCGGTTATCGGATGCAGAGTGCCGCCGGCGGTTGCGGATAAGAAGTTCAAGTGCGGCCGGCGAAGGGATTCTCGATCCGGATGCCCGCAATTACCTGGCCGTGACTCATGTCTTCAGTGAACAGGCAGGACGCGCCTGCCTTGACTGCTGCGGAAACGATCATGGCGTCCCAGAATGAGATTTTTGCTTCGTCTTCCATGCGGAAAGCATCCTGGATCTCCCGCGGAGTCGTTGGCACGCACCAGTAGGAGAAATCCGAAACAATCGCGCGGGCTTCCGCGCGGGGCAACGGATGGGCGAGCTTGCGGGTGGCGTTGACATAAAACTCCTGTAGCACCTGCATGCTCAGGACGCCGGTTCGTTCGCGGGCGAGGCGTGCCAAAGCGGCCTGGGCCATGGTTCGCTTGGCGCCTGCATCCAGATCGTGGGCGTAGAGGAGGATGTTGGAATCGACAAAGACGCTTTCAGCGCTCATGCATGGAGTCCCTGTCCAGATGGTGGGAGCCGCCGAGGTGGAATCCGCGCTCCATCCGGGCCATGGCGCTATGCATGGCGCGCTGGTAGTCGTCGTCTGAATCCGCAAGCTGCTCAATCTGAGTGGCCAGGAGGCCGCTGATGGAGGTGGAACGGCGGGCGGCCAGGATTCTCGCCTTCTGAATCGTATGGCGACTCAAGCGAAGGGTGATGTTCTGCTTGTCGTCAGGGGCGGACACTTGGGGGCCTCCAATTCGCGTGTATTACGTGTAGCACGTATTGCACGTGGGGATCAACTGGCGGCGGAGTCAGCGACGGTTATCGCCTTCAGAACGGCGTCGGCGAGGGCCTCAGGGGAAGGGGTGTCGGCGGGGATGGAGACGTGGGCGGTGCGATAGAGGGGAAGCCGGCGCTGGTAGCGGGCGGCCAGGTTGGCGTGGTCGGCGAGGACGGGGCGGGAATCCTCGGCGCCGCAGCAGCGGGCCAGCGTGGTGGCGAGGGTGACTTCAAGGTGGACCAGCAGCGTGCCGGGGGCGGCGAGCAGGGATGCGCGGGTGGACTCGTCTTCGATGGCGCCGCCGCCGAGGGCGATGACGAGGGCGTCCTCAGCGGCGAGGCGGGCAATGGTTTCCCGCTCGCGGCGACGGAACTCGGGCTCGCCGTTGAGGGCGAAGAAGTCGGCGATGGGCATGCCGGTTTCGGCTACGAGCACGACGTCCACATCGATAAAACGCCAGCCGAGGCGCTGCGCGAGGAGCGGGCCTACGGTACTTTTTCCGGAGCCCATGAAGCCGGTGAGCACGATGCGGCGTACGGGCGGGCGGGGGGCGGGCGTGGAGGCGGGCGTGGAGGCGGAGGCGGTCATGGAGTGCTGGTATCAGGATAGCGGGTGGAGGAGCTGGTAGCTGTTTTAGCTTCTAGCTTCTAGCCTCTAGCTGAGAGCTGAGAGCTGAGAGCTAGGAGCTAGGAGCTAGAAGCTAGAAGCCAGGAGCCACCGCCTGCTTCACCCCAGCACCATCACGATGGCGCCTGCGGTGATCAGCAGGCCGCCGGCGAACACCGCGGGGGTAAGTTTTTCCCCGAGAAGCAGCCAGGCGAAGATCATCACCAGGGGGACGCTGAGCTTGTCGAGCGGTGCGACGCGGGAGGCGGGGCCGAGCTGGAGAGCGCGGAAGTAGCAGATCCAGGAGAGGCCGGTGGCGAGGCCGGAAAGGGTGAGGAAGAGCACGGTGCGGCGGTCGAGATCGCGGATTTCGCCGTGCTTGCCGAGCGCCAGGGCGATGCCCCACGCGAAGAAGACCACCACGGAGGTGCGGACGGCGGTGGCAAGGTTGGAGTCGACGTGCGCCACGCCCACCTTGGCCAGCAGCGCGGTGGCGGCGGCAAACACGGCCGAAAGCAACGCCCATACGATCCAGGTCATGCCTTTCATCCTACGTGGAAGGGGCGGACCTGGCGGGCCGGTTCTGTTGTCTTTCTCGCCTTGGTTCCCTGGTCCCTGGTCCCTGATCCCTGGTCCCTCGGTCCCTCGTTCCCTTGTTCCCTCGTTCCCTCTTTTAGAATGCACAGAGATGCAGCACGGCAAAGCCAGCCAAACCGCACTGCGCGTGGCCATCCGGCGCGCGGCGCACCAGCTTGTGGACCATCCTCCGGTGTTGAACGATCCGATTGCGGTCGGCCTGATCGGGCCGGGGCACGATCGCGACCTGGAGCGGGCGTCGCACACGGTGGCCCGGGATTTCCGCTGTTTCATGGCGGCACGTAGCCGGTATGCGGAGGATCGCCTGGCCGAGGCGGTGGGCGCGGGGGTGCGGCAGTACGTGATCCTGGGCGCGGGGCTGGACACGTTTGCGTATCGCAATCCGTTTCCGGGGGTGCAGGTGTTCGAAGCGGATTTTCCGGCGACGCAGGAGGGGAAGCGGGAGATGCTGGCGCGAGCCGGGATCGGCCTGCCGCCGAACCTGACGTTTGTGCCGTTGGATCTGGAACACAAGGCGCCGCTGGAGAGCCTCGCCGATGCGGGGCTGGATGTGGGAGTGCCGGCATTTTTCAGTTGGCTCGGTGTGGTGCCTTACCTCACGCTCGATGCTTTCCGGTCCACGCTGGGAGCGGTGGCGCAGCTTCCGGCGGGGACGGGGATGGTGTTCGATTATGCGTTTCCGCCGCAGACGCTTACTCCCAAACGCCGCGTCGTTTTCGATCGCCTCGCGGGACGGGTGGCGGCGGCAGGCGAGCCGTTTCAGTTGTTCTTCACGCCGCAGCAGGTGGAGACGGAGCTGCTCCGAGCCGGGTTCAAGCGCATGGAACAAGCGGACCACGAGACACTGAACGCGCTTTACTTCCGCGATCGCGCAGACGGGCTGAAGCTTTCGCCGGTGGGCATCGGCAAGGTGGCTGCGGCGTGGGTTTGACGGTCGGGCAGGTGGCGCCTGCCCGGTAAGCCCGCAGGCTAAGATGGACGCATGCGGAAATTCGCACTGCTGCCGCTCGCCGCGGCCTGGGTGTTTCTCACCGGCTGCGGCTATCACACGCTGGGGTCGGCCACGCATCTGCCGGTCGATGTGCGCACGCTCTCGATTCCAGTGTTTGCCACGCGCAGCGAGGCGTACCACACCGAGACCGTGATGACCCAGGCGGTGATTCGCGAGTTTGCGGCGCGCACCCGGCTGCGGGTGACGCCATCGAGCAGCGGCAGTCCCGACGCTACGCTGCACGGAACCATCCTGCAGCAGACGGTGGTGCCCCTGACCTACAACACCACCACGGAGCAGTCTTCGAGCTTTCTGATCACCATTGTGGTGTCGGTAACGCTTACAGGCCAGGACGGACGGGTGCTCTACGAGAACAAGAATTACGTGTTTCGGCAGCAGTACCAGTCGACCACGGATTTGGCGAGCTTTATCGACGAGAGCCCGGCGGCCGAAGAGCGGCTGAGCCGGGATTTTGCGCGCTCGCTGGTGGCGGATGTGTTGGAGAGCCTTTGAAACAGGGAATAGGGATTAGGGATTAGGGATTAGAAAGACAGAGTGCTGGTATTCTGGAGCCGCAATGTCGCGCTACTTCATCGATGAAGGTACGATCCGTTGAGCGGGGCGCGATGGGGCGCGGGCTTTTCGGCTGCCGGCCGCTTTGTGGCGGAGATGGAAGCCGCGGGCAAGGGCGCGGGTCCGCTGAAGCCGGGGTACGTGCTGGCCGGCGATGAGCTGTTTCTGCAGGAGAAGTGCCGGGCCGCGGTGGTGAAGGCGTTTGTGCCGCCGGAGCTGAGGGACTTCTGCCTCTCCGACCTCGACCTGGGCAGCACTTCTATTTTTGACGTGCTGGATCGCGCGCAGACGCCGTCGCTGATGGCGCCGTTCCAGGTGATCTTTGTGCGCAACGTGCGCCAGTTGTATACGCGCGGGGCCAAGAAGGACGAGTTTGCCGCGCTGGATCGCTATTTCCGCTCGCCCAACCCGCAGGCGCTGCTGGTGTTCCTGGCCGATTTTGTGCGCATCCCCACCGATATCCGGCGCATGGACATGGACGACAAGAACCGCTTCGAACGGCTGACGGAAACGCTGGGCGAGCACTGCGGGATGGTGGAGCTGTCGCGGGTGAGCGAGGAAGACGCAATGCGCTGGACCGTGGCCACGGCGCAGGAGGCGGGCAATCGCATGGACGTGGACGCCGCGCGGGAGCTGGTGGACGCTCTGGGCGCGGACATGATGATGATTGCATCGGAGACCGAGAAGCTGCTGCTCTACACCCTGGGGCGGGGGCGGATCACGCTGGGCGACGTGGAGACCATGGTGCTGGCGGCGAAGCAGCGTTCGCTGTATGAGTTGACCGACGCAATCAGCTCGCACAACCGGGTAAAGGCGCTGGCGCTGCTGCATGGACTGCTGAACTCGAGCGACGCCGGCGAAGATGCGGCCATCGGGCACCTCTACATGCTGGCGCGGACGTTCCGGCAGATGCTGGTGATCCTGGAGAAGAACGTGCGCGACCAGCGGGCGATCTGGCAGGCGCTGTGGCAGGGATTCCGGATTCCGCCGTTTGCCGCGGACGATTTGATTCGCCAGGCACGGCGCTACAAGAGCCGGCGGGAGCTGACGCGGGCGCTGCGGTTGATTGCGCGGGCGGATTTGGAACTGCGGTCGTCGCCGCCGGACAAGCGGCTGGTGCTGGAGCGGCTGGTGTACGATCTGGCGTCGGAGCCGAAGGCGGCGGTGGCGTGGGGGTCGGGGCAGCTTTCGTTCAGCGAGTGAACAGGGTTCAGGGTTCAGTGGTCAGTGTTTAGTGTTCAGTGTTTAGTGTTTAGATTCTTACCGCCGCATTCGTAAACAAGACTACTTCAACAAAATTCATGCAGCTTCGAGCAGTTGAATGATGTTACGGATGGAATGGTCGGCTTTGTGGAAGGCCGATTCGAGTTTGCTGTTTGGCCGTGGGGGTTCC
>DASZLF010000071.1:0-53416 GCA_035552555.1 Occallatibacter sp.
TTCGATGACGGCAACACCCTTGATGAGCAACACGAGGGCACGGCGAGCCCGCGTAATGTTCACGGGCTCATAGCTCGCATTGAGCACTAATACCGGCATCGTCATTGCACTCGTCATATAGCCTCTCTTGCGTCCTGGAGCTGGCGGCCGGAATCGAACCGGCTTCGTCCTCGTTACGAATGAGGTGCATTGCCCTCTCTGCCACGCCAGCTTCAAACGTCTCACCATCCCATTTGCTTGGAGCGGCTGGCCGGAGTTGAACCGGCGATCTCCGCGCTGGCGACGCAGCGTCTTACCGCTCGACTACAGCCGCTCATCTTCTGGCTCCGGGAGGGGGATTCGAACCCGTTCCGTCTGTGGTGTCAAAGACCACCGTCCTGCCGCTGGACGATCCCGGAGCATTCTCCCTTCCTCTCGCGTAAACACACGTCACTTATCCCATGTCATACGTCTTGCCGGCATGGCCGCTAACTGGCTGGCGAGCAAGGCTTCGAACCTTGAGTTTCCGCGGTCAGAGCGCGGCGTGTTCCCAGTTACACCACTCGCCAGTAATATTGGCTGCGCAGGCGGGAGTCGAACCCGCATCGCCCTGATTAACAGTCAGGTTCTCTGCCAGTTGAGATACCGCGCAATGTTGCCCGCAAACTAAAAGCCCCCGAACCTTGTTGAAGGCCGGGGGCTTAAGTCTCCTGAATGGAGATCATTTCGCTAGTCCGGCCTGAACGCGGTAATACCCCAATGCGTCGGTTGCGCCGCCGCTGGTGTAAATCCGTAATTGGCTCGGAACATCATGATGTTTGTAGCTTACCCCGACTTAATTTCAAAAGTCAAATTCAATATTGCTTTTACCCTCACTTTTGGATCTGAAGCACTACCGTATGTTCCGCAACAATGTGTCGTTCGCGAGGGATTGGTCATTCGCACGGTTGCCGCGTGGAGCAGCTTGCCGCAACAACCGGCATGTCGAGCCCGGTGATCAGAATGGCGCTAACTGGGTGGCGAACATCGCGTAACAGAAATGGATGAACTCACGCGCGGAGTCGCGGTGGATGTCGGTCACGCGGATCGGTCGAAGTTCCGGCCTGCGGTACCACTCAATCAGCAATAAGAACGCTTGCAGGACGTTCCCGCCTGCGATCCACAACGCCATCGCCGCCAATCCCTGGTGATGAAACGCCGCCCAGACTGCGCCGGCCGCGCCGGTGAGCCTTCCGATGGTGCCACCGAAATCCCCACGGATTACACCGCCTGCCGGGAGGATAGGGCGATGGCAGTGGCGATCTGGGAACCAGCGATCCAGTTGCCAGAAGAGCACCAGGGTCACACATGCCGTGATGCCGGCGAGGACCACGAGAGCTAGCGTACTGTCTCCGAAATGACTATACAGGCAGTGCGTGTTTGGCCTGCTGAATTTTGCGCAGGATGTCTTCGCCTTTCGCATTCCATGTGTAACGTGTGGGATTGGCGTTGCGTTCCGCCAGATAGGCAAGGATCTGGTCGCACAGTTCGTTCAAATGCGGCTGAATGTCGTTACGGGACCAAATCCGCTGCACCGTGCTCGGAGATACCTTCTGCGCCTTGGCCATCGACCAGCACCTCCAGCGCGTCCGGTTGGCTGATGGCCGCACGGCTCCGGTCAGAATGGCTTCCTTCGCTTTGCTGTCCAGAACCGGTTTGCGTCCCGTCCCGGCGCGTCCTCCAGTCCCGCCAGAGCCTGCTCGCGGAAACGCTGGCGCCATAAGCGCACCGTGTGACGGTTCACAGTTGTCGCGCCACGACTAGCTCCGGCTCCCCGGCCGCCGACAGCAGCACAATCCTGGCCCGCAAAACCCTTCGTTGCTCCGAGGTCTCATTGCGAACCGTGCGCTCCAGAGCATTCCAATCCAACTCGTTCAGCACCATCTCGGGAAGAAGCGCGCCCATGTATAGCAATGTGTCACGCCGTCCCATAATAGTCTAGACATTTAAGAGACACTACACTAGGACCTTATGAGGTTTGGCCAAAACACCTTGTCATTGACGTACCGAGCAGCATAAGGCACGATAGGAGTAATCATGAACATTGAGCGCGTCCAGGTTGGGAGTAAGGTGGTATTGCGTGTAGCCGGCCGCATGGACGCCGAGACCGCGTCTCAGTTTGAATCAGAGTGCGAGTCCTGCATCTCGGAGGGGTTTACGACCCTCATTGTCGATCTGGGGGACCTCACATATATCAGCAGCATGGGCCTCCGTTCGTTCGTCGCGATTGCCAAGAAGTTGAAAGGCCATGGTGGCGGACTCCGTGTCTGCCGGATAACCGGCCTGGTCCTGCAGGTGTTCGAAATCACCAGACTCACCCAACTGTTTCCTCTTCATGGATCCGTCGAGTCGGCGCTTGTGGATGGCTGAGCAAGAGCTTGCCGGGAAGAGATCATTTCTTGGCGGGGGATGCAAAATCCGAATCGTCCGTGCCTATTTCGGAGTTCGCCGGGAATGCCCGGACGCGAACCTGCCGGAATCGCCGACACCCTGAGTTGGGCTTTCTAGCCAGAAGATCTCGAGCAACACGTCGCGCCGATCTTATCCCGAATGTGCTCTGGAAATCGATCCGCGAAGTACAGAACTGGAACGCGTGACCTTCGAAATGTCGGTGAGCCTTTGATTCAAAGTGGTGATGTACTTCGCTTCGCATTAGCCTTGTTGCCGGTGCTTCTGTTTCTTGCCGCTCTTCGAGCGCTCGACAGCTATAAGCTGGTCTCGTCGCGCAGGGTTCTCGCATCCCTCGCGAGTGGCGCTGCTGCGGCGGCGGTTTGTTTCATTTTCAATACGTTCATCTTCCAAGCATTCCCCGGAGCGCAGGATCAGTACGCCCGTTTTGGCGCCCCAGTGGTGGAAGAATTTGCCAAGGCCATTTACTGGATTTTTCTGATCTCAACGGCCAGGGTGGCTTTTATGGCCGATTCGGCCATCTGCGGGTTCGCCGTTGGTGCCGGATTCGCGCTCGTGGAAAACATATCGTACCTCCATTTGCTGGAGGATCGAGGGCTTGGTACGTGGGTCTTGCGTGGGCTTGGCACGGCCATTATGCACGGAGGCGTGGCTGCACTCGGGGCGACTATCTCGGTATATCTCCTCGAGAGCCGGCAATGGCGCGGAGCTCGCCTTTTCGCGCCGGGCCTCCTGGCCGCGATGGTGCTGCACTCGCTATTCAATCAAAGCCTGCAGTTTCCCATCTCGTCCCTGCTCGCGGCGGTGGTTGGGGTTCCGTTGATCCTGGCCCTGGTGTTCTACCTCAGCGAACGATCGCTGAGGCGTTGGCTTGGGGGAAAGATGGATCGCGACATTGAGATACTCAACATGATCGGGTCGGCACGATTTCAGCAGACCAGGGTCGGCGCCTATTTGATGTCTCTGCAGGAGGCCTTCCCGCCGGAATTGCGCGGCGACATGCTGTCTCTTCTGCAATTGACTATCGAACTCAGTGTGCGCGCCAAGGGTTCTCTTTTGATTCGCGAAGCCGGACTCGAGGTCGCTCCCGACCCTGAACTGGAAGGTATGTTCGCAGAATTGAAGTATCTGCAGAAAAGTATCGGACCCACCGGAATGCTCGCCATCCGGCCACTGCTCTCGCAGACTCCACGCGATTTGTGGGAAATGCATCGCCTGGGCCAGGGTCTCGGCTGAAAGTGAGTGCCGGGCCGAAAACAGATCAGGCATACTCAGGCATACAATTGACCAACTCCAAGTATCACGGCCAACCGGAGATCGGGACAATGAATCCTCAAGGCGAGGTGACCAGGCTGCTCACGGCCTGGGGCAAGGGTGACCAGGACGCGCTCAATGAACTCATGCCGCTCGTGTATGACGAGTTGCATCGCATGGCGCAACGCGCCTGGAGAGGGCTGAATCAAGGCAACACACTTCAGCCTACAGCGCTGATCAATGAGGCATACCTCAAGCTGGCCGGCGCAAAAAACGCGACCTTCCAAAATCGCTGCCATTTTTTGGCTGTCGCCTGCACCGCCATGCGGCAGATCCTGGTGAATCATGCCCGGAGCCGACATGCTGGAAAGCGCGGCAGCGGGCAACTTGCGGTGTCGCTCGACGACGTCCAGCTAGCTGTGCATCAGGAGGCAGCCGAGGTTGTGGCACTTCATGAAGCGCTCGAACGTCTGCACGCCATCGATGCGCGAAAGAGCAAAGTCATTGAAATGCGCTACTTTGGCGGGCTAAGTATCGAGGAGACAGCCGAAGCCCTCGAAGTTTCCGTGATCACCGTGAATCGCGACTGGCGCCTGGCACGCGCATGGCTGCTCCGCGAGATGAACGGCGGACCATCGTGAATTCCAAGGCCGATTGGAATGAGATCGAGCGGCTGTTCAATGAAGCAATCGCGCTTCCAGTCGATGAGCGCCAGGCGTTGCTTGTTTCGGCCAGTGCTCCCGTCAGGGCAGAAGTTGAATCGCTTCTAAAAACAGACGATGAGGCGTTCTTCGCCGCTCCCGCCGCTCATCTCGTTGCCGATCTTCTTGAGCGCCAGCCCAGCGCGCTTTTGCCCGGCCAGCGCATGGCGGCGTACGAGATTGAATCCCTGATCAGTGTTGGCGGAATGGGAGAAGTGTATCTGGCGCGTGGCCCGTCAGGAATGCCGGTCGCGCTGAAGATCCTGCGCCGCCATCTCATCTCCAGCCCACACGCAGTTGACCGCTTCCACACCGAGGCTCGCGCGGCTTCGGCGCTTCACCATCCGAACATCGTTACGGTTTGCGATTCCGGAGATTCGCCTGCTGGCTTGTTCATCGCGATGGAATGGGTTGAAGGTCACACCATGCGTGTATTGATCGACGCGGGCGCGGGGAATACTGCCCGAGCGATCGATTGGTCTGCACAAGCCGCGCGCGCTTTGGCCGCGGCCCACGCCGCCGGGGTCCTGCATCGCGATATCAAGCCCGACAACATCATCCTCCGCGAAGACGGAGTGCTGAAGATACTGGACTTCGGTCTCGCACGCCTTGACGGACCGGTGCGCATCGAGCCGAATTCCACAGGGGCATCCGGAACCATATCCGGCACGCTCTCAGGGACACTGCTCTACATGTCTCCGGAGATTCTTCGCGGAGAAATGGCCACCAGCGCGTCAGACGTGTTTTCGCTGGGCGCGTTGTTGTATGAGTTGTGGACCGGTCGGCACCCCTTCGCGGGCGAAACACCGCTGGATGTATTCGAAGCCATCGAGTGCCGCATTATTGCAGCGCCTTCCACTCTGGGCGCCGGTATTCCTCCTGAGCTCGATGAGCTGATCCTGCGCATGCTCGATCGCAATCCGGAGCTACGGCCTTCGGCGAGCGAAGCCTGTGGAGTATTCAGTAGATTTTCAGCGAAAGCATGAACTCGGTTCCAGTGTTCCCGGAGTTGTCGCGCGCCCCCGCGAAACCTGCCGAAAAGGTCGACTTCATCTGGGAGAACCACACCAGGCGGAAATCGAGCTGCGCGCCGCCGTCCACGTGGCCTGTTCGCTTATCGCTGAACGGATTTGTCCCAAGAACGCCGGTAAACAGCACGAGCCTTGCCCAATTGCTGTAGAGTTTTGTGGTTCCCAGGTTGCGGAAATGCAGAGGCGTCAGATCCCATTCGGCCAGCGATTTTGCAAAACTCTCTGCGCCGATCTCATCGATCTTGACTCCGGGAAAGCTATAGTAGTCCCGGTATCGGCTGAAGTCGCCCTTGTCGATCCAGTTGTTCCCGAAAGCCCCAAAATAGAAGTTTGCGAACGGATCGTTCGCGTCGCCGAATGCCTTCCCCGCGGACGAACGAATCCACAGCGAAGAGTTTCTAAGCGGCAGAAGAAATCCCCTTGTGTATTCCCCCCACACTCGGGGGAAGGTCTTGGGGAACGTGTCGTCCATCTGCGCGTTCAGGTCCCACTTCGCTCCGCTTTCGTCCTCGATGGCACCCAGGGATTTTTGCAGATTCGAGTACGCCAGCCCCGCTGCCCCGCGCACAAACCGCGTATGGATCGCTGACACGTTCTGATAATCGGGCAGCCGGTCGAGGCCGGAGTAGCCGGCCAGATTCAATGTCAAATCAAGCGTACGCTCCGAATCGTGAACGAAATTCTTTCTCTTCTCGCCGAGTAAACCCAATCCGCGGCGTCCCACTTTGGTCGGCCCGAACAAATCGTAAAAATCGGCCTTGTTGAAATATGCGGATAATCCCCAGTCCCAATACCTGGACTCCAGCCCCAAATGGAATCTGTCCCTCATTGCCGACGAATTTCCGGGAGAATAAGACAGAGTCGTCGTGATATGGGCCACTCCCAGCGTGTCGCCGAAATCGGCGCGCACCCCGCCAGCCCTGGCATCCTGATAGCCCTGCACGATGGGATAGATCGACTGCAGGCCTATGTTGCGCAGAGGTCGGTAAAAGCCCGCATAGGTGCGCAGCCGGAGATCGTCAATGTTATTGCGCGACTGCAGCTTCCACGATTTCAGCTCCGGGTATTTGTCAACGACCGTCTGGCCCAGGTAGGGAATCGCGTTTACATCTTCAATGACGCGGATCGGCAGCTTCACCAGGCGAAATCCCCGGGACGAATACTCAAACGATGCCAGCATCCCATCCGGAAGCGGCAGCGGCCGGAAGAGTCCTGTCTCAGAGTTACTGAGCGCCTCCAGCTTCTTCGTCTCCAGATCGAATCGAAACAGGTTTGACGCGCCCGTCAGATACGACGATCCGAACAGATAGCGGCCGTCTGGTGAAAAGGTGAAGCTGTCGGGCGAATCGAACTGGAAATCGTATAGCACCTCGTGCTCTGTCTTTCCCGCCATCAGATCGGCCGTTTGGAACCGAACGAGCCGCTGTTTCCCAGTCTCATCGGTCAGCGAGCCGGTCAGTTGCATGCCGTCTGGCGAAAGATCGAGATTCGATAAATTCGAGGCGTACGGAAAAGTATTGAGAACCCTCAGCGATTTGAAGGGTTCCTCGATCCGCACAATACTCGACAGACCGTTATTGTGCATCACGCCCCACAAAGTCCGGTCCTTGCGGCAGAACACCAGATCGCCCACTCTCGCGTTAAGCGCGATGAGGGCCCGCTTATGGGTTTGCAGGTCGAACATATATAGGCTGCGCAGACCGCGAGTATTGTTGGTCGTAAAGAAAAGCCGCCGGCCGTCGGGATCAAACGCGAGCGATGCCACATCGTAAACCGCTCCGCCGCGTATACCCGTGATGCGATCCACCTTGCCGGACTGGAGATGAATCGCAGCGATATAGGGCATCGCGCCAGTATGCCGGATGGCGACGTAAACCACGTTCGCACTCGGGTCAAAGTAGGGCCGGGAGATCGACCCCAGGATCTTCGGCGAGATCGTATTGATCGCTGTCACCGGATATTGCCTGACTGCTTTCAGATTGCTATCCTGCCACTCCCGCTCGCTCTCAAGCCATCTCTGCCACTCCTGGCTTAGAGACACGCCATATACCTTGCGGAACTGACTTTCGAAGTACGCGCGGCTGGAGTCGGTGCGGACAAGCCAGGAGGTAAGCTTCCCGGGGCCATACTGGTGCGCCAGGTAGTTCATGAAGCGCGTCCCGTACAGATACGAATTGGCGCCCACCTGGAAATCGGCAGATGTCCCTTCCGACTCGAGGCCCACCACGTTATACATGTATCGTCCGTCGCGGACCACGGTGCGGAACACCATCTCGTCGTAGCCGCCCAGCCCACGTCCGAGCCCGCCGCCCATCCACGTCTCCATGAACACCGCTCCACCCTCATGGAACCAGCGCGGGGAGTACACCCGCGGGTTGCCGAGAAAACTGAGAGGGATGGAGATCGGATCGTCGGTGTTGGGCATGATCTTTCCGAAGAATATTTTCCGGAATATCGCATCCCGTGGGGCCGTTTTGTCGCCCATCACGATGTGCATCATCTCATGCTTTGCCATCAGGCCCATCCGCTCCGCCGACGGCAACGTTTCGAAGACCTGATTCAACGGCTCGATGCCGATCTGAATAAAGTTGACCGGTACCGTTCCCGCGCCCCCATATCCCGAATCGTCGAAATCCTGGATCAGGATGGTGATTTTGCCCTTCGGCACATATCCGAATTTCTCGCGATAGAACTGCGCCGCATTCTCCAGCGAGCGGATGAGAAGCGGTGCGAGATATTCATGCGCGGGTGAATAGTAGATGATCCGGAACTGCTTGGTCTCCTGGGTGTAAAGCTTCGGCTCGGCTCGCGCCGTAAAGCCGCCAGCTAAGATCAGCCAAAGCATCAACGCCCAAATGCCCCTGGGCACAGCTTCCATTCTTGCGGACCTGAATCCGCTCCCTGCTGGTCTTTGATCCATGAGAACCCGGGCACCGGTAAAGCTGCAGTGGGAGTCCAATCCCTTTAGGACAGAGGCGGCCGCCTGGCGAACGTCGCTACAGCTTTAGTCAGCACCTGAATCCGGCCGCTGGATCAACCTAAAACAGTTGACCGTTGTTCAACTGGTTGAGCTGGCCGTTGTTCAAAGCAAACATCTGGCCGTTCTGCACGAAATAGGTGAGCCCGTTGTTTAATTGGAACATCTGACCGCTGTTCAGATAGGCAATCTGGCCGTTATTCAGTGCCGCCACCTGACCGTTGTTCAGCGCCGCCACCTGGCCGTTGTTCAGCGCGACGACCTGGCCATTGTTCAGTTGGGCCATCTGGCCATTGTTCAGCGCGACGACCTGGCCGTTTTTCAGCGTGGCAAACTGACCATTGTTCAGCTGCGCCACCTGGCCATTGTTCAGTGCCGCAACCTGACCGTTGTTCAGTGCAGTCAACTGGCCGCTGTTCAGGAAATACGTCATTCCGTTGTTCAACTTAAGAACCTGGCCGTTCTGAAGTTCCGGGAACTGGTGGTTCTTCATCTTTTCGATGGTCGCACGCATGGCCACCGGCGAAGCGCCCGGAGAAACGGATGCGTCCGCTGGCTGCTCCGCGCGGTATACCTGGCGCTTCCCAATGGCGCCCAATCCGACGCGGCCCAAACCGGGCGGAAATATCCCGAGAAAATAGATCAAGGCTCCCGCAACCACCACCGCAGCGCCCGCGAAAAGTACGAATTTCTTTGTGTTCATGACCTCTCCCCCTCAATACGATTCCCGGCGGCGATGTGCATTGCGTCATAGCCGCTC
This sequence comes from Occallatibacter sp., assembly GCA_035552555.1. GTDB lineage: Bacteria > Acidobacteriota > Terriglobia > Terriglobales > Acidobacteriaceae > Telmatobacter. The sequence continues at coordinate 9,151 of DASZLF010000071.1, forward strand.
AATATAGATAAACCCCAACTCCGAGTGTTTCGTATCATCATCAGGCAATTCTTTCAATCTGCCAAGAAGTTTTTTCCGGTCCCCGAACAACTTGGTACCGATTTGGCCGCACATTGGGATCCACGACGCGCGGCATGCAAAAATCCGTCGCAGCGTTGAGGAAGCTAGGAGAAAGTCTTTTCAGGTTCTCAACGAGCTTCTTTCCGCTTTTCAATGCAACCCGTGGAGAGTTGGACCGGAGCGACTGTTTGCTACGTGGCTCGAGGATGTCCCAAGTAAATCGCATGACCCACGCACTCGATTCCACGAGCCATCAAGCGGCCCCAAAAACCCAAAAAAATCATTGACAGTTATCGACACCCTGGACGAAAATACAGCTGCTTCGGGACTTCGGTGTGATCAGGATTTCTGTGACGAATCTGACCACCAGCCCCAACGCGATGATGGCTATGTTTTTCTGTAGCTTTATCGAAGAGTCGATGAGATTGCGGATACCCCTTGGGTGTCCAGTGTTTCCCTCGTATCTCGTTTGAGCTCGGCGTCACCTGGACTGATCTTACCCACGCGTTGTGTGCATGCGTAGCTTGCATATCGATCGACCGCTGTTCCACTCAGGAGCAGCGTAACGGGCGCCGTGAACAAGTGGAAAACTTCAGGAGACCAATAATGCTGACTAAACTCTGGAACAGCCCTGCTGCCGGCCGATGGGCCGCCAATTGGGCGTTGCTCGCCATGATCTGCTTGATGGTGGCCCTTCCGAGAACCGGACAAGCGCAAGCGTATTACGGCGCGATTGTCGGAAACGTGACGGATACGTCGGGATCGGCCATCGTCGGGGCGAAGGTCACAGTCACCGCCAACGCCACCAATACCAAATTCTCAACCACCTCGTCCTCGATCGGCGCCTATTCGCTCGCTCAGCTACCGATTGGCGTATACACAGTCGAGATTACCGCCCCGAACTTCAAATCGTTTGTCGCAGACACAGTGGAGGTCCATGTCTCGACCAATACCAGCGTGAATGCCGAGCTGCAACCGGGCGCAGTGACTGAGACCGTCACCGTCGAGTCCACTCAGGTCCAGGTGGAAACCACGTCCGCGGCTGCCGGCGAAGTCGTCTCGGGTTCCCAGGTACGGGAGCTTCCGCTGAACGGCGAGAACTTCGTGGGCCTCACCCAGTTATCTCCGGGTGTGAGTGCCGCAGCCTCTTACGATGGACAGGACAAAGGCCTGGAGGGCGGTGTCAACTTCTCAGTGAACGGGAACCCGTACACCAACAATCTGTTCCTGGTGGACGGCGTCAATAACAACGACGTGGGATCGAATCGCACCATTCTTGTGTATCCTGCGGTCGATACAATCGCCGAATTCAAGATGATCCGCAACTCGTTTGGTCCCGAGTACGGACAGGCTTCAGGCGCGATCATCAGTCTCACCACCAAATCCGGCACCAACCAGTTCCACGGGGGCTTTTTCTATTCCGGCCGCAACGATGTGCTGGATGCAAACAATTGGTTCAACAACAACCAGGGCACCGGAAAAGCCAAGCTGCGCCGCAATGACTGGGGTTACAACGGCAGTGGCCCGATCTGGAAGGACCATGTGTTTTTGTGGTGGAACCAGGAGTGGAACCGGGAAATCCGCGGGACGTCCTTCGGCTCCTGTGTTCCCACGGATGCGGAGTCGGGTGGAGATTTCAGTGCGTACACCACAGCCGGCGATCAATGCGGAGCCAACGTTCCCGGCAACGGCGGTAACCCAGGGTTCCCGAGTTGGGTGGGAACCACCAACAAGATCGCCAATCCGGACGCCGCGGGCCTGCTGATCGCGCAGTTCTATCCGTCGCCCAACTACAATTCGGACCAGACGAAGACCAATCCGGCGAACGGGTTTAACTGGTCGTCCGCGATCAACAATCCACTGGATTGGAGCGAGTGGAACGTTCGACCTGACTGGGATTTGAATAAACGCAATCGCGTGACGTTCCGTTGGACCCAGGACTCATGGAAGAATCCGGCTCCGAACGTGGGGGATGCATTCTGGGGAGAATCGGACTTTCCGACCGTTCAGTCCACGTGGGATCAGCCGTCCAAGAGCGTGATGGCTAAGCTGAGCACGACGATTACCTCGAGCATGATTAATGACGTCGAGTTCGGATATGGCTGGAACGCCATCATCACGACTCTCGCCGGCACTCGGGCCTCCATCGTGCCCGCCATCCAGAAGGCTTATCCGGCCACGTTCCCAGGCAGTCTCAAGCAGCCGGATGAGTTCTTCGGAAACTGGGGCGGGTTCAATCCTTACGGATCGTACGAGACATACGCTTCGTTCTGGAACATTGCCCCGTATCACAATCATGAGGACCTCTATACGGTGCAGGACAACCTGTCCTGGGTGAAGGGTAATCACCTGCTGAAAGTGGGGGCCTTCTACAGTGACAACCTCAAGGCTGAAACCAACGGCAACGGCGCCGATCGTCCTGCCTTCCCAAACGGCACTGTCTACTGTGCCCCTGGGCAGACCGGGCCTCCGGCCAGCCCCACCGCAGGAATGCCGGCATGCGTAGATACCCTAAACTCGCTTGCCAATGCGTTAGTCCCCGGTACCGGAACTTCACCGCAGATGTTCTCCGGAATCTCGGAGGGGAGTCAGGACGTCAACGCGCAGGTCAAATGGCACGACTTCGAGTGGTATCTGGGCGACACGTGGAAGGTCACCCGGCGACTGACCGTTGATTACGGCTTCCGCTGGTCCTTCTATCGCGAGCCCTACTCGGCTGATAACCAGTGGGCTACCTGGGATGTTGCAGACTGGAGCGCAGCCCAGGCGACGTCCAATCCCCAGGATGCCTGCAATGGCCTGATTGTGGCCAAAGGAACCCATCCCTGCGAGGCTGCAAACAAGCTGCTGCAGGGGCTGGGCGTCAATCTGGGACTGTCGAGTGGAACCCAGGGCTCCAGCGCCGCCATCATTCCCAACAACAATCACGACATTGCTCCACGTCTCGGCGTTGTGTGGGATCTCTTCGGCAACGGCAGGACGGCTCTTCGTTTTGGCGCGGGGCAATTCTACCAGCGCGAAGCAGTCGGTCTGGACGAGGGCATGGAACACGGCGCTCCGTTCTCTCTGAGCGCGAGTTCCAACCGCTCTCTCGATACTCCGGCTCCGTTGAGCGGCGGAGCGGTTTCGCCGAACTACACCAAGGAGTTGCGCGCAGTGACCCCTCACGCCTGGCAGTGGAACGCCACGATCGAGCAGGAAGTTCACCGCAACACAACTCTGGAGATCGGGTACGTCGGAAATGCCGGTGTTCACCTGACGTCGATGGAAGCGGGCAATCCTGTGCCCCAGGCTAGCTGGATCCTGGCGGCGACCAACGCAGGAAGCAACAGCGGAACCGGCCAAAACCCGTGGCGTCCCGCTACCAATTTCGCCGGCATCAATGGCTTTGCCCGCGAGGGCCACGCTTCCTACCACTCTCTGCAAACGTTGTTCCGGTCGCAGTGGGGGCCTTCCACCTTCCAGGCCGCTTACACGTGGTCCCACTCGCTAGGCGACGTCGAACTGGACAATTCGTCGGGCGGCGCCAACCAGGAATTGCCAACGGTCCAAGGCAACGACAGCCTGGACAAGGGCAACACCAATATCAACCGTCCGAACATCTTCGTGGCCAACGAAGTGTATTATCTGCCGAAGTTCGCCCATGCAAACGCGCTGGTGCAGAATACGGCGGGCGGCTGGGAGTTCAACAGCATTTTCAGTGCTGCGCACGGCAGTTCTCTGACCGTCTTCATGAACGGCGGCTCAGGGAACGTCAGCCAACTGATCGGTACCGGGTATAACGGAAATAACCGCCCGCTCACTACCGGCCAGAGTTGCAACGCGGGGGAGAAGGGTAACCATATCCTCAACTCGGGCGCTTTCACGCTCATCGGTTATACGCTGGGCACCGTGCCCAGCAGTATCGAGCGTCGCGGTTATTGCTACGGCGCTCCCACCACCGACTGGGATTCGCAGTTGGCAAAGAACTGGCAGATCAAAGAGAGGTATCGCATCAAGTTCGCGATGGACTTTTTCGATATTCTCAATCACCCTAACTTCAACTCCTCCGGTCTGGAAGGCACCGGATGGGTTCCACCTTCGTTTGGTTGCGGCGCCGGCGGGTGCTCCGCCAGCAACCCGACGATCACGACACAAGCTCCTGTTACCGGCTTCGGAACTGTCTCAACCCTGCAGATTGGCCGAGGCAATCGTGAACTGCAGTACAGCCTGAAGTTCTCGTTCTAGTCGGCGAACACTTCAGGACGCGAAATTCAATCACAACACTGCGGAGCCCACGCTCGGGCTCCGCAGTTTCTTTTCCGGTAGAATTGCTGCACGGTGTTTCATGCGGTCCAGCCATATTTCCTCTAACCTCATCGCTCAACGATCGTCCTCGCGTGTCCGCTTGCCGGCGTGGTTTTCTTTTCTTCTCATTGCGCTGCTGGTCTTCTGCGTAGAGGCGACTCCTGCGCAGAAGTCAGCGCCAGCCGGGATCCCGCCGGGTTCAGACGACCTGGAGGCACGGGTTGCTGCAGCGGAGGCGGCGCGGAGCACACGCGACCCCGCCAAGGTGGCGGCCGCCAACCGCCTGGTGATTGCCGCGTCGTTACGCGAACTTGCGAAGCTCAAGCTGCTTGAATCCGATTACGCGCAATCGATCCAGCTGTACCGCGATTCCCTCGCGTACGAGGAGACTCCGTCCGCCCATGCGGAATTGGGTTTCGCAGAGTTTCAAGCCGGACACCTCGACAAGGCAATCGAGCAAGGCAATCTTGCTCACGCCGCTGACCCGGGGAATATCGCCGTGGACCGCCTGTTGGCGAGCGCGCTCGATCAAAATGGCGAATATGCGAAAGCAGTCGAGCCGTTTGGCCGGATTGCCAAGGCCCAGCCTGCGATAGATAACTTGTATCCACTTGCAGAGTGTCTCCTGCAGATCAAGACGCCGGAAGCCCGACAGCGCGCTAACGCGGTATTTGAGCAAATGAAGGAGACCGCCGGGGAGAGCGGCTCCTTGCATGTGCTTATGGGACGCGCTTATCGCGACGGAGGCGATATCAACTCGGCCATCCGCGAGTTCAGGCGCGCCATTGCTATCGATTCCCATACGCCCCATGCTCATTACTTTCTCGGCCTCGCCCAGTTGTTCGCGAACGACTGGAAGCCGACGCCCGCTATCGAGGAGGATCTGAAGAAGGAGATCGAGAACTATCCCAACGATTACCTGGCCAACTACATGCTCGGCGTGACGACATCGGGCGAACGTAAATATGACGATTCCGATAAGTATCTGGCCGCTGCGTCACGCATCAATCCCGACTCGCCGGATCCTTACCTATATCTCGGAATGAATGCGTTCGCCGAAGAGAAGATGGACCTGGCCGAGGCAATGATGCGCAGGGCTATCGAGAAGACCGGGACCGATGAGGCGCGCACTAACTACCAGATTCGTCGAGCCTATGTCGACATGGCCCGCATTCTCGGACAGAGCGGGCGCATGGAGGAGAGCAAGATCTACGCGGCCAAAGCACGCGAGCTGCAGAACAAGACGATGATCGAGACGCAGCGAAAAGTCAGCCGCATGATGGCCGACAGCGGAGGCAGTATGGGAGCGGCCGTGGTGCCGCTCGGCAAGGATCAGGAGAACCAGGCTGCGCCGGCGGTTAGCGATAAAGACAATCCACTGGCCCACTCCCGAATGACCGAAGAGCAGCTTGATGCCGTGCGGAAGCGCGCGAGCGCCGTCCAAGGCGCGCTGGCGCTGGCGTTCAATGACCTGGCTACTTCGCTCGCCATTCAGCAGCGATACACCGATGCACTAGCCGACTATAAGAGGGCGGAGCATTGGAACGCGACGATGCCGGGTCTTGAGAAGAACCTCGGCCTTTGCGCTTTTCGCGCCAAAGACTACCCTGAGGCCGCACGCGCGCTTTCTCTCGCCATGCAGGCCGGCGAAGATTCTCCCGGCGTGCGCGGGATGCTTGGCTTATCCTGCTTCGCAACGGACAACTACGCCGATGCGGCCCGAGCCTTTGAGCCTCTGGGCGAACGGGGCATGAAAGATGGCGAGATCGGTTACGCCTGGGCCGCTTCGCTGGCGCACATAGGCGAAACGAAGAAGGCCTCTGAAGTCCTGAGGGCCTTCGAGTCCGAACCGCGTTCCAATGATGTACTCCTGCTTGTCGGTCAGCTCTGGACTGAGACTGGCGACTTTGCGCGCGCCATCGCCACTTTTGAATCAGCGCTCAAGTCCGATCCCGCCCTGCCCAGGGCGCACTTCTACGAGGGGCTCGCGTATCTGCGCTGGGAACACTGGCCGGAAGCGGCTGCGCAATTTAAGAACGAACTGAGCCTGTTCCCTGGGGAACTCGACGCGATGTACCATCTGGGCTTCGTCGATCAACAGCAGTCCAAAGTCGATGAGGCGCTGGCGCTCTATCTCAAGGTCATCGCGGCTGATCCCGATTACGCCAACGCCCAGTATGAAGCGGGCAAGATCTTCGAGGATCGCGGACAATATGGCGATGCCGCCACTCATCTCGAAATCGCCGCCCGCCTGACACCTGAAAAGGATTACATTCACTATCAGCTGCAGGCGGCCTATCGCAAGCTCAGCCGAAGCGCGGATGCGGACCGTGAATTAGCCGTGTACAAAGATATCAAAGCAAAATCGCGGAAGCGCGTCGCGGATGCGCTACAGCAAAAGCCCTAGAAAGGACTCATCTCCGTTGCGCATCCGGGAACTTGCATTTAGGTGTCTTGGGACTCTCGCTGTGGCGGCTTGCCTGTTCACTGTTGCTCCCGCGCAGATGGAGGAAGGCCATCCAAAACCCCCGCCGCCGCCACCGGGCGGAAGGATGATCAAATGCGCGGGCCGGGCGATTCCGCAGCTGGAAGACATCACCGGCTCCACGGGCATCACATTTTCCCATGCTTCCGATCCATCGAAACGATACATTGTGGAGTCGATGAGCGGCGGAGTGATCCTCATCGACTACGATCGCGACGGATGGCCGGACATTTACTTTACCAACGAGCCCACGGTGGACCAGGAGCTGAAAGGCATCTCAGCGCCCGGAGCTCTCTACCACAACAACCGCGACGGAACCTTCACAGATGTAACGGCCAAAGCTCACCTGATAAGCCCATGCTTCGGCAACGGCGGAGCGGTGGGCGACTATAACAACGACGGATGGCCAGACCTTTATCTCACCTGTCTCGGCGGTAACGTGCTCTATCGCAATAACGGCGACGGCACTTTTACCGATGTCACCGCCAAAGCTGGGATAGCAGATGGCCGCTATTCCACCGGAGCCGCTTTTGGCGATTACGACGGAGATGGGCTCGTGGATTTGATGGTCGTTAATTACGTCGACTTCCATCTGAACGACATGCCCAAATTCGGAAGCACGTCGTTTTGCAAATACAAGGGACTGGACGTGCAGTGCGGTCCGCGTGGTTTGCGGGGAGCCGGTGATTCACTGTTCCACAATAATGGTGACGGCACCTTCACGAATCTCTCAAAAGCCGCCGGCGTCGATGATCCGGACGGCTACTATGGGCTCGGCGTGGTTTGGGTGGATTTCAATAATACAGGCAGGCCCGATCTCTACATCACAAACGACTCAACACCCAAATATCTCTACAAGAATCTGGGGGGAGGCAAGTTCGACGAGATCGGCCTGCAGTCCGGCACCGCGGTCAGTGAAGACGGTTCGGAGCAGGCCTCCATGGGCATCGCCATCGGCGATTACAACCACACCGGCCGTCCCTCGATTCACGTGACCAACTTTACAGACGAGAACGATCTTCTCTACCGCAACGAAGGGAACTGGGATTTCAAAGAGGATTCGTTTCCGTCCGGTGTCGCGCTTCCGTCGCTCCCCTGGGTAAAGTGGGGAACGGCCTTCGTCGATCTCGATAACGACGGCTGGCTCGATCTCATTACCGTCACGGGCCACGTGTATCCACAAGTGGATTCCTTGCCGTCCGGAGGCGGATATCGACAACCCAAGCTGCTGCAGATGAACCAGAAGGATGGCACTTTCTGCGACGCGAGCGACCAGGCTGGCAAAGCGCTGCTGGAGCGACGTGTCTCGCGCGGCCTGGCGGTGGGCGATCTCTTCAACGACGGAAACATGGACGTCGTGGTTGAAGACCTCGATGGCAAGCCGATGATCCTGCGCAACCACGGCATTCCCGGTCGGCATTGGATCAGTTTCGAGCTTGATGGCACAAAGAGCAATCGCCTGGCTCTCAACGCGCGAATTCGCATCATCGCCGGAGGCGTTACGCAGACCGGCCAGGTTTTGAGCGGAGGAAGTTATCTCTCGCAGCACGATCTGCGGGTGCATTTTGGCCTTGGTTCCGCAGCGACTGTCGAGAAAGTGCAGATCATCTGGCCTTCCGGATTGACGGAAGAACTGACCAATCTTGCCGCGGATCATCATTACAATGTGCTCGAAGGCAAGGGAATCGTGGACCCAGCCAGAGCCAGACCTCCGGGGAAGCACGTTTCGGCCGCTGCTGTGCCGGCGCAGCAATCCAAGCAGAATAACTGATACCCCGCACCCGCTAATTAGTTGGCACGTTGGTAACAATCCGGGCGGTTGAACCGAAGCGGTGATAGTCAGTGAATGCCGTTTCGTTGACGGTTAGAACGGTCCTGCTCGGGGATTTGAAAGTTGCCGGATAACGAACCAGCGTGATTGCCACGCTGCGGGCTGGACAAACGTAGGAGCGGTCCCCGATCTCGACATCGGCATAGGTGACCGAAATTCCGGCACGCTGGATATGCGCTGCAGTTGGCAGATCCGATTCGATTGCAATCCGCAGAACAGCGCCCGTTGCGGGGTCCATCGCCAGTGACCCATGGTAAGAGGGTGTCCCGTTGTAACAGCGTGTCTTCGCCTCGGCGTCATCGTTGATGTGCCGATAGGAGGCCATCAGCGGAAAATGCAATGAGCAGAAGTTTACTGCGTAATGCGAAGCACTCTCAGGAACCGTGAAGTGAAACACAGCGGCCAGCCCGGAGGCCATCCGTTCCCAGTGGCTCCAGGTCATGGCGCCATTCAGTGAATCGGTCAGAACCAGCGCCAGCACCGGGCCGAACTCCCCCGTCGTGGTCAAGCCGCTGCGCAATGACTCGCCTTTCGCCGCTGACGCGGGTACCGTGGCGTCAGAGACTTCCTTTCCGTCCCGATAAGTAATCTGGTCAGTATACGATCCGGCCATGTGCATCTCAGTCTCGGCCGGCGACCACCCGGTGTCAGAGACGACCATGGGACGGTTGTTGAAGCTGCGCGTGGTCCGATTGGCAAGAAAGTCAGGCATCCGGTGCATGGTGACCGCGGCAAAGTCAATTACTTCGCGAACCATGGCCGCGCGGGCGGCTTTGTCGGGCGGATCCTTTGCGGGCACTTCGTTTGCCGGAGGATCGAGCGACATCGAAATTTCGCTGAGCAGGTCCAGAGCCAACGCGGTTTTCGGTCCGATCCTGAGCTCGCCCTTGATTTTGTCCAGAGTGGGTGCCGTCAATTCCTCGGTCAGCTCCACGGCCTCCACTTTGCGCGTGATGTCCGCGTCGGATTTATGAGCGGCCGTCCGCGACTCCAGCATGTGGTGGAACTGGTCCACCGTGAGCCGCTGCGCGCAAACCTGCCCTGGCGCCAGCATGACCAGAATCAACGGGGAAAAACGCCAACGCACGCCTTGTTCTCTTTGAGGTGCCCAGCCGCCAGAATGCCAACGCGTTCAACTCGCCGGAACTGTCACCGGTATCTCCAGCGTGCCCGGCTTGTGGCTGATCTGGTCGCTCACTCCCACCAGCAGGCGATACTTGCCCGGCTTCAATGGAAGTTGCAAACGGAATGCAATACCCGCCGAGAGAATGGCCTGGTAGCGCTCCGGGTCGAGATCGACGTTGAGTGTTCCCGAAGTCTCCGGCAAGCTCTTGGGCTGATGTTCAGCGTCGGCAAATCCGATCATCTCCACGAATAACTTTGCGTGCCGATGTTCGCCCGGTGTCGGCGTAAATGCCACATCCGCCGTATTGATGGTCGATTCCACCACAACTCCGGGATGCTGCGGATCGGGCGGCAGAATCCGCGACCGAAGCCGCAAACCCGTCTCTTCCGGCACATCGGGTTGCATCGCGCGCTGCAGATCATCCCCGGACTCGGTCGCCGATCCATCCGGAGTGGCAAAGTAGCCTCGCCTGTAAATGAGCGAGGATCCGCCGTTGGTCTTCACTTGGATTGCACGGAACTGCCCGTTCCACGCTTCGTTGCGAGGCTTATAGGCGATGGTGTAATAATTGGCGCCTTCGTCCATCTTCTCGCGCATGGCGGCTGCCAGGCCGTTATCGCCGTAAATCTCCTCACCGCCTGTTTCGCGGGCAAGATCCTCCATCTCCGCCCTCAGGTTGTTCATATCGAAGAACCCGCCGCGCGGGTCGCCCGGATTTGTTCCAAACACGGTGGCCGATCCAACTGCGGGACTCGCCGACCGCGAGGAAAGTCCAAACACACTCACCGGATACACCGCGATCCGCGCGCTCGCAAGCAGGTTGAGCGTATGCCGCATCTCCTGCTGCTGCGTCTGGTTGAAGTGACTCTGCAGCGCGGTGAGCCTTGTATCGAACTGCATCGCCGACCCCTCGGGGCCGCTGTTGATGCTGGCGCCTGCCACCTCGATTGAAAGCGGAAAGCTCTCCGAAATCCAGTAGAGGCTCTTGCGTCCAGGGTAGCCCGACATGATTTGCGCCACTTGCGCCAAGGCGCCGATTGTTCCGCGCGCGCGTGTCTCATATATCTGGCTGTTCATCGCCGGAATCGCATTCTCTCCCGCGGTCGATCCGAAATGCGGGCCGAACTGCACAGCCGCATTCGCGGCAATCTGTGCGTCCTGCATCTGTTCCGTCTTCTGGTCCTCCAGCCCTGTAGCCATCGGCTTCAGAATCTTCGTGGCCGCATCCAGAAATGCCGAACTGCCGCCCACCCCGCGGGTCATGTGCAAGTCGTTTCCCAGCGTGAACAGCGTAACCCGCTCGCCGGGCGGCAGAGTGCGCAGGAATTTCAGCATCTGCTGCCGCCCGGTGAGTTGATCGTCAAAGGGGGTATTCAGCAGATCGCACATCACGATCGTCATGGGCCGCGACGCGCCGTTGCCGCTCACGTTCGTGAATTCCGTCTGCGCCTCGGCCGGAGCGGCTCCCTCCGCCGTCTCATCAGCGTGCCCCGCGCCGTGCGCGGTGAAGAATTGAATGTCCTGCTGCTTGCCGTCCTCGAGCACTCTGAACTGGTCCTGCGTGAGCCCCTTCACCATCGCGCCTTTTCCGTCGCGCACCAGCACGTCGACATATACCAGGCGGGTAGTCACGCGCATAAGGGGCTCGGGCGCAGATCCCGGCCCCGCCTCCTGGGCTGCCGCAACAACCGACAGCAATCCGACCGCGGCGATGCGAAGAGGTATGTTCATCGACGCCATCCTTCCTGTACGCCTGGCAAGCGAAAGAATTCAGAGCAAATCCGGACGCGAATCGACCTTTCGAAGAGTTGGGGTGCTCCGGCGTGTACATCTGCCCGTTATGGGCGCGATACCGCTCGGGCCGGTCAAATTCGGATGCAATTATATACCTCTGTTGCGATCGATAGCAGCAGCCGATTCGGGGCGCAGCCACGTCCTACGGCGAAGCAGGTTTGGGCGGTTCGGCCTTCTGCGCCGCATTCAGCCTTGAGAACGTCTCCCGCTCCCGCTCCGCCTTATCGGTCATCCGGGCCTTGCTATAGGCCCTGGCAAGATTGAAGTGAATCTCCGGGCTCGCGGGGCTGAGCCTGGCCGCGGTTTCCAGCTCGTGAATCGCGGTTGCAGTCTCGCCCTCTTCAAGGGAAGCACGCCCCAACAGGTAGTGCGCGTCGACGGAGTCAGGGGCCAGGTCGAGAGCGCACTGCGCCCAATTGGCCGCCGTGGGCGCGTCATGCTGGCGAAGTGCGATCGAGGACAGGCGCAGGCAGGGCAGTTCACTCTGCGGCGAGATGGCCCTCTCCGCCTGCATCTGCGCGGCGGCCTGATCGAACTCCGAATACGCAATCAGCGCGGTTCCGTAAGCGTAGTGGACGAACGGCGCTCTCGGGTAGCGCTCCACCAGCCCTTTGAAGAGCGGAAAGGCATCCTCATACTTGCTCTGCTGCACCAGCACGGCGATGCGGCCCGCCGCCACCACCAGCTCCCGCTCCTCCGCGCTGACCGCATCGGGAAACTCCGTGCGCCGTAACAGTGACAACCCCAGAGCGAATTCCACTTTGTCCCGCTGCTCGCCCGTCGGGTGCCACATGGCCGCCAGGATCGTGTCCGCCTCATCGAACCGGCCGGCATGGACCAGGAGAATTCCATAGGTATACCGGGCTTGGTCAATCGATTCGGAGCTTGCTTTCAAACCGAGCTTCGCGCTTCGATCCAGATGCAGCAGCGCGCCGTCGTAGTCCTTGCGGGAAAATTCGCACAGCCCCAGCAGCGCCCACCCCGTTCCGCTGGAAGGATTCCGCACCAGCCACGCGGTCAGGTCCGCGGCGGCGGCGGCGTAGTCCTGTGCCACGTACGCACGGAGAGCATGCTTCCATTGGTCCTCGTCGGCGCGCTCCGAGCTCACGACCGCAGTACCCGCGGCCCGTGTTTCCTCACCGGCTCCCGCTTGCACATAGAGCCGCACGATTCTCTCTTCGGGTTTGCCGTGTTCGGCGGTCGCGCCAGCGACCAGCTTCTCTTCAGCAACCGCCTGTTCCCGATTTCCGAGCTTCTCCCAGCTCTCCGCCAGCAGCCGGTGCGCCTCCGCGTTCTCAGGAGCCAACCGGACAGCGCGCTGCGCAGCTTCAATCGCCTCCGTCGGCCTTCCTTCCGCCTGCTCGATTCGGCTCGATTCCAGCCACGGCAGCGGGCTTCCGGGCGATGCCTTCGCTTCTTCGGCGAACGCCTCCAGCGCCTCCTTATCTCTGCCCGCCCTCGCCAGCGCACGGCCGTAAGCGAGCCGAAGATACGGCAGTTCAGGATGCCCACGCACGAGCGCTGCGAAGCCCTCCGGGGTACCCGAGATAGCGGCCTCACCCGTCTCCAGCACCACCGACTCCATCGATGGATCCAACTGCTCTGGCAGCACCGGTGCGCGCAAGGTGGCAAGCCCCAGCGCGATCTTCGCCTGCGACGGGATGTCACCGGCCCCGAAGCTCGACAGCAACTGCTCAGACGCCGCCTCAAACTCGCTGGCGCGCACCATCAGCAGCGCCAGATGGTACGTGGAGACCCGCGCAATCTCATCATCGTCCTTGATGCCGATCGACTGGGCCCGGCGGAGATGTGTCAGCGCATCATCGTAGTCGCCGGACTGATACTCCGAAAGCCCCAGAATGCCCCATACCTCGCCAACCTCCGGCGCCAGCCCTGCCACACGTTCGAACGCCGTCCGCGCCTCCCGGAAATCGCCCCTCGTGTACTCGAGCATGCCCAGATTCCACCAGCCCTCTTTCCAGCCTGGTTGCGCCTGGAGCACGATCCGGTAGTCGCGAATCGCGTCCTCAGTTTTGTTCGCTTCACCCTCTTCGAGTGCCTGAGCTTTGAGATGTTCGGTGGCGGCGGAGTCAGCAGGCGAAGCTCGGGGAGCTTGCACTGGGGAAGGAGCCTGTCCGAATGCGGCCGGCCTCTCTGCTCCTGCGAACAGAGCGACAGACAGGCAGAGGTACCCTACGTCAAGCCGTAACATGGGCGCGTTTCCATCGCCAATTATAAGCGATGCGTTGTATGTTCAACTTATGCAGTCCAGACCCGCGGGCCCGTTTGGCAACCTGTCGCGTCGCACGCTCCTGTCGCGTCTGGCGCAATCAGCCTTTGCCGCCGCGCTGCCCCGGGTGCCCATTGCCTTCGCCGCTGGCCTTTCAGCCACTTACCCGTTCGAAGAGATACCGGCCTCAAAAAGCGGCATCGCGTGGGTGCACGATTCGGGGCGCTCTCCCCAACGCTATCTACCCGAGAGCAGCGGACCCGGCTGCGCTTTCCTCGACTACGACAACGACGGCTGGATGGACATTTATTTCGTGAACAGCGGGCCATCGATCTTCTATCATCCGGCCCATCCGCCGCGAAATGCTCTCTACCGTAACAATCGCGACGGCACCTTTACCGACGTTACGCTCGCTGCGGGCGTCGCCGGCGGAGGCTTCGGGCAGGGCGTGGCCGTGGGCGACTACAACGGCGATGGCTTCCCCGATCTTTACGTCACTCAATGCGGCGAGAACATCCTTTACCGCAACAACGGGAACGGTACCTTCACCGACGTGACGGAGAGCGCCGGAGTGGCAGCCGGCGGCTGGAGCACCAGCGCGGTCTGGTTTGACTACGACAATGACGGAGCGCTCGATCTGTTTGTCTGCCAGTTCGCCGCCTTCGAGCTGCATCGCGGCTGCGCCACTGACCCCGCCGGACACCATCACTATTGCATCCCCAAAACCTTCGACCCCATGCCGTGCCGGCTCTTCCATAACAACGGCAATGGGACGTTCACCGATGTCAGCAAAACCACCGGCATCGCTGACCACCTTGGCAAAGCGTGGAGTGCGGTGGCCGCTGACCTGAACAACGATGGCCGAATGGATCTGTTCGTCTCCAATGACACTGTGGCTAACTTCCTGTTCATGAACCGCAGCGGCAAGTTTGAAGAGACCGGCCTCCAGGCCGACGTGGCCTACAGCGCTGATGGACGCGCCCGCTCCGGCATGGGCGTCGACGCCGTGGACTACAACCAGGATGGCCTGGAGGATCTGTTCGTGGCCAACATCGACGAAGAGTTCTTCTCGCTCTACAAGAACAATGGCGACGGTGGATTTGATGATGTGGCTACACCCATGGGCATCGGCATGACAACCCGGTGGATGAGCGGTTGGGGATTGAAGTTTATCGACTACGACAATGACGGCGATATGGACCTGATAGGCGCGAATGGGTTTCCCGACGATCTTCTCGACGAATCCTCCGGAAGTATCCAGTGGAGGCAGAAGCTGCTGCTGTTTCATCGCGAAGGCAAGTCGTTTCGGGACGTGAGCGCGGAAAGCGGGCCGCTCTTCACGCGGACATTTCCGGCCCGGGGACTGGCGGTTGGGGATTTCGATAACGACGGCGGCATCGATGTTCTGATTGGAAACAACGATGCGGCGCCGCTGCTTCTGCGCAACAAGGTTGGAAGACTTAATAACTGGCTCGGCGTTCACCTCATCGGGCGCAAATCGAATCCCGATGCTATTGGGGCCGTTGTAACGTATCAAGCCGGAGATTTGAAGCGGTCGCGGATGAAGATCGGCGGCGGCAGCTTTCTCTCCTCTCACGATCCTCGCATGATTCTCGGAATCGGCCGGCGCAAGTCGATTGATTCCCTCGAGATTCGGTGGCCTCAGCCCAGCGGAGCCGTGGAGCGGATCACAGATCTACCGCTCAATCGCTATATCACCATCGTGGAAGGCACTGGCAAATGGAAATAGCCGGAACGACGCTTACACCAGCGGCAGGTGCGGGTGCCGTTTCAGGCAGTCTTCGGGGAGCTATAATCGGTGTCGATCGGGAGAATCGCCATGAAATGGGCCCTTATATCGGCAGGATTATGCGCGTGCGTGTGTGTGCTCGGGTCCAGGGTGCAGGCGCAGGGAACCCCTCCGCTGCCCAACAACGGCGGCGCGGAGGGCGCCAGCGACATCGGTAAAACCGCTAATATGGGCCGCATGATGGACAAGCAGACCGGCAGCCTGCGCTTCTATGGCAAGGTCGTGATGGCGGGCGGCAAGTTGCCGTGGGATCCGATCCCGGTGGCGGTAACGTGCGGCGAGAAAACGCGCTACAACACCTTCACGGATCCGAAGGGGGGCTTTGATATCGTCGCCGGCAGCAGGAACAGTGAGGTGGTGACCACTGCGCACGACACCCACCGCATTACGCCTTCCGATCTGATCGGCTGCCAGGTGAACGCGGTCCTCGACGGCTTCATCGGAAACCCTCTCATGATCGCCAATCGATCCTTCGAAGACGATCCTTCCCTCGGAACCATCCTGCTCCACAGGGATGAGCACGCCGTCGGTTCGGTGCAGAGTGCGACCACGGCTTCGGCGCCTCCGGAGGCATTGAAGGAGTTCGATAAGGCGCGCGCAGACGATATGGGCCGGCATGCCGATAGCGCGCGCAAACATCTGCAGAAGGCGGTCAGCCTGGATCCGCAGATGGCCGAGGCCTGGTATCACCTTGGCAAACTCGAGGAATCCGATAAGCCGCAGGATGCCCTCGATGCGTACAAAAAGGCGGCTTCGGCCGATGCTAATTTCGTTCCGACGTACGAGCGCATTGCCGCGATTTCAGCGAATCAGCAAAAGTGGCAGGACGTGGTAGTCGCCACAAATCACGCCTTGAAGCTCGTTCCCGCTGGCACTCCGCAAATCTGGTACTTCAATGCAGTCGGGAACCTGAACGCCGGGGACAAGGCGGCAGCCGAGACCAGCGCGGAGACCTCGCTTGCCATGGATCCTAATCACGTTGCGCCCAACACCGAGCAATTGCTCGCCGTGATTCTGTCTTCAAGAGGCGAGTATCGAAAGGCGCTGGACCATCTGCGCCACTGCCTCACGTATACCCCGCCCGGCCCCAATGCCGAGCTTATGAAGCAGCAGGTCGCGCAGCTTGAAAAGGTGGTTGGCCAATAATGCGTATGGCTACAACCAATCCGACGCGATTCCGGAATTCTGAGAGAAGTTTGTGATGTAGCAGAGGGATCGGTGAATCGTTCTCCTGGCATGATTGTCTGGCACGATCTGTTTTCGGTCGACCAAACGATCAACTTTTTTCTTCGTAGTCAAAAAACTGACCCCAAACCGCTCAGGCCGCACTCCGCCAGAGCAATGCAGCATTTACCCTGAACCGCTACACACAAACGGACAGCGACGAACTTCTGGCGGCTCAGAATCTAATGCTCGACGCCATATTCGACACGGAGACAAGAGCTGTTCAGTAGGAATTGGGTGAAACCTTGGGTAGGTTTCGATGGCTTCGGGAGATGTAAACCATTGATCAATGGTAGGCACGACTGGATTCGAACCAGCGACCTCTTCCGTGTCAAGGAAGCGCTCTAACCAACTGAGCTACGCGCCTGCGGGATGACTCGATATTTTCGCCGCTGAACTGCTCGGAACCAGCTTGGGCTTCGACGGAGCGCCGAGGCTTATCGACGAAAACGCGGTCCGATAGCTAGTTTAGCAGGGTCAGCGGCGGGCGGAAAGTCGCACTGCGATGGGGACGCCCGATGTTATACCATCCTTGACGAACCTGGAAAAGGCAAGGAATGCGATTCGCCGGTCCCGCTGGACGGGCGGGGTGGTTGCAATCCTGAAGCCCGTCCTGCGGAACGAGGACCCATCGCCGCTGCAAAACGCTGTTTGTACGATCCTGCCATGACGGAACCTGCGCGCGCCAACCGCAACCCGCTCCGCACCATGCCCAATCTGCTTTCGATTGCGCGCATCTGCCTCGCGCCATTCCTGGTGGCTGCCATTCTGGAGCAAAGGTTCGCGCTGGGCTTTGCCTTGTTCGTGGCGGCCGGGGTTACGGATGCGCTGGACGGAACGCTGGCGCGGATTCTGAAACAGCGGACGGTGCTCGGGCAATACCTTGACCCCGTGGCGGACAAGCTGCTTCTGAGCACCCTGTTCCTGGTGCTGACCCACATGAACCTGATCCCGGTCAGGGTGACGGTGCTGGTGTTCGGGCGGGACCTCGGCATCCTGGTAGTGGCCGCAATCCTTTACACCGCCGTGGGCCGGCGGGAGTTCAAGCCCAGCATCTTTGGCAAGGCGAACACGGTCGCCCAGGTCGCCGCGGTCGCCCTGGTGCTTTTGCTGCAGATTGAGCCTGTGGCATGGGTGGGCGCCTTGCGCACTGCCGCGCTTGACGCGACCGTAGTGCTGACGACCGTATCTGGGCTGCATTACGCCTGGTTGATCATTCGGCGCGCAGTGCCTCCCCCGGTCAATGGACCGGCAAGCGGCGGGACAGCAAGGTAGCTATACGGGGGCGAATCGAGAAAGTTCAGGAGTCGCTTTCCGCCTGTTCGGTCTCGACGGTCTCTTCAATCTCCATATCGCGAAATTCTTCGGAATCAAAGATTTCGCCACACTCCAGGCATTCAACGAACTCGATGTCGTCATGCCGGGAGACGATGCGCACTCGCGGGTGTTTGCAGACGGTGGCCATGGCTCCAGTTTCGTGTTGGATTCGAGCGGTTTTCCAAAGGGTTGCGTCTTCCGGCCGGTTCCGGCCTTCCTCACTCCGCGACCTGATAATCGGTTGATCCACGCTTACAACTCCTCGTTTCCAGCCTGGGGACATGCAGAATCAAGCACTTCCAGAGAATTGTTCCATTCGCGCAAGTGCGACGGAGGGGCGAACGTCCTGCCTTTTGAAGAACAACAAACCTGCTCTTTGGGCCAGATTGTAATCATGTCCTGCGCAATTGGAAACGGGTTTTTGTTGAATTTTTTGAGAGCTGGTCCCATGGCGAAGGTCGAGCTGGGTGGTGTTGTTGAATCCCGGACAGTTTTGGTCGTATACTAAATGCGGACCGATCCAGTCGGATATTCGATGCTGAAGCTAACCAAAAAGGCGGACTACGGGCTCATGGCGCTGAAATATCTCGCCGAGCATCCGGAGGCGCCTGCCCAGAGCGCGAAGGATATCGCCGATGCCTATGGGATTCCGGCGCAGCTTCTGGCAAAGATTTTGCAGCGGCTGACCAAGACCGGTCTGCTTCGATCGCACGCGGGCATGAATGGCGGATATGCTCTGTCGCGGGATGCGCGGCAGATTTCAGCCTTCGAGGTGATTCACGCCATCGACGGGCCGCTGTTCATTACATCGTGCACCAAGGGGGCGAAGGGCTGCGACCTGACACCCAGTTGCACCATCAAAGAGCCGTTGGCCCGGGTGAACGAAACCATTTCCGGGGTGCTGAAGAGCATCAGCATCTATGATCTGGCCGAGCACGAGGCACATGCGGCCGCAGATGCCACCGGTCCGCCGGCGCAGGCGCTGGTCACGCTGACGTTGACGTTGTAAGCAGTTTGAGAAAAGAATTCTTCCCCGTCGCGACGCGCGGACGGCAAGCAGCAATGAAGGACGGAGACGCGATGAGTACAGTTCTAAGCCAAGTGGAAGCGCCGGCGGGAGTCACCCTGCCCATTTACATGGATAATCACGCCACCAGCCCGGTGGATCCGCGGGTGCTGGAGGCGATGATGCCTTACTTCACCAGCAAATTCGGGAATGCAGCAAGCCGCAATCACTCGTTCGGGTGGGAAGCGGAGCAGGCGGTGGAGACGGCGCGCGAGCAGATCGCGAAGCTGATCGGAGCCACGGCAAAGGAGATCATCTTTACTTCCGGCGCCACCGAGTCGAACAACCTCGCCATCAAGGGCATCGCGGAGATGTACCGCGAGCGCGGCAATCACATCATCACCCAGGTCACCGAGCACAAGGCGGTGCTGGACACCTGCAAGCGGCTGGAGAAGTACGGCTATCGCGTGACCTATCTGCCGGTGAAGGCCGACGGCCTGATCGACCTCGAAGACCTGAAGCGCGCCATGGATGAGAAAACCATCCTGGTGACGATCATGGCCGCGAATAACGAGATCGGCGTGCTGCAGCCCATTCGCGAAATTGGCAAGCTCTGCCATGAGAAGGGCGTCCTCTTCCACACCGACGCGGTGCAGGCGGTGGGCAAGGTTCCGGTGAACGTGATGGCCGACAACATTGACGTATTGTCGCTTTCCGGCCACAAGATTTACGGGCCCAAAGGCGTGGGCGCGCTCTATGTACGCCGGCGCAATCCGCGGGTGCAGATTGCGGCGCAGATCGACGGCGGCGGCCACGAGCGCGGCATGCGCAGCGGCACGCTGAACGTGCCCGGCATCGTGGGCCTGGGCAAGGCATGCGAGATTGCCTATGCGGAGATGGATACGGAAGCGGCGTACCTTCGCGGCCTGCGCGATCGCCTGAAGCATGAGCTGGAATCTCACCTGGACTACATTCACGTGAACGGCTCGATGGAGCACCGCCTCCCCGGCAATCTCAATATGAGTTTTGTCTACGTGGAAGGCGAGTCGCTGCTGATGGGCATCAACGATGTTGCGGTGTCCAGCGGATCGGCATGCACTTCGGCAACCCTGGAGCCTTCGTATGTACTGAAGGCGCTGGGATTGGGCGACGACGTGGCGCACAGCTCAATTCGTTTCGGGCTGGGGCGGTTCAACACGCAGGCCGAAGTGGATTACGTAGCCGCCAAGCTGATCGACATTGTGAAGAAGCTGCGCGAACTTTCGCCGTTGTACGAGATGGTGAAAGAAGGTATTGACCTGACCAAGATTGTCTGGGCAGCGCACTAAGACCGGTTTTGAAGCATCGGCGGGCCATCCTGCCGAATCAAAAAAGAGTGAAATGCGGCTTCCCCCGCAGAAGGAGTTCGGAACCATGGCATACAGCGACAGGGTCATTGATCACTACAACCATCCGCGCAACGTGGGCACGCTCGACAAGGCCTCCACCGAAGTGGGCACCGGCCTGGTGGGCGCGCCGGAGTGCGGCGATGTGATGCGGCTGCAGATTCGCGTGAACCCCGAAACGCAGGTCATTGAAGAAGCCAAGTTCAAGACCTTCGGCTGCGGCTCGGCGATTGCGAGTTCTTCTCTGGCGACGGAGTGGATCAAGGGCCGCACCGTGGAAGACGCGCTTGCGATCAAGAACACCGACATCGTGAAGGAACTGTCGCTTCCTCCGGTGAAAATTCATTGTTCGGTGCTGGCCGAGGACGCGATTCGCGCGGCGATCGGCGACTGGAAGAAGAAGAACTGCGTGGCGGAAACCGCGCAGGCAGAAGCCACAGCGAAGTAAGAACATGAGGGTGCGGATGGGATGGGCCGGGGCGGAAGCCCGGCCTGTTCGATCGCCTCGCCGCATCCGTGGGCCGAGAGGGAAGTATGTCGAACTTCGTGAGTATTGAGTCGAAACCCGCCGACGGAGCGGTCGCACAGCCGCGGCCGGCGCCGCCGCAGACGCCCAGCCAGGGTCTGCAGGTGACCGAGCGCGCGGTGAAGAAGATTCGCTCCACCATGGCCAAGGAAGGCATTTCGCCGGAAGAGGGCGGACTGCGCCTGGGCGTGATGGGCGGCGGGTGCTCGGGGCTTTCTTACTCGATCAAGTTCGACACGCGGCCCCGCGAGCGCGACCGCGTTTACGAGTTCGACGGGGTGCGCGTCTTCGTCGATCCCAAATCGTTCCTCTATCTGCACGGCATGACGCTCGACTACGAAGAGTCGCTGATGCGGCAGGGATTCAACTTCATCAATCCGAACTCCACGCGTTCCTGCGGATGCGGTTCGTCCTTCTCGTCGTAGCCACCTCATGCAAGGTTGAGACATGTTGAAGGTCATCGAATCTGCGGTTCCGGTTGCCTGCTGGTCGTGTTCGGTCGCGCACAACGAGTCCACTCTTTTCTGCCCTCATTGCAGCAAGATTCAGCCTCCGGCGATCGGCAATTACTTTTCGGTATTCAGCCTTGAGCCGCGCCTGAACCTCGACCTGGCCGCGCTGGAGCAGGAGTTTCATCGCCTCAGCCGCAGGCTGCATCCGGACCGTTTTGCCCGCGCCAGCGAAGAAGAGAAGGAATGGAGCCTCGCCGATACAGCGCTGCTCAATGACGCCTATCGCACGCTGAAGGACCCCATCCGCCGCACGGAATATCTTCTCAAGCTGCACGGCGCCGAGATTGGCGAAGAGCATGCCGGCAAGAACCGCCGCCCGCATGAGATGGGTGCGTCGCGCGCGCCCGCGGACCTTCTCGAAGAAGTGTTCGAGTTGAATATGCAACTCGAAGAAATGCGCATGGCGAAAGCCTCCGGCGAAGAAGATCCCGCGCTCAAGCAGAGCCTCTCGGATGCCAAAACGAAATTCGAAGGCCTGCTCAACGCGGTGGACGACGATCTGCACGCGCAGTGGAATGCGTGGGATGGGGGCGACGAGGCTGCGCGCCAGGCCGCGCAAAACATCATGGTGGCCCTGCTCGACCGCAGGCGCTATCTCAGCAATCTGGTCCGCGAAGTGAATGAGACCTTGGGAGCATAGAAGAGCAGAATGGCGGAAGGACGCGTAGTCGGCATCGACCTGGGGACCACCAACTCCCTGGTCGCATACATGGAAGGCGGCACGCCGCTAGTGATTCCCGGTGTGGATGGATCGAACCTGGTCCCCTCGGTGGTGGCGCTCGATCCCATTCCGGCGGACGGCGGACGCCCCACGGTGACCGTGGGCAACAGCGCGCGCAAGGCGCTGATTGAGACGCCGGAGCGGGTCATCTATTCGGTCAAGCGGCTCATGGGCCGCGGGCTCTCCGAAGTGCAGAAGGAAGTGCGGTTGTTCCCTTTCCGGCTTGCCGACGATGTGCAGGAAGGCGAGGTGCCGCGCATCCAACTCGGCGAGTTGAGGTTTACGCCGCCGGAGATTTCCGCGTACATACTGCGTCAGCTCAAGCGCAACGCGGAGCGTTTCTTTGGCGCGCCCATCAAGCAGGCGGTGATCACGGTGCCCGCGTATTTCAACGACGCGCAGCGCCAGGCTACCAAGGACGCGGGACGCATGGCGGGACTGGAGGTGCTGCGCCTGGTGAACGAGCCCACGGCGGCCGCGCTGGCCTACGGACTGGATCGCGCCAAGGTGGGCACCATCGCCGTGTACGACCTGGGCGGCGGCACCTTCGATATTTCCGTTCTCAAGCTGCGCGACGGCATCTTTGAAGTGCAGTCCACCAACGGCGATACGCACCTGGGCGGCGACGACATTGACAACCTGCTGGTGGCCATTGCTCTCGACGAGATTTATTCCGAGCATGGAGTGGATCTGCGCGCGCATCCGGGGGCGGTGCAGGCGATTCGCAAAGCCGCAATTGACGCCAAGGTTCGGCTTTCCAGCGAGCCCGCTGCGAGTTTCGATATCGAACTGCCCAATGGAGATCGCTATCAGCGCGAGATTCCGCGCGAGGTGTTCGAGCAGTTGATCGAGCCGGTGCTGGATCGTACTTCCGCGCCGTGCAAGCAGGCGATGCTGGACGCCGGCGTCATTCCGGAGCAGATCGATGAAGTGGTGCTGGTAGGTGGATCGACGCGTATTCCCGCGGTTCGCCAGCTCGTCGACGATCTGTTTCACCTGGGCGCACGCGGCAAGAAGCCGCACATCGAACTCAATCCGGACGAGGTGGTGGCGCTGGGCGCCGCGGTGCAGGCGGATATCCTGGCCGGCGCGTCGAAGGCCACGGAAGAGCTGTTGCTGCTGGATGTGACGCCGCTTTCGCTGGGCATTGAAGCGCTGGGCGGTGCAGTGGCAAAAATCATTCAGCGCAACTCCACGATTCCCGCTTCGGCTACCGAGCACTTCACCACCGGCGTCGACGGTCAGACCAACGTGGCGATTCATGTGGTGCAGGGCGAGCGCGAACTTGCCGCCGATTGCCGATCGCTGGCGCGCTTCGACCTGAAAGGCATTCCGCCGATGAGCGCGGGACTGCCGCGTATCGAGGTCAAGTTCCTCATCGATGCAGATGGAATTCTTCAGGTCTCGGCGCGCGAGCAGCGCAGCGGCAAGGCGGCGCAGATTGAAGTCAAGCCCACGTACGGCCTTACCGACGAGCAGGTCGAGAGCATGATCCTCGATTCGTTCGATCATGCAGAAGAAGATTTCGCCAAGCGGTTGTTGATCGAGGCGCGCAACGAGGCGGAGACGATTCTGGCGGCAGTGGAGCGGGCGCCGGAGAATGCTGCCTGGCACGAGTTGAACAGAGAAGAGCAGTCGGCCATCGAGACGGCGCGCGATCGGCTGGCAGGAGTAAAGCAGGGCGACGATCAGGCGGCGATTCGCGAGGCCACGCTGGCGCTGGACCAGGCAACGCGGCACTTTGCGGAGCTGATGATGGAGGCCGCGGTGAGCACGGCGATTCGCGGAAAAACCATGGAGGCCGCCGGGGAAGAGTTGAGCGACGAAGTTAGCGCGCCGCATCCGATGGCGCCCGCGGAGTTCAAGTAGCGGCGCGGTGAGCCGGCCAGCCCGATCGAGAGCGGCATCGCAACGAACTGAAATGCAAGCGCAGAATGAGCGCGAAGGATTGAAGCTATGAGCGAAGCGAATACTAAAAACATTCCGCCGGAAAAACTTGTCCGCGTGACCTTCATGCCGGAGGGCAAGACGGTCGAATTCGAATACGGCACTTTGCCTTACGAGCATCACGGCAGGCCGATGTCGTTTCTCGATGTTGCGGAGAATTTCGGGATTTTTCTCGATCATGCCTGCGGGGGCGTTTGTGCCTGCACTACCTGCCATCTGTGGATCAAGGATCAGGCCGGGATCAGCGAAGCGGACGACGATGAGCTTGATCGCATGGACATGGCGGCCGATCAGCAATTGAATTCGCGGCTGGGTTGCCAGGCGGTGATCACCGGTCCCGGCAGCTACGTGGTGGAGATTCCCAAGTGGAATCGCAATTACACCTCCGAAGGCAAGCCGCTGGCGATGGCCGAAGAAAAATAGCCGAATCGCCAGGGCCCGGGCTGAAAGCGGCGCCGCAATTGAATCGATTCCAAGTTCCGAGGAAGAACATGCCGCGCGAAATTCACTGGACCGATGCCGAAGAGATCGGAATTCAACTGCAGGAGAAGTACCCGGAGCTGGATCCGTTCACGGTCCGCTTCACGGATCTGCACAAGTATGTGACGGAACTGGAAGGATTCGCGGACGATCCAGCCAAGTCGAATGAGCCGCGGCTGGAGGCGATTCAAATGGCCTGGCACGAGGAGTATGAGGACGCGAAGGGCTGAGCGGCGGCCGGTCCAACGGGCGAATCAGTGCGCCGGATAATCGGTCCAGCCGAATGCGTTCTCGAAGTGCAGGATCTCGCTCTTTTCCCCCGGCACCAGGTAGACGCTCATCACATCGAATCGAACCTGCGGCGGTTCCGGCTGCGGCAATTGGCGCACGTAGGCGCGCGCCAGCCTGCGCAACACGTGGCGTTTGCGGCCGTCGACGGCTACTTCCGCCGGGGTCATGTCGTGCGCGGTGCGCGTCTTCACCTCGACCATGCAGAGCAACTGCCCTTGCCATGCAATCAGGTCCACATCGCCGGGTAGATTGCCGGCGGACCAGCGGCTGGCCACCACGGTGTAGCCTTTTCGCTGCAACTCGAAGAATGCTTTGTCCTCGCCCCGGATACCGACCAGAAGATGGGGCGGACTTGCGGCGGGACGGCGCCAAAGCGCCAGCCGATCCAGCCCGGCCAACGCGTGCTCAAGCAGCCCGATCCGCATGTGCAGGATTTGCATGACACACCATTCTCTGCTGGATCGTCGAAGGGCGCAAATCCGCGGGCATGAACCAAGCCGGCGAGGAGCGCGATTTCGCTGCCGGAATTCATGCAGAAAGGGCCGGGGCTGTGGAGCCGCGGCCCTTCTGCAATCGGGTGCGGAGGTTCACTTCAAGCGTTGGCGGTTGTCAGTTCGGCTGCGTGCTCGTGCTCATTTTCCACCAGTGTCAGTGCTTCTTCCAGTATGTCGAGCCCCACGGTTGCTTCCTCTTCGGTGAGGATCAGGGGCGGGCAAAGACGCAGCGAGGTTTCCCCGCAGCCCAGCACCATCAGGCCGCGCTCGAACGCCAGCGTCTCCACGCGATTGCGCAGGGTGGTGGCGGGCTCGCGTGTCTCCTTGTTTTTGACCAGCTCGATGCCGATCATAAGGCCGCGGCCGCGCACGTCGCCCACCAGGGGGTGGGTGCGCTTCCATCCTTCGAGCCGCTCCATCACTTTGGCCCCCACGCGTGCGGCATTGGCGACGCCTTCACGTTGCAAAACATCTAGGGTGGCCAGCGCCGCCGCAATCGACACGGGATTGCCGCCAAAGGTGGAGGCATGCGAGCCGGGCACCCAGTCCATGATCTCTGCCCGGCTCATGCACACGCCCAGCGGCATGCCGCTGGCAATGCCCTTGGCCATGCAGACGATGTCGGGCTCCACGCCGGAGTGCTCGATCGCCCACCACTTGCCGGTGCGCCCAGCGCCGCTCTGCACTTCGTCAGCCACCAGCAGGATGCCGTGGCGGTCACAGATGCCGCGCAGTTCGCGCAGGAAGTTGTCCGGAGCCACCACGTATCCGCCTTCGCCCTGAATGGGCTCGACAAAGATGGCGGCCACTTCCTCGGGCGGCAGGATGGTCTTGAACAGTTTCTCCTCGATGTAGCGCGCGCATTCCAGGCTAAACGCTTCCTGTTCCTGCGGACCTCCCTTGGTCCCGCGATAGGCATAGGGATAGCGCACGTGGGTTACGCCGGGGACCAGCGGAGCAAAGCGGCGCTTCTGCTGCGGCTTGGATGCCGTGAGTGACAGCGCGCCCATGGTGCGGCCGTGAAATGCGCCGAGGAATGCGATGACGTGCTGGCGTCCGGTGTGATAGCGGGCCAACTTCAAAGCGCACTCGATGGCCTCCGCACCGGAGTTGCCATAGAAGAAGCGATGCGGTCCGCGCATGGGCGCGATCGACGAGAGGCGCTCCGCCAACTCGGTCAGCGGCTCGTTGTAAAAATCGGTGCCGGAGATATGAATGAGTTCAGCGGCCTGCTTTTGAATCGCGGCCACGACTTCGGGATGACAGTGGCCGGTGGAGGTCACGGCGATGCCGGCCGCGAAGTCGAGAAAATCGTTGCCATCCACGTCTTCCACGCGAATGCCGCGTCCGCGCTTTGCCACCAGTGGGTAAGAGCGCGTGTAGCTGGGAGAGATCAGGCGATCGTCCGCTTCGACGGCGGCGAGCGCCTTGGGGCCGGGCAGCGGCGTCACCAGCCGTGGGCCATAGTGCGCGTGCATTTCCTTCTTGTTCATAGTCGGTCTCCTCGAGATGGTTGGGCGTCCATTTCCGCGGATGGGCCAAGGAAGCATGGCCACGGGCCCGCGGGATTTGGGGTCGTTCAACGTGCCGGATCCGGACGGACCCGCATTGCAGGCGAGGATCTTCGGCGGTCCTGGAGCTAGTCGCCGCCGAAGAGGCTAGGTCGGGTGCGGGTGGGCAGCACGCGCAGATGCCGCCGCGGGCAGATGCAGCGCGCGCGCAAGCCTGACCAGCGCCGTTTGGCCGGCAGATCGGCTCCGTTCTTCGCGTGCTTGTGCATGCAACCCCGCTTTTGGGCAGGATAGCACGTGAGCGGTATGGGTTTCCACGCGCCGCCGGCGGCTGACGCCAGGATCGGCCTAAGTCGCATCGCATTCAGACAGAAAAGTGAGTCTTTGCCGCCGCTGCCGCCGGCGGCGATACCATGGAAGCAATCCATGACTCGCTCCAGCGCAGCAGCTTCCCCGGCAAAGCAGGTTCCCACGGCCACCATCGTGCTGGCTTTCGCCACCGTGTACTTTTTCTGGGGATCGACCTACACCGCAATCCGTATTGGCGCGGCGCTGATGCCGGCGTTTCTGCTTGCGGGAACGCGCTTTTTCATTGCGGGCGCGCTTCTGCTGGCCTGGTGCCGCATGCGTGGCCTTCGCCTGGTGTGGCCGCCAAGGACCATGCTGTGGCTCGCGGTGATTGGCCTGCTGCTGCTGGCCGGCGGCAACGTAGGCCTGATCTATGCCGAAGAGACAGTGCCCAGCGGCCTGGCTTCGCTGGTGCTTGCCGTGGTGCCGCTGTATGTGGCGCTGATTGAAATGTGTTTGCCGGGAGGCGAGCCTCTGCCTCGCCGCGGCTGGCTGGGCATGGCGCTCGGATTCGCGGGACTGGCGGCGCTGGTTTGGCCTTCCTTACGCACTGGCTTCGCGGGGGACCGTGCGCGCCTGATCGCACTGGGAGTACTGCTGGCCGGAGCGCTGTCGTGGACCATGGGCAGCATCCTCTCGCGGCGCGCTCGGCTGCCCGTGAACAGCTTTGTAGCCGCTGCCTGGCAAATGCTGGCCGCGGGCGCGTTCAGCACCATCCTCGGAACGGCGCTGGGCCAATGGCCTGAGTTTCATTTCAATGGTGCGGCCGCGGGGTCGCTGGCCTATCTCATCACCGGCGGATCGCTGCTGGGATACAGCGCCTATATCTATCTCATCGAACACGTGCCGGTGGCCAAAGTGGCTTCCTACGCCTACGTCAATCCCGTGGTCGCGGTGCTGCTGGGAATCTTTTTGCTGCACGAGCACCCGGAGCCGGCGGAGTTTGCGGGAATGGCTGGAATCCTGACCGCGGTGTTTCTGCTGACCACCGCGCAGGTGCGGAAGAAGCAGCCATCGCCGGTGCTGGAGGATCTGAAGTCCATGCCCGCGGAATGAGCCTTGTAAGTTACTGTGGCTTTTTCTCGAAGGCGCTTGCGGGGACCAGCGGCGCCGGTCCTTCACCGTCCAGGGTCACGGCGGTGTGCTCAAACTGGGCCAGCGCATCCTTATCGGCAGCCATGATCATCCAGCACGCCGCCGCTTTTTTGGTGATGCTGCACGCAATCTCAACGGTGTATTGCAATGACTCCTTCCCCTTCATCGTGCCATCGACCCGCTCGATCCAGAAGGCATGCGTGCCCAGGGAATAGGAGCCAAACACCGGCTCGCGCAGATCGAAGTTCTGCTGTAACGCGGTGGATGCGTCGTCGGCGAATCCCGGCAGGTCGCTTGAGGTCATCTGCTGCCCATAGCAGTCGAAGGGCAGCGCCACCTCAGTGAGTACCGAGGGTGGGGAGCCATGCCGCGCCGTAGCTCCCATCTCCACGCAGCCGAGCCCTTTTCTGGCATCTTCGCTGCCGGCGCGCTGCCGTGCCTTCTCCCTGGCCTCGGCGCTGGTATCCACCACCGTCCAATCCGCTGGCACGGTAAAACTGAACCCCAGGTCATTGGAGGTGTGGACCACCGCAGCGGATGGAGCCTGGGCGAGCGCCGCGCCCGCCGCCACGAAGAACAAGGAATAAAGAAGGGACTTCATGGGCGCCAGTCTACCACCCGCTCGATATGGGATGCGATGACGATCGCGGATCAGGGAACGAGGAACGCCGAGATCGCCGAGGCTACTCCCGCAATCGCAAACACGATGCCGAAATACCAGTAGACGCGGCGGCGCGTGAGCAGCGTGACCGAGGTGATCACAAGACCGATTTCCAGTAGCGCCTCACCCAGATCGAAGTGGCTGGCGCGGGCTTCGGCGCCCTCGACTTGCTTTTGCAGACCCTTGGCTTTCTCCTGCTCTTCTGGCAACTCCTTGTTCCACTTCGCTATGTGATCCTTGTCCTCTTTCACATCCTTCGCAGCCTCATCCTTGTCGGCAAGGCTGACGCTGCTGAGTGTGCTGATCTCAAGACTTGTGTTGTACGAGCGAATCTTCTTGGCCTGGTACTCGTTCCACTGGTCGGTGGCCCGGTTCTGATCCAGTATCGCCTCAGTGTGAGTGCGATGGCCGAGCACCGTGGAGACGGCCACGAGCACTGCCAGTACGGCCATGGTGAACGCCACTGGGCGCATGGCTGCTTCCTGCGCATGCTCGGCATGCTCCTGCAACTCGTGGGCTTCGTTGGCTTCCATAGCTAATAGATATCCTCCGGGCAATGCGCGATAGACCTTTTTGGCACTGGTTGCGGGCCATTGACTCATGCCATATCCAGGTATGGGGCGGCTGGAAAAAGGATCACAGACTATGCAACTGCAAAACGAACCTGATCCGGCGCGCTTTGATCGATTTCAATTCGGTCCGCTACCACGCGCAAGGCTAAAGCTTCCACTTTGGATCGAGCCTCCAGCTTTGAGCCCCCGTAGGCGAGCACGCCGGGAAGCGCTTCGATTTCCGCGATCCACCGGCCATCCTCCTCCCGGTCGAAGATAATCTCGAACTCCATGGGCGAACACCTCCAAAGATCCCGCTTGCGCCGCAGGTTTCAGTGTACCCGCACAACGGCTATTTCCGCTTCCACCGTACGCCGTCTTTCGAGTCTTCGAGCACCACTCCCTTTTCCGCCAGCTCGCTGCGAATCTGATCCGCGCGGGCGAAGTTCCGCTGCGTCTTGGCGTGCGTGCGTTCGGCTACCATGGTTTCGATTTCCTCATCGCCGATGGTAGCCCGCATCAGCAACTCCGGTGCCGCATCGGAGATGCGGCCGGCCTGCTCGGCCCAGGCAAGGGCGCGCCGCGTCGGCTCCGCATCGCGATCCTCGAGCACGTCGAATACCGCATCGAATGCGGCCAGCACTTTAAGCACCGCGTCGCGATCCCCGGCGAGAAACCTGCCTTGATCGATGGCGGTATTGGAGGCCCGCAGCAATTCGAAAATCGGCGCGCGCGCTTCCGCGGTATTCAGATCGTTGCCCAGCGCCGCGAAGTAATCCGCGTTTGCCTGCCGCGCAGCCGCCTGCAGTTCCTCGGTCTCTCCGGGGGCAAACGATCCCAGCGTCAACCGCTGATGAAAATTGCGCAGGCGTTCGATGGCGGCGGTGGCTTCGGTGAGACCGTCAAAGGTGAAGTTGAGTTGATTGCGATAGGGCACGGAGATCAGCGCCAGGCGAATGGCCGATGCTTTGTAGCCCTTCAGCAGCAGGTCGCGAAGAGTGTAGAAATTGCCCTCGCTCTTCGACATCTTGCGCCCGTCCACCAGCAGAAAGCGCACGTGCATCCAATGGCGCGCCAGCGGTTTGTGGGTCACGGTTTCGCTCTGCGCAATCTCGTTCTCGTGGTGCGGAAACATCAGGTCTTCGCCGCCGGCGTGCAGGTCGAAGCTCTCCCCCAGATACTCCATGGCCATGGCCGAGCACTCGATGTGCCAACCCGGCCGTCCCCGTCCAAGCGGCGAATCCCACGCGGTCTCGCCGGGCTTGGCCGCCTTCCACAATGCGAAATCGCGCGCCGAGTCCCTCTCGTACTCGTCCACATCTACCCGCGCGCCGTCTTCCATTCCGCTCAGGTCCTTCTTGCTCAGCTTGCCGTATTCGGGAAACGACCTGAGGCGGAAATACCAGCTTCCTTCCTCGGTCCGATAGGCCGCGCCTACCTCTGCCAGCCGCTGCACCAGTTCCACCATCCGCTCAATGTGCTCGGTGGCGCGGGCAATTTGCTCCGGCCGCTCCACGCGCAGCGCGTCCAGGTCCTCGAAAAACGCGTCAACATATTTCGGCGTGTATTCGCCAATGGGGATACCCGCCGCCGCCGCATTGCGGATGATCTTGTCGTCCACATCGGTGATGTTCATGACGTGGCGAACACGCGTGCCGGTGAGCATGAGGAAACGCCGCAGCAGGTCCACCTGCAGAAACGTGCGGAAGTTTCCAATGTGGCCGTAGTCGTAGACGGTGGGCCCGCAGGCGTACATGCGCAGTTCCGCGCCATCGGCCGGAACCAGCTCATCGATTTGTCCCGAAAGCGTATTAAAAAGGCGCATCGTCCAGCCGTTTCAAGCCGTTCCGATTGTAGCAGCGGCGGTTCAGCCCGATATCCGGCGAAGCGGACGATCCCGCTCCGAGGTCGGATTTGTGGTAGGATAATAAGTATGACCATGCATGCGACAAACCGCAGAGTAAAGAAGAGCTTCACGCTCACGCCCGAAGTGCTTGCATTTGTGGGGGAAACTCGCCGCAAGCACAAGACCCGGTCCGATTCGGAGGCATTGAATCTCCTGCTCCAGGGGCAGATGCACGAAGCAAAACTCCGTGAGATCGACGCCGCCGTCAAGGAATACTACGACACCGCCAGCGACGAAGAACTCCAGGAGCAAAAGGAGTGGGCTGAAGGAGCCGCCCGGAGCATGTTCCTGGGAGTTCCCGAATGAGTGCACAGGAACGGCCCTATCCCCTGCGCGGCGAAATCTGGTGGACCCATTTTCCTGGAGAGCCCACGGGAAAGAATCGCCCCGCGATCGTGGTCTCCGGCGATTCGCGGAATTCGCACCCTCGCGCTCTTACGGTACTCGCGATCCCGCTCTCGACCTCGACCCGCAAGCTAAGCCCGTATCACCTTGCGCTCCCTGCAGGTGAAACAGGCCTTCGCGAGGACAGTGTCGCGTGGGCGGAGAACATATCGGCGATCCCCAGGGACCAGTTAGGCGGTCCGGTTGCAGGGCACCGGCGCGTCACTCAGACACAAATCTGCCGTCTTTCCGGCTTGGTTAAACTAGCGATGGAATGTCCTGACTAGGTACCCAACGCCAGGCTCGGTTCTGCGCTCAATGAGCTCGACGCAAACTCCCCCGCCACAAATCGCGGCCACGCCGCCGCCGCAATCATCGCCGCGTTGTCCGTGGACAACGCCGGCGTGGGAAATGCTACGCGCACGCCGCGGCGCGCCGCCTCCGCCGTGAAACGCTCGCGCAGTTCGCGATTGGCCGCCACCCCGCCTGTGACCAGGATGCGTGACGCGCCCAGCGCCTCGGCTGCGGCAAAGGTCTTCTTCATCAGGTCGCCCACCACGGCATGTTGAAACCCGGCAATCAGATCCAGCACCGGTTGCGGGCAGATCGCCAGCGCCTCTTCGCGGGATTTCGGCGGGCGCGCGCCAGCCAGCACGGCGGCGATCCGCGCCTCCACCCCCTGGCGCAATCCGTGCAGCTCCACGTAGCGCAGCACCGCCGTCTTGATGCCCGAAAACGAAAACAGAAAATGAGGATCGAGGTCCGCGATCGGCGCTGTCTTCGCCGCCTTGGTGCGCGGCGCTTTCCCCTGGAGATGAACCTTGGGCTTGATCTGGGCAAACGAGAACGGCACCGCATGCGGATCGCCGAAGCGGGCCAGCGCATCAATCCATGGCCCCCCCGGATAACCCAGGCCCAGCAGCTTGGCCACTTTGTCGTAAGCCTCGCCCGCCGCATCGTCCAGCGTGCGCCCGATCAGCCGGTAAGTCCATGCGCCGTGCGCGGGGCGGGCCAGATAGAGGTGCGTATGTCCGCCGGAAACCACTAGCGCCAGCGCGGTTTCCTCCACTGCAGTCAGCAACGTCTTCTCAACTGCACTCGCGTAGGGGCGCGACTTCAGTCGCGCCGTTTCCGCATCTGAATCGGACTGGGCTTTAGCCCCTGGGGTCGTTGGGTTGGGTTCGACGAACTTCTGCCGTTCCTCCAGCAGCACCGCGTGAATATGCCCTTCCAGATGATTCACAGCGATTACCGGCAGACCGCGCGCAAACGCCAGCGCCTTGGCATAGGTAATGCCCACGAGCAGCGCCCCTGCCAGCCCCGGACCCGCCGTCACTGCGATCGCATCCAGGTCGCCCAGCCCGACCTGCGCCTCGGCCAGCGCCGCCCGCACCACCGGCACAATCGCCCGCAAGTGCTCGCGGCTGGCCAGCTCCGGCACCACTCCGCCATACCGCGCGTGGGTCGTGATCTGCGAAGCAACGACCGACGACAGAGTTCGCGCGCCGCGCTCCACCACCGCGGCGGCGGTTTCGTCGCAGGAGCTTTCGATGCCGAGAATCAGGCCCCTTCCACTCACGGCGCACTTTCGATTTGCCTGGTGATCCACTGGCTCAGGCTTACACCTTCCGCCGCGGCCCGCAGTGCCGCTTTGCGATGAAGTGCCGGCTCGGTACGCACCAGTATTTTTCCGTTGAACGGACGGTCAGGTTCCTGGCCCGTCTCCGCGCAGAGCTCCAGATAGCTGTCGATGCTATCCCGGAATGCCTTTGCCAACTCTCGTGCGGTCGATCCCTCGAAATGGATTACGTCCCGCAACCCCGCGACTGTACCGGAAAATGTGTTCTCTTCCGGATTGAATTCAATCGGGCTTGCAGAGTACGCCTTGTATTCCATCATGGTTTCACTCCGGCATTCGTAAGGAATTGCCTGACTGCGTCCACCGCCCCTTTCTTAGTCTCGGGCCGGGGATGCGGACGGTGGAAAATCGCTGTCAGCCCATTCAACCTTGCTGCCACGCGACTCCCCGCGCGTTCGGTTACTTCCCCGCCCAGCGCGCGAACGAGCGATTCGATTGCACTCCACCGAATATCTGCGCGGGTCGGCTTCGCAAAAACGGCGCGCAGCGTGGATTCCTGTGCTTTGTTCATTCCAGAGGCAGCTTTCCAAACCTCAACTGTCTTTATGATATCAGAAACCGCTATCGCCTTTCCGTTCGGGTTCTCGAATCAACTCCGCCGTCGCGCGTCAAGCACCCAATTAGGGCGACAATAGAAACAAGGTGCCCGCGCTCACCCGCCAATTCGAAGCCGCTCTGCGCATCGTCGAGACCCTC
Source organism: Occallatibacter sp. (assembly GCA_035552555.1). Taxonomy (GTDB): domain Bacteria; phylum Acidobacteriota; class Terriglobia; order Terriglobales; family Acidobacteriaceae; genus Telmatobacter. The sequence goes on from DASZLF010000071.1 coordinate 43,468, forward strand.
CGCGCCGAGGGCCACCAGGCCCTGTTTGCCGGCGGCTGCGTGCGCGACCTGCTGCTCGGCCGCGATCCGCTCGATTACGACGTCGCCACCTCCGCCACTCCCGATGTCGTGCTGAAGCTGTTTCCCCGCACCTTCGCGGTGGGCGCGCACTTCGGTGTCGTTCTCGTTGCCGACGAGACGCTGGACGAGGTTCCTCCGTTGGAAGACGCGCCCGACGCCGGGCCGCGCTTCTCCGTGACCGAGGTGGCCACATTTCGTTCCGACGCCGCTTATTCCGACGGCCGTCACCCCGATGCCGTTCGCTACACCACCAGCGCGCAGGAAGACGTGCAGCGCCGCGACTTCACCATTAACGGCCTTCTTCTCGATCCGGCCCCGCTGGTCAGCGCTCCACCCGATCGACAAACCGCCGCCATTCGCGCAGGAGTTCTCGATTCCATCGGCGGGCTGGCGGATCTCGATGCCGGCGTAATTCGCGCCATCGGCGAGCCGCGGCGACGCTTCGAGGAAGACCAGCTTCGCCTGCTGCGCGCCGTGCGCTTTGCCGCGCGCTTCGGCTTCGCGCTCGATCCCGCAACGAAGGCCGCCATCCGCGCCCTCGCCGCCCGCATCCATTCCGTCAGCCGCGAGCGGGTGCGCGACGAGTTGACGAAAATGCTCACCGAAGGCCGCGCCCGCCGTGCCTTCGAACTGCTCGACGAAACCGATTTGCTGGTCCAGGTGCTGCCGGAAATCTCCCGCATGAAGGGCGTTCAGCAGCCGCCGCAGTTTCATCCTGAAGGCGACGTGTTCACCCACACCCTCATGCTGCTGGAGCAACTGGAGCCCCGCTGCCCCCGCACCCTGGCCTGGGGCGCGCTGCTGCACGATGTGGGCAAGCCGCCCACTTTCCGCGTCGCGCCGGATCGCATCCGGTTCGATGGCCACGTGGACGTGGGCGTCGCCATGGGCGCTGAAATCTGCCGCCGCTTTCGCTTCTCCAATGAAGACACGCGCCAGATTCTCGCCCTGATTGAGAACCACATGCGCTTTGCCGACGCGCCGCGCATGAAGACATCCACGCTCAAGCGTTTTTTCCGGCTGGAGTGCTTTGACGAACACCTGGAGCTGCACAAGATGGATTGCCTGGCCGCGCACGCCGATCTCGAAATCTACAACTTCGTTCGCGAGAGGTACGAGTCGACGCCGCTGGAGGAGGTACGGCCGCATCCGCTGCTCACCGGCCGCGAACTGATCGAGGCCGGCTATGCGCCCGGACCGCAGTTCAAGCTAATGCTGCAGGCCGTGGAAGATGCGCAACTCGAAGCCGCGATCGCCACGGCGGAAGAGGCCATGGCGCTGGTCCGCGAGCGTTTCGGCGCCGCTCGGCAAACGTCAGGCTGACACGCGCTCCTCGTGACGGCTGCGCGTCAATAGGAAGTAGACCACCGGCGTCACCACCAGGCTGAGCACCATGGAAATGGTCAGTCCGCCGATGACCGCAATGGCCAGCGGCTGCAGCATCTGCGAACCCGCGCCGAGGGCAAACGCCAGCGGCAGCATGCCGCAAACCGCGGCGATGGCAGTCATCACAATGGGCCGCAGCCGGCGCTGCGCGGCGTGAATCATGGCGTCCGCCGCTGACAGGCCCTCGGAGCGGAATCGCTCGTCCGCATCGAGCAGCAGGATGCCGTTTTTGGCCACAATGCCGATGACCATGATCAGGCCCATGAACGACGCCACGTTGAACGTGGTGCCGGTGATGAGCAGCGCCAGGATCACGCCGGAAATCGACAGCACCGACGAGGTGAGGATAGCCGTCGGAGCAGGGAAGTTGCGAAACTCGGTGAGCAGCACGCCGAATACCAGCGCGAGCGCCAGCAGCAGGACGCGCAGCAGATCGTGGAACGACTTCTGCTGCTCCTCGTACTGCCCGCCGTAGGTCACCCGCACGCTGGGCGGCAGATGCAAGTCGTCCACCGTCTGCCGCACCTTGGTCATCGCCGCGCCCAGGTTCGTACCCCCCAGCCTGCCCGTCACGGCGACCATGCGCTGCAGGTTCTCGCGTCGGATCTGGTTCTGCGGCGGCAGTTGCTGAATATCCGCCAGCGACCCCAGCGTCGCTGTGTGCCCCGAAGTGCTCACGAACACCGTGTTCTCGATCGCATCCAGCGACGTGCGATGCTCATCGCCCAGGCGCACGCGAATCGTATACGGCCGCCCGTTCGCAATCAGCGGATCGTTGGCCGGCAGTCCATCCAGAATCGACGTCGCATCCTCTGCCACCTCCGTGGGCGTAAAGCCGAATCGCGCCGCGTTCACCGGATTCACCTGGAGATTGGTAGCCGGCCCGCTCATCGTGTTCTCGATCCCGTTCTCATTGTCCACCACGCCGGGAATCTTCCCGATGGCGTCGCCCACCCGCGGCCCAAGCTGCGAAAGCGTTGCCTGGTCCGGCGAGAATATCTTGATCTGGATCGCCTCCGGCGCGTTCGACAGGTCGTCGATCATGTCCTGCAGTACCTGCGTGAACTCCACGTGGAGCTCCGGCTCCGTGCGTTTGATCTCCGCGCGAACATCCGCAATCACATCGTCAATCGGGCGCCGGCGCCCGCCTTTCAGCTTCACCGTGAAGTCGCCGGTGTTGGCCTCAGTGACCGCGGCCAGGCCCATCTGCAGTCCGGTGCGGCGCGAAGTGCTTTCCACTTCGGGCATGGACCAGAGGATGCGGTCGACGTGCTGCAGCACGCGGTTGGTCTCAGTGAGCGAACTGCCCGCGGGCATGATGTAATCGAGCACGAAGCCGCCCTCGTCCATCTCCGGCAGCAGATCGGAACCGAGAGCTTTGTAGCCGAACCACGTGCCGATCACCAGCAAAAGACATGCGCCTCCCAGCCACAGCGGTTTGGCCAGCGACCAGTCCAGCACTCGTCGATGCACGCGAAGAACCGCCTGCAGAAACCGTCCGGCCGAGTGGTCGGACTTCGATTCGTCGCGCCGCTGATGGAGCAGGACCATACTCAGGCCCGGAGTCCACGTGAGCGCCAGCAGCAACGATGTCAGCAGGGCCGATGCCATGGTAATGGCCAGCGCGCGGAAGAAGCTGCCGGTCACGCCCGTTGTGCCTACCAGCGGTAGAAATACGACGACTGGCGTGATGGTGGAGCCGATGAGCGGCGTAGTGATTTCGCCCAGGGCCTTGCGCACGGCTTCGGTGCGCGTCTCGCCATGGTCGCGGTGCATGACGATGTTTTCCACCACCACGATAGCGTCGTCGATCACCAGGCCGATGGCCGCGGCAAGTCCTCCCAGCGTCATCAGGTTGAAGCTCTGCCCGAGAAGTTGAAGCACCACCACGGTGACGGCCACGGTAACCGGAATCACCAGGCCGGCAATAAGCGACGACGACCAGTCGCGCAGAAACAGAAACAGGATGATGCAGGCAAGGATGAGGCCGATGAAGATGGCGTCGCGCACGCTGGAGATGCTGTCGCGCACCAGTTGCGACTGGTCGTAAAACGGCTCCAGCTTCACGCCGGCGGGAAGGCTGTGCTGCAGTTGCTTTACTTCGGCGGCCACCGCGTTGGCCACGGCCACGGTGTTGCTGGAGGGCTGACGTGCAATGTTGATCAGCACTGCACTCTTGCCGTTCGCGGTCACCGTGGTGTAGACGGGCTCGGTGCCCTGTTCCACGGTGGCCACGTCGGCCAGGCGCACCGGAGCGCCCGCGGTCGTAGTCTTCACCACCAGTTGACGAAGCTGTTCGGTGTCGTGCACCTGCGCACCCACCAGGCCGAGAATGAGCTGGTGATTGGCCTCATACAGGCCAGGGGATTGCACGATGTTCGACGCCTCGATGGCTGTGACCAGGTCGGGAATGGTCACCCCGGTCGAGGCCAGCAGAGCCAGGTTGGGCACCACGTGAAACTCCGGCACCTGCCCGCCCTGCACCACAACGGTGCTCACCCCGAGCACCCGGTTGAGCGGCGGCTTGAGCTGATAGGTGGCCATCTCCCAAAGCTGCGTCTGCGGCACCGTGTCAGAGGTCAGGCTATAGCCAAGAATGGGAAACGTGGCGAAGGTCAGCCGGTTGGTGGTGATGCGCGCCGTCTGGGGCAGCGATTGTTCCACCTTGCTCAGCGCTGCATCCACCAGTTGCAACTGGCGCACCATATCCTCGTTCCAGTCGAAGAAGAGGCTCACTTCCGCGGAGCCGCGACTGGTGATCGAGCGCACCGTCTGCAGGCCCGGAACGGAATTGACCGCATCCTCAATGGGCCGCGTGATGGTGACTTCCATTTGCTCGACGGGCATCACGCCGTTGTCCACGCCAATGACGACTCGGGGAAAACTCGTTTCCGGGAAGACCGAGATGGGCACCTGGAAGGCGAAGTAGACGCCCGCCACCGTGAGCACGGCGACAAAGAAGAAAATGGTTCGCGTGGAGCGCGCCAGCCAGAACGGCTTCTCCGAGACCTCCGCGCGTTCAGGAGCAGCGGTGGACATTAATCGTCCCCTCCGTCCTTGCCCGCTTTCGGCTTGGCCTGGTCGTCGGCATCGGCCGCGCCGACCTTCACCTTAGTGCCCTCATCCAGGCCGTAGGCTCCGCCGGTGATCACCATGTCCGTGGGCGTCAGTCCTCCTGTCACCTGCACATCTTTGCCGTCGCCGATGCCCAGCGTAACCGGCTTGCGATGGGCGGTCCCGTCGGAACCCACCACCATCACCGACTTGCTGCCGTCCTGCGCCGTCAGTACCGCAGAGAGAGGAATCTTCCACGCCTGCGCAACCGACTTCCCGGTAATGACGGCCTTGACCGGCGTGCCCACCTTCAGCGCGCCGTTCCGGTTGTCCACCTTGAGCCACACTTCCACCGTGGTGCTGCCGGCATCGAGCGCGGGACTGATGAGCGACACTTTCGCACTCACCGGATCGGCGATGCCCGGCACCTGGATCGCTGCGTCATCGCCCAACTTCATCTGCTGCGCCACGCTCTGCGCCAGGTGCGCCTTGGCAATCAGCGAGGAGGTATCCATCACCGTGATCAGCGGCGCGCCGGCGGCCGCGGTTTCGCCTGCGAACAACGGGCGGTCCGTCACCACGCCGTTGATGGGGCTGCGAATCTCGGAGTAGCTGACCTGCGCATCGGCGCCTTTCAGCTTGCCCTCAGCGGAGGTTAACTGGCCTTGCGCCGACTTGAGCGCGGCCTCCCGGCTCACCTTCTGCATCGATTCCAAATGCGTCTTCGCGGAGTCGTACGCAGCCTGCGCCTGCACCAGCGCGGCCTGCGCCGTGTCCAGGTCCCGGCCCGGAATCGCCCCCTCGGCAAACAACTGCTTGCGGCTGTTTACGATGCTCTGGTTCAGGTCCAGATTGGCCTTGGCTTGCGTGAAGTCGAGCTGCGCGCGCTGAACGTCCTCGGGAACCTGGGCCTTGGTGGCGGTGGCAAAAGCAGCTTGCGCGGCCTCGTAGGAGCCTTTGTTGTCGAGCGCCGCAGCCGCCAGGTCCGTGTTCTCCAGCACCGCCAGCAACTCGCCTTGCTTCACCCTGGCCCCGCGCTGCACATAAAACTTGCGGACCGGCGCGGTGATCTTGGGCTCGATGGCAGCCTGCGCCAACGGCGTCAGAATGGCGTCGCCGGTAATGTGCTCCGCGATTTCGCCCTGCTCGGGCTTCTCGGCCTGCACCGTGACTTCCACCGGGGGCTCGGCTTCCTTCTTGCAGCCCGATAAAGCGCCAAGCGCCAAACCAACGGCAAACACCGTCGTGCCTGTCCAGGCTACGGAAAAACGCAGTCGGCGACATGTTTTGTACCAGGGCACGTCTCTACAGACTTCAGATGAATTCCCTGATCGTTGTGTTTTGTACCAGGGCATGACATTACAGCATGCTGAAAAAATCCTCCGGACGGGAAAAACGCGTAAGGGCATGACTTTAGTCGCGCCGCAAACACCTGCTAAAGAAGATGTGGGCTTTAGCCCCTGCGGACTTTGGGCCGGAGAACCGGCTCCGGCTTCGACTTGAATCGCCGCCTGTATCGTCGCCCTGGCCCGAGCCCATGTCACAAATATTCCTCTGTTGTGCAATTCCATCATCGGGTTCACATCGTTCCTGTCAGCGTTTGCAGATCGGCGAGGGCGGCCTGGTAGCGCACCCGCCCATCTTCGCGGGCATTTTCGGCGCCCAGGTACGCGGTTTGGGCGTCCACCACTTCCAGCACGGTGGCTTCTCCGCCGGTGTAACGCAGCTTGGTGAGCCGCAGGCTCTCCGCCGCGGTCTGCTCACTGGTGTCGAGCGATGCCAACTGATCGCGCGCCGCGGCGGCCTCGGCATAGGTTTCATCCAGGCGCGCAATCAGCCGCCGTTGCGTCGCCGTCAGCGCCACCCGCGCGGCATCGCGCTGAATCTCGCTCTGCTTTACCTTGTGCTCGGTGGCCAGCCAGTCCCACACCGGAACGTCCAGCGTGACGCTGGCCGAGTAGCCCAGGTTGCGCACGCGGTCGGGCCCGTTCACCGCGAACTGCGGCGCATCGATGCCGTAGGTGTAGTTCAATCCCAGCGATGGCAGATAGGCGGCGCGCGCGGCCAGCACGCCGGCGTTGCTCTCGTTGAGGCTGGCCAGGGCGCTTCTCAACTCAGGATTGTTTTTGGCGGCGGCCTGCTCCACGTCCGTTCGCGACGGGAGCGCCTCAGGATTCTGGCCCGGGGTTAAAGTGTAGGCCGTCCGCGGATCGGGAAAGAGCAGGACTCCCAACTCGAGCCTCGTCTTGTCCGCCGCCAGCTTCGCATCCGACAGTTCGCGGGCGCGCTGCTGCTCCTGCAGTTGCGCCTTCACCACGTCCGCGTGCGCCGACTCCCGCTGCTGCTCGCGCTGGCCTGTGAGCTTCAGGAAATCCGCGGCTTCAGAGTGCGCGCGATCGGCGATGGCCAGCTTGTGCTCCGCGGCCAGCGCGCCATAAAAAAGGCTGGTCACGGTGGAGACCAGGCCGCGACGCGCAATCTCGAGTTCCGCCGATGCCAATGCCGCTGCGGCATCCGCGCGACGCACCTCGGCAAGCTGTCCGATACCCACGGATTCATTGACCACCGCCTGGCTGGCGTATTCGCGTACCGCATTATTGGCAATAAACCGCGGCGCCGGCTGCGCTGCCACGCCCTGGCCGGCCTGGTTGAGCAGCCCGTTCGGCTGGGTGTAGAGGCCCTGGTTGTGGAAGTCCACGCTGGGCAGCAGGCCGGCGCGGGCAATCGAGCGGTCCAGCCCCGCAACGCGGCTCTGGGCCAGCGCGGCGGCATACGATGGCTCGTTCGCCTGGGCGCGATGCAGCGCCTCTTCGAGCGTGATGGCTACGGGCTGTGCGTCCGCGGCGGCCTGCGCGGTGCCCGGTCCGAGGGCTTGGCTGCGCAGCGTGCATGTTCCGCAACCAAGGGACACGGTCCACGCCACGCAGGCAATCACGGCTTCAGTCTGACTCCATCGCGCGGTTCGACGCATAGACATAGTTAGCATACGATGGCGCATTCCCATCCCGCCATGCGCGCATTCTCCTCAAAGCACACATGCGGCCGAGCGCAAAAAAAGCAAGGCGGCCGCGAGAGTGTCTCGCGGCCGCCATGAGCTTGCCTGGAATCGGGTTGTGCTGCGGGAGAGCTGCGCCAGAGTTGCCATGCGCGGCGCTGCCTGACTACGCTACCACTTCAATGCCCATGGAGCGCGCCGTGCCCTTGATGCTCTTGATGGCGGTTTCCACGCTCGATGCGTTCAAATCCGGCATCTTCTGGGTAGCGATTTCGCGCACCTGCTTCTCCGTCACCTTGCCCACCTTTTCCTTATTGGGCGTGCCCGAACCCTTCGCCAGCCCCGCCGCCTTCTTCAGCAGCACCGCGGCCGGCGGAGTCTTGGTTACAAAAGCGAAAGTGCGGTCCGCGTAGACCGTGATGACGACGGGAATGATGAGCCCGGCCATCTCCTTGTTCTGCGTGCGCGCGTTGAACTGCTTGCAGAACTCCATGATGTTGACCTGCGCCTGGCCCAGCGCGGGGCCAACCGGCGGCGCCGGCGTGGCCTTGCCGGCCTCGATCTGCAGCTTGACGTAGGTGGATACTTTCTTCGGAGGTGCCATGAATGTTTCCTTCGGAACCAGCTTCTAGCTCCTAGCTTCTAGCTACTAGCTGTTCATTTCTCATGCGAATTTTGACGTTGCCCTTCAGGCGTTCGCTTCAAACCGGCGGCCGCTAGGTCCACACACCGGCTAGAAGCTAGAAGCTAGTAGCTAGAAGCTGCAACTATTCAATCTTTTCCACTTTGCCGAACTCCAGTTCGACCGGCGTGGAGCGGCCGAAGATGGTTACCATCACCTTCAGCGTTTCGCGATCTTCGTTGACCTCGTCCACCACGCCATTGAAGTTGGCAAACGGCCCGTCGGTGATGCGGACCTGCTCGCCCTTCTCAAACTTGATCTTCATCCGCGGCTTGTCTTTGGCGGTCTCGGAGCGGAACAGGATCGAGCTCACTTCTTCTTCGCTCAACGCCACCGGCTTGTCGCCCGTGCCCAGGAAGCCCGTCACCTTGGGCGTCTCCTTCAGCACGTGCCAAAGATTGTTGTCGAGCTCCATCTCCACCAGCACGTAGCCGGGCAGAAACACGCGTTCCACGGTGCGCTTTTTGCCGTTGACAATCTCCGTCACGGGCTCGGTGGGAATCATCACTCGGCCCACTCTGTCCTTGAGGCCGAACGCCTCGACGCGGCTCGCAATGGACTCGCGCACCTTGCGCTCGAAGCCTGAATAGGCGTGCAGGATGTACCACTTGAAGCGCTCGTTGCGCTCCGGCTGCGGCGGCTGTTCAGGCGTGGCCTGCTCCGCGGCTTGCTCTACCTTTTCTTCTGCCATCATGCTCCTACTGGGCGCCCATGCGGTGCAGAATCTGTTCCACAATGCGGCTGAAAAATGCGTCCACCACAAAGAAAAACAGCCCGAAGAGGAATACCGCGACGATCACCACCGATGTCGTCGACTCCACTTCCTTCCGGGAGGGCGTGACCACCTTGCGCATTTCTGCGCGCACATCGTTTAAAAACTGGGTGAGTTTGCCCCAGGTGCCGCTCACGCTGCCGGTGAAATTCGACACCGCGCTGGGTTCCTGCCGCTTCAGAGGCGCCGGCCGTTCCTGATTCGTAAGTGTTGCCTTCGATGCCATACTGCTGTTCCTTCGCGTCCGGCGTTGCCGGAGAATCCAAATCTGGCAGGGGCGGAGGGATTCGAACCCCCAAGTTCGGTTTTGGAGACCGACAGTTTAACCGTTGAGCTTACGCCCCTAAGAGCGAGTGGTCAGTGAACAGTGGTCAGTGGTCAGTGGTCAGTCCTTGTGTCGTTCCGGTGAATCCATCCTATCCAGAGACCGGCTCGTACTGATCACTGATCACTGACAACTGATCACTGCTTTACTTCGTTTCCTTGTGCGGCTGGTGCTTGCGGCAGCGGTTACAGAACTTCTTGAATTCCAGACGGCCGGTGGTCGTCTTCTTGTTCTTGGTCGTGGAGTAGTTCCGCTCCTTGCACTCAGTGCACTGCAATGTCACAATTTCCCGCATCTTCTTATCCTAACCGATCCGGCGCTTCGCCTGCTCTTCGCCATGGAAGAAGTGAACAAGTGAAGAAGTGAATAAGTGAAAAAACCTGCCTGTTGCCGATTCACTGTTTCACTTCTTCACTCTTTCACTTCACTTCTTCACTTCTTCACTTGATAATTTCCGAAATCGTTCCCGCGCCCACCGTGCGTCCGCCTTCGCGAATCGCGAACCGCAGGCCCTTCTCCATGGCCACCGGCGTAATCAGCTCCACCTGCAACTGCACGTTGTCGCCCGGCATCACCATCTCCGTGCCCTCGGGCAGCTCCGCCACTCCCGTAACATCCGTGGTCCGGAAGTAGAACTGCGGCCTGTAGCCCTTGAAAAACGGCGTGTGACGGCCG
>DASZLF010000072.1:0-128125 GCA_035552555.1 Occallatibacter sp.
CTGCGCAAAGCTGCGAAGCGCTCCACCGGCACCCTCTGGGAAGCGATCGCAGGTCTGCTCGAGTCCGTCTCCTCCCAGGAATGCTCGAACTATTTTACCGCCTGCGGGTATGTAAACACTTAAATCAGAAATGCTCTAGCCTCGAAGGAAGCATAGTGAAGGCCGTCAGGGGCCAAAGCTGCACGACCGTTTTTCGGAAAGGCTCGATTCACAATTGGAGCATGTGATGATCTGTCGAAGACGAACCAGCGACCATCACCAACCTCATCGCATGGTGTTCCGAGCACCCTTCCGACGGGGCTGCACGGGTGTTTGTCATTCGTTGCGAAGGAAGCATAGCGAGAAAAGTCGCGGGTTGCGCTATCGATCGTACCTCCGACTTGACGTGGAAGCCAAGGAAGAACCTCGGGCTGCTTACCCTGCCTCCAAATGACAAGCCGACCGGCGTTACTCCCCTTGACATGCACTTGACCTGCCACGCCGCCATCAGCCAGCAGCCCGACGATCGATGCTGTCTCACCATCCAGAAGAGGCGCAGTCCAAACCTTGCCATTCTCCCCGGACGCGTTGAGAGCACATCGGAATTTGGCCCCGGCATGCACCACGTCCGTGTTTGTGTACTCGCTGGGACGGAGTTCCTGACCGCAGAGCATGAATGCAAAGCCATGCTCTCCGAACTTCCTATCCATGGCTCCGCTCGGCCAATTCACTTGTTGATGCGCGAATTCCTTAGGCCCGGCATTATCAAGGATGGAATAGGTTCGAGGTCCATTGAGCGTGAAGCCATCCTGAAACACGAGCGCATGATCGACGAAAGTGGTTTGCTCCAGAAAGCGATCAATCTGTGCAACGTCCTTCAGGTTCGCGTCGAGTAAACGCACTCCCGATTTGGACTCACGTCTTCCTTGTTCATCAAGATTGACGGATTGGACTCTGACGAGCAGCGTGCCGTTTGGGCCGGGCATCGCTTCGCCATCGGCCACAAGCTCACCATTTCCGTCTGCTAGGTAAGGCAGGTCGCGACTGACCTTTAGATCCCCTCTTTGATCGAAGACCAGAATGCGCAGGACACCGCTGACTCTTTGGTCTGGAGCTGGCCGACAGTTAGGACTCGTATTGAACCCGACCGCAATATTCTGGCTGTCTAACCAGACCACAAAACGATATTGAATGATCTGGTTGGAGCATTTTGTATCTGTGCCGGGTTGGAAGAAGCTTTCGGGCAACCCATTCGCCTTGAGCGGAACCTGCACACTCGCCACTGGCCCGATGTCGGTCTGTTGAGACGCAGCATGCGTCTGTGTTCTCCAACAGCCAAGAAGGCTGCACCCAGTCACCACTGGCACCAGCATGGCCAATTTCAGCAATGAGAAACGCATCGGGCCGACTTTCAAATAACTTGAGAATCTGGGAATAGTCTACCTACTCAGTCGAATTGAGGGCGGTCCGTCAGCAAAATGGAAAATCAACCAATTTGATGTTCACTCGGACGCTCCGATACAACCTGATCGTACGTGTCAACCCAAGCACCTGTGATGATGGCCGGCTCATCCAGTCGCGATCGCTCGCCGACGATCCTGCATTTCTTAGGCGGCCTGATCGCTATTTCGCGGGCGTGATCGTGATCTTGCGAAACAGCACGTGCCCTTTTTCGCTGCCCTGCAGGTAGATCGGCCCGGGCTCGCCTTCGTGGCTGTCCAGCGCGCCGCCCGTCAGCCCGGGAATCTCCTGGCCGTCGATGACGGTTTTGCCATTCAAAACCACGGTGACGTTTCGCCCCACGAGCGTGATGTCGAAGGTCTGCCACGCGTCGGGAGTGCGCGGCTGCTCAGGTTGTGGCGCGAGGAAACCGTACACGCCGCCGGTGTGATGGCTGGACGGTTCGCCCTGCGATTCGGTCTCGATCTGCACTTCGTAGCGCCCGCGCAGATAAACGCCGCTGTTGGCGTTCGTGCCGCAGTTGAACTCGACGTGCAGTTTGAAATCCTGAAACTTGCGGTCGCCGATGAGCTCCGGGCCGTTACCGGGACTGACCAGATTGCCGTCTTTGACGCTCCAGTCGGGCGGGCCCGGCTTGCTCTCGTGCCAGCCCTTCAGGTCTTTCCCATCGAAGAGCTGAATCGGCTTGCCCCATTGCGGAGCGCCGGAGCGATGAAGAGCGGGAGCCTTCCCGCCGGTCCACTTCCACGTTGTGCCGTCCGGGCCGGTAACGGTTCCAGAGAGACTCTGGCCGTTGAGCGCGCCTTCGAAAATCATATCGGCCTTGCTGTCTTCCTCTTCGTGCGGCGAGACGAACGTGATCTGGGTTCCGCTGATCGAGATTTTGGGCAGCGGGCGCGCGTTGCCCCAGCGTCCGGTAAACAGGGCGGTGAGCTTGCCATCCTTGCGTCCGATCTCGATCCAGGACGGGTATTGGTGGCCAGCCGCATTCAGGGTCAAATCCCAGCGGCCGAGGAACGGCGGCACGGGATCCGCGGGTGCGGGATTCTGCGCAGACGTAGCGGCGTAAAGCGCCCCAGCAGCCATCATCAGAACAGCAACGAGATTCAGTTTTGCGATCTTCACGATTGGCCTCCTGTGTTGCTACGACAACGACTGGATGGTGTGCGAGGCTTCATCCCAATGAACCGGCGTGCCGCGGAAATACGACTCGTTGGCGAGATGGCACGCGAGCGCGGCGTTGTGTCCGAAGACGGCGTCCTGCACCACCGGCTTGCGCGAGCGCACCGCCTCGAAGAAGTTCCAGATGTGCGGGCGAAGGTCGTCGTAATCGTTGCCGCTGATGGTTATGCTCTCGGGCGCGGGTTCCTTGCCGGGCTGCGGATCGTGTTCCTCGTGCCACTGCTTCACATACGCGGCGCGCATAGCCGCCGGATAGCTGCCGGTGTAATAGCTGGGCGAAGTATCTACTCCCGCCTGCGGCGAATACGTCACGGAGAATTCACGCAGCTCGATCATGCCTTTGGAGCCCTGGAAGCGGGTGACTTCGGCGGATTCGCAGCCGAGGCTCAGGCGCATGTAGACGGGGATGCCGATGTACTCGAACAGCACCGCATGGACGTCAGGCATGTTGCGGCCATCTTTCCAGCGGTAAATGCCGCCGAAGGCCGACGCGCGCTTGGGCACTTCGTTAATGCCGAGCGAAAACTGCATGCCGCTGATGAGGTGCACCAGAAGGTCGCCGGCCACGCCGGTGCCGTACTCCTTCCAGCAGCGCCAGCGGGCGAAGGCAAACGGATCGAAGGGCTTTTTGGGCGCGGTGCCGAGCCAGGTATCCCAGTCGAGATTTTCGGGCGAGAGGCCGGGCGGCGGCGGATACTCCCATGCGCCGGTGGGATCGTTACGGCCCAAGGTGGCCTCGATCAGGTTCAGGTCGCCAAGGTCGCCGTTGGCAATCATCTCGTTGACCTTGGCGCAGAGCACGGAGCTGGTGCGCTGGGCGCCGATCTGCACAATGCGGTCGGTCTTTTTGGCGGCGGCAACCATGGCCACGCCGTCCGCCGGATTGTGCGACATGGGCTTTTCGCAGTAAACGTCTTTGCCCGCGGCGAGAGCGTCGACCACCACCTGCTTGTGCCAGTGATCGGGGACAGCGATGAGGATGGCGTCGATGGATTTGTCGTCGAGCAGTTCCTGGTAGCGTCGCGTGGTCCTGATGGGCTTGCCGACAATTTCACGGGCCAGCGTGTGCCGGCCGTCGTAAAGATCGGCGGCGGCTACGCACTCGGCTCCAGGCAGCGCGACGGCGGTGGCAAGGACGTTGCTGCCTTCCATGCCCACGCCGACCATGCCGAAGCGAATGCGGTCGCTGGGCGCGGAGTAATCGGCAGCGGCGTAGGACGGTTCGGCATCAATCCGTATGGCATTCGGCGCGAGGGTGGCGCCGGCTGCTGCCGCCGTGGTCTGCAGGAATGCGCGACGAGAGAGAAAAGATTTGGGCATGTAGTTTCGATCCTTGAACAAAGCACACCTCTTCTATCGCCGGGATGCGGTGCTCGTCAAGCAGAGACATGGTTCAGAAGTTCGAGTTCATGCCCTTGAAGATGCCGTCGTAGTTGCCGTTTTCGGCGGCCAGGCGCAGGGGCTTGACGCGCTCGACCACGATTTCAGGCCGCGTGGGCTGCTGGCTGAGCAGCGCCATGGTCTCGGCGATGAATTCGTTAAGCGGCATGGCGCGGGGATCTTCGGCGCCGTTCATCAGGTCGGTCTGCACGTACGGCGGAATGACTTCCACCACTTCAATCGCAGTCGAGCGGAGCTGCCAGCGCAGCGATTGCGTGTAGGAATGAATGCCGGCCTTGGTGGCGCAGTAAGTGGGCGTCACGGCGAGCGGGACAAACGCCAAACCGGAAGAGACGTTGATGATGGTGGCCGTGCGCTGCTGTTTCAGGTGAGGCAGGAGCGCGGCCGTGAGGCGGATGGGGCCAAGCAGATTGGTGGCGACAATGGATTCGGCGTCGGCCAGGTCTTCGGGCTGATCGAGAAGTTTTTCCGGACGCATGATGCCGGCGTTATTGATAAGCACGTTGAGCACGGGGAATTTCCCCGTCACTTCGGCGGCAAAGGAGCGAATGCTGCCGGGCTGCTCGACGTCGAGGACCAGCGACTTCATGCCGGGATGGGCGGCGGTGGTTTCGTCCAGCGCGCTCTGCCGGCGGCCGGAGACGATGATTTGATTGCCAAGTTTATGAAGGGCTTCCGCCAGGCCGCGGCCAATGCCCGAGCCGCCGCCGGTGATGAGGATGGTGTTGCCGGATGATTGCATGGGTTCGTTCTCCTTAGCCCATCATAGGATGCCGCGAGCGGAGCGGTTTGCCTGGGGCGAGGAACTCTTGCGATTTGAATTACCGGTGCTCTGCACTAAGCGGCGCATGCGCGAAGGTCGCGGACGAGTTCCTCCACACGGCGAAGATCCGAATCCCAGGCAAACATGAAGCGGGCAGCTCCGCCGATGAAGGTGTAGAAGCGCCAGCCGTGATCCCGCAGCTTATCGAGAACCTGCTCTGACGTGAGGAGGAAGACCGCGTTAGCGTCGACGGGCGAGGCGATGCGGACGTTGGGGATATCGGCGATCTGGCGGGCGAAATGCCGGGCGCAGCGGTTGGCGTGCTCGGCATTGCGCAGCCAGGCGCCGGACTCCAGCATGCCGATCCACGGCGCGGCGAGAAAGCGCATTTTGGAGGCGAGCTGGCCGGCCTGCTTGCAGCGGTAATCGAAATCGGCGGCAAGTTTGTGGTCGAAAAAGAGCACAGCTTCGCCCACGGCGAGACCGTTCTTTGTGCCGCCAAAGCAGAGCACGTCGATGCCGCTCTTCCATGTCATTTCCGCGGGCGAGAGGCGCCCTGGTGAAACTCCCAGGCCCGCGCAGGCATTGGCGAACCTTGCGCCATCCATGTGCACGGAGAGGCCGTGGCGCTTGCTGGTTTCGGAAATCGCTCGCAGTTCATCGACGGAGTAGACAGTGCCCATCTCGGTGGGTTGGGTGATGGTGACCACGCGCGGCTTGGGATAATGGATGTCCTGGCGCTTCGTGGCCAGCTCGTGGATGGAGGCGGGCGTCATCTTGCCGTCGACTGTGCGCGCAACGAGGAGCTTGGAGCCATTGGAGAAGAATTCCGGCGCGCCGCACTCGTCGGTTTCCACGTGCGAGGAGTCGGCACAGATCACGCCGTGATAGCTCTGGCAGAGCGAGGCCAAGGCCAATGAATTCGCGGCCGTGCCATTGAACACGAAGAAGACATCGCAGTCGGTTTCAAACAGCTCGCGGAAGGCGTTGGAGGCGCGCTCGGTCCAGGCGTCCTCGCCGTAGGCGGGGGCGAAGCCGCGGTTGGCCTCGTCCATGGCGGCCCAGGCTTCGGGGCAAATGCCGGCGTAGTTGTCGCTGCCAAACTGCTGCGGGAGTACCGCGGGAGGGGTAGAGAGTGCTGTGCTCATGCTGGTTTCAGGATAACTCGGGGGCAATGCGTGGAGGGCCGCATGGCGGGAAGTCCCCAAACCTCAGGGGGACCCAGGACACCTGCAATCACGTGAGCCAGCTCACCAAGAAGCCGGTCAAAATTTGCGGAAATTACACAGCGTGTATTACAGATTTCGCGGAAATTACACGACGTATGCGATAGATTTATGCGATTTGATCGGGAAAGTGCACGCATTTCTACCCCAAGATGTCTAGGTATAGGGAGTGGGGTGGGGGTATTTTCCTCGTTTGCCGCTCGCGCGCTGCGGCGCACGATAGTGAAGAGAGAGCAGGTGACCGCAATGCTGGTTACGACGAAGTCCGGAGGGCAAGGATGGCAGTAGATCGCCGGAGCGATATTCTTCGCAACTGCTGCGGGGATGACGCTCAGCGCTCGACTACGAACAACCCGCTCTGCACCATTTCCCGAGCGTCGCGCCCGTCTACTTCAACTTCCGGGGCGCTCTCTGACACGACATACATCTTGCCCGTCGTCACGCCTTTGGCTTCGGCCGTGCCCGTGCCCACAAACCGCAGCCGCACCGGCCGCGGCGCCAGCCATGCCTTATATGCCTGACGTCTTTGCCCGCAGCAACCCATCGACGCCTCCATTCCTCTCTTCGTCTTCTTTTTCCATGCGCTCGTCTATCAGGCACGCGATCCCCGACAGCGCGAGCCACGCCGTCACCCGTCCCACCGGCTTTTTCGCTACGAAGAACGCGAACGGGATCGCCACCCACATGCTGGTGCAGTAAAAGCAATCCATCAGCGCGCCCAGCCGGCTTTCGCCAAGCCATTCGCGCGTCCGGGCAATTGCGTCGGCGGGGCCGTCCTCGCGCACCAGCAGGTGAGTTACCCGCCAGGTCGCGAGTGCGGCCATGCCGAATCGCAGCTTCAGTCCGTCATCGTCTGCAGAAGGCGACAAAGTCTTGGTAGGTTCCACCGAGCACCACGTCTCCATTGGTGAGGTTCAGGTTGACGTTCAGGAACACCACGTACGCGCATGGAATCAGCATGCTGATGTCCACCGACACTCCCGCGGCTCCGCTCACCACGTCCCCATCTGCGGGGATCGCCGGAACCGGAACAGTCGGCAGCGGCGCCGGCCCCACAAACTGCAGCGAGACACTGCCAATGTACGGGTGATACGCCGTGTACAGCAGGTGCAGCGTGTTGTTGCCGGTCGAGCCCAGCGGCTGGCACCCGCCCGCCTGCATCTCCACGATGTCCAGCGAAACCACCGGAATCGTAGTCACCACGCCGCCCGCCCAATCGGGATGCCGCGTGTACTTGTACGCGGTGTTGCTGAGCGCAATCACGTCGAGCGAATTGCCCGAGATCGCCGCCAGCGTTACCGCATTGCGCGCTTCGAAGTTGATCTTGAAGAGCGGCTTCACCGATTCCTGCGCCGCTGGAACTGGCATGCCCGCCAGCACCGGCAGACCGGGACCAGCTGCCGTCAGGTCGAATGACTCATTCGTCAGCTGCGTCGTATCCAGCTGCACCATCACGCCCGTGTTGCGCAAGAAGCGACCCACGCCGCCCGGGGTAAGGTCGTTCATTCGTGGCACGGAGATCCAGCCATCCGCATCGGGATTGGTGTACACGTTCACCGTGAGCGTGCCCCCGCCAAACTGCGGAATGTCGACCGTGGCTCTGGGGTCGGCCGGGTTCAGGTTGGCATAGAAGTCGGCCCAGCCGGGCAGCCAAAGCGTCAGGCCACTGTCCCAGTAGAGGTACTCAAGCTGGCCGATAATCGACGGCGGAACCGTCGCTCCCGTCATCGGCGTCGGAGTGCCGCCCACCGCCAGGTTCAGATAGGTGAACCTGTACTGCATCGCGGTCGACGCCGTGCCGTCTGGCAGGATGCCATTGAGGTTCACCTGCGTGGAGAATGCGTACCCGCCGGCCGTTGTTGTGCCGTTCGGCTGGAAATCTCCGAACACCGGCGCCACACTGTATATCCCCACCTTCGTAAACAGCGGAATCGTCTCCGGCTCCGGGCAGATGCACTGGCAGAACCGGTTGCAGACCTCGTACGAAAGCCAGCGGCACAGCTGAACGCAGTACACGCCGATCTCGAACTTGTCGACCAGACCCGAAAAAGCCTTCTGATCCCGCGCGTTGATTGCATCGAACAGCAACCCGTAAGCGCCCTGCATATTCGCAAGTTTTCCGGTAAGCTGCCCAAACGCCCGCATCTCGTCGATCGCATCCCTGGGGATCTCGATCGGCCGGCAGATCGGTCCGCAGAACAGCACCGAACGCCAGCTGCAAATCCACACGCAAATCCAGATGCAGTCATTGAATCCGCCCACCACGCCCTGCAGATATTCGCAGTTGAGCGCGATGGCGGCGTTGATGATCTGCTGCAGCTGATCGCCTTTGTTTGCAATCTCGCTCAGGGCCTTGCCTGCCAGCGCCAATTGGTCGGCCAGTTCCCTCTCCGGAACGTCGTACGGCTGGCACACCACTTCGCAGATCAGCCGATAGCGAATGGTGCATACCCAACTGCAGATCAAATGGCAGAACGGCCCCAGCTTCTGTTTCGCTACAAATGCCTTCCACCCTGAAGCATCGCGGCGCTCCACAAGGTTGGCCAGCTGCTCCACCAGCTCTTCATCCTGGCTTAGCCGGATGATCTCCGCTGTAGCGGCGGCTACCTGCTCGGGGCCGAGGTCCACGCTCGGCGGACCGCATAGCTCTAGGCACAGAAGCACGCACTCCTTGCTCGCGAACCAGCGACATATCTCTTCGCAAAAACCGAGCGCCTTCGCCTCGGTCAGCAATCGTGTAAAGCTATCTCCGTCGCCCGCGCGAAATGCGTCAACGGTCGCGCGGAAGGTCGCATCGTTGCTAGCCAGCCTCGCCACAGCGCGTGCTGTTTGCGTTGCCGTTACCGCTAGATTCTGATTGGCATCGGACATGACTTACCTCCGGTGAGAAAGTTTGGGCCGGGTTTTCCCGGACAATGACGATCACGGTGGAAGGCGCGGACTCATGCCGAAACGAACGCACACGTTCGCCTGCGCGCGGCACAGACTCACGCCGCGGCCACATCCGTCACCGGGATTCCGAATCCGCGGCCAGTTCAGGCGCGGAGCATGCTTGTCTTCGATTGCGTTGGGGGCCCGCACCAAGGCGACACAGTCGTACTGAATCGATGTCGTCAGTTGTTCCGGATTGGACAACCAGAAGGGGGAAATGAACCGAGTCCTGCTAGCGCATGGACCCAAGGGAAGGGGGCGATCGAGATACAACTTCAAGAACCCCGCAACCCAACGGACGGGGCTACGTATTTCTTCTTTTGTGAAGCGCAATCAGCCTACCCACCGCATATCTCGCTGTCAAGAGAATTTCCGCGCATCGCATCTGGCAGGCGCGGTACTACGGTTTCAATGCGTGGACGCACAGGAAGCAGGTCGAGAAGCTGCGCTATCTGCACCGCAATCCGGTGGTACGCGGACTGGTGGAGAAGCCGGAGGACTGGGCCTGGTCGAGCTTCCGACCCTATGCGACGGGGATGGGAGTGGCGTGGAGATCAGGCATCGCGAAGAACAACCGCAGATCCTTCACTGCGTTCAGGATGACACGCTTGAGATTGGGGCTTGGTGGTTTCCCATCCTGTCGCCCGACCACCCCAGCGACGAAGACCTGTCGCTGGGGACCCCGGGGCGGCGACAAGATGGGGCACGGGGCTGAAGTGGCACATGCGCTATTTGTTCACCGGTTTGCGGGCGAAGTGATAGAGCGCATACGCCAGCGCGGCAAAGCCCAGCACGCTGACCCAGTTGTTATCGAGGAAGGTGTGGGGGACGTTGAGCAGATCGCGGTTCTGGTAGTAGGTGGCTTCCAAGGCTTTCAGCGCTACGCCGATGAGTCCCGCGATGCCGCCGGCGGCTATTAACCCCGAGGCGAAGAGAGAGCCGGAGGAGATTTCGCTGTCTTCGGTTTCACCGGCGCGCTGGGCGGCGCGATCTACAAACCAGCGGACCACTCCGCCGATGAAGATAGGCAACGTGGTTCCTATGGGGAGATAGGCGCCGACGGCGAAGGTGAGCGAGCGGACGCCTAACAGTTCAACCGCGATGACCAGGCAGACGCCTAGCAGCACCAGTCCCCAGGGGAGTTGACGGCTGAGGATGCCGTTGATGACGGTGGCCATGAGGCGGGCCTGGGGAGCGGGCGCGCTGGGGCTGCCAATGCCCTGAATCCACGAGACGGTGATCTGGCCGGTGGCGGGCGAGTAGAGATATTTGCCGTCCTGCAGCTCGGTGGAGCCGATGGAGTTGAGCAGAACGTACTCGGACTTCTGGTGGGTGGAGGCGGCCTTGCCGTCGGGGGCGACCACGCGGATCTGGTCGGGCAGGTGTTTGGTATCGGACTGGACGGAGACGCCCGGATGGGGGGCGGTGAGGCTCCACGGCTTGGCCATGGCGTGGAATTCCTGCAGGCCGGTGTTCATGAGGTTGAGGGTGAACCCGATGATGACGGTGGAGACGACCACGCCGATCATGAGGGCAATCTGCTGCAGGCGCGGGGTGGAGCCGACGATGTAGCCGGTCTTGAGGTCCTGCGAGGTGTCGCCGGAGTTGGAAGCAGCGATGCAGACCACGCCGCCGATGGTGATGGCGAGGGCGCCGAATGCGGGAGCGGTCCAGCCCTGGACGAGGAAGACGGCGGCGGTGGCCATGAGGGTGGCAATGGTCATGCCGGACACTGGACTCGCCGAGGACCCGACCAGGCCGACAATGCGGGAGCTGACGGTGACGAAGAGGAATCCGAAGACGACCACGAGAAGCGAAGCGGCGAGATTGGCGGGCCATCCGACGAAAGCTCCGGGGACGGGCTTGAATTCGAGGAAGAGGAACATGCAGGCGACGATGAGCAGCGAGCCAATGAGGACGACGGACATGGAGAGATCGTTTTCGGTGCGGATGGGGCGGGCGCGCTCGACGCCGGCGCCGGGGCGCATGGTTCGGATGCCTTCAGAGAGTGCGGACCAGATGGTGGGGATGGTTTTGAGCAGGGTGATGAGGCCCGCGGCCGCTACCGCGCCGGCGCCCATGGGCTTGATGTAGGCGGCCCATAGGTCGCTGGGAGTCATGGCGGCGATGGGGCTCTGGCCGGGGTAGACGGGGTTGGGCAGCGCCTTCCCGAAGAAGTAGATGAGGGGCATGACGACCAGCCAGGAGAAGACGCCTCCGGCAAAGATGACGCCGGCGACGCGGGAGCCGATGATGTAGCCCACTCCGAGGTATTCGCTGGTGGCGTCGGCGTTGACGGCGGCGCCTTTGAGCACGTGCTGGGGGCCGAAGTCGGGCTGGTAGCCGGGAGAGCCGGGCCAGACGCTGAGCAGGTTCTTGTTCTGCAGGAAGGTGTAGAGGCCGCCGAGGCCGAGTCCGAGGAAGACTCTCGAAGCGAGAGACCCGCCTCGTTCGCCGGCGATGAGGACGTCAGCGCAGGCGGTGCCTTCAGGGTATGGCAGCGCGCCGTGTTCTTTGACGATGAGCTGGCGGCGGAGGGGGATCATGAAGAGCACGCCGAGCCATCCGCCGATGAGGGCGAGCATGAAGATGCGGGTGTATTCGAGTTCAAAGCCGAGGAAGACCAGGGCGGGCAGGGTGAAGATGACGCCGGAGGCGATGGACTGGCCGGCGTTTCCGGTGGTCTGGACGATGTTGTTTTCGAGGATGGAGGAGCGGCCGAAGGCGCGGAGGATGCTGATGGAGAGGACGGCGATGGGGATGGAGGCGGCGACGGTGAGGCCGGCGCGCAGGCCAACGTAGACGGTGACGGCGCCGAAGATGATGCCGAAGATGCAGCCGAGAAGGATGGCGCGGAGGGTGAACTCCGGGGGCTTCTGGTCGGGCGGGATGAAGGAGCGGAAGGTGGTCGGCTGGACCTGCAGATCGGACATGGAGTTTCTCCAAAGGCGCTGGCGCGGCGAAAGATAGAAGATTCCCTGAAGTTGGGAGTGTAGCAGTTGGCGGGGAGAAAGTTCGAGGGCGGCGTGGGGCGGACGAGCGCGCGGATGGGGGCGGAAGCGGCTCGTGAGGCACGCAGACGGAGGGATTGTGACGTTGGCCATGCAATGACGACGGCATCGCGGTAATCGGCGAAGGCCCGGATCGGAGGGTCCGGGCCTTCGTGCGTTTGCGGTTCTTAGTTCATAGTTCGCAGTTCCTCGGCTTGCGGTGGCGTGTTGTTGGCAACTGCTTTGGGATTCGCCGCGACCTGCTCCGCTCAGGATGACAAGCTAAGTTATAGGCAATCAGCCGGGCGGCACCCTTGAGGTTTTTGGTTTTCCATGACCTGAGCGATTCACTTGGCGAACGAGGGTCTCTGCGCGTAAGGTGAGGGGCATCGGAAGGGGTCGAATCGCCGGCCCTGCGAGACGGAGAATTGCATGAGTCAAACGGGCCTGGCGGCTTCCCCTGAGAAAACGGTTGCGAACCCCAACCTTGGGGCTTCGCCGATGAAGCGGCTGCTGTCGCTGGACGTCGTGCGCGGCATCACCATTGCGTTCATGATCATGGTGAACAACAACGGCGGGCCAGGCTCGTGGCGCTTCATGAATCACGCCGAGTGGAATGGGCTGACCCCGACGGACCTGGTGTTTCCCACGTTCGTTTTCGTGGTGGGCGTGTCAGTAGTGCTTGCCATCGAGGCTCGGCTGGCGAAGGGCGCACGCAAGGCTGACCTGGCGCGACACACGCTGGTGCGGGCGGGGGTGCTGATTCTGTTCGGCATTATCGTCAACAGCTTCCCGGCCTTTCACCTGGCGCACATGCGGTTCTATGGCGTGCTGCAGAGGATCGCGATCTGCTATCTGGTGGTGGGGCTGTTCTATCTGTACGACCAGCGTGCGTGGACGAAGGTGGTGGCGCTGGTGGTGGCGCTGGTGGGCTACTGGGTGCTGCTGCGCTGGGTTCCGGTGCCGGGAATGGGCGTGCCGGGACGCGATCTGCCGTTTATGGACATGAACCGCAACCTGGTTTCGTGGATCGATCAGCACCTGTTCCCGTATCACCTGTATCTGTATCGCCCGGATTACAACGTGCGCGACCCCGAAGGGATGCTGAGCAATCTGCCGGCGATCGGCACGGCGCTGATGGGGGTGCTGACCGGCATCTGGCTGCGCACCGGGCGCAGCGTGGGTAACAAGTTTGCGGGACTGGCAATTGCGGCCATGGGCAGCCTTGTGCTGGGGTATGCGTGGTCGATGGCTTTTCCTCTGAACAAGAACATGTGGACCAGTTCGTTTGTGCTGGTG
Organism: Occallatibacter sp.; assembly: GCA_035552555.1. Classification (GTDB taxonomy): domain Bacteria; phylum Acidobacteriota; class Terriglobia; order Terriglobales; family Acidobacteriaceae; genus Telmatobacter. The sequence goes on from DASZLF010000072.1 coordinate 13,233, forward strand.
GCGGGCGGCTACTCGCTGGCGCTGCTGGCGCTGGCCTACGGGGCGGTGGAAGTGCGGGGCTGGCGCAAGGGTTGGACGTATGTCTGGCTGGTGTTCGGGTCGAATGCCATCGCGGCGTATATGTTCAGCGAACTGATGCCGGGGATTCTGTATCGCATCCCGATGGGAGGCGGACCTGGCCACCACCAGAACCTGATCGCGTGGGGCACCACGCACAGCTTTGCGCATATTCCCAATGCCGGATGGGCGGCGTTTGCCTACTCGGTATCGTTCACCGCGTTCTGTTTTATTCCGGTTTGGATTTTGTATCGCAAGAAGATTTTCCTTAAAGTGTAAGGCCATGGGTGTGGGCAGGAGCTACGCAGCGGCACAGATCGGGCATGGCGGTGCGAACGCGCAACCTTGAATCGGCAGCGGGCGGAGAGGTGGAAGCCGCGCAGGGCAAGTTGCGCGTGGCGCTGGAACTGGGCGTGGGATACGGGCTGATTCTGGCCACCATTTGGACGCCGCGGCCGGGGCAGGAATGGTTGTGGTGGATGTCGGCGGGGTGGATTGCGGCCTCGACTTGGTGGTCGTTTCCGGGCTGGCAGGCGATGGGATTCCGGCGCGGCGGATTCCTGGCGTCGCTGTGGGTGGTGGCGGTGGCCGGGTTGCTGTCGGGAGGCGCGGTGATGGTGGCCATCCGGCTGCACACGCTGCGGGTGCCGCATAGCGCAATGGGCTGGGTGATGGCCTGGGGCGGCTACGCGGTGTGGTCGTTCGTGCAGCAATTTCTGCTCCAGGGATACTTCCTGTTTCGCTTTCTGCGGCTGCTGCCGGGGCGCGAGGGTGCGGCGCTGGCGGCGGCGGGAATTTTCGCGGCGGCGCATCTGCCCAATCCGATCCTTACTCCGGTGACGCTGATCTGGGGCGTGGTGGCGTGCTTTGTGTTTCTGCGCTGCCGCAACGTGTACACGCTGATGATGACGCACGCCATTCTGGGAGTAAGCCTGGCGATCACGGTGCCGGGCCCGGTGATGCACAATATGCGGGTGGGGATCGGGTATCTGCAGTATCGCGCGCCACGCGTACAAGCACTGTCGCCGCCGCCGCCCGGAGTACGTCCATGAGCCATTCAGAATTCCAGCAGATTTTCTCTGATATTCGCCAGTTCGCGGAGACCGCCGCAACGCTGGCCGCCGTGCAGGAATTCTGCGTATCTCGCATCGCCGAGCGGCTGCCGCACTACAACTGGGCCGGTTTCTACATGCTGGACAAGAACGATCCCGGCATCCTTGTGCTCGGCCCGTTTCGCGGCGCGCCTACACCGCATGTGAGAATTCCGGTCACACAAGGAATATGCGGTGCGGCCGTTGTTCAGGGCAACACGGTGATTGTCGAGGATGTCGCATCCGATCCGCGGTATCTTGCGTGCTCGCTCGAAACGCGATCGGAGATTGTCGTTCCAATTCGGGTCGATGGCGAGATCGTCGGCGAAATCGATATCGACAGCCACTCACGAGACGCGTTCGGGGCGGAAGATCGAGCCTTTCTCGAAGAGTGCGCGGCCGTCGTCGGCCAATTTATTGCGCAACCGCGGCGGTGATCCGTTCACGTCCGCATCGAGGGCGTATGGGTTACGCCCACCAGCAGGCCTTCCGGTCCAAGGAGCCGGGTGACGACCTGGCCCCAGGGTTCCTTTCGCATCGCAACCAGCAGCTCGTAACCCTGCGACTTCAGTTCCGCGGTGGCACTCTCTATATTCCCTACGTCAAATTCGATCCACGCCTGGGGTACGGGAAGATTGCCCGGCCATTGATCCGTGCCAAAGCAGGATTCAGCCGCCTGCGCCAACGGCCACAGGGCGAAATGCTTCACGCCATCCAGCTCGCCCGTATACAAATAGCCGCTGCTATCTTCTTTGAACTGCAGGCCCAATGCTTCGGCATAGAACTCGCGACTTGCCACCGGGTCGCGAACGATCGGACCAAAACCGGCGACGAATAGCACGTCCATGTTTGCCGGCGTCTTCATAGCAGGTCTCTTTCTCTCAGTCGGCGCAAGGGGAACCTGCGGGCGCCGGCCTGCGCTGCTGAAACGGGCAGCCTGGCACCGTCAGGATGCTTTGCGGATCGTCGATTCGTAATCCGAAACAAACTTCTGAATACCCTTCCTCGTCAGTTCATGCTCGAGGTTGAAGCTCTCCCATGGTTGATCGAAATCCAATTCCTGGTAAGGGATTTCTGCGCCCACTGGCTGATAGGCAAAATTCTTGTCTGGCAATGGCATTCCCTCGCCTGCCCACTCCTCCAGAACTTTGGTGGGAACGGTGACGAGGTCCGCACCAAGTTGAAACGAATAAAGCAGATGTTGCAGGTTGCGGATGCTGGCAGCGAGCACCAGCACGTGCCGGTCGCTGCCGGCGAACATGCGTTTGATATTTCCGATCAGGTCCATGCCGTTTTGGCCGATATCGTCAAGCCGGCCAACAAATGGCGAGACATAGACTGGAGCCTTTGAACCCCTGGTTGCCGAAAACACCGCGGCGGCCTGCGCCTGAGAGAAGCAAAGGGTCAGGTTCACCCTCAGGCCTTGGGCGACCGAACGCTGCGCCGCCTTCAGGCCTTCCGCCGTACAGGGATATTTGATGTACGCATTGGGAATCCACGAATTCATCTCCCTTCCCTGCTTCGTCATTTCCTCGGCGGAGGTGCTCAAATCTGCGAACACTTCAATGGAGACTCCTGCCTCACCAACCAATGGCGAGATCGCCTGAACGATTTTCCGGTACTCGGCGGATTCCTGCTTTTCGGTAAGCTTTTGGCCCGACCCGACAAGGCGCTTCACCTCGGGGTTCTTTGCGATCAGGGATGGATTTGTAGTCTGCCCATCGACGAATCCGAGCAGTTTCTTGATGCGCGCGGTTTCCTGCGGATCGGCGCCATCCACGAGAATCTTTGAAGATGGGCGTTTCGCCGGAGCCTTTGCCTGGGGGTTTGGCGCGCCTGGACTGGACATGGGAACACCTCCTGATGCATTGATTGGATGTATTCCGGGACTACCGCGGCGCGAGGCATTTTTCATGCCGGCGGGGGATCGGCGCCAGGGGGTTTCGCGCAAGGGGAGCAAACCTGTTCTTGTATTCTCAACTGCGGCTCCGCACGGTCCTCTATTCGAACTGCGCAAACACCGCATCCAGCGCCTCTTGCCACGGCTTCAGCCTGATTCCCAGCTGGCTCTGCAGCTTCTGATTCGACAGCACGGAATTCTTCGGCCGGGTGGCTGCAGTTTTGTACTGGCTCGAAAGTATTGGCTCGACGATTGGCTGAAGGGCGCCGGGCAAGCCCTTGGCGCGCGCAAATATCTCCTGCGCAAACCCGTACCACGAGGTCGATCCGCCGCACGTCATGTGATAGAGCCCGGCCCAATTCTCGGCCACGCCATATCGCCCGGCGAGCGCGCCATCCACCGCCAACCGCGTGGCATCCGCCAACTCGATGGAAGTGGTGGGCGCGCCGACCTGGTCGTCTACAACCGTCAGCCGATCGCGCTCGCGGCCCAGGCGCAGCATGGTGCCCAGAAAATTGTTGCCATGCGGCCCGTAGACCCAACTGGTGCGGAAGATCAGGTACTTGCCGCCGACCGCGCGAATGGCGTCCTCGCCAACCAGCTTGCTGGCGCCGTACACGTTCAGGGGATGAGGCGCGTCGCTCTCTTCCCACGCGCCTTGCTTCGATCCGTCGAATACGTAGTCTGTGGAGTAGTGCACCAGCAGAATGCCTGCGCTCAGCGCCTCTTCGGCGAGCACGCGGGGCGCCTCGCCGTTGACGGCGAAGGCCAGCTCCGGCTCCGCTTCGGCACGATCCACCGCGGTGTATGCCGCGGCATTCAACAGGACGTGCGGGCGAACCGAGCGTATCAGTTCGCGCAATTGATCCGGCTGTGCAAGGTTGGCCCGCGCGCGACCCGCGCAGATCAGCTCGCCTGCCCCCGCAAAGCTACGCTGCAACTCCCGACCCACCTGCCCCGCCGCGCCCAGAATCAGAATGCGCCGCGGCTCGCTCACGGGAACACCTCGGCATCGCGGAGCATGGGAGCATTGCGGTCCTTCTCCGACAAGATCGCGTCCTCTTTCTCCACCGGCCAGGGAATGGCCAGCTCCGGATCGCTCCACAAAATGGTTCGCTCGCCCTCGCGACAGTAGTAATCGCTGACCTTGTAGGCAAGCCCCGTCGTTTCACTCACCGCCACGAAACCATGGCCGAATCCGGCCGGAATGTAGAGCATTCGGCCGCTCTCCGCCGTCAGCTCCACGGCCACGCTTTGGCCAAAATGCGGCGAGCTGCGACGCAGGTCTACGGCCACATCCATCAGCGTCCCCTGCATGGCCCGCACCAGCTTTATCTGCTGCTGAATCACCTGGTAGTGAATGCCTCGGAGCACGTTGCGGGCGGAATATGAGCAGTTGTCCTGCACCCAATCCACCGACAATCCCGCCTCTTCGAATGCCCCGCGGTTCCACACTTCCCAGAACGCGCCTCGCACGTCTGCAAAGATTTTGGGGGTGAGCAGCAGAACTCCGGGCAGCGCTGTCTCCTCGATCTTCATCCCTCAACCGCTTCCATGGCGAAATGCGGATCGCTGCAGATGGCCAGAAGGTATTGCCCATAGCCGCTCTTGCCAATGGGCTCCGCCAGGCACGCAAGCTGTTCCGCTGAGATGTAGCCGAGGCGATAGGCAATCTCTTCAGGACACGCGATCTTCAGCCCCTGCCGATTCTGGATGGTCTGCACAAACTGCCCCGCGTCGAACAGCGAATCGTGGGTGCCGGTATCGAGCCATGCCATGCCGCGGCTCATGACGTGCACGTTGAGATGTCCGGCTTCGAGATAGAGCCGGTTGAGGTCGGTGATCTCCAGTTCGCCGCGCGAGGAAGGCTTGAGCGACTCCGCCATGTGCACCACGTGGCGGTCATAAAAATAAAGTCCCGTCACCGCGTAATGCGATTTGGGCGCCTGCGGCTTTTCCTCGATGCTCACGGCGCGGCCCTGCTCATCGAACTCCACCACGCCGTAGCGCTGGGGATCGTGCACGCGATAGGCAAACACCTGCGCGCCCTGGCTGAGCTGTGCCGCATGTTGCAACTGCACCGAGAACGACTGCCCGTAAAAGATGTTGTCGCCCAGCACCAGGGCGCAGGCATCGCCGGCGATAAAGTCGCGCCCGATGAGAAAGGCCTGCGCCAGTCCATCGGGGCTGGGCTGCACCGCGTAGCTCAGGTTGAGGCCCCATCGATGGCCGTCGCCCAGCAGCTCCGCGAATCGGCTGGTGTCCTGCGGCGTGGAGACGATGAGGATATCGCGGATGCCCGCCAGCATCAGCGTGCTCAGCGGGTAGTAGATCATGGGCTTGTCGTACACCGGCAAGAGCTGCTTGGAAATCACGTGGGTCACGGGATAAAGGCGCGTGCCCGAGCCGCCCGCAAGGATGATCCCTTTCATGGGGCAACCCTCTCTTCGTAATTCTGCCGAATCCATTCGCGATAGGCGCCGGTGCGTACATGCTCCACCCACTCGCGGTGTTCCAGGTACCACGCCACGGTTCGGCGCAGCCCCTCTTCGAAGGCCACTGTCGGCTGCCAGCCCAGTTCGCTGCCGATCCTGGAGCTGTCAATGGCGTATCGGCGGTCGTGTCCGGGCCGATCGGGGATGAATCGGATCAGGCTGCAACGGTCGCCGAGCTTCGAGTCCGGGCACATCTCGTCCACCAGCGCACAAATGGCGCGCACCACTTCGATGTTGGTGCGTTCGCTGTTGCCGCCGACGTTGTAGACCTCGCCGGGCCGGCCTCTTTCCAGTACCGTGCGAATTGCCGCGCAGTGGTCGCCCACAAACAGCCAGTCGCGCACGTTTCCCCCGTCTCCGTACACCGGCAGCGGCTTGCCCTCCAATGCGTTGAGAATCATCAGCGGGATCAGCTTCTCGGGAAACTGAAACGGCCCGTAGTTGTTGGAGCAGTTGGTGGTCAGCGTGGGCAATCCGTAGGTATGGAAATAGGCGCGGACGAGATGATCGGAGGCCGCCTTGGAAGCGGCGTAGGGACTGTTCGGCGCATAGGCCGTGGTCTCGCGGAATGCGGGCTCGTGCGGCTCCAGAGAGCCGTAAACCTCATCCGTGGAAACGTGCAGAAAACGAAATGCGCGGCGCTCTTCCGCGTCGAGGCCCGAGCAATACGCCTTGGCCTGTTCCAGCAGGGTGAAGGTGCCTTGCACATTGGTGCGGATGAAGGCATCGGGGGCTACGATGGAGCGGTCGACATGGCTTTCCGCGGCCAGGTGCACGATGGCGCGCGGCCGGTGCTCGCGCAGCAACGCCCCCACCAGGGCGGCGTCGCAGATGTCTCCGCGCACCAGCATGTGCAGCGGATTTCCGCTCAGCGAGGCCAGGCTTTCAGGATTTCCGGCGTAGGTCTGCAGGTCCAGGTTGATGACCCGGCCGCCGGCTTCCGCCCACTGCAACACGAAATTCGAACCGATGAATCCGGCGCCGCCGCTGACCAGGATGGTGCTGTCAAACTTCATGTGCAGTGGCTAGACCCTTCCGATGCAAATTGCGGAGGAGTCTGCCCCTTGCTTGCGCATGTGGATCGCGTAAACCGAAGCAGACGTTCCTCGCGTAACTCCGCGGGATGATTCTTCCATGAAGTCTATCGCATTTCTGCGAGGCGCCGGGACGGCTTTTCACGTGTTGGGAATTCAAGCCGGGCCTGTGTGGCGAGGCTCACGCGACAGTGCGGGGTACCGGCGTGTGCGAGATATCGAAGGTGGAGAACCGCTTGTGCTGGCCGGTGATCTCAGAGCGCAGTTCGTGCCAAAGCTCGTTCGGAATCTTCAGGAACACTTCCACTACCGCGGGGTCGAATTGGGTGCCGGAGCAGCGCAGGATTTCTTCGCGGGCCACATCGAAGCTCCGCGCCTTGCGGTAGGGCCGGTCGCTGGTGATGGCGTCCAGGGTATCGGCCACCGCGAAGATTCGCGCGCCAATGGGAATTTCGCCGCCGCGCAGCTGGTTGGGATAACCGCCGCCGTCAAAGTGCTCCTGGTGCGAGGAGACGATCTCCGCGGCCTCGCTGAGGAACGGAATCTTGCGCAGGATGTGGTAACCGCGCGTGCAATGCTCGCGCATGATCTCCTGCTCCTCTGGGGTCAGCGCGCCCGGCTTGCGCAGAATTTCGTCGGGAATCGCCATCTTGCCGATGTCGTGCAGAAACGCGCCGCGGGCAATCACCTTGATCTCCGCCGGCTTGATGCCCATGGCCCGCGCCAGAGCGATGGTGTATGCCGTCACTCGTTTGGAGTGACCCTCGGTCTCCGAGTCCTTCAGGTCGAGGGCGTCACCAAGAGCTTCGAGGGTGATGTCGTAGGAGTGCTCCAGGTCTTCCATCGCCTGGCGCAGCATTTCGGTGCGCGCCTGCACCACCTGCTCCAGGCTCAATTGATAATTCTGGTTCTCTTCCAGCGCCTGCCGGTACTCCAGCGCGCGGGCCACCGTGGCTACCAGGTGTTCGCGCTCAAACGGTTTCAGCAGGTAATCGTAGGCGCCGCGACGCATGGAGTCGATGGCCACTCCGATGTCGTGGATGGCCGAGACCATCACCACCGGCAAGTTCGGATACTGGGCGCGAATCCGTTCCAGCAGCAGGATCCCGTTGCCTTCCTGCATCACGATGTCAGTAAGCACCAGGTCAAAGCCATTGCGGTCCAGGGTCTCTAGCGCCTCGCGGCCGGTGCCCGCAAGCTGGACGTTATAGCCCTCGCGTTCGAGAGTTGCGCCGATCATGGAGCGCACTGGGGTCTCGTCATCCACCACCAGGATTTGCGGCGCACGGCGCATCCGCGCCAGGGTGCGGCCCTCAGCCTCAGCCAATCGCAAGGTGGTGTTATGTGGTCCCGGTTCTGCAAGCTCCAGACTCAAGCAAGACTCCCGACCCAGCATTGATTCCGCTGACCCATTTCATTTCTGCTATTCATCCCGCTGAAAACGGTTTCCCAAGCGCCCAATTCGGCTCGGAACTGGCGGGATCGCACAATCGAAAGTAACATTTTGACCAGAAATAGAAATACCACCTTCGTGGAACGCGACCAGGGAAAAGTAGCACTAGCGTTCGATGCCAAATCTTTCATTTTGGTTGCTTTTCGTTCAATCCAGAAATCGGCGAGGCGCCACCGCCGCCTGCATCCTGCTGTTTCTGGCGAGCGCGCCGCGCGGTCGCCCACCCCTCCTTGGTGACTTGCCGGGCGCGCCCCACCGCCAGCGCCCCCTCGGGAACGTCGCGAGTAATGCACGATCCCGCGCCCACGTAGGCGCCGTCTTCCAGCTTCACCGGCGCCACCAGTGTGGAATCGCTACCCACAAACACTCCCTTGCCGATGAAGGTTCGGTGCTTGTTCACCCCATCGTAGTTGCACGTGATCACGCCCGCTCCCACGTTCGACCCTTCGCCCACCTCGGCGTCGCCAAGATACGCCAGGTGATTGGCCTTGGCGCCCTTGCCCAGGCGCGCCTTCTTGGTCTCGACAAAATTGCCCACGTGCGCCTCTTCGCCGATCTCGCTGCCCGGCCGCAGATGCGCGAACGGCCCGATTTTTGCGCCATCGGCCACGGTGCTCTCGCCCAGAATGCAGCTCTGCCGGATCAATACGTTATTCCCCACCGTGCAGTTCTCGATCACCGTGAAGGATCGGATATGACAGCCGGCGCCCAACTTCGTCTTGCCCAGCAATTGCACAAACGGCTCAATCACCGTGCCCGGCGCGACTTCAACCTGGGGATCGATCACGCAGGTATCCGCGCGCCACACCGTCACCCCTGCTTCCATCAGCCGCCGCACCGCAGCGGACTGGGCCGCGACCTGGCGCGCCACCTTCTCCGCAATGCCGCCCGGCCCCTTCGCTTCAAGGGCCATCGCCGGCTCCACTCCTTCATCCTGTTTCACTGCTGACTCTCCCCACCCGGTCCGCCCGAGGGCCCTCCCGGAATCGAAATGTCAATGGTCTTCACCGGGCCCAGGTCGAGGGCGTCCAGGCCCGGCTTGATCTCCGGCCCGTTGCCCACCACCAGCACCGCGAGCTGATCGGGATGGATGTACTTCTTCGCCGCCGCGGTCAGGTCCGATACCGTCACTTTCTTCAGCGCCGCTTCGTATGTCTCCAGATAATCGGCGGGATAGCCATAAAACTCCAGCCGCACCCGTTCCCCAAGTACCTTATCCGGCGTGTCATAACGGAACAAAAACGAGTTCAGGATGTCGTCCTTGGCGCGTTTCAGCTCATCCTCTGAGAACGGCGTAGTATTCAGCCCCGCAATCACGTCCATGGCGGCCTTGGTCGCATCCACCGTGGAAACGCTTTTGGTCAGCACTTCCACGTCGAACGTGGCCGGGTGATCGTAAGCGAATCCCTCGCCGCCTCCGACCGCGTAGGCCAGGCCCATCCTGGTGCGCACCGTCTGAAACAGCCGGCTGGCAAACCCGCCGCCGAGAATGTCGTTCATCACCGCAAGGTTGGGCACGTCGGGATTGTGCCGGTCAGTGCCCAGCCCCACAATCTGGATGTTCGACTGGTTCACGTCTTGCTTGTCAATGAAGTACACGGCCTGCCTGGGCGCGTGGAACTCATCGTGATGCGCGGGCAAGGCTTTCACGCGCGGCAGCGGCTCAAACGCAGCCCGCAGCTTCGCCTCCATGGCCGCGGCATCGAAATCTCCGCTGATGCCCACGATCAGCTTGTTGCCCATGGTGCGATCGTGCCACGCCTGCAGGTCCTGGAGCGTGACCGCGCCGATGGTTTTCAACTCCGGCTGCCGGGTGTATGGGCTGTCGGCGCCGTAGACCAGCTTGGCCGCCTCTCGGCCGGCGATCTCCGATTCATCGTCGTTGCGGCGCACGATGGCCGTGGCAGCCTGCTGCTGCGCCAGTTGCAGCTTATCCGCATTGAATTTCGGATGCAGCAACAGATCCATGGCGAGGGAAAACACCTGGTCGGCATCGCCCTTCAGCGAATCCCACGAAACCGAGGTCGACTCCAACCCGCCGCTGGTTTCGATGTGCGCCGCCTTGGCCTCCAGCAGGTCGTCCATGGCGTCGCCGCCCATCTTTGCCGTGCCGCTGGTGCGCCACGTCTGCCCGTACAAGTCCACCAGGCCCGTTTTGGACGCATCCTCATCGCGCGCTCCGCCGGGAATCAGCACCGTGCCGGAGATGAACGGCAGCTCGTGATCTTCCTGCAAAAAGAGCACGATGCCGTTCTTCAGCTCGATGCGCTTGGGCTCCTTCGGATTGAACTCCGGCAACTGCGGAATGGGAATTTTCTCCCACGGCTTGTTCTGCTGCGAATGCGCAAACGGCGCAAGAACCACGCACGCCATCAACGCCACGGAAAGAAACGCGTAGGGGCGCGACTTCAGTCGCGCCGTAACCGCCGCTAAAAATGACGTGGGCTTTAGCCCCTGTGGGAAGCAAGAAAGACTCATCATTGCGCGCCTCCCTTCTCTCCCGCCTGACCCTTCGCGGATTCCGGCGGCGCCTGCGTCTCGATCCACGCCTCGGTCCGATTGCTGGCCACAAACACCTGGTTCGCCACCCTGCGAATATCCGCCTTGGTCACCTTGTCCACCTTATCGAGCTGCTGGAACAGCTCCCGCCAGTCGCCATAGCGGGTCTGATACTCGGCCAGCGCCTGCGCCAGCCCCTGGTTATCCGCAAGGCCGCGCAGCAGGTCGGCCCGCGCCCGCGTTTTGAACATCGCCAGCTCGTCGTCGCTCACGTCGCTGGCCTTCAGCTTGTCAATCTCCTTGTGAATCGCGGTTGCCATCTGCTGCGGCGAATGCCCCGGCAGCGGCACCGCGTAAAACGCAAACAGCCCCGGAAACTTGTCTCCTGGATAGGGGCTGAATCCTTGCGCCTCCGCGGCAATCTGCTGGTCGCGCACCAGGCTGCGATAAAGCCGCGACACGCGGCCGTTCGACATGATGTCGCTGATCGCGTCGTACACTGCGTCGTCGGGATCCTTGTAGTTCCCGCGATGATAGCCCTCGATGTAAAACGGCTGCGTCTGCTCGCGAATAAATACCGTCTTCTCCGCAAACTGCCTCGGCTCGATTGTCGTCATGTTCAGCGGCTTGGGGCCCGCCGGCACTTTGCTGAAATACTTTTCCAGCATCGGCATCACCTCGGCGGCTTTCACGTCGCCCACCACGGCCACTACCAGGTTCGCTCCCACGTAGTATTTCTGGTGAAAAGCCATGGCTTCGGTGGCCGTAATCTGGCTGACTTCGCTGGGCCAGCCGATGCCGCTCCGGCCGTAGTTGTGCGCCACGTAAGCGGTGGCGAGAAACTGTTCCAGAAGACGCCCAATGGGGTTGGAATCGGTGCGCATGCGGCGCTCTTCCAGCACCACGTCGCGCTCCTTGTAGAATTCGCGCGGCACTACGTCGGCCAGCCGCCCGCTTTCCAGCCATGCCCACAGCTCCAGCCGGTTCTCCGGCATCGACCAGAAATACTGCGTTTCATCCAGCCCGGTCTCGGCGTTCAAGCCTTCTGCCCCATTGCGCTCCGCCACCTCGGTGAACTGGTTGGGGACGACGTATTGCTCGGCATCCGCCTGCGCCTTTTTGAAGGCAGCTTCCAATTCGTCCAGCTTCTGCTTGTTGGCGCCCAGAGGATTGCGCCGCTCCGCCTCGTACGCCTGCTCGGCCTGCTCCACCTTGTCGAGCGCCGCCTTCTCGTCCGGCCAGTCTTTGGTGCCGATCTGGGTGGTGCCCTTGAACGCCAGGTGCTCGAACATGTGCGCCAGCCCGCTCTCGCCCGAGGGATCGTTCACGTCACCCGCATCTACAAACGTGGCGTAGCTGAACACCGGCGCTTCGGCCCGTTCGCAGATCAGGATGGTGAGGCCGTTGGGCAGCACCTTGGTGGTAATCCGCTGTTCAAAGCTCTTCAGGTCCTGCGCGTGCGCCAACGGCCAGGCCATGCCCATCGCCAGCAAGGCCGCCGCGCCTCTTCGAAACCAGGGGGAGAATCCGCTCATCATCCAAGCTCCTTGTGCGCCACGCAGGGAATCGCCTGCCGCCGCGTGCCGCACCTTAGAACTTATCGCATCACCCCTGGAGTTCGCAGTTCCGAGTTCACAGTTCGCAGTTTACAGTTCTCAGTTCGGTCGTCTGGCAGCGTCAGTATTCACGACGCGGGCGGGGCGGACTGTGCCCGGCGTAGCATGGGAGCGATGCCCGGTCTTTCCACGGATCGCCTTCTCCTCCGCCACTGGCGCGAATCCGACCGCGAACCTTTCGCCCGCATCAACGCCGACCCGCGCGTGATGGAACACTATCCCGCGCCGCTCGCCCGCGAACAATCCGACGCGCTGATTGACCGTATTGAAGCCCACTTCGAGGCGCGCGGTTTCGGATTATGGGCCGCCGAACTCCGCGACACAGGACAGCTCGCAGGCTACATAGGCCTGAGCGTACCAACCTTCCAGGCACATTTCACGCCATGCGTGGAGATTGGCTGGCGGCTCGACGCCGATCGTTGGGGCCGTGGGCTGGCCACCGAAGGCGCGCGCGCCGTCCTCCACCACGCCTTCACCGCGCTCGGCCTCAATGAAATCGTCTCCTTCGCCACGCCCGCCAATCTTCGCTCCCGCCGCGTGATGGAGAAGCTGGGCATGACCCACAACCCCGCCGAGGACTTCGATCACCCCGGCCTCCCCGAAGGCCACCCGCTGCGCCGGCACGTGCTTTACCGAAAGGCAGCTTCTAGCCTCTAGCTCCTAGCTTCTAGATGCTATCTCTTTGCATTGCGATCGGCACCGCTGTCGAGCTCCGAAGCGCATTCAGACGATGAACTCGCCAGGAAGCCAGAGCTACCGTCTACAGGCTACCGGCTACGAGCTAGAAGCTAGCAGCTAGAAGCTACAAGCTGTTTGCTGCTATCCTCGCCTCACATCGGCGCGGCGAATGCATCCCCAAACCCGCGCAGGGGGAATGCGCATGAGCACCATGGCCCCGGCTCCGGCTCCCGCCCTGAACCTATCCGCTCAGCCCTTTCTGGTTCGTCGCGCCGCGGTGCTGGGCGCCGGCACCATGGGCTCGCGCATCGCCGCTCACCTGGCCAACGCCGGCATTCCCACCCTGCTGCTCGATATGGTTGCGGAAGGCGGCGGATCACGCAATCGCCTCGCCCTTGGCGCTCTCGACGCGCTTGCCAGGGCCAAGCCCGCGGCCTTTTACGATCTCGCCTGCGCATCGCGCATCACTCCCGGCAATTTTGACGACGACCTGCCTCAACTCGCCACTTGCGACTGGGTTATCGAGGCAGTGGCGGAGAATCTTGCCATCAAGCACGCCCTGCTGGCCCGCGTGGCTCCGCACCTGGGCGCGAATGCGCTGCTCACCACCAACACCTCCGGCCTGCCCATTGCGCAAATCGCCGCCGGGCTTGCCGAGCCGCTCCGCAAGCGCTTCTTCGGGACGCATTTCTTCAACCCGCCGCGCTACATGCAACTGCTCGAGCTCATTCCCACGGCCGACACCGATCGCGCACTGCTCAGCGCCTTTGCCGCGTTCGCCGACCGGTTGCTGGGCAAGCAGGTGGTGCTGGCCAACGACACGCCCAACTTCATCGCCAACCGCATCGGCGTGATGGTCATGTTCACCGCGGCTACGCTGATGCTGCAGCAAGGGCTCACCATCGAGGAGGCCGACACCCTCACCGGACAGGCCATCGGGTGGCCGCGGACCGGCACTTTCCGGCTCGCCGACATGGTGGGGATCGACGTGCTGGCCCACGTGGCTGCCAACTTCCCTCAGGGGGCCTCGGGCGGGGAGTTCTCCGGCCTGCTCAGCGAGATCGTCAAGCGCGGCTGGCTGGGCGACAAATCCGGCCAGGGCTTTTACAAGAAATCTCGTGGCGCCGACGGCAAAGAAATCCGCGAAGTGCTCGACCTGAAAACGCTCGAATACCGCCCCATCGCCAAGGCCTCCATCCCCTCGCTCGAAATGGCCAGGAACGCCGCCACGCTCAAAGAACGCCTGCGCCTCCTGCTCGCCAACGATCCCAAAAAGGACAAGGCCGCCGCGTTTCTCTGGCCGCTGCTGGGCACGCTGTGGAACTTCGCCGCCGAGCGCATCGGCGAGGCTGCCCACGACGCCCCCTCCATCGACCGCGCCATGCGCGCAGGCTTCAACTGGGAATTGGGCCCCGTGGAGATGTGGGACGCCGCCGGGGTGCGCTCGACCGTCGCGCGCATGAAGGAACTCCAACTCCCCGTCAGCCCCGCTGTCGAAGACCTCCTGCGTACGGAAAACGAGTGCTGGTACGCTCCCGACGGCCCGCACTGCTTCAACCCCGCCACCGGCGCCTGGGAAATTATCCCGCGCCAGCCCGGCCACGCGCGCATCGCCGACTACCGCCGCGGACGCCGCCCCGTTGGCTCCTGCATCGTCCGCTCCAACTCCGGGGCCTCGCTCGTCGACATCGGCGACCACATCGCCTGTATCGAGCTGCACTCGCTCAAAAACGCCATCGGCGGCGATGTCGTGGCGCTGGTCTCCTCCGTGCTCAAGCCCGACTCCGATGCCGTCCGCGACTTCGCCGGGTTCGTTCTCTCCGGCGACCGCGACAACTTCAGCGTCGGCGCCAACCTCATGCAGCTTCTCCTCGCCGCGCAGGAAGGCGACTGGGATGAGGTCGCCGCCGCCATCCGCACCTTCCAGCAGATGACCGCCGCAATCAAATTCTGCCCGCGCCCGGTGGTCGTCGCTCCCTTCGGCATGACCCTGGGCGGCGGCGCCGAAATGTGCCTCCACGGCGCCCGCCGACAGGCCCACGCCGAAACCTACATCGGCCTCGTTGAAACGGGCGTCGGCCTCATCCCCGGCGGCGGAGGAACCAAGGAGATGCTGTTGCGCGCCGTCGACGCGGCTGCCGCCGTGGCCCCGCCCGATCCTCGCGGGCAGGAGTCGCCGTACCGTCTGGCCCAGTCCGCCGAAATGCTGGCCGCGGTGCGGCGCACCCTGGAAACCATCGCCATGGCCAAGGTGTCCACCTCTGCCGCCGAAGCCCGCACGCTCGGCCTGCTCTCACCCGCCGACCGCATCACCCACAACCGGGAGCGGCTACTGCTCGATGCCAAGGCGCAGGTGCAGGCGCTGGTGGAAGCTGGCTACTCCGCGCCGCTGCCGCGTACCCGCATCCCGGCCCCCGGCGCCGGCGCGCTGGCTGCCATGGAGACCGGCATATTTCTCATGGGCGAGGCGGGCTTTGCCAGCGAGCACGACCAGAAGGTGGCGCGCTGGGTGGCGTACATCCTGGCCGGCGGGCGAGTGACGGCGGGATCCCTGCTGAGCGAGCAATATTTGCTGGATTTGGAGCGTGAAGCGTTCCTCTCGCTGTGCGGAGAGCGCAAGACGCAGGAGCGCATCGGGTTTACGCTGAAAACCGGCAAGCCGCTGAGGAACTAGTGGTCAGTGATCAGTGATGAGTGGTTAGTGAACCGCGCCGAGTGATCGGGCATAACATGATAGCCGGGTGTTTTCGATGAAAGACGAAGCTAAAAGAGGTGCGAGCGGAGAACAGAGTCCGTTGGTCGACGGTTATTTGCGCATGGCCGCTGATGCTGAGGCTGAGGCCGAAGCGACGGAATGGTGCGAAGCACTCGTGCTGGACGCCTTCGCGGATGCTGAAGATGACGGTTCGGAAAACCGGGATGATAGGTCACGACCGTAGCCCCGCAGCAGGTACAATCCTCCAGAGCCTCCACAATGCTGACCGCCCGCAGAACCCGCCTCGCGCTCCTGCTTCTGCTCGCCGCCCTCGCCGCTGCCCAGCAGCCCGATCCCGACGCGAACCTCGTCACCCGCGGCCAGGTCAATGTTGAAGGCCATCTCTACCCCTACATCGTCCGCCACCTGCCCCCCAGCTCATTCCCCGACCTGCCCGCCCCTATCGCCGGCGAACTGACCCACCGCGGCTGCCTCATTCCGCAGACCTACCAGGCCCACCAGCCGGAGAACGTGATCCACGGCAGCTTTCAGGCTCCGGGATCCTCTGACTGGGCGGTGCTCTGCTCCGCGCAAGGAACGGTTTCGCTGCTGGTGTTTTTCGCTGGCGCGCCAGATCAGCCCGCGACTCTGGCCTCCGCGCCGGAGACGCAACGCCTGCAATCGCCCGCCGCCAGTGACGTCCTGGGCTTCAACTGGGGCATCGACCCGGCATCGCCCCAGACCGTTCGCCAGGCGCAGACGGGGCTGCAACCACGCCCGCCCCGCCTCGACCACGACGCCATCGCCGATTCGGTGATCGACCGCAAAACTGTCTATCATTACTTCGCCAAAGGCTCCTGGTCCGACGTCGATCTGCCGGAATGATTGCGTCCCTTTTGACGTTTGGACGATCTAATCTCCATGAGCGGGCCTGCTTCAGCCTGACTCATCGCCCAGCACATGCCGGCGGCTGTGAACGAAGAACTGTGAACTGAAGTGGAGCCCTCAAATGCCTGAAGCCGTTCTCGTCAGCTCCGTCCGCACTCCCGTGGGCCGCGCCCCCAAAGGCGCCCTGGCCACCACCCGCCCCGACGACCTGGCCTCCACCGCCATCACCGGCGCGATGGCTCGGGTGCCGGCCCTGGACAAGGCGGAAATCGAGGATGTCATCCTGGGCTGCGCGCAGCCGGAAGGCGAAGCCGGCTTCAACATGGCGCGTTTCGCAGCCTTGCGCGCGGGGCTGCCCGTCGAAGTGCCCGGCGTGACTGTCAACCGCCTCTGCTCGTCGGGCCTCGAGGCCATCGCCCTGGCCGACATGCGCATCCGCTCCGGGGGCGACAAGGTGGTCATTGCGGGGGGCGCCGAATCCATGAGCATGATTCCCATGGGCGGCTCCAAGCCCAGCCCCAACCCCTGGCTCGCCGAGCACTATCCCGCCGCGCTGCTCACAATGGGCCTGACCGCCGAGCGCGTGGCCAGGCACTACAACATCAGCCGCGACGATCAGGACGCCTTCGCCCTGGCCAGCCATCGCAAGGCCGTTGCCGCGCAGAAATCCGGGCGCTTCGCGGACGAGCTGATTCCCGTCCCTGTGACCACCGCCACGCCGACCGCGAAGGCGGGCAAGCCCCACGTCGAGGAGAAGCTGTTTTCCGCCGATGAAGGCCCCCGTGCCGACACCTCCGCCGAAGCTCTCGCCAAACTCAAGCCGGTTTTCCATGCACAGGGTACGGTCACCGCCGGCAACGCCTCGCAGACCTCCGACGGTGCTGCGGCAGCGGTGCTGATGGATGCGGGCCGCGCGCGCGAACTGGGCATTGCGCCGCTGGCCCGTCTGGTGGCCTACGCCGCCACCGGCTGCCTGCCCGAAGAAATGGGCGTGGGGCCGATCTACGCCATTCCCAAGGCCCTCAAGCTGGCCGGCCTGAAGCTGGAGGATATTGAACTGATCGAGCTCAACGAAGCCTTTGCGGCCCAGGCGCTGGCGGTCATCCGCACCCTGGGGCTCGATCCTGAGAAGGTGAATGTGAACGGCGGCGCCATCGCTCTGGGGCATCCACTGGGCTGCACCGGGGCCAAGCTGACCGCTACGCTGCTGGCGGAGATGGGACGGCGCGGCGCGCGCTATGGCATAGTCACCATGTGCGTGGGCGGCGGCATGGGAGCGGCGGGCATCTTCGAGCGGCTATGAAAGACACCGGTCAGCTGTCAATGTTCAGTAGGTCTCAGGGGGTCTCAAGTTGCTGTCCAGCCAACCGCTGACTCAAGTCGCCGACCTCGACCACTGACCACTGACCACTGAAAACTCACTCCGCCCTTAACGCCAGCAGGGGACTGATCCGCGAAGCCCTCCGTGCCGGCACATACCCCGCCACCGCCGCCACCACAAGCAACGCCGCCGCCATCCCGCAATACGTGGCCACATCCCACGGCGACGTCGCGTAGAGCAGCGACGCCACCAGCTTCGCTGTCCCCATCGATACTCCAGCCCCTACGGCAATCCCCATCAGCGCCAGCCGCAGAGTCCCCTTCAGCACTCGACCCTGTACATGGCTCGCGCTCGCGCCCAGCGCCATCCGTATTCCGATCTCCTGCGTCTGCCGCGTTACCGAATACGAGATCACGCCATAGATTCCCAGCGCCGCCAGCAGCAGTCCCAATACCGCAAACGCGCCCACCAGCAGCATGAAGAACTGCCGCGAAGAGTTGGCGTGATCCACCAGCGACTGGATGAGCTTGAACTCGGCCGCCGTCTGCTTCGGGTTCGCCTCTCGCAGCACACGCATCACGCTCCCGGCCAGTTGCGCGGGCGGCAGCGTCGTCCGCACCACAAGCTGCGGCGTCGCCCAAAAGGTCTGCGTGCCGGGATAATAAATTTGCCAACCGTTTTCGCCTTCCACGCTCTCCGCGTGCACATCCTCCGCCACACCCACGACCAGCACGCCCGTGCTGCTGCCGTTGTCCAGAACCTGCCCCACCGCATCGTTGTTCGGCCAGTGCGCATACGATGCCAGGAACTTCGCATACGCCTCGTCGATCACCACCACATTCTGCGTATCACCCCAGTCGCTCCAGTTAAAGTCCCGCCCCCGCACCCGTGTTCCAATGGCCCGCAGATATCCCGGCGAAACCACATACACCAGCGGCCCCGATACGTGAAGATTCTTCGGCCGCTCCACCCCCTTCGGAAACGGCAATCCCCACGACCGGTTCCCTGCCAGCGGAAGATAGTCGGTAATTCCCGCGGCCTCCACTCCCGGCAGCGCGCTCACACGCTCAATCAGGGGCTGAAAGTATGCCGCCCGTGCTGCCAGAATCGCCCTGAACGAATCCGGCGTGTTGCCGTTTCCGAGCCCTGGATTGTCGGTGTAGTCCACGCTCACCGCCGCAGCACGCTCCGGCTGGAACCCGAGGTCCACATCCAGCACCCGCAGAAAACTTCGCAGCAGCAGTCCCGCGCCCACCAGCAGCACGCACGCCAGCGCCACCTCGCTCACCACCAGCACCGAACGCAGCCGCTCGTGCTTGCGGCTCTGCCCCGATCCAGCGCCCGAGTCCTTCAGCGCCTCATGCAGATTTCCCGCAGCCATGCGCAGCCCCGGCGCCAGTCCAAACAGCACCGCCGAACTTACCGCGATCAGAAGCGTCCACCCCAGCGCCGCCCCATCGATATGTAACTGGCTAAGCAGAGGCAGCGCAATCGAGCCCTGGTGCGTCAACCAGGACACCAGGATGCTTGCCAGCAGCAGGCCGAACACGGCTCCAGCGCCGGAGAGCACCAGGCTCTCGGTCAGCAACTGGCGCACAATCCGGCTGCGGCCCGCGCCCAGCGCCCCGCGCATGGCAAACTCCTTCGATCGCGCCGCGGCCCGCGCCAGCAGAAGGTTTGACAGGTTCACGCACGCAATCAGCAGAATCATTCCCACCGCCGACCACAGCACCGCCAGCGACTGCCGCAATCGTCCGCTTACGTACTCCTTCAGCGGCACCGGAACCACGGCCCCTTTGTAGACGCCGCACGTGTCTGGACGTTTGTTGTTCCAGCACATGGTTGGCACCACCGCCGCCGCATCCTGGGTGGCCTGGGCCAGCGACACTCCCGGCTTCATCCGCCCGATGAACGTGATGATGTTGCCCCAGTCGCGCGGCGGCCCATAGAGATTCAGCGGCGTCAGCGCATCGATCTTGGCGCCCGGCGAAAACACCGCGCCGAAATCGAAGCTCTTCGGCAATACGCCGATCACAGTCGTCTGCTGGCCACTGATGTCGAACGCCTTCCCCACAATATCCGGATCGGCCGCAAACTGCCGTCTCCACCACGCATCCGTCAGCACCACCACCGACGCGGCTCCGTTGCGCCCGTCCTCAGGCCTGAACAGCCGTCCCATCGCCGGCTGCACCCCAAGCACCTCGAAGAAGTTAGCGATTACGTCGATACTGGTGGCCGGAATCGGCGCCCCGTTCCCCATGCTCAAGCGCAAATTCCCCGGAGTGGAAAACGCAAAATACCCGGTCACGTCCTGGAACGAGTGCGTACCTCGGCGGAATTCGTCATAGGCGTCGGTCGAGTAGGTCGCGCACGACAGGCCGCATTTCGTCGGAGGCGGCGCAATCCACACCAGTTCCTCGGCATGCGGAAACGGAAGCGGTCGCAGCATGATCGTGTTCACCACGCTGAACACGGCCACGTTCGCGCCAATGCCCAGCGACAGGATCAGCACCGCCACAGCCGTGAATCCCGGATCGCGCAGCAGCTTGCGCACGGTGTACTTCAGGTCCTGGAGCAGAATGTCGATGTGCATGAGTCCTCGCGCCTCCCTGTGTTTTTCCCTGGCCTGTTGCACTCCGCCCAATCGGATCAATGCCTGCCGCCGCGCCTCGTCGCGCGACATGCCGCGTTCCATGAATTCGTCGATCGCCAATTGAAGGTCGGCGGCAATCTCCGCCTCAAGCTCGGCATCGAGCGCGCGTTTGGCCAGGAACGCCCACAGCCGGCGGCGCAGCCTCTTCGTTCCGCTCATGCTTTACCGGGCTCCTCGCCCCCGTCCGGTCCCATGGAAAACATGCGGTCCATTACGCCGGTCAGCCGCTGCCAGTACCGCGCATCTTCCGCCAACTGCCCGCGTCCCGCGTCCGTAATGGAATAGAACTTCGCTTTGCGGTTGTTGCCGGAGACACCCCACTCCGAGGCGATCCACCCGCGCTGCTCCAGCCGCACCAGCGAGGCGTAGATGGTGCCCTGATTCAGCAGCACCTCGTTCCCGCTTGCCTGCTCAATCCGCCGCGCAATCCCGTACCCATGCAGCGAACCCATCGCCCCCAGCGTCTGCAGCACCATCAAATCCAGGGTTCCTTGCAGAAGATCCAGTTTCGCGTCCGTCATCCTGCTCCTGTGGCCGTGCCACACAAGTATGCCACAGTACATGTGGCCGTACCACAGGAATAATTTCGAAGGAGGTTGAACGGGGCAATGAATGGGTTCAGGAAGTCTGCAGTTGTACTTGGACCTTGAATCTGCCCTACCAACGCACCACCGCAACAGCAAATGGTTCCAGCGTAAGGTTCCCATTGACCGGCTTCACAGCGCGCGCCGGCCCGTCGCCCGTTTGCAGGTCTACGGTCTCCGCCGTAGCATTCGTCGCATCGGGCAGCGCAACCGAAACAGCGTGGTTGCGCTTGTTGAGCAGCAGGAGCTTGTGGCCGGCCGGCGTGAGGAATGCCTGGACTCCGATTTCGCTCGAATCTCCGCCCGATAAAACCGTGTCCACCAGGGTGTCGCCGGGATGGAAATTGTCCTTGATCAGCTTCAGGACCCAGTAGCGCGCGTTGGGCTTGTTGTTCTGCCAGTTCATCATGCTCACGCTGGGAAACTGCGTCGGATACCCCACCAGTTGCGACTCGCCGACGATGTCGATCTGCAATCGCGACAGCTCGATAAACAGGTCCGCATACAGCGCGCCGGCCAGGTTCCAGTAGGCCGCTGGAGGCGGCGTGCTGTCCGCCGCCGTATTGTCGGTGGGCAGAATGCAGCCCAGCTCGTCGGCCGATACCCTCGTCTCCGGCGACAGCCGCTTGCGCAGGCTCTCGATGTAGCGCACCGCGTTCAGGAACCCCTCCGCCTGGTCGAAGAACGTGAACTGCCACGTCTCCAGGCTCTCGCCGAGCTCCGGCGTCGCGTAGAAGTGGTAGGAGATGTAGTCGATGGGAATGCCCGGCCGGTGATGGCTGTGATCCAGAAAATATTCGAAATACTCCGGCGCCTTGCTGGGCATCGCCAGCGCCAGCCCCATAAACTGGGTCTTCGGCGAAACCGCGTGGATGGCACTCACGATGGCGTCGTAGCGTTCGGTGTATTGACGGGGCGTGGTGTTGTGCTCGAAGTCGGGCTCGTTGAGCACCTCCCACACCGGCATTTCATAGTGATAGCCCGACTCGTGCCGCACCCCGTTTTCGTCCGTGAACCCGCCCTTGGTGTACCAGCTCACCAGCCGCGCATAGTAGTCGCCGAGTTCCTTTCCCGAGCGATCGCGCAACTCCGTTCCCTGGGTGTAGTTCCACTCCACTTTGTCGGGATCTGCAGGGTAGGTCACCGGTTTGTCGGTCTTGAAGAGCCATGCCGGAATGGTGCTGAAGTTCACCACCCGCGGATGCCCTTCCGTGGCGGCGAGAAAGTCCCTGGTCATGGGATCGATGAGACTGAAGTCCCAGCTTGTGTGCTGGGGCGTGGGAGGTTCCAGCTCCGCCACTGCCAGTTTGGGATAAGGCAGCCACGGAACGTAACGCACGTAGTCGGCGCCCAGGTCTTTGACGGCCTGGTACGAAGGCGCGCTCAGCGGCTGTCCCGGCCGCAGGGGCGGATTCACCACCAGCTGCAGCGTCGGAGTCGATTTCGAGACAACCACCGTGCGATCCCAATGGACGGTCAGCGCGATGGGCTTCTGCTCATTAACCGGTGATTGCGCGTGCAGCGCGGCGGTCAGGCCGGTGAGTAAGCAGCCCGCCAGTACGGCCCCGCAGGTCTTTCCCATGCCGTGATCTACCATCGCCCTCCGAAATGCGAACACCCGGGCTGGCGCCCGGGTGTTGGATCGAAATGAACTGTGCCGTGGAGGCTACGCCTTGGCGGTGGCCAGGGCCTTCAGCCGCGCGTTGAGGCGGCTCTTGTAGCGGGAAACGGTGTTGGAGTGCAGAACGCCCTTTTGCACGCTCCGGTCGAGGGTGGAGACGGTGGCGCGATACTGCTCGTTGGCGGCCTTCGCGTCGCCCTTGGTCAGGGCCTCGCGGAGTTCGCGCAGACTGGTGCGAACGCGGCTGCGGTTGGCGCGGTTGACGGCGGTGCGGGTCTCGGTTTGACGGGCGCGCTTGAGCGACGATACGTGATTGGCCATTCTTGTTCCTTGATTCTGAAAGAGATGATGCGGTGCAGAATGCAGGTCAAGCCGCATCCCTCGCAATTATTTAGTCTATGGGATTTCAGGCCGGGGGTCAATTCAGACTGCCAGACCGTTGCCGCCCCCCTCACCACCAGGTCGCGGCGTCCAAACTATGGCCGCGCAGTTGGCTTTCCCGCCGCAAAGGCGGAAAATGGGACTACACATCCTCCGCGCCGACCAGGAGCAGAGCATTCCATGAACACCCAGGAGCACTGGGAAAAGATCTACGCGACCAAGGCGCCTGACCAGGTCAGCTGGTTCGCGCCCCACCTGTCTGCCTCGCTGGATCTCATCGCGCGCGCCGCTATCGCGCCCACCGCCGCCATGATTGACGTGGGTGGAGGCGAATCCACGCTGGTCGATGACCTTCTTGCCCGCGGTTACCCTGACCTCACGGTCCTTGATATCTCCCAGACCGCCATCGACGCCAACCGGAAGCGCCTGGGCGCCGAAGCCGAGCGGGTCCATTGGCTCGCCGCCGACATCACCCAAGTCGAACTGGAGCCCTCACGATTCGACATCTGGCATGATCGCGCCGTGTTCCATTTCCTGACCGCGCCCGCCGCCCGCGCCGCCTATGTCCGCCAGGTCGCCCGCGCCCTCAGGCCTGGCGGCCACGCGATCGTGGGGACCTTCGGACCAGAGGGGCCCACACGCTGCAGCGGCCTCGAAGTGGTCCGCTACGACGCCGACTCCCTGCACAATGAATTCGGCCAGCGCTTCCGCCTCCTCGAGAGTTCCCACCAAGTCCACGAAACCCCCTTCGGCACCCGCCAGCAATTCCTCTACTGTTTTTGCCGGCTGGAGTAGCGCACATCCAGTCCGAGTTTTATCCCCCTTTGCGAGCGCCGCCCTGCCCGTCCCGCGCAACGGATTCACAGTTGCGAAGGGTGGGATACCAGGCGCTCCCTGTGCCGAAGAAGTGGAGTCTAGTTCTTCGGCTGCTCCACGCTCACATTCGAAAACGTCGCCGCAGCCAGCCCGTCCGCATCGTGCGCGCACGCCCCCAGACCCACGTACACGTCGCCCGTCATCGGCACCGTGTAGTTGGCGAACGCATCGAACGTCCCATCCGGCCGCTCCGCAGACGCCGTAAACAGGTCGCCTTTCCGTTCCAGCCGCAATCGCGTGGACCTGTGCTCCGGCGCAGTCAGGTCTCCGGTCTTGTCCCCGAACTTCGCCCTCCACTGCAGCGTAATGTGCCCATCCGCATGAATCGCTACATCCGCGTATGCCGAAGCCGGATCGAGCGACTGCCGCACCATCAGCACCGCCTTGGCCAGAGGCTGCGCCGGCTGCGGCGTAAACGCCACGTCGGCGGTAACCGTCACATTGCCGGTGAGCTTGACCCAGTCGAGGTGAAAATCGTCGGAGGCGCCCCACATATCCGCCCCGCCGCCCGTCACCCGGTACGACTTCGCCGCCGCATCGTAGACCGACCCGCCTGGCTTCGTTTGGCCAATATCATTGGAGCCGTTGAATAGCCCTTGCGGCGCCTCTGCGGGAGCCGCCACCAAAGCTGCCATCGCAAAAACCAAAACCCATCGCACGCTTGTCATAAACGTAGCCCCACTATACGCGAATGGCACGGGCCGCATCTCTTTCCGGCATGGAGGCACCATAGACCGCCGCGATTCACCACCTGTCAGGCGAGCACAAAGGCGCTGCTCATTCAATGCGCAAGGCCCGTACCGGGTCGATGGAGGCCGCGCGCCGCGCCGGAATGATGCCCGCAATGGCGGCCGCAAGCACCAGCACTGCAATGGCGACGGTCATCACCGGCACATTCACGCTGGCGATCTCATAAAGCTGCGACTTGACGTACCGCACGCAGAAGATTGCCACCGGGATGCCGATAACGAGGCCAGCGACGGTCTGCAGCATGGCTCCTCGCATCACCGTTGCGATGACGCGGCCGCGCGCCGCGCCCAGCGCCATGCGGATGCCGATCTCCGGCGTGCGGCGAACGACGGTATAGGCCGTGACGCCATAAAGCCCGATCGCGGCGAGCAGAAGCGCGAGGAGGCCGAAGAGGGAGGTGAGGCGCGCGATCAGCCGTTCGTCGATGAAGCGATCCTGAATCTGCTGCTGGAATGTCTGGAACTTGACGATGGTGAGATTGGGGTTGATGCTCGCCAGGGTATCGGCGACGATCTTTTCAAATGCGGGAACAGGGTGGCTGGCCTGGATAACCAGGGCACCGGCGTACATGGATAGATCTTTGTCGAGTGGGCTGTCGGGATCGTTGCCGACCCCGGCGCGCTGCGTGAGCGGCAGGAAGTACATGGCGTGGTTCTTCCAGTAGACGCTGGTGTAGGTGGTGTCTTCTACCACGCCGACAATTTCATGCGCCCCATCCTGAGGGACCTTGGACGGGCCGGAATATCCAAAGTGATGCCCGATGGGGTTGCGGTTGCCGAAGAACTGCTTGACGAACTCCTGGTTGACAACGGCCACGGGCGGTGCATTCAGCGTGTCCTGTGAGGTGAAGCCGCGGCCCATCACCACGTGAGTGCCGACGGAATCGAAGTATTCCGGGGTGCCTTTCACCCACGATGCCACCTTATTCGGGTCCGGCTCGCCTTGAATCTTTACGCCCGATCCCCAATTGTTCTCCTCCATTGGGGTGTAGGTGGCAAGGCCGACCTTGAGAACGCCGGGAATGGCGTGGAAGCGATCCACGATGGACTGGTAGGGGGGCTCGACCTCTGTGTTCTTGTAGCCGGCGGCTTGCGGATTGATATGGGCGATATAGCGGTTGGTTGCATCCAGTTTCATGTCAACGTTCTCAGCCTTGTTGAGGCTCTGCGCGAAGAGACCCGCGGCAACCAGCAGCACGAGGGAGAGCGCGGCCTGCAGGACAACGAGTGCGCGCTGCAGGAAGGATGCTCCGTGAGCAGTGGTACGAGCGTTGGAGCGCAGGGCTTCAGCGGGGTGAGTGCGCGCGGCCATCAGCGCCGGCGCAAGGCCGAAGAGGATACCTGTAACCAGCGAAAGCGCAAAGGCAAAGCCAATCACCAGCGGCGAAGGCGAAGCCGCGACCGGCATGTTCTGCTGGTCAGGAAAGGCAAGCGCCAGCAGCGCGTGCGCTCCGAGATAGGAGACTGCCAGGCCCAGCAGGCCGCCCATAACCGAGAGAAGAACACTCTCGGTAAGAAGCTGGCGCACGATACGGCTGCGCTGCGCACCCAGCGCTGAGCGGATGGAAAGCTCCGCGCGGCGGCTCATGCCGCGCACCAGCAGCAGGTTGGCGATATTGGCGCAGGCCACGAGAAGGACCATGGCGGCGATCCATTGCAGCAGCTTCAGGTGGTCCTTGTAACCGTCCTGCATGTTCTGGATACCGCCGCCGCCGGGAGTGAGCACCACGTGGGTGCGGGGGAGAGCCTTCTGGGCGCGCTGATCGGTAAATGTCTTGAGCGGCGCAAACTGCTGCTTGAGCAGTACGCTGGCCTTGGCCTGGAGCGCCGGCAGGGAAGTTCCCGGCTTGATGCGGCCGATGAGGTAGGCCCACTGAACGTCGGGAGCGGTGAAGTACGGTGCGCCGGAGACTTCATCCATCGCATTCATGGGAAGAAAGTACTTGGGGGGATTGGTATCGATGCGGTCGCCGTAAAATCCCTTTGGCGCCACGCCAATGATGGTGGCCGGCCTGGTGTTGATGTAAAACGCGCTTCCCACCACGCTGGGATCGCCCGCATAATCCTGCTGCCAGGCGTCATAGCTCATCACGGCGGTAATGGGCGCGCCCTTCCGGTCGTCGGCATCCACAAAGAGGCGGCCCGCCGAGGGCGAGAGGCCAAAGACGCGAAAGTAGTTGCCGGAGACGAATGTCGCCGTGACGGATTTTGCTACGGTCTGCGGTCCGGCCCGACGAACCGTCAGGGGCCGCCATGCGTAGCCGGACTCCATTGCGGCCAGCTCCTCGAACTCCGGCAGGCTCTTCTTGAACATGTAATAGGTGTCTGTGGCGAAAAGCGAGTAGTCCCCGTTGTCGTTCCACCCGCTGTTGACGCAGCAGTCATCTGTGTCGCCGATGCGGATGAGGGTTTTGGGATCGGTTACCGGCAGGTTGTGGAGCAGGATGGCATTGACCAGCGTGAAGATGGCCGAGTTGGCGCCGATGCCGAGCGCGAGCGTGAGCAACACGGTAAGGGTGAACCCCGGCGTCTTGCGCAATTGGCGAAATGCAAATGCGAGATCCTGCAGCAGAACTCTCATGGCCTAACCTCCAACACACGCCCGCTTGCGCACGCAGGAAGCAAGCCACGTGCCACAGGAATTCTGCGCTGGCGGCTTGAAATCAATAGTTTAGTGGTTGCAACGTCACGGACCTGCGTTCGCAATTGAGAACAGGTGTTCAAAATCGGACGCCGTGCGGCGGCAGTTGCCAATTGCTCAGGGGCCATCTGATCTCTTGACACCCGACCACTCGGCCACCCGCCGTGGGTCACTCGATAGTGAAGCTCTCCGATTGCATCGAGGCACTGTGGCCGCCAGCATCGGACGCCTCCACCTGCACCCGGTAGTCGCCCTTGGCAAGTCCAGTCAGAGCAACTTCGCGCACAACCCGGATGGCCGTGCTTCCGGCCTGCTCGTACGGCGCCACATCCTCGGCCGGAAAGTCTCTAGCCACCGCCCCGCTCTTCGCATCCACGACCCTCAGGTGCGCTTGAATTTTGCCCGCTGCAGCCGCCCCTCCCGGGGCATAGATCTCGAAGTACCCCATCATGCGTTCATCGGGAACGAACTTCAGGTCCCCGTCCGGGCTCACGCGCTTATCCTTGCTGGCCAGGGGAACGTAGCTCGGCGCAAAATCTGCGGCGGCCGCCTCAGCAGCCGCCACGCGCGCATCGCGGAAACGGCTGCACAAGAACACCGATCCAAGGGCCAGAGGCTTGCCGACCGTATTCTCAATCGTGAGCGGCGCTTCAGCTCGCCCGGTCTTCACGCCGTCACTGAGAACCACACGCAAGGTGTACTTGCCGGGCCCAAGTTCCAGTTGTTTCTCGTAGCGGTAGGGGATCCAGGCGTGTCCCCATTGCTGATCCAGCGTGAAATTATCGAAGCTGCCGCCATTGCTGTCCGCGTAGAACGTGTCCATCTCTCCGGAATCCTCCTGCCATCCCTTGGCGATCGTCGGCCAATACGAAGGCCACATCAGGTCGCTGAATCGGGCAACCAGCCTCCCGTCTGCCGCGTACACGGCCCCCAGCACGCCCACACTCAGGTACAGCCTGCCTCTCTCCGTGTCCCACTGGTGATACAGAGGGCGGCTCGGAAATTCAACCACGATGTCGGCAAGTTGCCGGCCCGTGCTTGCTCGCAGGCCACCGGCCTGGACGAAGAGCGGAATCTTTCCGCGGCCTTTTTCCGCCAGGTCGTGCGCCAGTTTGTCGCCGGTCCTTGTCCCGGCCAGCAGATCGGCAGTGGTCTGCCCCGTGCAGTACTTATCCCGGGCATAAACATCCACGCTAGTGCGGTCCACCTTCACCCGGATTCGATGACACCCATCGTGCGACGGGACAGGGGCAAATCCGAGCACGTAGTAGCTCTCTGAATCCGGCAGGAAGGCCTGCGGAATTTCGCCTGTACTCCACACGCCGCTGGGCCTATCTGAGGTTTCGGCGTGGTTGCCGAGATTGTCCCGAATAATCAATGGCCACTGCTTTCGTTCGAACCCCTTGATCTCCTGCGGCACATCGTCGACCAGCAGACGGAAGTCGCGGGCAGCCAGGTCTTTCACATCGCCCTCGAAACATCCTCTGGGCAAATACGGCTGATCCGGCTTCAGCGCTCGAAACGTCGATTCATCATCGCGGTGGCATCGCTCTTCGGCCGCGCTCACCCGCCGCTGCAGGCCATTGTGGACAAATACGAAGACAGGAACGGGCACCAGGTTCGAGGGCATTTCAGCCGAAGCGCCCTGATCTCCCGCGCCCTCAGCTATCGCCGCCTGTCCGCTTTGAGCGCCGGCCCACCCCGCGGCGCAACAGAGCACCGCCGCACAAAGAAAAGTGTCCCCACGAAATGAGCCCATATGCCTCCGAAGCACAGCTGAACGTAGGACCGCCCGATCACCCCATGAATTAGCACTCAAAATATCGCACATGCGGCTCACCGGCTGCCCTCGGATTTAGCGACAAGCTGTCGGCCGCGTCTTCCATGATCCGCCTCAGAAACTTTCAGCAATCGGCCCATGGCTGACGGCTGAAGGCTGAGACGCTAAAAGCCAAAAGCCAGCGGCCCGGAACCATACAAGTACCAGGAAACCCGAAAAGAACACCAAAAATTCATGCCATCCCCGTTGACGTCCGACCCGACTCAGGCTACTCTCGTTCGCAGATACTCTACTTGGTCGCACACCCCAATCCGCGGTCTCGCCAGGCAGCCCAGGGCTTCGGCCCGCAACCGCCCTGCGCGAATCGAATCTCCTTTTCATCGGACGTAATCTGCCGCAGGCCCTGCAGGCATCCGCTCGCTGGAGCCTGCGGGCACCCGTCCGCATCCAAATTAATGACCCTTTTGTTCGCCCCGCTGCCGCCGATAAGTCCGGCAGAACGGAACGGGCGGAAGGACGATCAACCTAACCGTGGCTAGAAGCCCTGGAGGCTACCGAAGACCTTGAAAATTGCCCTGGAGATCACACCTAACCTTGAGCCCCTGTTCGGGACCCGCGATGAAAACCTCAGGTTAATGGAAGACTCACTCGGCGTCCGGATCGACCTTCGCTCCGACGCCGTGCACGTGGAAGGGCCGGAAGCCGGCGTGATTCGCGTCCGGGGCGTATTTCAGGACTTCGAGAGCCTGCGGCGGCAGGGAATCAACCCGCATAATGGCGAACTGAACGGCATGCTCAAGCTGGTGGTTGCTGATACCACCGTCACGCTTAAGTCCATAGCCGACAGCGGCAAAGCGCGCTCGGCGGGCGTCAAGCGCACCGTGCAGCCGCGCTCCATCAACCAGCGCAAGTATGTCGAAGCCATCGAGCAGAACGACATGGTCTTCGGTGTCGGTCCGGCCGGAACCGGCAAGACTTACCTCGCTGTGGCCATGGCGGTTGCGGCCATGAACTCCAAAAAGGTGAGCCGCATCGTGCTGGTGCGTCCGGCGGTGGAAGCCGGGGAGCGGCTGGGCTTTTTGCCCGGCACGCTGCAGGAAAAGGTGGACCCCTACCTGCGCCCGCTCTACGACGCGCTCTACGACCTGCTCGACCCCGAGAAGGTGGACAAGATGCTGGAAAAGAACGTGATCGAGGTGGCTCCGCTGGCCTTCATGCGCGGCCGCACGCTCAACGACGCGTTCATCATCATGGACGAGGCGCAGAACACCACCATCGAGCAGATGAAGATGTTCCTCACCCGCATGGGCAACAACGCCAAGGCGGTGATCACCGGCGACATCACCCAGATCGACCTGCCCAACCCGCGCAAGTCGGGCCTGGTGGACGCGATCAACGTGCTCGAGGGCGTGGAGGGCATCCAGTTCTGCCACTTCGAAGATTCGGACGTGGTACGCCACGTGCTGGTGCAGCGCATTGTGCGCGCCTACGACGCCGCCAAGCCGCAGCAGCAGGAATTGCCGCTGGGCATAGGCGACGAGATCCAGGTGCAGCCGCACGAGCCGCGGGCCCCGCAACATCCGGCGAAACCGCAGTAAAACTGCAATTCGCGTAGAATGAGACTCGAGGCCGTCCGCCGCGGCGGACGGCCTCGCGCACGATGATCCTTCTGGACCCAGATCTGGCTCCCCACCCCGCTGACGTCCCGGGCGCTCCCTCGCCGGAATCCCGCAAAGCTGAACGAGACGTCCGCGTGCCCTCCGCGCGCAGCCTGAACACGTTCCTGCGCGAGGCGCAGGCAGCCGTGCGTCTCAAGGGATTGGTGAGCGTGCTGCTTACCACCGACGCGGCTATCCGCACCTTGAACCGCGATTTCCGCGGCAAGAACAAGGCCACCGACGTGCTGTCGTTTCCCGCGGGCAAGGTGTCGCGGGGCGAAGTGGCCGGGGACCTGGCGATCAGCGTGGATACGGCACGGCGGCAGGCGCGCGACCAGGGTCATCCGGTCGCCACCGAGATCAAAGTTCTAATGCTTCACGGCCTCCTGCACCTCGCCGGATACGACCACGAAAGAGATTCAGGCGAGATGGGCTGCCGCGAACGCAGGCTGCGTGCGCGTCTTGCCCTCCCGCTCGGCCTGATCGAGCGCACCGCCGCAACCGAGCGCACCGCCGCTGCTTTGAAGGGGCATGGCTTCAGTCGTGCCGAAAAGCCCTCCAGGAAGCCCCGGGCTTTAGCCCCTGAGGGGCGCACTTCGACCGTCTCGCAAGCGCCTCGAAATCCCAAACTCCGACGGGGTCGCACCCCATGACCTGGACCGCCATTCTCGTGGTTGTGATCCTGGCGGCGATCGAGACGCTCGCCGCCTACATCAGCCGTATCTATGCCGAATTCGGCAAGATCCTCGCCCGCACGGTCGAGGAGAACCTCGACGCCTGGGAAGAGCTGATCGAGCCGCATCTCGGCCTGACCCGCGAGCACGCGGCAATCTCCGCTCTGGTGGCCCAGCAACTGGCGCTGTGCGGCATCGCGCTGACGTTTGGGGCATTTCTCTTCGATGGCGGCCGAGCGCGACCCGGCGCGGGCGAAATCGTTCAGGCCATTCTCGGCGTGGTGCTGGTGGTGGTGTTCTGCAACCAGGTGCTGCCATGGCTGCTGTTTGAGCGCACCGAGGGCCGCTGGGCGGTGCGCCTGATGTGGCCCATCCGCCTGCTGCTGTGGAGTGTCACTCCGATCACGGTTCTGATCCGCTTCTTCTTCTCTGTGGTCTCGCTGTCAGAGGAGCCCGCCGGCGCCGAAGAAGAGAACGCGGTGGACGTGGAAGCGCTGCTTGAGGCCGGCGAGGAAGAAGGCATCCTGGAAGAGACGGACCGCGACCTGGTGCGCTCGGCGGTGGAGTTTGGCGACAAGCTGGTGCGCGAAGTCATGACCCCGCGCCCGCAGGTGTTTGTAGTGCGCGACACCACCACGCTGGAAAACTTTCTGATTCAGCTCAAGGAGCATAACTTCTCGCGCGTGCCCGTTTATGCGGGATCGCTGGACAACATTACCGGCATCGCGTTCACCCACGACCTGCTGCAGATTACGGACGTGGAGGCGCGAACCCGCACCGTGGCCAGCATCAAGAAGCCGGCGGCGTTTGTGCCCGAAACCAAGCGGGGCTACGAGCTGCTGCGCGAGATGCAGCGCGAAAAACAGCACATGCGCATCGTCATCGACGAGTACGGCGGAGTGGCGGGCCTGGTCACCATCGAGGACCTTCTGGAGCAGATCGTGGGCGAAATTCGCGACGAGCACGAGACCGACGCCCCCATCGAGAATCCGCAGCACGAGCCGGGAGGCGCCTGGGTAGTGCCGGGCAGCTTTCCGGTGGACCAACTCGACACGCTCTTCGGCCAGCCCGTGGAAGTGGGCGAGGAGTATGAAGCCAGTACCATGGGCGGGCTGGTCAGCGAGATCGAGGGGCGCATTCCCTTGCCCGGCGAAATCGTGGTGCTGCGCCAGACCGGGATGCGCATGGAGGTGCTGGCCTCCACCGACCGCCGCGTGGAGCGAGTGCGCGTGTTTCCGCCGGGGACCGCGCAGGAAACTCGCGAACAAATCCAGGCAGAGCGCCGCGAACCATCCTAAGCGCGGCCCGCCTTAAATGAATTGGCCTGTCTTGGCGTTGGGATCCGACCGCACGCCCTGGTGCGGAGGCGCCGGCGAGCGCAGCGCAGACAGAATCGCCCTGGCTGCCGCCAGCACGCCCGATACCTGGCGCACCGGCAGGTTCACCGTTTCGTTGAGGAAATGCCCTATCTTGTCCACGCCATTCAGCGCGCTGGTGGTCATGGCATCCACGCGCTCGGCCTGGCAGCGGACGCGGTTGGCTATTTCATCGGCGGATGCCGTGATGGTGGTGGTCGCCTCGCGCGCCGTGCGGGTGATCTCCGCCAGGTCGCCGGCCGCTGCATCCAGCCGCGGCTCCAGCTTTGCGATCAGGTCTCTGGTCGACTGCAGCACGTCCCTGGTGTTGTGAATCGCCGGAATCACTTCGGTGCGCAATTCCTCGGCGTACTGTTTGGCCGCTTTCAGGCCCTTGCTCGCAATCACCGCCAGCGCCAGCAGGCAGGTCATCTGCAACAAAACCGAGACCCCGGCAATGGCGACTACGACGATCAGGATGGTATCCATGTTTTGCATGAGTTCCTCACTCGGAACGACTTTCCACGCAGTAATTGCACCATGTTCGCGGCTCCGGGGGTACGATGGCCGGGACAGGCTCGCCACAGCTTGCGCGGGTCTGTCCCGGCCACGTCTTGGTCCGCTTCCTATGCCCGATGAAAATGCTTCCTGCCGGCAGGATTAGGTGCCTGACTCGCCGGTGGAGGGAGTCGGGGTGCCACTGGCGCCGGAGCCGCCATAGGCGCCGCTGCCGCCGGTTGCGCCAGTCCCGGTAGTGGAACTCGATGCGGAAGCCGACCGGTACGCCTGCCGTCCCGCATCCACCGCCGCCGTCACCCGCTGGGTCTGATCGCCCACCAGGCTCTTGCCGCGTTCCACGAAATCTTCCCATTGCGCGCGTCCGCGATCCACCACCTCGCGCCCGCGGTCCACGTACTCGCCCATCTGCTCGCGGCCCCGGTCCACCATCGTGCCTACCTGGTCGGCTACCTGCTTGCCGCGGTTGCGCAGATACTCAGTGCTTTCCCGTGCGCTGTTCGCCAGGTCCTCCCTGGTTTCTCGCCCGCTCTTCGGCGCATACAGAATGCCCGCCAGCGCGCCTACGCCGAGGCCCGCCAAAAACCACGCCAACCCATTGATGTTGCTGCTTTCCTCTGCCATACGAGATCTCCCTTCGTTGGAGCCCGAACAATGCCTGAACTACCGAGACTCTCCATACTACCGCAAATCGGCGGCCGCAGAGTCACTAGCCGGGGGAGTGCAGACAAACGCCTCGGGCTGCGTGCGCATTCTGTCCGGCCTTCTCCCGGGTTGGACGCCACATCGCCGCGGTGAGTTGCAAGCGTCAACGGTTCGCTCACTTGCCGATGAGACTGCGCGCAATCGCATCCAGCATGCCATTGAGGAAATTGATCGACTCCGGCGCGGAGTAGCGCCGCCCGATCTCCAGCGCCTCGTTGATCACGATGGGAAATGGAGTTCCCTTGAAGCCCAGCATCTCGCCCACCGCCATGCGCAGCAGGTTGCGATCCACCGCAGGCATGCGCTCCAGCCGCCAGTGCTTGGAGTTGGACGAGATCAGCTGGTCAATCTGCTCCTGGTGTGCGATGGCCACCCGGAACAGGTCTTCGGCAAAGCCGCGCACCTCCGGCTCCACTTCATCGCTTGCCTTCCAGAACGTAGCGCGCACCTGGTCCGGCGTCTGCTTGCCCATGTCGGCCTGGAAGAGCATCTGCATGGCAAGTTCGCGCGATTTGCGCCGCGACCCGCCGGTCATGCTTGCCTGCTTTCCTGCAGCTTGCGGCGCAGGCTCACCATTTCAATGGCGGCGGCGGCGGCTTCAAATCCCTTGTTCCCGGCCTTGATTCCGGCGCGGTTCAGCGCCTGCTCCAGAGTCTCGCAGGTCAGCACTCCAAAGCTGTGGGGAATCCCCGTCTCCTGCTGCGATTGCCCGATTCCGCGCGAAACCTCGTTGTAGATTGCCTCGTAGTGCGCGGTTTCGCCGCGCAGCAGGCAGCCCAGCGCAAGGATGGCGTCCACGCGGTCCTTCCCCGCCGGGGCGCGATTGGCCAGCAGCCGCGCCGCTGCCGGAATTTCCCACGCCCCAGGCACGCGCACGATCTCAATGTCCTTGCGCGCCGCTCCGCTGCGCAACAGCGCATCCAGCGCGCCTTCGAGCAGCCGATCGGTGATCACCGCATTCCAGCGCGCGACAACAATCGCAAACCGCATGCCCTCGGCGCTAAGATCGCCCTCAATTGCGATGGGCTTCCCCTTCACCGGGTCGGTCCACGCCCAGAATGAAAAAGCCTGCCCCGGCTCCGGCTCCACGGTAAAGTAGCGCGACTTCCAATGCGTTTCGGCAATCGGCGAAATCGATGCCGCGGGGTCCAATCCCTGGCCGCGAAACCACACCGTGGCCGCCTGGTGCGCAGCATCCAGCGACGTCACTTCAATGGCCACCGGCGCAAAATCCGGCAGCTCGCCGTCCACAAATTCGAGATTTCCCAGAGGCGCCAGAAACGACGCTCCGCGGCTCGTAGTCGCGGCTTGGAGCGGCAGCGCCTCTCCGCTCGCAAGCGCCTCGCCTCTCGACCCACGTCCTCCATCGTCCCAGCCGCGCCCGGATGCAAATCCAAGCGCCGCGAAAAACCCGGCCAATCGCTCGTAGCTCGCTCGATTCGCCGTGGGACGAAGGAAAGAAATCCCCTTGATCATCCTTTGATTCTATCGTGGGCATGCGACCGGTCCGATCACCGCGAACCGGCGCGATTTTTGCGCACAAACAGCAAGGCCGGACTTTCGTCCGGCCCGCTTTTGCTCGATGGCCTTTGCTTACGTGGTCGCGCGCGGCTTGACCCAGATCGCCGTAGCCGGAACCACGCTGGGCGCCGGAGCCGTGATGGTGCAGCCCGGATCGGAGCCCGGCGTGCAGGCCGGAAGATTGGGGCTGATCTGCTGCGTGTCGGTCAGCGTAGTGGTGTCAATGTAGTGGATCATGTTGTCGCCGGAGGTGGAGACAAAAAAGAGCGTGCTATCGGGACTGAACGCGCCCCCCACCGGTCCCGTGATCGACGAGCTGCCGCTCAGCTTGAGATAGCCCACCGTGCCCAGCGCGCTGGTGCTGCCCGTGGTTTGTTTGTAGTAGGGCAACGAAGCGTCACCGGCCGCACCGTTGTAGAGAACGAAGCTCAGGCTGTAGCCGGACGTGTTGGAGCCTTGATTGACAGCCGCGGGCGACGTCACCACCGCGTCCACCGCGGTTGCGCTCACCGAAAGCGTGGTGTGGTTCGGGTTGTCCGCAATGGTGAGCGGCTGCAGGATGCCGGCCACCGGCGCGGGGCACGCCGTGGTGGGAATCGTCACCCCGATATCGGAGAACGAAATGGGGCCGGGCGCGCCCAAACTGCCCAGCGCCGCTGCTCCAAGAATATGCATCCCGTCCGTGGTTGCCGCCAGCACATCGGTGTCCGTATTTACCGTGTCGCCCTGCGGATAGAAACTCATGGTGGCATAGTGGAGGGGATCCCCCGAAGGACACCAGGTATGCGCCACTGTGGGATCGCCGCTGAGATACGCGCCCACCCCGGGAATGGTGACCACCAGGTTCTGCGGACCGGTAGGGCCTCCCGATGTGCTAAGCGGATAGGTGGTCCACCCGGTATTGGCGTTGTACACATACAGCGTATCGCTGTGTCCCGCGCCCGCCTTGGTGCTATCGGTCACGTAAAGCGTCTTGCCATCCGGCGTCCACTCCGCCGCCGAGCCCATTCCGCCGAACGCCGCGCCCGACGATCCACCGGCGGTGCTCGCGAGATAAAAGAGTTGCCGCACCTGGTCGTTGATCAACACCTGGGAGTTGCTAGGGTTCACCGCCAGCACCACCCCAGGAGTACTGGTATTCTGCGAGCTGAGCGTGTTGCTGCTGGTGTTATAGACCATCAGCTCATGCGAGGAGCCGAAATACAGGCTGGTTCCGGTGCGATCCATCACCATCGAGTTGGGCACATAAGGCAGCCGCACCGTCGAGCCGATGGTGCCGGTGAGCAATTCCACCGGAACAAAGTATTGCGATTTTCCCGGAGCGCCGTACCACACAAACGAGCTCGCGGTGCCGGGCACGGTCACGTCCACCGGGTTGCTGGCGATGGACAGGCCGGTCCCGTTCACGCCCACCTGGTTGATGGGCGCGGGATTGCAGCTCGACGGCTGGCACACCGCGTAAAGCGATGCCGATCCGGGGAAGCTGGCGTTGATGGAGCCGGTAGAGCCCGCCGACACATCGATGGGATTGGTGGATTGATAGTCCAGGGTGAGGCCGGTGATGGTATGCCCGTTGGTGTCGATCACGTCGGTCACCAGGTTCTGCGGCGTCCCCTGGGTTACCACTCCGCTGGTCTTTCCGTTCAGGGTCACTGAAATCGACGCTGGAGGGCACGTGGAGAAGTATCCCGCCGACGATCCCGATCCGGCAATCGATGCCGTGATCGCCGTGGTACCCGGCAGTTCGGCAGTGATCTGGTTGGTTGCAGGATTGATGGACGCCACGCTGCCGGTACCCGCGGTGTAGGAGAGAGTGCCGATCGACGCGTTGCAACTGGGCACCGAGGTCGCGCCCGGCGCGAGTTTTCCCGCGCACGCGTAGTTGGCGCTGCTTACCGTGGATGGCGCGCAAAACTCATACTGCGTGCCGTTCGCGCTATAGCAGGCCTGCGCGTCCAGTTGGGCAATCTGCCCCTGCGAAAGACATGCTCCCGGCCCCACCAGCGATATCGAAGTCACGGGCGCATGCACGTAGACCTCGACCGGGTTCGACGTCACCGACTCCGCCGATGCGCTGATATACACCGTCGCATAGGGCAGCCCGTTGTTGCTCTTGGGCAGCGGGTTGGGATAATTGCAGATAGTGTAATCGGCAATGCCGCCGCCGGAGTTGCGGTTCCACGTGCCCGCGCACATATTTCCCGACGGCGAAATGTCTACGAGTTGGTTGTTGGTCGTCCCGTAGCTGTAGCCGCTCACGCTGACGGACGTGCCCTTGCACGTGGCCGCCGTGGGCGCACTGATCCCCCGCGTCTGGCCAAACGCCAGCGAGATCCCGATATTCTGCGGCTGCAGCGTAATCGAATAAAGGTCGGTGACCTTGGGACCATACCCGGCGCCGTTGCAATAGTTTCCGGCGGGGTTGCGATAACAGCCCGAAACGGTAATGCCGGCCGGAAGGGCCAGAAACAACAAACTGACAAGCGTCAAGAACCGCCGCATGAATCCTCCCCGCTCCGCGCCCTCGATCTCCGCGGAACGGTCTCTTTAACCAATGTAGAAAAATGACTGGGTTTGGCTCTCCGCCGACACGCCTTCACTTGGCCTGCGGCGGAAAACCCGCTCAAGCATCCGGTACAACCCAGGAAGCAATTGGCCGGTCAACCAGAGTTGTCTTCTCCAATGAAAAGTGTATCAGGGCCGCTCGATTCCATCCCCCTGAAGCCGAGTTGAGTTGCGGATGCCCCCACGGTGGCCGAAATGCTGTTTTCCGGCCAAGGTAGGATTCCTCCTCTATAGACTCGCCCCGCCAGTCCAGGCGAGCACCGGCCTGCAATATCGTAGATCGCGTCTTTCTACTCCCTACTCCCTGTTCCCTGTTCCCTTGTTCCCTTGGTCCCTGCCTTCAGGCATGTACTTCGCAAACCACTCCACCGCCCGGTCCATTACGTCCCGGCGATGCTCCGGGTTCACAAACCCGTGCCCCTCGTTGGCGTAAACAACCAACTGCGTGGGCACATGCTCGTCCCGCAATGCGTGCCAGAACTCGTACGATTGCGGCGCCGGGCACTCCCCATCGCGATCGCCCACCACCACCAGCGACGGCGTCTTCGCCTGCTTGATGTAGTTGATCGCCGAGCTCTTCGCATACACCGCCGGATCGTCGTACACGCTGGCCCCGAAGTACGGAATCATCCACTGGTCAATCGAGTTCTCGCCGTAGTAGCTCTGCCAGTTCGACAACCCCGCCCCCGACACCGCCGCCTTGAAGCGGTTGGTCTGGGTCACCGCAAACATGGTCATGAACCCGCCGTAGCTCCAGCCGGTGATGCCCACACGGTTCGGATCCACCGGATACTGCGCCTCCACTGCGTCCACACCCTTAAGAATGTCGCGCAGATCGCCGTAGCCGAAGTCCTTGCGATTGGCCTGCGTAAACGCCTCGCCCTGCCCGTAGCTGCCCCGCGGATTGGGCTCCAGCACAAAATACCCCAGCGCCGAAAATGCCGTCGCGCTCAGACCGCCGCCTCCGCCCCAGCGCGCCTGCACCGCCGCCGCCGGACCGCCGTGCACCTCCACAATCAGCGGATATTTCTTGTTCGCGTCGTAATCCTTGGGCAGCAGAAGCCAGCCCTGCACGCGGAATCGATCGCTCTTCCAGCTCAGCGAAACCGCCTTGCCCCACCCCGGCTCCACGCCATCGTTCAAATGCGAAAGCTGGATCACGCCTGCGAGGCCGGAGGTCATCACCGTTCCCGGCTTGGCCGCGTAAATCTCCGTCGGATGATCGTAGTTGCTGGCATGAAACACAAACAGCGACCGATCCGCGGTGGCCGACAAGCTGTGCGACATGCGCCCGTCGCCCACGCTGCCCGGAATGCTGAAAATCGGCGATCCGAACGTCACCGATCCGTTCCCGGTACGCTCGCCCTGCAGATGCAGCCGGATCAGTTGATCGTTGCCCCCGGCCAGCTCGCTCACAAACAGATACTCGTTGCCGCTCCACTCCACCCACGCCGGCGAAGTGGGCCGCCCGGCGGTCAGGTCGCGCGGTTGTCCGCCCTCAGCCGGGACGATCCACACATCGCCGCCGGTCGAGCCCTGGTCGCTCATCAGGCCACCGATGAACGCAATCGTCCTCCCGTCGGGCGACCAGCGCGGCACCGCAATCTGCAGTCCGTGCAACGGCCCGCTCACGTCCGCCGGCGCCAGGATCGCCTTCGGCTGGCTCCAAACGAAAATCCACCTTTTGCCGTTCAACGTCTCCGTGTACAGCTTCGCCACCCACCAGTTGTTTTCCCCCGGCGGATCGGCCGCAACATAAGCCAGTCCCTTCGAGTCTGGCGCCCAATCAAACTCATAAACATGCAGACGATCTGGCGTGGCCATAACGGGTGTCGTCGGTTCTTTTGCATCCACGTCAACCACTCCAACGCGCTGCACCTCGACCCCCTCCTCGCCAATCACGCCCGACGGCGGCTTCATCGCCGCCAGCGCCCCCGCCGGCCGCGTTGCCCCCTCCACATATAAGAAGGCAACGCTCTTCCCATCCGGCGAAAACGCCGCCGCGTGCACGTAGCCCTTCAACTGGGTGAGCCGCTGCGCCGCCGCTCCGTCCAGCTTCGACAGGTACAGGTCCATCTGCCCGTCGTTGGCTGCGCAATCGGAAAAGAACGCCACCGCTCTCGAATCCGGCTCCCATGCAACGTTGTTCTCGGCGCAGTGCTGGTCGGGCTTGGTTGCCGCGGTAACACGCTGGGTCTTCTTCAAGTCGTCCATGGGGGCCACCAGGATCTGGCCGCCGCCGCGCCCACCCACTGTCCATGCCAGCTCTTTGGCGTCCGGCGAGACCGCCACCTGCCCCACCATCCGCCCGCGATTCAGCCCGCGCAACACCTCGTCCATGTGCGAGCGATCGGGCGCCCCCTGGGCTACCGCGAAGGCTGCCGCCAAAGCCAACAGGCCCGCAGCCGAGCCCGCCAAAACTACATGAGAAATCTGTCTACGAAATTCCGGGAAAGCCATACGCAGAATCCTATCAGCCCGAAGCGCGCTGCTCATCTGTGGGTAGTGGGTCAGTTTGGTTTTCCACAGGAACTGCAAGCATTAGCAAGCATGGGAGGTGGTGAGCTATGATTGCGCCATCCCCCAAGCCGCCGCGTCCGACCGTGCCTAATTTGCCCCGCCCCGGTAAACCAAGGCCCGTCCCATTTCCACCTCCGAGACCTCAACGGCTTCCGAAACGAGGGCGCATGACGATTGCGATTGGGATGCTGTGCGATGAAGGGCTGATTATCGCCGCCGATACACAGCTTGCCATGACAGACAATACGACACGCCAAGGAATAAAGGTCTCCCAGGCCATCGCTGATACAGGCATGTATATAGCCGCTATTGCCGCCGACGACGGGAACGCCGCGACTACGCTCATAGGGGATGTGCGTACTGATCTTCAAAATGAAGACCCAAAAAGTTTCGCCGCCCTTGAACTCATCGTGCGTGATTCCATGTCTGAATGGTCCTCACGTTTTTCTGGCGGCAATCCTTGGGCTCAGATCGTTCTCGGCGCATTTATCAATCAGCCTGAAAAGGAAGATGTCAGAACCGGGGGCGGAATTCGGCTTTACCTTTGCGAACCACCGAATACGATGCTTGCTATCGACCGCGAAGACAGCAGCGGAGGATATATCGGTATCGGCGCAGCAGCGACGATTCCAGACGTGGTTTTTCGGATGCTGTTTGGAGCCAATTCCTCTCCTAAAGAGGCATTGCATCATGTTGCGTACCTAATGCATAGAGCGAAAACTGGAGCCGCAACGCTGTGCGGCGGACAGACAGATGCAGTGCTTCTCAAAAACGATTTCAGTTTCCCTCAATGGGTACGACGATCTG
The DNA here is from genome assembly GCA_035552555.1 of Occallatibacter sp. GTDB lineage: Bacteria > Acidobacteriota > Terriglobia > Terriglobales > Acidobacteriaceae > Telmatobacter. Next base: position 54,566 of record DASZLF010000072.1, read on the forward strand.
ATATGGAAATCGCGGAGAAATACGGGGGAGTTGTTGATTTCACGCTGAGAATGGCTGCTTGCAATCTCCTCGCGCAAACCGATGAAGCCGCAGCGCACATTTATGAGTCGATGCGTCCATACTTCGTAACCCAGAGCAAGATATTCAGAGAACACAAATTTCTTACGGAAACAGGCGAAGAAGTAGCCTAGCGATAAGAACTCTGCTAGGCGCTTTCCCCGAGCGCCCTGCGGAGCAGTTCGCCGTCAATCCTTGATTTCGATACGGTAGGCTTGGGGAGCAGCGCAATCAATTCGTCTGTGCTCCAGACGTGATCCGTTATCCCCGCTTCCATCGCTGGCGTCACACGCAATGTCTGATGAATCCGGCAATAGTTGTAGTGCATGTAGTGGAGCGCGACCGCGTGGCAATGGTTTTCCGCTTTCTTGCTAAAACCATTTGTCAGGCGAGTGAACCGGCGCGATGACATTCTTAGAGTGAGGTTCTGGCGCTCCACATAGGACGTGCTCACATGGTCGGGATCGGGATAGCCGAGCACGGTTTTCATCTCGCACCCGATGCACTGGCCGGGGGAATAGCGGCGCTGATCCTCGTCAGTCGCGGCACCATAGATTTTCTGGAGCGTGGCAAAGTCCACCTCGATTCCAAAGGCACCTTCCACGGCCTTTAGATACGGCTTGTGCGCGTCCGTCGTGACCTGGACACGGCCTACTATGCGGCTGGCGCAATCTTCCATAAACTCCATTGCCCATCCCGCGTCCCGCCCGCCTACTAGGTAGGAGACGACCAGTTTGGTATCGGCGTCAATCCCTATCCACGTCCAAACATCTCCCCACCCGTACTGCTTTTGTTCTGGCGTGACGTTCTTTTTCTTTGCCCCAATGAACGACCAGATTTCATCGCACTGCAACCGCTTTACTCTCAGGTTCCGAACATGCCTGTCATGGTAGGCCGCGCAAGCCGTTCCCATATCGGCAAGCAGCTTGACCACGGTATTCTTTGCCGCTCCCGTCATCCGGCACGTTGCCCTTATCGAGCAGCCTTCTATCAGGCAGCGGATAATCTGTGCTCTCGTTTGGGAGTCCAAACAATTCATAATGACTATTATGCTAATGCTGTTTTAGAATGTCAAGAGGATTGTTTGGCTTCGCGGTCTATAATTGCGCGAATCAGGAGAACGGCAGCATGGACGAGAAAGACATGATCCTAGCTTTGGCGATATGTGAGCTTCTGGGACAATCCTTCAAGCCTGCTGAGATAGAGCGAGCATTTGAGAAGGCGAGGGAGAAATACTATCGTCCCCCTCGTCCACCAAGAGAAGCGAAGATTTCACATGCGCGTCGCCGCGATGAGACTGAATAGGCGCTTGCAACTTGAGCCAGTCATTAGCGCAGTCGAGGACTGTGAGCATTCGTACCTCGTCGTTGCCAGTCAACTTTTCAAGAAAGTTGAGGAGCGCTTCTGTATCGGGGTCTGTCAATTCACATGAGAAACGGATGGACATTTTGGCACACTCCATGCGATGATGTCGCTACAGAGATTCGCCACACCGAAGACCCGCCCTGGCAGGCGGGTTTTCTATTTGAATCGAGTATACTCGTGTTCATTCGCGGAGGGGATATGAATTGGAAGTCTTTATGTAGATTTCTCCTCGCCCTTGTGTGCGGCATGGCCTCGGTAATTGTTCATAGCCAAACCGCAGCCAGAGAAACCGTGCGGCTTGTAAGCTCTCGGCAGGATGTTGGCGCAAAGCGTATCGTCATGCAAAGCCGAACAGTAGTCTATGTATTCAATTGCAATGAAGGCGCGGCGGGGTGCATCGTCCCTATCCCTGACCGACCATACTATCTAATAACGGATTCGCAACCGCTTGGGAAGATGGACATGGCATGGCTGAAAGACTTGTATGTCGAATACCACGAGGCCACCAATATGGGCATCGTCCCCGCATGGAAAGAATGGTCAGATGGACTGGAAGCCAAAGACAATGAAAGTTTCATGCGGTGGTACAGGGGCGTTGGAGTCTATTGGCTTGTTAGCCTTACGGTCAAGAAGTAGATGCGCCGCATTGCTTTTAAGGCGCATACTTCTGAAATAGTTTGCGGGATTTCTTCTGGAGCCGTGCAGCTTTTCGGTTGGTGTTCTTATTCTTGGGAGATTGCTTTAAGCTGCTCTCCGCAGACATCAACTTCTCAACACGCTTCGCCCCCTTACCTACTGAAAATTTGCGCTTAGAGGGCACATCGGACACATTTTGCGACGGCATAGGTTTTCTCCATTCGCTTCTCCCCGGAGAAACCCGCGCAGCATCGATAACTGCTGCCTATAATAGACGAATCTGAGGTATGACGCAATGGAAGAGAACCACAAACCGACCGAAGTGGAAAAGATCACTCAGCCTTCTTCTTCCCCCACCGCGCCTGAGCGGCCTTTGCCGCTACCTTTTTCCTCTGTGCCGCCGTCATGGTCACTAAACGTCTCTTCCCGCCAACCATGCCGCCTTTCCGCCCCATTGCGGCCATGTATGCCGATAGATTGAACGGCTCTTGTCCTGCTGGCGCTTGGGGAACCTGCTCTGCCGTGGACTGCTCTACAATCCACTTGGCAAGCTGGTTCGGATCGCGCGGACGTTTGCCCCTAGCGATGGTCATGCCTACCATGATTTCACGAATCGCATTGCCAAATCTATACTGTGGAAATTGAAACTGACCCACTACCCATCTGTGTGTCTCATACAGGCCGGTTGTTTTTCCGACCGTCCCACAACGAACCTCCCGTGCCCCATCTTTGCGCCTTCTTTCTGTCGCAAGGGTGGGCAACCACCAACTCAAACCGAGCCCCTCATCGCCGCAATTCGCTCTACAATCTCCGCCAAATTTCCACACGGAACATCCGACACGTCCACCCCGTACCGTCTCCGGATCTGCGCGAAAATCTCATCCGTGCTCTCGCCCAGCGTGAACTCGCCGAGGCACGTCTCATCCGATACCCACGCGCCCCGCACCTCGAGAATTTCCTCCAGAATCTCGTTCACAATATCCCCGTGCGCATCGATCCGCTCCGTCGAGGCAAACTCGAGCGGCACCACCGTCCCCGGCCGCAGCATCGGCTCGCCGTTTTCGGCCATGTGCTGCTTGCGGCGCTCGAACGCCTCCTTCAGCGCCGACAACGCCTCGCACCGCGTGTCTCCGCCGGCATCGAGGAACCACCCCTCGACGCGAGCGATATAGCGATGCTGCTTCAAGTGAGGATTGGTCCATCCGGGATCGACCTTCTGCGCGCGCACTGCCACGGGATAATCGCCGAATTCCCACTCACTCTTACGGTAGGAAAGCCACCGTTTCCATCGCATTCGCGCTGCTCCGACGCACCGCCGCATTCGATCCCGCATCAGCATGGTGTTCGTTATACACGAAGCACGAGCTGCCAGCATCAGCCTTTAGCCGACGGCTCTTAACTGAGGGCTGAATGCTGATGGCCGATGGCTGCCTTTTCAATCGCCAGCAGCGTCTCCAGCAGCGGCTTCAGCAGATCGAGCCTGAGCGCATTCGCCCCGTCCGATTTGGCGGCCGCGGGATTGTCGTGCACCTCCAGAAACAGCCCATCCACCCCCGCCGCCACCGCGGCCCGCGCCAGCAGCGGAATGAACTCCGGCTGCCCCCCGCTCACGCCATTCGCCGCGCTTGGCTGCTGCACGCTGTGCGTGCCATCAAACACCACCGGCGCCATCGCCCGCATCACCGGAAGCGAGCGGAAGTCCACCACCAGCGTGTTGTATCCGAAGCTTGCCCCGCGCTCCGTCAGGAACACCCGCTCGTTGCCCGTCGACCGCACCTTCTCCACCGGGTGCGTCATGTCCCACGGCGCCACAAACTGGCCCTTTTTGATATTCACCCCGCGCCCGGTCTTGCCCGCCGCCACCAGCAGATCGGTCTGCCGGCAAAGAAACGCCGGAATCTGCAGCACATCCACCGCTTCCGCCGCCACCTCGCAGTGCGCGGCCTCGTGCACGTCGGTCAGCACCGGCAGCCCGGTGTCCTTCGCCAGCCGCCCCAGGATCCGCGTACCCTCCACCAGCCCCGGTCCGCGGAAGCTCTTCACGCTGGTGCGATTCGCCTTGTCGTAGCTGGCCTTGAATATGTATTGCACGCCAAGATCGCTGGTGATCCGCTGAATGGCCTCGGCCATGTTCCGCGCGTGCGCCTCGGACTCGATCACGCATGGCCCCGCGATCAAAAACATCCGTCCCGCGCCCACCTGCACCGGTCCAATCTCAAAGCAATGTTTCACAAAACCGATTCTATCTCCCCTCCTGCTTGGGGTCCGGGAAGACTCAATTACTTCAGCCGCTGCCCGGTCCTGCGCTCTTCCGAAACACCTCGAAATATCTAAAAAAATATTTGCAGACTTTTTCCGCGGATTCGGATACACTCGGGCAATTCTTGGGAACCGTCGCAATACGTCTCCGGTTCCGTCCTCCCTGGGGAAACGCCCCCTTCAGTCAATCTTCCCTGGCTTTTCTATACTTCGCAGTCTGTCTGAACGCATGTTTTGCCTGCTTTGCCTGCCTTGGATTCCGACTCGACGCAACTCGTGTGCAAGCTCCCACGCCACCTGTCGGAGATTGAAATTCTTGTCTCCGGCATGACGGATGCGACCCGCATGCAGCCAGATCCCCCAAACAGGAGAATTCACATGAAATCCTCAATGATTGCAATGAGCAGTGGGGCATTCGCCCGCAGAATACTGGGGTTGGGATGCCTGTTGATCAGCTGCGCCAGCGCGCAGACCGCCAAACAATCCATTACACTCGATCCGCCCACCGGCTGGGAGTTGCAGGCGCACTCCATGAAGACCATCGGCGAAATGCTGCCTCCGGCCCCTGCCAACTTCCGGCGCCTGGGCGAGGCCACCGTAGGCGAGCCGGCCGACCTGCATACCCTCACGCTGCGCTTCTCTGAGACGGCCAAGCTCACCGCAATCAAGTCCACGCCGGACTTCCGCATCGAGCAGGGCGGCAGTTGCGAAGCCGGCAACACCTACGCGAAGAACACCACCTGCACGCTGCTGGTGCGCTTCACGCCGCAAGGCGCTGGAAACAGGCTCGGCCACCTTACCGTCAGCACCAATCTCTCGCCCACCCCCATGGCCTTCGGACTGGGTGGGTACGGCTACTCGCCGATCATCAGCTTCGTCCCCGCGGTCATCTCCACGGTTCCCGGCACCTACCCTTCGAGCAAGGGTCTGCTGAGCGGCGCCCAGAACCTGACCGTCGACGGAGGCGATACGCTGTGGATTGCCGACACCGGCAACGGCCTCATCCGGCAGATGGATTCGAGCGGAAACTTCATCACGCTCGCCTCGGGCTATCCGTCCCCGGTGGGCATCGCCGTGGACACCTTCGGCGAAGCGTGGTTCGATACTCCGTCGACAGGCACGATGTACGAAATCTACGATTACGGCCCGGTTGCTCAGGCCAGCGGAGCTGGCACTGCAAGCTGCCCGGTATCGGCGCCCTGCACGCTCGGCTCTGAGGCCCTGGGCACCCCCGGCGAGATGAGCATGGACCCGTACAATCACCTGTTCTTTACCGACAACCACGCCGGAGCCGCGATCTCGACCGTGCTGCCCGAACCGGCCAACCTCATCTTCCTCTACGACCCGTTCCCGTATCAGACCAACCCCTCGTCGGCGATGGCCGTCGACGCCGGCGACAATCTTTACACCCTGTGGACCAACAGTGGATCCTGCCAGATCCTTCAGCAGACGCTTAACAACGCCGAGAACAACTATGTCAACTTCAACAAGATCGCCGGCGGCCACACCTGCGGCTTTGCCGGCGATGGCGGCCTGGCGGGAAATGCCGAGCTCGGAAACAAGATTGGCCAGTTCGCCTTTGACGCCGCGGGCAACATGTACTTCAGCGATACCGCAAACCAGCGCGTGCGCCGCATCGATTACACCACCGGCGTCATCAACACCATCGCCGGCACCGGAACCGCGGGCTACTACAACGATGGCTTCCCCGCAACTATTGCCTATCTGAACAACCCGACCGGAGTGGCAGTGAACTCGCAAGGGGATGTCTACATTATCAGTAGCGCCAACACATCGGGCCAGGTGATCCGAAAGGTCGGGCCGAATGGGTTTATATACTTCGGCGGGACAACGAAGGGCCTGCCCACTGCGCCCCACATGGTCACGGTCTCCAATACAGGCAATTCAGCCGAGGTCCTGACCAGCTTTGTAAAAAATGGGACGAATCCCAGCAATTTCGTCATCGATCCCAACACCACCACCTGCAACCTGGCCAGCGGCATGACACTGTACAGTGGGCAGAGCTGCAAGATCGGAGTGATATTTACTCCCACGTCGACCACCACGCAAACTGCCAACCTCGTGTTAGTGGACAACACCATCAGTGGAATGGATACCATTACTCTGAATGGCCAAGGTAAGCTTGCCGTCGCCACCGTTGTCATCAACTCACCGACTCCGGGACAGACGTTCGCCAGCGGCTCCGCGGTCACGTTCAAGGTAACTGTGAGCGGCGTGTCAGGACTTCCCACCCCCACCGGAACCGTGCAGTTCAAGGTGGACGGCGCCAACTACGGCAGCCCGGTAGCCCTGTCCTCCGGTGTGGCGTCAACAAGCGTGACCGGACTTTCCTCCGGCTCGCACACGCTCTCGGCACTCTACCTCGGCGACGCCAACTACGCTGCATCGTCTGCCGCGGTCAGTGTTTCCATCACGGTAAGCGCTCCCCCACCAGCTGCGGCCACCACCATGGTTACGCTTGCCCCTGCGTCCACGAGGGCCGCAGCAAGTCCTTCCTGCGCCCCCACTGCATTCGCGGTGATTGTTTCCAGTACAACCTATGACATGCCCACCGGAGACGTGCGGTTGCTGGAGGGAGAAACAGTGCTCGCTTCAGGCACCCTCGTCAACGGTAAGGTGATGTTGAGTGGGAATGGCCTGGGGAGGGGAACCCATAACCTCATAGCCCGCTACCTGGGAGACGCTCTGCACCTCCCCTCAAACTCATCGGTATTGACAGAAGTGGTCTCGCGCCCTGGCGGCTGCATGCCGGCCCGGGTGGGTAGCCCCATAATGCCTCATTTCCGCATGGAATAGCCTGCCGGCGCGAGCCCTCGGCCAGCCCGGTTCTCTGCGCCGGACTGGCCGCGGGCCGCGCGGCATAATCGCTATCCCGAGCGGTTGCGCGACCACTGCGCCAGCGCCGGGCCGTATTTACACACTGAACCTGCAATATTTCAAGATGGTGGCGCCGGACCCCGCTGGAGGGATCTACGATGCCTTGCACATGGCCTGTGTTAAAAACGCGCGGGGTGAAGAAGTCCATAAATGCATAAATCCATAAATATGCTATTATGTTTTTTATGCGCACGACCATCGATATCCCGGATGACACCTACCGCGAACTCAAGGTAAAAGCTGCCCGTGAGGGAAAGCCGGTACGCCAGATTGTTCTGCGCGGGATTCGGCGAGAGCTGGAGATGGTTGACGCACAACCCAAACGCAAGAAGTTCCAGATACCGGTGATTCCCAGTACGCAACCAGGCACGCTCCGGCTGACCAACGAAGAGATCGATGACATTCTGGCTTCCTGACGTGAACGTATGGCTGGCTATGCACTACCCACGCCATGAGCACCACGGGACCGCGCAGGCGTGGTTTGACAGGCTCGACGAGCGCCAGATGCTGGTGTTCTGCCGACAAACACAGCTCAGCTTCTTTCGTCTGCTGACGACGTCCGCGGTGATGGGAAAGGATACTCGGACGCAAAGGCAGTGCTGGACCATCTACGAGGATTGGCTCGCCGGCGGACGAGCCGTGCAGCAGCCGGAGCCGCCAGGAATCGAAGCGGCTTTTCGCCCTCGAACATCGGGTTTCGATCCTGCGCCGAAAACGTGGGTGGATGCCTATTTGGCTGCTTTTGCTGAGACAGCCGGTCTGACCCTGGTCACGTTCGACAAGGCGCTGGCGCGCACGGCCAAAGGCGCTGTGCTGCTCGGATGAGTTATTCCGCGAAACTTACCGAACCGTCGATACAGAATCCATCTTCTCGGTAGCGCAAGCCCTGCGAGTTGCATAACTCGCCGTAATGAACTCCCGGAACAGCGGATGCGGCTCCAGCGGCTTCGATTTGAACTCGGGATGGAACTGGCAGCCGAGGAAGAACGGGTGCCCGGGAATCTCCACGATCTCCACGTAGGTCGCGTCGGGCGTGGTGCCGCTGATCTGCAACCCGCCGCCGGTCAGCAGCGCCTCGTATTCGCGGTTGAATTCGTAGCGATGGCGATGCCGCTCGCTGATCTCCGTGGCGCCGCCGTAAGCCCTTGATGCCAGCGATCCCTCCTGCAGGATGCAGGTCCACGCCCCCAGGCGCATGGTCCCGCCCATCTCTTCCACGCCCAGCAACTCGCGCAGCTTATAGATCACGCGATGCTGCGTAGCGGGGTCAAACTCGCTTGAATTCGCATCCTTGAGCCCGCACACGTTGCGGGCAAACTCGATGCAGGCCGTCTGCATTCCCAGGCAGATGCCGAAATAGGGCACCTGCTGCTCGCGCGCGTAGCGGATGGCGTTTAGCATGCCCTCGATGCCGCGCTTGCCAAAGCCGCCGGGCACCAGGATGCCGTCGTAGCCCGACAACTGCTCTTCGTAGCTGCGGTCGTCGGGCGTCTTTGACTCCAGGCCCTCCGCCTCCAGCCAGGTCACATTCAGTTTCAGGTTCTGCGAAACCGCCCCATGGGTCAGCGCCTCTTTCAGCGATTTGTAGCTGTCCTCGTACTCCACGTACTTGCCTACGATGGCGATATTCACGTCGTCCTTGGGATGATGGACACGGTGGACAAGATCCTTCCAGTTCGCCAGGTTCGCCTCGGGAGCCTCCTTGTGCAGGTACTTCAAAATCAGCCCATCCAACCCTTCGGCGGCGAAGTTCAACGGGACTTCATAGATCGAGGGAACGGTGGTTGCTCCGATCACCGCGCGCTCTTCGACATTGCAGAAGGCGGCGATTTTCTGGCGCATTTCCCGGCTCAGGCTGCGGTCGCTGCGGCATAGCAGCACGTCGGCCTGGATGCCGATGCTGAGCAGTTCCTTCACCGAGTGCTGCGTCGGCTTGGTCTTCAGTTCCTGGGCCGCGGCGATCCACGGCACCAGCGTCAGGTGGACAAACACCGTGTTTTCCCGGCCCAACTCCTGGCGCATCTGGCGGATGGCCTCAAGAAACGGCAGCGACTCGATATCGCCCACCGTCCCGCCAATCTCCACGATGGTCACGTCCGCGCCGTTGGCCGAAACCTTGCGCATGGCGTTCTTGATCTCGTTGGTCACATGCGGGATCACCTGCACCGTCTTGCCCAGGTAGTCTCCCCGCCGCTCCTTGAGGATGATTTGCTCGTAAATGCGGCCGGTGGTGAGGTTGTTATCCCGCGAGAGGGGCGCATGCGTAAATCGCTCATAATGACCCAGATCGAGGTCCGTTTCCGCCCCATCGTCGGTCACGAACACCTCGCCGTGCTGGAACGGCGACATGGTCCCCGGATCGACGTTCAGGTAGGGATCGAACTTCATCAGGTTCACGCGCAGGCCGCGGCTTTCCAGCAGGCAGCCGATCGAAGCCGCCGCCAGACCCTTGCCTAAACTGGACACGACTCCGCCCGTCACAAAGACATACTTTGCCGACATCGCTGCAACCTCTTCACTTAAATGTTTGGATTGGACGTACCTGGTGGGCACAGTCAAGTATGACAGACTTGGCGATTCGATAAAAGTGGAAATCGGGGGTCGATACGCTACAAGGCCACATCTTTGGGTGGTTATGTTGATTCTGCTTCGCCCGGCCCGCCCAACCACAGCGCGGTGAACATTGTCCTGTGACCGCGCGCACATCCTGCCCAGCCGAATCCGCGCATACTCCTGATCTCGGGGGTTCAGTTTCAGGGGAAATGCCACATGTTAACTAGAAAATGAATACCCCCCTAGGGCAAGGGGATACCCTCTCCTCCGAAATGGCATAGAAAGATTTAGTTATCCTTACTCGTTTTGAATCATCAACATAGCCATGGAGCACCTCTCCAGAGAATCTACTGAAAATCATAGATCCAGGATGATTCGCTAATCGTTCGCCACGCGCGAGGATTTTTTGCGGGCACAAAAAAGGGCCACGATCCTCTGCGGCCCTTCTTTCCCACTCAGGCTATCCGTTAGAAATTCAAGGTCACCTTCGCCGTCAGCGCTCGCGGCGTCACATAGTGCGTCCCTGAGAACGTCGACAGAAAGTTGTAAAGCGCTTCCTTATTGGTCACATTGATGGCCGTCACGTTCAAGTCCAACTTGTAGCGGTCGGCGTGGAACAGGTTATCCTGGCCCACCGTCAGGTCAAACAAGTTGCGCGGTGCAATGCGGGGCGGGTTGTGGTCGTCGTCTTCGGTGCCCGGCGCGGGAATACTGACCCGGGTCGAGCTATATTGCGATGGCAGGCACGAGGCAAAGCCCGCGGTGATCGTTGCCTTCACCCCGTTACAGGTCAGGCCGGCCTGGGCCTGCTGATCGTTGGTGAGACCGCTCAGGTCCACCGGCGTGGTGGTATCGGTAGCGAATGGCACCGCGCCGGCCACCAGACCCGAGTCGTACCGCCAGTTCCCGCCCGTCCAGGGGCCACGCTTGCCAAACTGGTATTGCACATGGGTCGTCTGGTTGAACTTCTCGTCATGGTCGATGCGGAACGGACGGCCGCCAGTCTGCGGCGCGGCTCCGGCTCCGGCCGACTGCGGCGGGAAGAACCGCGCGGCCACGGACGACGCGACAAAGTAGGCGCTGACGTTGTGGTGCACCGGCATATCGACGTGCAGCGCATAGCCCGGAATCTTCGAGTTATGCCAGTCGATGGGGAAGAAGATAGGCGTGTTGCCGAGGATGCCGAAGTCGAAGGCATTGTGGGTGTACTTCCAGATGTATTCGCCGCTGAACACCGCAAACTTGCCCAACGCCTGCTGCACGCTGGCGTGAAATTCGTTGCGAAAACCTGGCGCAAGCGTTCCTGATACGCCGGGAGTGCAGGCGAGAAGCGGCGACAGGACATCGTTTTGGCATCCATTGCTGGAGAGGATCAGGTTCTCATTGAACGGTGTCTCCAGAGTGCGTGCGTAAGAAACGCTCAGCACGGTGCTGGAGGGCTTGATGCTATACGCAATGCCCACGCGCGGCTCCGCCTGCCGAGCTACCGCCAGGCCGTTGTACACGTCGCCGCGAATGCCCAGGCTGAAATTCCAGTTGCCGGCCTTGATCTGGTCTTCGATGTACATCGAGAGTTCCTTCACGTCGGTATGGCCGAAGTAGTTGTAGTACGCACCCGCACGGGTCAGATCGTAGGGAGCGAGAACCGGAAGATAGTTGGGATTCTGTCCCGCGGCGCCGCCGGGGCACTGCGACGGATCGGAGTATCCAGGGATCGGATTTCCGTTCGCATCCACGCAAGGCGCGTTATATCTCGGATCCACAACGCCCAGACTGTCGTTCTCGTTCAGAAAGGTCTGTTGATAAAGCGCGCCCGCCTTGATGTTCTGATTTTGCCATGTGTAGGTGTAATCGGAGTGGATTCCTGCGTTGGTGAGGGTCCGGTCCTGGGCAATGGATGAGGTTTGCAGGTTCGGCGGCCCCAAATCGGCGAGAGGATTGGGACTTGGGTAATAGTTATAGTGGTCTCTCCGCACAAAGGTTCCCAGGTTGAACACCGCGTTGTTGCTGACGACGCGCGTGTAGGTGGGCGAGATATTGAACGTCCCGATCTTGGAGCGCTCGTCAGTGTTGCCCAGGTTGCCGAAGCCAGGGTTGGCGCCGGCGCCCCCGCTCACTACGTTTTGCACGTTCAGGTTGTCATAGGAGTTGGGCGTCTGGAACCAGGAGCGGGAGTAGTTGAAGTCGAGGTGCACGGAGTCAGCGGGCGAGAAGGTGTAGTCAACGCGATCGAAAGCATTTTCCTCATTGCCCTTATCGTGGAACACATTGAACTCGGGCCCATCGAGGAAGCGACCGCTGTTGAGGGCGTCCACTTCAACGAAGTTGCCCCACTTCTTGCCGCCATACGACAGGTCCACGCCGGCTGTGGCCGAGCCGAAGGAGCCGTATGAGGAGTTGATGCTGCCGGTGGGCCGGGTAACGCCCTGTCCGGAGCGGGTGGTGGCCACGATTACGAGGCTGGTTTTGTCGCCGAACTCCGCGGGCGGTGCGCCGGAGATGACCTCGATGGATTGAATGGAGTTGGAGGGGAGCTGGTTGGAAAAGATTTTGCTCTGCTGGTCTGTGATGGCCTGGCCGTCAACGGAGAACGAGTTCGATGCGTGGTCGCCGAGACCATGAAAAAGGCCGTTGGAGTCAGCCGAGACTCCAGGGGTGGTGAGAGTGATAAGAGAGCTGAGGGTGGAAGACTGGCTTTCCAGCGGGACTTTGATGAAGGCGTCGCGATCCACGTCGGTGTGGAAGGTGGGATCATCCTCGACCAGATCGCCGGCGGCTTCTACGGTGACCGTCTGGCTGGTGCCGGCCACGGGCAGAACGATCTTGACGGATGCCCCTACCAGCGACCGGATTTCGACCTGTTGTTGTTTGGGACCAAACCCTGTGGCCGATGCGGAAACCTCATAAGGGTTGAACGGAACGTTGGTGAACTCGAAGTTGCCGGTTGCGTCGCTGGTCGTGGTGCGATCAAGCCCGCTGACCGTGTTTACAAGGTGAACGGTCGCGTTAGGAACCACCGCGCCGGTGGGATCGGTCACGGTGCCGTGGATGGTGCCGGCATTTCCGCTCTGCGCCAGCAAAACAATGGGCGAGAACAGCAAAGTAGACAGAAACAGGACGCGAATGATCGCGCTGCAAGGGGATGTTTTCACGTGCGCCTCCGAAGGCTGGGCCGTAATGGGCTGGCGGTGCGGCCATGGGACCCGCGGCAGCGGGACCCCGGAATTCCCTGCTCTCGCGATCAGCGTTTTGCGAATGCGTCAGACCGCCGCGCCTCGCATAGAGGGCGGCAGAAACATTCCAGGCTGAAAGGAAAACGGGATCGCTGGTTCAGCAGGCGGCGGGCGGAGGTCGAGTAAATAACGTGGGATGCCAGGAGCGGATGACCAGGCGCGTCTCGAATACCGGCGCGGAACTCGATAAATGGACCAGGATGATGACGGCGGCGGCGGCCACGGCAGGCGTGACGGCGTGCAACACCACGCAAATCTGGCAATGATCGGCATCGCTGGCTGTGGCGTGGGTGTGAACCACCTGCACGACCGCCAGGAGCGAAAGCAGGGCCAGGCACAGGACCGCAATGGCTACGGTAAACCTGCGCGGCCTTGCAAAACTGGTCCGGTCTGGCTGCAATGGGTGCAAAAGCGTCGTAACCCCGTACCTCTAAGGATACACAGGGTTGGATGCCTTTCCCTAAAGAAGGTTACGGGGACTTTGCCCCCGGCGACTCCTTCCCGCCCACCTGTGGCGCGCTGGCTCGTCTAAACTGTGACTGCCGCCGTGGGGGTTTCATGGGCAATCCGTTCCTCTCAAAGCCGCTGATTCGGGCTGTCTTCGCCGTTTTGCTGCTTGCGCCTTTGACGCTCGCCGCGCATGCGCAGAAGACTCTGCCGCTCAAGCCCGGAGTTCCCGGCGTCCAGGTGAATCACCGGCTCATTCTCAAGGACGGCACGTACCAGATTGTGCGCAAGTACGAGATTGTGGGCGACCGCGTGCGCTACATGTCGGTGGAGCGCGGCGACGAATGGGAAGAATTACCGTTGAACCTGGTGGACTGGGACGCCACCAAAAAATGGGAGCGGGACCACACCGCCCCCGTAGCCGAAGACGCCTCCCCCGCCATGAAGGAAGCCGAAGACATCGACAAGGAAGAGGCTGCCGAGCGCGACGAAGAAAAGGCGCGCATGCCGGATGTGGCTCCTGGGCTGGAATTGCCCGACGAAGACACCGTCTTTGTGCTCGACACCTACCAGGGCACGCCGGAGCTGGTGGAGCTTGCGCCCAATCAACTGGGCCTGGACGCGAAGACCCATCACGGCCTGTCCACGCTGAACCCGCTGGCGGGCCAGCGCGAGGCCATCGAGCTGCCCGGCTCCCATGCCAAGATTCACCTGCACGTGAACGACCCCGCCATCTACCTCTCGCTGGAGATCACCGATCGTGCCGAGCACGTGTTATCGCACGCTATGACTGTGCAGACCGGCGACACCAAGGAAGCGGTCAACCACAAACATGGCGCCCATTCCCCGCAATCGGGCTTTGCCATTGTGCGCGTGGATGAGCGGAATCGCGTGCGCATCGTGGGCGCACTACACATCAGCCGCAGCGGCCAGATCGCCCAGGACGAAAATGTGATCCCGACCAAGGTGGAAGTGCTGCCCGGAAAGCATTGGCTCAAGGTCACGCCGACTCAGCCGCTGACCATCGGCGAATACGCGCTGGTGGAGATTCTCGACCCCTCCGACATCAACCAGACGGTGTGGGACTTCAACGTCAATCCCCGCCTCGGCGACAATCCGGGATCCATCGGACCCATTCTCCAGCCGGCGCTCAAACGCTGACAAGGCGTGGCGACCGGCGATAGACCCATTTTCCCCTGCGCTGCGGGAAAAATCGGGTAAGCTTAACCTGTTCCCCGCTGAAGGAGATACGCATGCGCATTCCCCATGAAGGTCTGTGGCAGCTTTCGTTCCCTGAGCTTGCCGGAATCTGCCAGGAGATCGGGCACAGCACTTCCCCGGAGATCGATCCGGCTCTTCGCGAAGAGGCGCGGCTGCTCTACGGCGGCTGGACCGACGCTCTCTCCATCAACAAGCATGAAGAGGGCGCGGCCGAGCGTCAGGCCGGCATGACCGCCGCTCTGCGCAAGCGCACCATTGAGCTGGTGTTTAAAACGAGCCCAGCGGCGGAGTAAGGATCAGCCGTTCTCCGAGTCTCTGGGCCGGGCCAGACGGATCCGCCGCTTTTCCCATTCTTCCGACGAGAAAAGCCTCGGCCCCACCTCGATCAGCCGCGGCATCATGTTGAACACCGCAATCCGGCTCCACGGCCGCCCGTCGCGCTGCCGGAAACCCTTCTCGTTCAGGTCGCTCACAATCGCCGAGTAAGAAAAATCCTGCGCCAGCAGGTCCATCATGATCAGCAGCACCTGGTTTTCGGCCGCATGCACCTCCAGCCGCTTGCAGTCGTCGGAGATGCGCAGCCCGTAAGGGATTTCCTCGGCGAATGCGCTCTCCGTGGGCGCTTCGGTGTCCGGCAACTCGCGCCGCCACTCGATGGAAACCATCTGCCAGCCCGCGGCGGTCCGTTGCTGGATGATTTCCGGGCTGATGGGCCCGGATAGAACATCGCGCACTCGCTCAAAATACGCCATAGGTCCCTCCCGATACATCCTGGAATGCAGGTCCCGGTGAGTCTGTCCCGATAGGAAGGGAGCAATTCGCGGACCAACCCGGGGTCGCGGCAGGAGGTTAGGGAATGCCGGGTTCCGGCAATTTCCTGCCGCATTTCGCGACTGGTTTGCCGGTATGGAATGTCCGCTTTTGCAACGGGCTGTCCGCTTCCGCACAGGCGCGGCGGCTTCTCTGCCCGCAAGATAGGTTACTCCCGGACGCTGATGCCCAGCGCTTTCATTTTGCGATAGAGGTGGCTGCGCTCCAGTCCCAGCAGCTCCGCGGCGCGGCTCACGTTGTTGCGCGCCTCTTCAATTTTCTTGAGGATGTAGTCGCGTTCGTAGGCATCGCGCGCCTGCTGCAGCGATTCAAACCCGTCCGCCGACCGCGGTCCCGCTTTGTGGGTCAGCGGGGGCAGATGCTTGCGCTCGATGCGCAGCGCCCGCGGGTTGAGGATCAGCACCCGCTCGATCACGTTCTTGAGCTCGCGCACGTTGCCCGGCCAGTGATACTGGCGCAGCGCCTCCAGCGCATCTTCGCCGATCTCCATCCGCGGACGCCCGTATTGCCGTCCGAAATCCGCCAGAAACTCGCGCACCAGCGGCCCGATGTCTTCCCGGCGCTCGCGCAGCGGCGGCACAGAAAACGGCACCACGTTGAGCCGGTAGAAAAGGTCTTCGCGAAAATTCCCTTTGGCGATCTCCTCCTCCAGGTCCTTGTTGGTGGAGGCGATCAGGCGCGCATCCACGCGCAGCGGCTGCGTGCCTCCCAGCGGCGTGAACATCTGGTCGTCGAGCGCGCTCAGCACCTTGGCCTGGGTCTTGAGGCTCATGTCGCCCACTTCGTCCAGATAGAGCGTGCCTCCGTCGGCGCGCTCCAGCGTGCCTCGCTGGTCGGGGCGCCCGCCGGGTTGCGCGCCGTGGCGATAACCAAACAACTCCGCCTCGATGTGCGCCTCGGGAATGGCCGCGCAATTCAGCTCCACAAAAACGCGGTCGCGCCGCAGGCTCTCCGCATGAATCGACCGCGCAATCAGCTCTTTGCCGGTGCCCGACTCGCCGTAAATGAGCACCCGCCCATTGGTGGGCGCCATCAGCCGGATCTGCTGGCGCAGCGCCTTCAGCGGAACGCTCTCGCCGGTGAGCACCGAATTCACGCTGAACTGCCGCTTGAATTCCAGATTCTCCGCGCGCAGACGCCGCGCTTCCACCGCATTCTTGAGCACGATCAGCGTGCGATCCAGCGACAGCGGCTTCTCAAGAAAATCGTACGCGCCCAGCTTGGTCGCCTTCACCGCCGTCTCGATCGTCCCGTGACCGCTGATGATCACCACCTCCGGCCGTGTCTCCAGGGGAAGCTCGTGAACCTCGCCCAGCACCTCGAGACCGTCGCGATCGGGCAGCCAGATGTCCAGCAGAACCACGTCGTAGGGCGCGTCCTCGATGAGGACCTTGGCCTCCGCCGCCGATGCCGCGCTGGCCACCGCGTAGCCCTCTTCGCGCAGGATCTCCTCGAGAGACGACCGGATATCGGCCTCATCGTCCACCACCAGGATGTGATTCATGAGCGCATTTCCTCTACGTGCCCGGACTCTTCCGGCTCGGTTGCATGTTGCGCGGGCGGCTCCATCAGCGGAATACGCAGGAGAAAGCGCGCGCCCTTGGGAACATTGCTCTCCGCACGAATCGAGCCGCCATGCTCCTGCACGATTTTGGCGGCGATGGAAAGCCCCAGCCCGGTGCCGCGATGCTTGGTGGAGTAAAACGGCAGAAACAGCCGCTCGCGAATTTCGTCGGTGAGCCCGTGGCCGGTGTCGGAGACGGTCATCTCCACCGCCGCTCCATCTTCGCTCAGCGCGCTGCCCACGCATAGCACGCGCAGCAGGCTGCCCTGCATGGCCTCCGCCGCGTTGTCGATCAGGTTGGCCAGCGCGCGCCGGATGGCATCGGCATCGGCCAGCACCGGCGGCAGATCGCGCGCCAGGTCGCGCGTCACCGTAATGCCCTCCAGGCGGCCCGCAAACAACGCCAGCGCCTCCTCCGCCACGCGATTCAAATCGCACGCGCGCGGCTGCGGCGCGGGAAACTGCGCCAGCGCGGAAAACTGGTCCACCAGCGTGCGCAGTGTGCTCACGCTGCCCAGAATCACCTCAGTGCATTTGCGAATCACGCCGGGAGAATCCGGCTGCGCGCGATCGAGGTGCTTGCCGATGCGCTCCGCGCTCAGCGCAATCGGCGTCAGCGGATTCTTGATTTCGTGCGCCACGCGCTGCGCCACTTCCTTCCACGCCAGTTGCCTTTGCGCGCGCAGCAACTCCGTGGTGTCTTCCACCACCAGCACCGTTCCCTGCTTGCCGTGCGCCAGGTCGAGCCGCGCGCTGGTCACCGCCAGATGCATGGTGCGTCCGCGCGAGGGAACTTCCAGCTCCGCCGATGCCGCTCCCATGCGATGTCCGCGCCGCATCACAGCGGCAAAATCCTCCGCGCATTCCCGCGGCAACAACGATTCGATCGATTGCCCGCGAAGATCGTCGCGCTGCCCCATCAAGACTGCGAACGCGCGATTGGCCTGCAGCACCACCCCCGCGCCGTCCAGCGTCACCACCCCGCTGGGAATCGTTTCCACAATGGTTTCCAGCTCTCGCCGCCGCTCCTCGATGGCCTGGTTGGCCGCGGTGAGTTGCGCCGACGAACTCTCCGCCAATTGCCGGCTGGTCTCGAGATCCGCAGCCATGTGGTTGAACGAGCGCACCAGCTCCGCCATTTCCCCGGTGGTGATCAAGCCCACCCGCTGCTCGTATTTGCCCGCGGCGATTTCGTTCATGGCGTCGGCCAGCGCTGCCACCGGCCGCGTAATCTGCTTGGACAAGAACATGGCCAGCCACACCCCGGAAAAGAACACGAACACCGTGACCACCAGCAGCAGGAGGAAGAAATTGGAGCGGATCTGTTTGCGCATGCGGAAGAGCTGCCAGTACTCCGTGGCGCCGCGACGAATGCGAGCGGTGGTCTGGCTCAGGCCCTGGGGCATGGGCAGCGCCGCGAGCACCATGTTCCCGGCCGGCGTGATCGCCAACCCCAGCGCATACTCCTGATTGGCCACGCGCAAGATCGGCTGATCGTTACGCCGCGCCGCGGAAAGCAGGTTGGCATAAAGCGGCCCCTGCAGCGGAACCGCAGGCGCGCTCTCATCTTCCGCTGGGTCGGGAAGCCACGGAATCAGGCTCGACGCCGTGGCGTCGGGAGGCGCATCGTACGTTGCGATCACCCGTCGATCGTTGCCGTACACCACCACAAATCCGCCATCGAGCGTGATGCGATGCGAAGCCATCACCCCCGTGAGCGAGCCTGGATCGCGGTCCGGCGCCCCCGTCCCCGCGATCGACGCCGCCTCGCCGCGCGCGTTGCCGGCCACATATTGCGCCAGCTCCAGGACCACCCGGGTGGAGTCCTCGCGCAGCTCCGACGTATTGGGCGAGAACCAGCGGTCAATGGTGCGGTTCATCAGAAAATAACTGAACAGGAACATGAGCACCGCGGGGGTAAGCGCGATCAGCGCCGCTCCCAGCACCATGCGCGTGCGCAGCCGCGCCCCCAGCGCGCTGCTCCCCTGGTCCGCATACAGCTTCAGCAGGTTCCGCAGCAGCAGCATCAGCAGTGCCAGCAGCAGCAAAAACAGCACCACCGTCAGCCCAAAAAACGCCAGCGTCTCCCCTGACGTGTCAGGGTTCAGAAAACTCACATGGGAGGTGTTGAATGCCTGCAGCGCGCCCAGCAGCGCGAACACCAGAATCACACCGCTCGCAAGCAGAACAATCAGGCGCAGCCGGGGACTCCATTTCCAGGGCATGGGGCGATTATAGAGCCGACAGTGATCCGTGATCAGTGGTAATCAGTGGTCAGTGGGCAGTGAACGAGTGAATGAGTGAAAGAGTGAATGAGTGAAACGAGTGAACAGCGGTCAGGGAATCGCAGTTCACTCGTTTCACTCATTCACTCTTTTCACTGCCTCTACGCGATCACTTCGGCCGGCGCAATCCACTCGCGCTTCTGGCTCTCCGCCACCCCGCGATGCGTCAGCTTGCCCATCCACGTGTTCAGGCCGTCGGCCAGTCCCGGATCCCGCTTGAGGGCTTCGCGCGCGCCCTGGTTCGCCAGCCGCATCAGGTAAGGGAAGGTGGCATTGGTGAGCGCCAGCGTGGAGGTATGCGGCACCGCGCCCGGCATGTTGGTCACGCAATAGTGCACCACTCCATCCACGGTGTAGCTGGGGTCGGAATGCGACGTGGGCCGTGCCGTCTCCACGCAGCCGCCCTGGTCGATGGCTACGTCGACAATCACCGCGCCCTTCTTCATGCGCGAAACCATCTGCCGGGTCACGATCTTGGGCGCCGTCGCCCCCGGAATCAGCACCCCGCCGATCACCAGGTCCGCCTCCCGCGTGGCGTGTCCCACGTTGTAGCTGTTCGATGCCAGCGTATACACCCGTCCGCCGAAGATGTCGTCAATCTCGCGCAGCCGGTTCAGATTCAGATCGATCAGAGTGACCTTGGCGCCAAACCCCAGCGCGATTTTGGCCGCATTGGTGCCCACCACGCCGCCGCCGATCACCGCCACATGCGCGGGAGGAACCCCCGGCACTCCGCCGAGCAGGATGCCGCGCCCACCCTTCTCCTTCTCGAGATAGCTCGCGCCCACCTGCACGCTCATGCGCCCCGCCACTTCGCTCATCGGGGTCAGCAACGGCAGCGTGCCCTGGCGGTCGCGCACCGTCTCATACGCGATGCCGATCACCTTGGTGCTGAGCAGCCGGTTGGTCAGATCGGGGATCGGCGCCAGGTGCAGATAGGTGAACAGCACCAGCCCCTCGCGGAAATACGGATACTCCTTCTCCACCGGCTCTTTGACCTTGACCACCATGTCGGACTTTCCCCACACGTGGCCTGCATCGCCGACCATCTCCGCGCCCGCGTCCTGGTATTCCGCATCGGGAAACCCCGACTGCGCGCCGGCCTGCGTCTCCACCAGCACCTTGTGCCCGGCCTCGGTCAACGCCTTCACGCTTGCGGGAATGACGCCCACGCGCGCTTCTTGATCCTTGATCTCCCTGGGAACGCCAATGATCATCTGCTTTGCTCCTGCCTCTCGGGTCCGATGCTGAGGACGCACCTCTGACCCAAGCATCCTACGGCGCAAACCGCTTTCAATGTGTGCAAAGTTCGTGATAGAACGGCGTTATGGGAACAAGACGTGAACCAGTTCGCCATTCCGCGCACGAATCACCCGCTGTCCCGCAGTTGAGCGGCATGGACGACCTCGATGCGGCCATCCTCGGCTACCTCGAACGCCACGGGCGCGCCACCAACTTCGAGGTTGGCGAGGCTGTCGGGCTATCCGCCTCCGCCGCCTCGCGCCGCATCCAGGCGCTGGAAGCCATGGGCGCCATCCGCGGCTATCGCGCGCTGGTCAACGATCGCCTGCTGGGCAAGCACATGACGGTGTTTGTTCGCGTCACGCTGGAGCGGCAGTCGGCGCCGGTACTTGGCACGTTTGAGGCCGCGGTGCGCCACACGCGGGGGATTGTGAGCTGCCATCTCATGGCCGGCCAGTACGACTACATGCTGGTAGCGCGGGTGGCGGATATCGACGATTATGGCCGGCTGCACCAGAATGAGTTGTCGCGGCTGCCCGGCGTCACGCGCCTCGAAACCAGCTTCGCCCTGCGCGACGTTCTCGGCGACGCGCAGGCGTAGAACGCTTCGAAATCCACGTCGCCAGAAAGCGATATCACCACAGGCGCTGTCATCCTGAACGCAGCGCAGCGGAGTGAAGGATCCGCGGTTGCCTCTGCCGCTCAAACGGGCTTGCAATGCTCGTTCATCGACGATGGCCGAAAAACGCAACCCGGGAATTAACGCCTTCCGTGCTATACCGCAGTGAAATCAATAGGGGTGGCGTGGACAATTCTCGCGATTGGGACTTCCATCCCAGTTTTGGCTGACACCGTTGGGTCGGCAGCATTTAACGGGATCAACTGGGCTATGTGGTTCTTTCTGATCGCGTCCGTCGGCGGCTCAATTGGGCTCTTCTCGGGGTTCTACTCAGCGTTCTCACGTAGGAGAGTCCCTAAATGGATCACATGCGTAGCAGCACTAGCCGTCGTATCGGTAAGTGCGATCTATTCTGCTGGATTCATCTTTGGTCGTACGGCTGGAGTGCCATTGAGCGATCCGATGTACTTCGGCAGCTTCCATTTGCCGATACTCTTGCTCTACGCTGCCGCGATTCTCTGTTGCGTGGTAGAGGCTCTGTTGTATTGTCCCGGCGATAGAGAGCTGAAAGCCAAATGACCGTTGCTCGATGTTTGGTTAGAACCGAGTCTTTGGTGGATCGCAGCCTACCCGGAAGCCACTCCGGATATTCAACCGGCAAGCCGGGACCTCAGCCTCCACCCACCCTCAATCCCCGCACCCGTACCCCAGTTCCTTATACCAACCCCATTCTCCGTGCGTTACCCTTGGACACGCTCGAATACTCTTCCCAATTCGAACAAGGAGCCTCCATGTCTTCCCGTTCGGCCGTTCGCCTCTGCTGCCTCGCCGCCTGTCTCGCCTTCTCTACACTACGCCCCGCCGCCGCGCAGATTCCAACGCCGGTTCCCGTTCTCGGCCACACCCCCGGAGATGACTTCTACCTCGCCGATTACGAAGACACAGTCAAGTATTTTCATGCGCTAGCTGCCGCCGCGCCCGACCGCATGAAGATGTTCACCGTGGGCAAGACCACCGAGGGCAAAGACATCGAAATCGCGGTCATCTCTTCGGCGGCAAACATAGCCAGGCTGGACCAGGTCAAACAGATCGCCGGGCGCCTGGCGCACGGCACGGACCTGAACGACGAATCGGCGCGGGAGCTGGCACGCACCACGCCGGTGGTGGTGCACATCGACGGCGGCCTCCATTCGAGCGAGGTGGCGGGGACGCAGCACACCATGATCCTCGCCTACAAGCTGCTGAGCGCCAAGAACGATCCTCAGATTGACGCCATCCTCGACAACGTGGTGCTGGTGCTGTGGCCCACGCTGAATCCCGATGGGCAGGACATGATCGTGCACTGGTACCGGCAGAACCTGGGCACGCAATACGAGGTGAGTCCGCTGCCGAAGCTCTACCAGGAGTACGTGGGCCACGACAACAACCGCGACGGGTACATGCTCAACATGAAAGAAGAGCAGGTGGTCACCAGGGCGCAGCTCGAGTACAGCCCGGTGATCTTCTATTGCCAGCATCAGACCGCGCCGTTCCCCGCGCGCATCTGGATTCCGCCATTTTCCGATCCCATCTCGTCCAACATCAGCCCCTACGTGCGCAGTTGGCTCAATGTCATCGGCACCAACATGACTGCCTACCTCAATGCGCACCAGATGCCCGGCGCCATCTCCGAGTCGCGCTTCGATAACTGGTATGCCGGCTTCACCGACTGGGCGCACGTCTTCCGCAACGAGATTTCCTTCTTCACGGAAACCGCGCTGTATGAGTACGCAACGCCGCACTTCTACACCGTGAGCGACTTCCCCAAGAACTACCAGGACCTGCGCGCGCTGAGTATGTACAGCACGCCATGGCAGGGCGGATGGTGGCGCTTGCGCGATGCGGTGGACTACATGGTTGGCGGATCGATGTCGGTGCTCGACCTGGCGGCGAAGAATCGCGAGACGCTGCTGTACAACCGCTACCAGGCGGCGCGAGACAACATTGAGCACTATCGCAAGGAGCCGCCGTTTGCGTACGTGATCGGCGACAAGCAGACCGACACGCCCGAGGCCGCGCAACTGGCGCAGTTGATGATCGAAAACGGCCTCGACGTCTACGCCAGCAAGGATGGCTTCAAGGCCAACGGAGTCAGCTATCCCGCCGGATCGTGGGTGATTCCCATGGACCAGGCCTTTTCCGCCATGGCCAAGGAGTTGTTCGAGCGGCAGCGTTATCCTGACGCGCTGGAAAACGGGACGGCAAAGGCGATCGACTTGCCGTATGACGTGACCGGCTGGACGCTGCCGATGCAGATGGGCGTGAACGTCGACGCGGTCACCGATCCGCTGGAACCGGCGCAGCGCGCGCTGCTCACGAAAATCGACAAGGCGGAAGCGCCACCCGCGCCCATTGAAGGCGCCGGCGCAGTGTTTGCATTGAGCCACCGGACGAATGCCTCGTTCCTACTGGTGAATGCGGTGTTGCGTTCCGGCGGCACAGTGTCACTGGCGAGCGAGCCGGTGAAGACCGCCAACGGCATGGAGAGGGGCGCATTCCTGGTGAGCGGAATTAGTCGCGAGAAACTCGATCAGTTCGCCCGGCAGTACTCTGTGCCTGCCCTGGCCGTGGCAGCGCCGGCGCATTCCACGCCAATCAAGGTGGCGCGCATCGGCTTGTATCGGCCATGGGCGCCCTCGATTGATGAAGGCTGGACCCGCTGGATTCTGGAGAACTACGGCTTCGAGCCCAAGAGCCTGTACAACGCCGAAATCCGCTCCGCCAACCTGCGCAGCCGCTACGACGTTATCGTGCTGCCCGACATGTCCCCCAGGCAGTTGCTCAGCGGCTTCGGGGTGGGTACGGTGCCCGGCCAGTACGCCGGCGGCATCGGCGAAGACGGCTTGGATAACCTGCGCGAATTCACCCGCGACGGCGGCACGCTCATCGCGCTGAATAAAACCGCGAGCACCCTCATCCCGCTGCTGTCGCTGCCCGTGCAGAACGTGATTGAAGGCGCGAAGAGCGATAAGTTCTTCTGCTCCGGCGCGCTGCTGCGCGTCAACACCGAACACGCCGACCTGCCCGCCAACTATGGCTTGTCCGATTCCCCCGTGGTGATGTTCCAGGCCGGCCCGGCCTTCCAGCCGCTGCCCGGATTCCGCGGCGCGGTGCTGGCGCGCTACTCGAAGCAGACCAATCCGCTGGAGAGCGGACTGCTGCTCCATCCGGAGGCCATTGAGGGCAAAGCCGCCGCGGTGGAGATGGTCTTTGGGCGCGGGCGAATCGTACTGTATGGATTCAAGCCGCAGTTCCGCGGGCAGTCGCATGCCACATATAAGTACCTGTTCAACGAGCTCTATTCCTACGAGCACCCTGACCTGCCCGTTGAACCCGCGGCAGCGCCCGCCAAGCCGGAAGCTTCCGCACCTGCGCCGAAGACCGCAACTGCGGAGGCTCCCGATGAGGACTTTCCCAGCGACTAACCGCGCAACGAAAGCGGCCAGGGCATTTCTCCCCGGCCAAGATGTTTTACGGCAGAACGGCGGACTACGCCATCGTCTCCCGCGCCTCTCTCCACAAGTCGATTCCCGCATCCACTGCGTGCCGATCGATCTCCTGCAACTCCGTCTCGCTGAACTCCAGCCGATTCAGCGCGTCCAGTGAATTGTCCAATTGCTCCACCGTGCGCGCGCCTACCAGCGCCGTGGTCACGCGCCGCTCGCGCAGCACCCACGCAATCGCCATCTGCGCCAGGGTCTGCCCGCGCTTCTTTGCAATCTCGTTCAGCGCCTGCGCACGCTGGATATTCTCATCACTCAAAAAGTTCTTCAGCAGCGATGAATTTTCCGCCGTGGCGCGCGAATTTTCCGGTACGCCTTGAAGATATTTGTTGGTGAGCAGCCCCTGTCCCAGCGGCGAGAAGGCGATGCAGCCTACGCCGAGTTCGTCGAGAGTGGCGAGCAGGCCCTGCTCGATCCAGCGGTTGAGCATCGAGTACGACGGCTGGTGAATCAGCAGCGGCACTCCCATGCTCTTGAGGATTTCGGCGGCCTGACGGGTGCGCTCGGGGCTGTAGGTGGAGATGCCGACGTAGAGCGCCTTGCCCTGGTGAACGGCGGTCGCCAGCGCGCCCATGGTCTCTTCCAGCGGCGCGTTGGCCCAGGGGCGGTGCGCATAGAAGATGTCGACGTATTCGAGGCCCATGCGGCGGAGGCTGTCGTCGAGCGAGGCGAGAAGGTATTTGCGCGAGGCGCCGATGCCGTAGGGGCCGGGCCACATGTCCCAGCCGGCTTTGGTGGAGATTACGAGCTCGTTGCGCAGGTTGCGGAAGTCCTTGCGCAGCACGGCGCCGAAGGTTTCTTCGGCGGAGCCGTAGGGCGGGCCGTAGTTGTTGGCGAGGTCGAAGTGGGTGACGCCACGGTCGAAGGCACGCCGAATCATGGCGCGGCCCGTCTCGAAGACGTCGGCGCCGCCGAAGTTCTGCCACAGGCCGAGAGAGATGGGAGGCAGGACCAGGCCGGAGCGGCCACAGCGGCGGAAGGTGGCTTGGTCGTAACGGGAAGGGTTGGGAACGTAAGCGGTTTCCATGACTTAGCAATCGTAGATCAGTCGAACCGGGAGGGCCAGCGGCGGGCGCCACGATAGACCCGAAGAATGATCAATCCACGGGAGCGCACCCGGTTCTGGGGACAACCAGTTCGCGTGTTCCAGCGACCCGGCCCGGACGGCCAGAGTGCGGCGCGTTGGCAAGCTGCGCGACGGCTTTCCAGATTCGGTCAGAAACGAGCCCCGCAGTCCGCAAGCTGTCTTCGGCAATCCAGGCTATCAACTCGTGCAGGTCGCGTCTTGCTCGGCGGCCCCAGGTAACTTTCACTCAGGCGCTCTTTTTCAGCCTCTGTTTTCCCCGCGCCGAATTGAGAATTCCGGCGATCTCCTGCATGACCTGCTCATGGGGCACGCCTGGGGCCTTATCCGCCAGCGCCTGTTCGACTCCAGCACGGAACCACTCGTCATAGCCCGGTTCGGGCTCGCCGTACTCCGCAGTCTGGACTGCGAAAGCTTCCTCGTTCTGCTGGATTAGCAGTTGCTCAGCCAGCCAGTCCCGCTCGTCGGGAGAGAGTTGGCGGGCTTCGTCGAGGACTTTCTGGGCATTCGGGCTCATGGCGGAATTGTAGCGCGGTTTCACTGTTTCAGGCGCTTAGACCAATAGCCCTCGCGCCGCTTGGCGTGGGCAACGGCAACGATCAGAATTACGTCTTGCTTCTCCTGGTAAATGACTGAATAAGGGAAAGTGTGCAGAATGCGCCGGCGGGTATTCCTCGTTGCGATTGGATAGAGTCGCGGGTGAAGGCGAATCAAATCGAGGGATGTGCCGATCTCAACCAAAAATCGGTCGGCTAGTTCGCGGCTCTCTTGTCGATATCGCTCAAATGCTTCTTCGATTTCAGTTTGCGCCTCAGAACGGATGCGAACCGGCTTGCTGTTCATTGCGCGAGGCGCGCACGCAGCCGCGATTCAAGCTCTTCCCAAGTGCCTGCTGTCGCGGCGCCGGACTCGTCGGCAGCACGGCGTTCAATCTCGGATACCCAGTCCGCATCCAATTCCTCGCCTTCTTCGATGAGCAGGCCATGCGCAACCCACTCCCGCTCTTCCGGGGTTAATTGGCGGCCTTCTTCGAGGACTTTCTGGGCATTCGGGCTCATGGGAGAATTGTAGCGCGAATTGCTATTGCGGAGGGATGAATGCCAAACCGAGAAGCGCTCTCAGTGCTGGACGAATACGCCAAGCAAAAGCTGGATAAGGAACTCTTTCTCGACAAGCTGCACCTCTCGGCGACAGCTTCGCGGGGTTCTACAGATTTGCCCAAAGCGTCAATTCGTTCAGACCCCTGCAATGTAACCAGCTTCTTCTCGACCGCTTGAAATTCATCCTCGATGAAATCAGGAGGGGCGCTTCGCCCGATCGATCGAGCGTCGCCCGACTCATTGAACGGTCCTTTAATGAAATCCCTTGCAGTCGTTACCAGAACTGCAAGGGACATAGATTCGACCCGCACTGCAAACACGGCTGAGAGGCTTAGCTACTCCGCGTTATCAATTTGCGCGCGTTGCAGTTTATCGCTGTAGTCCACATACACCGCCTTCCATGTGGTGAAGAAATCGAGCGCCTCCGACCCTTCGCGATGCCCGTTCCCGGTCTGCTTCACGCCGCCGAACGGCAGATGTACCTCCGCGCCAATCGTCGGCGCATTGATATACGTGATCCCCGCCTCCAGATCGCGCATCGCCGTGAAGGCGTGATTCACGTCCTTCGTATACAACGCCGTCGACAACCCGTAATCGATGGAGTTGGCGATCTCGACGGCCTGATCGAAGGTGTCGAATTCGAGGATGCTCAGCACCGGGCCGAAGACTTCCTCGCGCGCAATCCGCATCCCCGCCGTCACACCGTCAAAGATCGTCGGCTGGAAAAAAGTGCCGTTCGCATACGCGCCTTCGGTGAGCGCATGGCCGCCGCAGAGGAGCTTTGCGCCTTCGCCCTTGGCGATTTCGACGTACTTCTTTGAGGTTTCGATCTGGCTGGCGTTCACCTGAGGACCCACCTGCACGGACTCATCGAGTCCGT
The DNA here is from genome assembly GCA_035552555.1 of Occallatibacter sp. GTDB lineage: Bacteria > Acidobacteriota > Terriglobia > Terriglobales > Acidobacteriaceae > Telmatobacter. The sequence continues at coordinate 82,382 of DASZLF010000072.1, forward strand.
TGCCGATCTTGAGAGCTTTTGCGCGTTCGACCAGCTTCTCAGCGAACTGCTTGGCGATGCCCTTCTGCAGCAGGAGTCGGCTGGTGGCGGTGCAGCGCTGGCCGGTGGTGCCGAATGCCCCCCAGAGCGCGCCATCGAGGGCCAGGTCGAGGTTGGCGTCGTCGAGCACGATCTGGGCGTTCTTGCCGCCCATTTCGAGCGAGACGGGCTTGAAGGTGGCCGCGCCGCGCTGGCCCACATGCGACCCCACTTCGCTGGAACCCGTAAAGCTTATCGCACGAACGTCCTTGTGCTCCACCAGCGCGTTTCCCACCGAGCCCCCGCCGCCGCAGACGATGTTGAGCACGCCCGCGGGAACGCCGGCATCCACCAGCGTGTTGACCAGGTTGTAGACCGAAAGAGGCGTATCCGTCGCGGGCTTGATCACGCAGGTGTTGCCGGCTACCAAAGCGGGAAACAGTTTCCAACTGGGAATCGCCATGGGAAAATTCCACGGCGTGATCATGCCCACCACGCCCAGCGGCATGCGCACGCTCATGGCGAACTTGTTCTGCAGCTCGCTCGGCGTGGTTTTGCCAAACATGCGGCGGCCCTCGCCGGCCACGTAGAAAGCTTCATCGATCGCTTCCTGCACGTCGCCGCGGGTCTCCGCCAGCACCTTGCCCATCTCGCGGGTCATGTCGCGGGCAAACTGCTCCTTGCGCTCACGCAGCAACTGCCCCGCGCGGTAGAGGATCTCCGCCCGCTTGGGCGCCGGCGTCAGCCGCCACGTGGCAAACGCCTTCTTCGCCGCGGCTACCGCCGCATCCACGTCCTCCGCGCCCGACGCCGGAAACTCGCCGACGATGTCCGAGTGGTCCGCCGGGTTCACATTCTGAAATGTCTTGCCGGTCGCCGCGGCGACCCAGTCGCCGCCAATCAGGTTTCTGTAACTCTTGAATGACATGGGAAAACCTCGGGAATCAGGATTCAGCGCATCGGATCAGGGCTCGCAAGCTGCCGCGCCGGGGAAAGCGGCCCGCGTGCCCTGGAGCCCGCGCAGACACTCGATTTGCGGTATGCTGAGAGCACGGCAAACAGTTGAGTTTACCGCACCGGCACGCCTCTTCGCCCGCGGACCAATGCTTCCGGTGTCGCCTGCCCGCTGGCCGTACAATACTCCATGAGGTAACACCAGGCTTCCAATGTCTTTGAATGGCTATCCTTCGCGCCCTTCGCGCTCGCACGGCCTGCGCTCGCTCTTCAGCATGTTTTCCAGCGACCTGGCCATTGACCTCGGCACGGCCAACACGCTGGTCTATGCTGCCGGCAAAGGCATCGTGGTCAACGAGCCCTCCATCGTCGCCATTAACAAGAATACCGGTGAGGTGGAAGCCGTGGGCAAGGAGGCCAAGGAGATGCTGGGCCGCACGCCCGGCAACATCGTCGCCATCAAGCCCATGAAAGACGGCGTCATCGCCGACTTCAAAGTCACTGAGAAGATGCTCAACTACTTCATTCAGAAGGCGCACAACCGCAAGATGCTGGTCCATCCGCGCATCGTCATCGGGGTGCCCTCCGAGATTACGCAGGTGGAAAAGCGCGCGGTTGAAGACTCCGCCTATCGCGCCAAGGCCAGCGAAGTCTACCTCGTCGAACAGGCCATGGTGGCGGCCATCGGCGCCGGCCTGCCCATCACCGAGCCCAGCGGCAACATGGTGGTCGATATCGGCGGCGGGACTACGGATATTGCGGTGATCTCGCTCTCCGGCATCGTCTATTCGCGATCCGTGCGCATGGCGGGCAACCAGATGGACGAGGCCATTACCAACTACCTCAAGCGCAAGTACAACCTGCTGATCGGCGAACGCACCGCCGAGCATATCAAGATGGAAATCGGCTCCGCGTTCCCGCTGGACAAGCCGCTGACCATGGAGATCAAGGGCCGCAACCTGATCGAGGGCGTGCCCAAGACCATCGCCATCGACGACAGCGAAATCCGCGAAGCTTTGGGCGAATGCATCGCCGTGATCATGAATGCCATCCGCGTGGCGCTGGAGCGCACGCCCCCCGAGCTCTCCGCCGACATCAGCGACCGCGGCATCGTGCTCACCGGCGGCGGCGCCCTGATCAAGAACCTGGACAAGCGCATCCGCGAGGAAACCGGCCTGCCGGTTTCCGTGGCCGACGATCCGCTGGCCTCCGTGGTGCTGGGCACCGGCAAGATGCTGAGCGACTTCCGCCTCCTGCGCAAGATCAAGATCGACTGAAACCAAGTGAAAGAGTGAAAAAGTGAAAAAGTGACAACGAGGTAACCCCAGGTAGGGATCGTCAGTTCCCTTATTCACCGGTAAACTCCTCACTCTTTCACTCTTTCACTCCTTCACTCTTTCACTTTCCCACTTATCACCATGGAATCCTTCTTCGTCCGCTACCGGAATCTTCTCGTGCTGCTGCTTCTGCTGGTGGTCCAGATCATCGGGCTGGCCATGCAGGTGCGGCGAAATGTCGCAGGACGAAATGGTTACGATCCGGCGGACAGTTCCGGAGTGCGGCTGATCCGGCTGTGGGCGAATGGGCTGGTTTCGCCGCCGGAGCGGGCGGTCGAATCGTCCAAGACCGGCGCGGGCAGCATCTGGCAGAACTACTTCGACCTCCGCCACGTCCGCCAGCAAAATAAGGACCTGCAGGCCACTGTCGACCGCCTTCGCCTTGAACAGGCCGCCCTGCTCGAAGATGCCCGCCAGGGCCAGCGCCTCCAGGCCATGCTTGATTTCCAGCAGAAATATCTCTATAAAACGCTGCCCGCGCAGGTGATCGGCTCCAGCGGCTCTGACCAGTCGCAGATCTTTTACATCGACAAGGGCAAGGACGCCCACCTCACCCGCGACATGGCCGTCATCACCGCTGACGGCATCGTGGGCAAGGTGCGTGAAGTCTTTCCCCACACCGCCCAGGTGCTGGCCATCAACGACCAGTCCAGCGGCGCCGGCGTGATCCTGGAAACTACCCGCATTCGCGGCATCCTGCGCGGAAACGCCCAGGGCCAGCCGCAGATCGTGGGCATTTTGGCCGACCAGCGCATCAAGGCCGGCGAGAAGGTGCTCACTGCCGGCGGCGACCAGATCTTTCCCCGCGGGCTGCCCGTCGGCGTGGTGCAGAAAGTGGTGCCAGATCCCGACCGCGACGGCTTTATCCGCGTGATCGTAAGGCCCGCCGCCCACCTCGACCAGCTCGACGAGGTCCTGGTCATTACCTCCACCGAGCCGCGCTTCTCGGACCAGCAGATGAAGGACATGGCCGACAGCCAGAGTCTGAAGGGCAGCGATGCCGCAGCCCTGGCCGACCAAAAGAAAGCCTCGGAGATCATGGCGGAACGCCTGCCCGGGCTCACCGACCCCAATGCGCCTCCACCGCCTGCGCCCAAGCCAGGGGCCAATGGCCTGCCGCCTCCGCCCGCCGCGGCCGTGGTGCCAAAGATTCTGCCCCCCGCGCATGCTGACCGCTTCACTCCGGGAAATGCCGCGCAGCCTCGGCCATCCGGCGAAACCGGCACCGATACAGTCCATCCCGCGCCCAGGATCAAAAAGCCCGTCGCGCCCAATCCCGCAGCCCCCAAATCGGAGCAGCATGAGGCCGCGCCCGGCGAAAAGCAGACTGCCCCAAAACCCGCTCCCAAACCCGCCGCAAAACCGGCCCAGCCACCGCAGACCCAGCCCGCCCCTCCCCAGCCGCAGAGGAATCCATAAATGCCCGTCATGATGGCGGACTCCCGCCGCGACCTGGAGATTCACCGCTACCCGGCCCCACTCTACCTGCTGGTGATCGCGGCCGCGCTGGTGCTGCAGGCCCTGCTGCCGCGCGCCGTGGGCCAGAACCACATCTGGTTCGACTTCCCCCTGGTGGTTACCATCTACTTCGCCCTGGGCCGCCGCAGTCCCATCCAGGGCATGCTCATCGGCAGCTTCGTCGGCATCTTTGAGGACGCGCTCACCCATCACGCCCTGGGCATCAACGGAATTGCCAAAACCATCGCCGGCTATCTCGCCGCCTCGGTCGGTATCCGCATCGACGTGCAGAATTACCTGGTTCGCCTGATGCTCAACTTCGCTCTCACCTTGCTGTGCAGCGCAATCTATCTCTTTATTTATCGCGTGCTGCTGGGCATGGAGCTGGAATGGAACTGGTTCAACCCTCTCTTCCAGGCCATAGGGAATTCCATCATCGCGCTCATCCTGTTCCCGCTGCTGGATCGGTTTCAGGTCAGGGATTGATGTTGAATCTTCCGCAGCCGCTAAAGCCCCGCTGTTTTGTGGAGCTGATCGGCACGTCCAAACAGATCGTGTGTGACAGCGCGCACAGCCGCGCAGGCAAACCTGAGCCATACTCACTTCACAGCAATTGTGGATGTTCGCCAGGAAATGCACCGGTGTTAACCATAAAATAAATACCCCCACCCCATCCCCCCACACATAAGTGCTTTAAAATAAAGATCCGTAGCTAGACCGCGCTGGAATTTTTAGGCTAGCCGCGTTTGACACCCGTTACCTTTTCAGCAACACCGCAAAGCCCATCGTTGATTCAGCAAGGCTTTGCGGCTTGACCGAGATCAGCCCCTGATAGAAGGCACGCTTGGCACCGGATTTTTTCAGCAGCCTGCTTAGCCGCCGAAGAATGGTTTCTGCCCTTTGCGACTCGATGAACGAACTTTTCCGCAGCCTGTTTAGCCGCTGCGGGCTTCGCACCCGACAATCGCCTCCCATTTCGACTTTTTCCGCAGCCTCTAAAGCCCGGCTCCTCATTATGAAGCGTATGCGGCATCCGCCACGGCGGAAAGTCATGCCCTAATAAGAAACAAAAATGCAAGTTAAACAAAACAAAGGATCGGTCAAGAGCGCCCGTTTCATCCATCGCGGGTCGGAAAAACGGCGGTGGCGGACTGTTACAAAGCTCGCTCATGCAGGAGTTTTTCCGTAGCCTGTAAAGCCGCGAACGTGAACTGGATTTCGCTGTATCTTATATATAGAGAAGTATGTATTCCGACCGAAGTAACCGCGGCGAAAAGCTCTCCACCCTCAAGTCGACAGCGGTGCAGTACGGCATTCTTCTCATGATGCTGGCGCTGGCCGCCGGTCTCTGGAGGCTGCAGGTTCTGGGCGCCTCGAATTTTCGCGAGCTCGCCGAGCAGAACCGCATCCGCAAGGTGCCCATTCTGGCGCCCCGCGGCAAGCTCTTCGATCGCGAAAACCGCCTCATCGTCGACAATTACCCGTCGGTCTCCTGCTTCCTGGTCCGCGAGCAGAACAAGAACGTCGATGCCGACCTGCCCATGATCGCGCAGGGTCTACACCTCGATCTCGATCAATTGCGGCAGACGCTGAAACATTTCCGAGGCGCGGCTGGATATCAGCCGATCCCCATCAAACAGGACATCACCGCCGACGAGCAGGCCTTCATCGAGGCCCACCGCAACGAGCTGCCGGAACTGGAAACCATTGACGAGGAGCGCCGCCTCTATCCTCGCGACGGCTTCGCCTCCCACCTGATCGGCTACGTGGGCGAGGTGAGCGAAGAGGACCTGAACCAGAGCCGCTATGCCGCCTATCAGCCCGGCGACGTGGTGGGCAAGGCCGGCGTCGAGGAAACCTATGACGAACTGCTGCGCGGCGAGGATGGCTCCCGCGACGTGATCGTCGACAGCCATGGCCGCGAAATGGGCATTCTGGGCACGCAGCATGCCAAGCCCGGCCAGGACCTGAAGCTCACCATCGATCTGGACCTGCAGCGCGAGGCGGAAATCGCCCTTGGCGACAACAACGGCGCAGTCATTGCCATGGACCCGCGCAACGGCGAAATCCTCGCTCTCGTCTCCCATCCCAATTTCGACCCCAACGCCTTCGCCGTGCGCATCCATCGCGACGAGTGGAACAAGCTCATCACCGATCCCCGCCATCCGCTGATGAACAAGGCCATCCAGGACCAGCTCGCCCCCGGCTCGACGTTCAAGATCATCATGTCGGCGGCCGGACTGCAGGAGGGAGTGGCCCAGGACATGCACGTCAATTGCGTGGGCGGCGGCAATTTCTACGGGCGCTTCTTCCACTGCGACAAGCATCACGGGGTGCTGGCCATCCAGCAGGCCATCCCGCTCTCCTGCGACACCTTCTTCTACACCCTGGCGCAGAAACTGGGCATCGACACCATCGCGAAGTACGCGATTTCGTTCGGGCTGAGCCAGAAGACCGGCATCGACCTGCCCAACGAAATGTCCGGCGTGATGCCGTCCACGCAATGGGAAATGAAGAACTTCCACCAGAAGTACTACGCCGGCAACACCATATCCGTGGGCATCGGCCAGGGTGAGACGCAGGTCACGCCCGTCCAACTGCTGCGCGCGCTCAGCGGCATCGCCTCCGACGGCCACTTCGTCCGTCCTCACGTGGTCGAGCCCGTCCAGCTTCCGGAGAATTTCCGCCAGGCGCTGATCGACAGCTTCCCGGGATCCGGCGACAAGGTCGTTCCCCTGAACCCCGACACATGGACGATCATCACCGATGGCATGGCTGCCGCCACCACCACCGGTACCGCCGGCGCTTCGCACATCGAGGGCGTCGACTTCGCCGGCAAGACGGGCACCGCGCAGGTGGTGGGCGGCGGCGATACCCACGTCAAGGGCGGCGAGCGCACCCCGAATTCCTGGTTCGTTGGCATGGTGCCGCGGCGAAACCCCGAGCTGGCCGTGGTCGTCCTTCAGGAACACGGCGACTGGGGATCCAACTCTGCTCACATTGCGCAGGCACTGGTGACCACCTACGTGAACAAGATTCGCCGCCAGGATCACAACCTGCTGCAGAAGGCGAGCGAACCCACCAAGCCGGTGGAAGTGGGCGCGGTCTGGTCCCCGCCGGACTCGGCTGATCCGAAGCAGAAGGCGGAAGTCCTCCACATCGGACATTTCTTCGTGGATCCTTCCGCCCCCGCCAAGGAACTCGCCATGAAACCGCTCAGCTTCAGCGCATTCTTCAACGCCCTGCCCCTCCGCTGGAAAGAGGGACTCCGCTAGTGCGCCGATTCCTGAGCTTCCGCGATTTCGACTGGGGACTGCTGCTGGTTGTCATGATGCTCTGCGCCATTTCGGTGACGGAGATTCATTCCGCCACGCTGCACACCAAGTACCTGGGCTTCGACAAGAAGCAGATGGCGTGGATCGGGGGCGGCCTGGTGGCCATGTTCCTGTTCGCCAAGATCGACTACCACAAGCTGCTCGATATTGTGCCGTGGTTCTACGGATTGTTTCTGTTCGCGCTGGCGGCGGTACTGGTGCCCGGCATTGGCCACAAGGCGCTGGGCGCACGGCGGTGGGTCAAAGTCGGACCGATCCTGTTCCAGCCGTCGGAATGGATGAAGCTGGTGATGATCCTGGTGGTGGCGCGCTATTTCGCTAACCTGGGCGGCAGGTCACTGAGTTGGAAGGATATATTCAAGGCCTTTGCCCTGGTCGGGGTGCCTTTGCTTCTGATCCTGAAGCAGCCCGACCTGGGAACCACGCTCACCTACATCCCAGTGCTGGTAATCGGATTGTTTCTCGGTGGAATCAACTTGAAACAGGCAGCGATCCTGGTGACGGCGGCGACCGTACTGGTGGTGGGCGGCTGGAGCAGCGGAAAGCTGCTGAAGCCCTACCAGAAGGCGCGGCTGACGGGATTCATCAATCCCGATAATGACCCGAGAGGCGCCGGATACCAGGTGCTGCAGGCAAAGATTGCCGTAGGCGCCGGGGGCATCTGGGGCAAGGGAGCGGAGAAGGGCACCCAGACGCAGGGGGCGTTTATCCCCATCCCCCACGCCGATTTTATCTTTGCCGCTTTCAGCGAGGAACATGGCTTCGTGGGCGCGATATTCGTGCTGCTGCTATACTTCCTGGTATTGATGCGTTTGATTCAAAACGCTCAAACGGCCGCCGACCTTGCCGGTTCTCTCATTATCATGGGAATCGTGGCTGTGTTGACCTTTCAGATCCTGGTCAACGTGGGCATGGTCATCGGCTTTATGCCGGTTACCGGAATCCCTTTGCCGTTAATGAGTTACGGCGGGTCTTCGGTATTGTTTACGTTCCTGGCGCTGGGCGTGGTGATGAATATCCGCATGCGCCGGTTCGTAAACTGAGCTGCATCAAAGGGTTTGTTGTCTGCGGCGCTCGCTAAGGCGGCTCGCCGCGGTCCAGTTTCAATCACTTCGCCGGCCAGGTTCCATTGGGAAGCCCGGGCCCGGCAGGATTGGGTTCATGAGCACGCAGAAACGGGAAAACCGGACCATCCCCGCGGCCTATTCCGGCCGCTGGAGACCCCGGTTCCGCTGGCACGAATTAAGTTGTCCGGAGCGCGCGGGAGGACGGGACCTATTCCCCTCCCCATTTGCGCGGCACGTCTGGTCAGCCGCCGGCGGTCAAACGGCCCCGCTCTGGTCGATCTTCTGGTCGGCCTGCGCCTGGTTGGCCACAGAATTTCTGCACAAGGATCAACCATATAGACAGTCTGTTCAGCCAGCTTTCAGGGCTGAGCTTCCTGGTTCGCCGCCTCTTTCGGCTGGCCGCATTGCGGCCTCTGGCACGCCAGTGTCTCCCCGGTCGTCCCTTCCGCCCATTCCCTTCCCGTCCGGTCTCTTGCGCCCTCTGACCTTGCCGCATGTCCCGGCCGCTGTTCGCCGGGCGGAAAGGTACGATGGCAAAAGAGATTTGTATATCCTCCACCCCGCATGAAACACGGCTGGCGATCCTCGAAGACGATCAGCTTGCCGAAATCTATTACGAACGCGAAAACGAGTACACCCTCGCCGGTTCCATCTATAACGGGCGCGTCACTCGCGTGCTTCCGGGCATGCAGTCCGCTTTTGTTGACCTCGGCCTGGAGCGCGATGCGTTCCTCTACGTAACCGACTTCCTCGAGCTCGAAGACCAGGAAGAGAGCGAGGAACTTGAGAAAGCCGCGGTGGCCGGCGGCAATCAGGCTCCGCGCGAAGTCCACCACGTCGCCGAACGCGGCCCGCGCGAGTCCCGCCCCGAGCCCCGCCCTGACCGCAATGTCCGCGACCAGGCGCGCGAAGCCGGCCGCGATCGCCGTCCCGCTCCCGAGCACGCACTCGAAATTGAGCCGGTAAAAGCCGCTGTTCCGCCATCCACTCCGGCCACTGCCGAAGAAGAATCCGGCGAGCCCGACGAGGGCGGCGCCAAGCGCTGGCGTGGCCGCCGTCGCCGTCGCGGGGGCCGAGGCGCCGCCCAGCCCGTCGCCGATCCCGTGGAAACAGAAAGCTCGTCAGAAACTTACCTCGAACCCGCTGCCGAGCCGCCGCGCGAAGTCCCCGGCGAGTTGCATGCCGGTAGCGGTGAGCAGCACCCTCCTTACCGCCGCGAGGCCAGCGCTCCCCCGGCTCGCCCGTCGCACACCCCGCGCGAACAGCGCGAAGCCGTGCCGTTTGTCCTGCCCGGCGAGTCGCTTTCCAAGTACGGCGGCGAGCCCGCCCCATCCGCGCCTGCGCCGCAGTCCTCAGCGCCATCGCGGCGAGGCATCACCTTCCACCCGTCCACCATGGTGGAAGCTCCGCTGACCTGGGACGGCAGCGGCCTGCTCCCCGGCGAATCGCTGGCCCGCCACCGTGGCCGCCAGCCTGGAGCTGAATCCGCACCCGCAGGCTCCGCGCAGATCCACGGCGAGCCCCAGGGTGTCTTTTCCGATGCCGCCGGCGCTCATGAGTACGAATTGGAAGAGACCACCGGGGCCGCGCCGGAAGCCGATGGCGCCATGGAGTCCAGCTATTTGAATCCCGCGGTGGCGCCCTTCCAGACCGCCGAACTGGTGGAAGAAGAGCTGGTGGAAGAAGAGCAGCCGCAGGAAAACCTGCCCGGCGCTCCGGCCCAGCCCGCCATTGCGGCCGTCGATGCCGATCCGTTCTCCGACCCGTTTTTCATCCAGTCGCGCTCCAGCGAAGCATCGCAGTCCGGCGAAGGCTACGAGCAGGAAGAGCACACGGGCCAACCGCACGGCAAACCCGCCGATCAGGATTACGGCGAGCACAAGACTATCGAAGAGCCATCCACGGAAGTGGTTGCCGACTGGATCGTTCCCCAGAAAGGCGACCCCGACCGGCCCGGTCAGGAATCGGGTGGCACCCAGCCCGATGCCCACGACTCCGAACCGGAAGCCGATCGCTCCGCCTCCCATAACGTCGATCCGCTGCCTCCCAGTGAGTTCCGCCTGTTCGGCATCGGCGGCAAAAAGAAGAAGGACGAGCATCCCGAATATCCATCGGCGGTCAAGGTGCCTCCGCCGGGCGGCTCAGTAGCGACTGCTTCTTCCTTTGCACCTGGCCATGGAGTGGTGGAAGAGGAGACCATCGAGGGCGAAGAGTTCGACGCCCCGCGCCAACCTCATCACCGCCATGACGAGCACGACCTCGACGATTACGAGGAAGAAGAAAAGCTGCACACCCAGATCCGCTCTGGCGAACTGGGCGAGATGCTGCAGGAAGCCCACCTCGACCACAAGATTCAGCAGAAGTTCGAAGACAAGAACGGCGAAGACGAGGATATCGAGATCGAGGAGGAAGAGGACGAAGAAGAAGGCGCCGAAGGGCAGCCCTCCGCCGACGGTGCGCCTGCTCCCAGCCGCGAGCGCCGCGAACGCGGTGGCCGCGGACGCCGCGAGCGTGGCGGACGTCCTCCCCAGGGCAATCGCCGCGGCGGACCGTCGCGACGCAGCGCCCAGACCTCCGACCTGCCCATCATCTCCGACCTGCTCAAGCCCGGACAGGAGATCCTGGTGCAGATCGCCAAGGAGCCCATTGCCAAGAAGGGCGCGCGCATCACCAGCCACATCGCGCTACCCGGCCGGTTCCTGGTCTTCATGCCCACGGTGACCCACGTGGGCGTCAGCCGCAAAATCGCCTCCGACGAAGAACGGCAGCGGCTGAAGAGGATTCTCACCAGCGAGCGTGGAGACGCGTCCGGCGGGTTCATTGTGCGCACCGCGGCCGAAGGCGCCAGCGAAGAAGAGCTCCGCGCCGATCTGCGCTTCCTCATCCACCTCTGGGACGAGATCAAGGACCGCTCGGAAAAGTCGAAGTCGCCGGCGCTCATCTACCACGACCTGTCGCTCATCGAGCGCATTCTGCGCGACCAGGTCAGCGCCAACTTCAGCGCCATCTGGGTCGACTCGCAGGACGACTACGAGCGCATCGTGCGCTTCCTCAACCGCTTTTCGCCCAATCTTGTCCGGCGGGTCAAGCTCTACACCAAGGAAACGCCGCTCTTCGAGCACTTCGGCATCCAGGACGAAATCTCCAAGGCCCTGCGCTCGAAGGTGTGGCTCAAGTCCGGCGGATCCATCGTGATCAACCAGACGGAAGCGCTGGTGGCCATCGACATCAACACCGGCAAATACGTGGGCAAGACCGCGCGCCTTGAAGACACCATTGTGAAGACCAACCTCGATGCCATCCCCGAAATCGTGCGCCAGATTCGCCTGCGCGATCTGGGCGGCATCATCATCATCGACTTCATCGACATGGACGAGCGCAAGAACCGCTTCCGGGTTATGGCCGCGCTCGAAGAAGCGCTGAAGAACGATCGCGCGCCCACCAAGGTTCTGCAGTTTAACGACTTCGGCCTGGTCGCCATCACCCGCAAGCGCGTCAAGCAGTCGCTCGAGCGCACCCTCAGCGTGCCCTGCCCCACTTGCCAGGCCACCGGCATGGTCAAAAGCCCGGCTACGGTGTGCAACGAGATCTACACCGAGCTGCGCAAGATGCGTAAGCACTTCGAAAACGCCGATGTGCTGGTTCGCGTCAACCCGGAAACCGTCAAGGCGCTCAAGTCCAACAATGCGCGGTGGCTCACCGAGTTCGAGGACCTCACCGGGAAAAACATCCTGGTGAAGAGCGACGCCACGCTGCATCCGGAGCAGTTCGATATACAGGGGTAGAGACAGTGGTCAGTGGTCAGTGATCAGCAACGAAGGGCCGGAGCGGACGCTCCGGCCTTTGCTGTTTTCCGGTCGATGCAGGTCTGAATGTTCGTGGACAGGCAAACCTATGCGGTGGGATTATGCCAGCCTCCCTCTGCCGCAATGAACGCGTCCGCCGCTTTCGGGCCCCAGGTGCCGCGCCTGTAAGAACGCACGCGAGGATGGCGTTTGAGAACCCCGTCGACCACCAGCCATGCGGCTTCAACGGCGTCCTCGCGCGTAAACAGCGCTCCGTCTCCCTTCATGGCATCGCCCAATAGCCGCTCATAAGGCGTCTCCTCGCCGGGCTGTTCATCCGACAGGTAAAGCTCCCGCTCTTCTCCGAGGAATTCCTCGCCCGCGAGCTTCACCCGCGCCGCCAGAGCAATGGCCGAACTGGGAGAGAGCCGGAAGCGCAAGTAATTCGAGCTGCCCTTCGCCTGCACCGCATCGGCAAAGAGCTTCTGCGGCGGCTGCTTCAGTTTGACCAGGATTTCGGTAGCGGTGACCGGCAGATATTTACCCGAGCGCAGATACCACGGCACGCCATCCCAGCGCCACGAGTCGATAAACATCCGCAAAGCGCAATAGGTCTCGACGTCGGAACGCTTCGCCACCTCCGGCTCGTTGCGATAGCCGGCATACTGGCCCCGCACCATGTCGACCGGTTTAAGCGGGCACATGGCCTTGAATATCTTGGCCTTCTCATCGTGCACGGCTGCAAAGCTCCGCCCCGCGGGCGGCTCCATGGCCAGAAGTGCGACGATCTGGAAGAGATGGTTCTGGATCACGTCGCGCAGACAGCCTGCCGACTCATAAAACTCGCCGCGCTTTCCTACGCCGAAGCTCTCGGCCAGGGTGATCTGGACGCTGGATACGTAGTTTCGGTTCCAGATAGGCTCCAGGAAGGTGTTGGCGAAACGAAAATAGAGAATATTCATGATCGCTTCCTTGCCCAGAAAGTGATCGATGCGGAAGATCGAGTCTTCAGGGAACACCGAATGCGCGGCCTTGTTGAGATCGCACGCCGAAGCCAGATCGCGTCCAAACGGTTTTTCTACAATCACGCGCGCGTGCTCGGCGAGCTTCGTCGCGCCCAGGCTTTTGATGACCGTTGCAAACAGCGACGGCGGTATCGCCAGGTAATACGCCGGACGCCGAGCCCCGCCCAGCGCCTCTTTGATTCGAGTAAACGTATGACTGTCTGTATAGTCTCCGCTCACATATTTCAGCAGCGAAAGAAGGCGCTGAAATGCGCGCTGGTCGTCGATTCCGCCCGATCGCCTGATGCTGTCCGCCGCACGCCTGTGAAGTCGCTCCAGGCTCCACTTGGGGAAGGCAACGCCGATCACCGGCACATTCAGTGCGCCGCGTTTCACCATTGCATAAAGCGCCGGAAAGATCATCTTGTGGGCCAGATCGCCCGTCACACCGAAAACCACCAGGGCGTCTGATTGCGACTCGGCCATCACGCTCCTTGCTTTTAGGCCGGGAGTTTTTCCTCATGGCCGATGAAATGGGACCGCAGCACAGATCATATCGCGCCCATCAGATCGCATTGGCCGGCAGAACAATCTGCCGAACCCACTCCTGAACTCGCCGAAGACGCTCCTGCATCCCAATTTCGCGGGTTTTCAGGCCCCCGGAAACCGCCTGCCCTTCGTCCGCACTCCAACCATCCCGGCGTTCCCAGCCCTGTCCATTTAAAGTATTTGCATGAAGTTTCCGCGCAACCCCGCAGCCGGAATTGTGTCTAACGGGGGTACGGGAGGGGTATGCGGTTTCGTCCCTTGGGTCCGGCAGACGATTTGCCGCGAAACAGGATGTCTCGCAGTCCGCCTCTAGAATTTCCATTCACGGACTCAACCTATCTCACACAGAGGTCATGACATGCATGCAGCTCGTTGGTCTTCTGGTGTAGGCCGATTCGCCCTCCTTGGCGCCGCCGTCTTGCTCTGCACGGGCGCCAATGCCCAGTTCTCCTCTCCCAACTCCGCCCACGCGGCTACGGTCGCAGCCACCGACTCGAGTTCCACAGATTCCATCCTCGCGACCGGGACCGATGACTCCGCCATGCCCTCCGCGCCGGCTCCATCCGCTGCCGGCCAGTACGACAATAAATCCGGCAACAGCAGTTCGGGATGGAAGGGCCGCCTCGCCCTCGAGTTCGGCGGCGGGTTCAACATGCCCAGCAGCGATACCAGTAATTACTTGAACAACGGGTACGGCGTCACCGTCGGCGGCGGCCTCCACGTCTCGCGCGGCATCAGTGTCCTGGCCGAGTACCAGTTCCTGCGCAACGGACTGCCCAGCTCCATCATTGCCGAGGCCGGCTCCGACGGCGGCAACGTTCACCTCTGGTCGTTGACTCTCGCTCCAGTGATCGACCTGATGCCACACCACAACACCGGTGTCTACGTCACCGGCGGCGGCGGATTCTATCGTAAAGTCACCAATTTCACGGTGCAGACTGCGCAGACGTTTTGCTACTACTTCTATTGCGGCACGGGCTATACTCCCCAAACCGTGGGCCACTTCTCTTCTAACCAGGGCGGCTGGAACATTGGCGGCGGCGTCAGCCATCGGTTCGCCGGCATGTACGGCGACGGCAAAATGGCCGTCTTCGCCGAGGCCCGCTATCTCGATGTCCTGACCCCAGCTGTCGATCACCAGTCCCCCAACGGACTCGGCGCAACCACCATCGGCGCCGGAACCAAGCTGGTACCGATTACCTTTGGCCTGCGCTTCTGAGCAGCCTGCAACGCGCGAAGGCTCCTTCCCACCCGGGAAGGAGTCTTCACATTTCATCCATTGAACACCTGTTGGACTTAACTCCGGCTGGGCCGAGCATTTTCAAGTCAAGTGCTAACAAAGCTCCGTGCCCCATCCTCGCGCCTTTTTTCTAGCGCGAGGGTGGGAAGCCGCAAGAGTCGACCATGACCGTAAGCACTTCAATTAAAGGCGCTATAACTCCCGCTAACTCCCAAAACTTATCCCCGTTACCCCCATGACTCGCAGCCGCAACAAGCCGCCCACCACCGCTCCCACCGGCATAATCACCAGCAGCGCCAGGCGATACCACAGCGGCTGCTTCCCCCGGCCCTCCAGCGCGCTGATCGCCGCCATGGCCAGCACCACGATGGCCAGCGTGAGCACCATCGGCAGCGGATTGTCCGAGCCGATCCACGCCGTCACATATCCCCCCGCCGCCCCCGCCACAAACGAGTAGCCTACGTTTACCAATGCGTATGCCGGACGCGGGCTGCCCGGCGAACCCACCCAGCTTGGCGCCGTTCTTCCCAAAATCCAGGTGAATCCGATCACCAGCAGCGTCATCACCGCGAAGCCCGCCACCAGCGCCGTCAACGCGTGCAATATCACCATTGCTTTTGCTCTTTCCGAGTGTGCGTGCCCACCTCGCCTTTGTCAATTCGCTTGAGAAATTCGCGCGCCAGACGCGGCTCGCCGGGATCGCTCTCGCCATGAATCGAGCAAAGATCAAGAAACTCGTCGCAGAGGGCGTCGCGCTCCTCCGTCTGCGCCAGAATGGCCTGCAGCGCCGCCGCGAGCTCGCGCAGGCGCGCCGCCTCCGGCCAGCTTTGTTCCTCGCCGCCCAGGTGTTCATGCTCTGAAAAAAGCCCGCGGCGCCCTTGCGCGCATTCTTCCAGGCAGGCCACGAGCTGGTCACGAAAGGCGCCGGTCAGCGATTCAACCTGTTCCGGTTCCAAGCAGTCTCACTTCCCTTTCATCGCCGCTTCCGCTTCATCCGCGGCATGCGCCAGATTGGCGTCCCGGACGAAGCAATCCGGCAGCAGAAATTTCATTCAGTTATTCTCTATGGCCGCACTCCCTCCGCGCAAAGAAACTGCGCGCTATTGTCCAAACGGCATTCGCCCCTGCCCGATCCAGAACCGGTTGCTCGCACGCGCCACCAACCCCGCCGGCCGGCCCCTCAGCCGCGCCTGCGCCTCATGCCACGGTCCCACGAACCGCGCCGCCACCGGCAGCCGCCGATACCACTTCGGCAGCCACTCCCTCGCGTGCGCCACGGAGTGCTCCTCCGCGTCGCCAAAGCGCAATCCAAACTCCGCGCGAAGCCGCTCCGGCAGCCAGGCCGCGGTCAACGCGCAATACCACTGCGGAGGCTTGATCCACGAACCGGCCCCACGCAGCAAACCATGCGCCATCTCCCGCGCCCGCGCGCTCACACCCAGCTCGTCCGACTGTTCCATTGCGCGACAGTATCTTAGAAAACCCTCCCAATCCGGTGGAAGAGCCTCCCCGCTCATCCCAAACAGGCCCGCCAGCGTCCGGCTCTCGGCGTAATACCCGGCCAGTTCCTCCGGCCTCAGCCGCGGCATCACGGTCTCATACGCCAGAACCGCGCTCTCGATCAGCGTGGCGTAGACCCAGCGCAGCGCGGCAATTTCGTTGGCCTGGTAGTGCTCGCCGCGCCGCCATCGCGCCACATCCTCCGGCATTTCGCCTTCGATCCGCGTATGCAGCTGGTAGAGATGCTGAGCCGCCGCGGTGGCCTGCCCGAGCGATCCGAAAATCATGGTGAACACAATGCGAAATGTGGAGTGAAACCGCGCGATGGGCCGCGCCATCAGGCTCGAATGCTGCTCCAGCGCCGCAGCCACCCATGGATGCGCAAGCTGCAGCAGCGCCGCCCTG
Source organism: Occallatibacter sp. (assembly GCA_035552555.1). Classification (GTDB taxonomy): domain Bacteria; phylum Acidobacteriota; class Terriglobia; order Terriglobales; family Acidobacteriaceae; genus Telmatobacter. The sequence goes on from DASZLF010000072.1 coordinate 99,034, forward strand.
CCGGCCCCCAGAAACAGCGCCGCCTCGCGATTGATTTTCCAACTGACAGAGCCTGGGCCGAAGATGCCGGCGCGGGGATCGTCTGTGATGCGCTCGATCGATGCGATTAGGAATTCGCTTTGCGAGCGGGAGATGGGTTGGGGGTTGGCTGGGCCCATCGCATTTATCACGGCCAAGTTGTCGCGACTAGCCAAAAAGCGAGCGTCCCAAGTGCGCTTGCTAGGGCTTGCCAGCGGATCGCTCCTCTACGCCAGACGCCAGCCAGCGCAAGCGCAAGGGCTGAGAGAGACACCACGCCGCCGATGCGCACACATCTGTAAAACGACTCGTAATCAGGCACGTAATTCGCAGATTCGGTTCCGAAGCCGCCCGCCTGCGCATAAAGGGCTACACACAAGCCGTATGAAGCCGATGCCGAGGCGAGCAAAAATCCTAAAAACGAAAGCATGGAAAAGAGCGTCTGGAATTGCCGAAAATTCTTCACACTGCGAATCCAGCCCCATACAAGCGCAATTGGAGCCACGAGATAGGCAAGGACGAAAGTGAGGAGCCAAGCAATTGCCGATGATGTGTTCACTTGGGACCGCCGAAACAACTGCTGCACCAAAGCGTACCACCTCGTTTCGGGGCGTGCTGTTCGGCGTCCTCTACTCCCTATTCCCTTCTCCTTACTCCCTATCTTTCGCCGCTTTGATCATCGCCGCCAGGCTCCGCTCCACATCCTCATCCGTAGTAGCCCACGAAGACACGCTGATGCGCATGGCCGTGTGCCCCTGCCAGACCGTGGTCCCGCACCAGCACGTCCCCTCCCGCTGCACCGCCTCGGCCGTCCTCAGCGTCTTTTCCGGCGAGCCGAAGTCCACCATCACCTGGTTGATGACCACCTCGTTCAGCACGCGAAACCCAGCCGCCCGCAGCCCCTCCGCAAAGCGACGCGCATGACGGCTGGTCCGCTCCACAATCTCCGCCAACCCCGCCCGGCCCAGGGACTTCAACCCCGCCCACAGTTCCACACCCCGCGCCCGCCGCGACAGCTCCGGGTTGTATTGCCGCGGCTCGCGACCTTCCTCCCTCATCAGGTACGGCGCCTGAATCTCCATCGCCGCTCGCAGCACTTCCGGCTCCCGCACCAAGGCAATGCCGCAGTCGTAGCCCACGTTGGGCCACTTGTGCGCATCCGTGGCCCACGAGTCCGCCAGCTCATACCCATGCGTCAGGTGACGATACTCGGGCGAGGTCGCAGCCCACAGCCCGAACGCCCCATCCACATGGATCCACGCGCCGGCCGCCCGCGCTTCGGGGCAGATCGCCCCCGCCGGATCGAACGCTCCCGTATTCACATTTCCCGCCTGCAGGCACAGGATGGTCCGCGGGTCCAAATGGGGCAGCGCATCGGCGCGCATGCGTCCCTGCCCGTCCACCGGCACCCGCACCACCCGCTTGCGACCCAGCCCCAGCATTCCCAGCGCCTTGATGAGCGACGAGTGTGCCTCTTCTCCCATGACCACAGTGAGCTCCGGCGCGCCAAACAGGCCATCGTTCTCCACGTTCCATCCGGCCCGCTCCAGCAGCGCATGCCGCGCCGCAGCCAGCCCGCAGAAGTTGGCCATAGTGGCGCCCGTCACCACCGCACCGCCCGTTCCCTCGGGCAGGCCCAGCAGCGCGCGCGTCCACTCCAGAGCCGTCTCCTCCAGCACCGCCGCGGTGGGCGACTGGCAACGCATGGCCGCGTTCTGGTCCCACGCGCTCACCATCCAGGCGGCGGCCATGGCCGCGGGCACGCATCCGCCGTTCACAAATCCGAAGTAACGCCCGCCGCCATTGGCCACCGTAGCCGGCGAGCCAAACTCCGCCAGCAGCCGCGCCACTTCCGCGACATCCATGGGACCCTCCGGCGCCGGCCCGCACAGCGCCTTGAGCGCAGCCACAGCTTCGGCCCGCGGAGCCACCGGGCGATCGTTCACGCCCGCCAAGTAGTTCATGGCCGCCTGTGCTGCAAGCTTGAGCGGCCCAGTGCGGTTTTCAGCGGTGAAATGAGCACTGGACAGAGAAGAACCGGAATCAGCGTGCGACATGGCTGAGTTATATCACCGGGAGCACTTGAGAATGGGCTGGCTAAGGCTTGACGGGCCTGGGCGCGTGAGCCGTCGAAGTCCCCGCCACAGATGGTTGTAATTCCCGCCGAATCGACGTATTCTAAGAATGCAACGAATTTGTCCGCCTGGTTTGCCGTGAGTCTGCCGGCTGGCGGAGAGATGAGTGGGCTTACAGCCCACTTTTTATTTGGCTCCAAATCCCCCCGAAAACCCGCGGCGACTGAGGGCGGTTCGGGAGACCGGAAGATAGCAGTACGACCACCGCAACTTGCGGTAAATGAGGCAGATGGCAGGCGGACTGGATCGAATTCGGAGCGCCGCGCAGCGGGTGGCCGCTACGCACGGGCTCGACGTGGTGGACGTCGAGTTCGCAGGCTCCGCAAAGGACCGAATCCTGCGCATTTACCTCGAAAAGGACGCCGAAGGCCGCGAGCGCCTGAAATCTCAGCTTGCCGCCGGTGGCGACGAGTTGCCGGAAGCGCTCAAAGAGGGCACGTTGAGCCCCGAACAGCTCTCCGGCATCACCCATGAAGATTGTGCCGAATTCAGCCGCGATTTTGGCGTGCTGCTGGACGTGGAAGACCTGGTTCCGGGCAGTGAGTACACCCTCGAGGCCAGCTCTCCCGGCCTGGATCGAAAGCTGACGAAAGCCGAGGAATTTCAGCGGTTTACCGGATCGCTGGTGAAAGTTCAGACCTTCCAGCCGATTCGTAATAACCGGCATTGGCAGGGTAGGTTGGTTGGGGTTAACTCCCAGGTCCCCAAAAGCGAGGGACCTGGGGCACCCGCATCCACGATCACCATCGACTTGGCAGCTGTCAAGCAGAACAGCAAAAGCCGGAAGACCGGCGTAAGCACCGTGGACATTGCGCTGAGCAACATTGAAAAAGCGCAATTGGTCCCGGAGATTTGAAAAGACAGGGAGTAGGGAACGGGGAGTAGCGAGTAAAAAGCAGAACCCGTGGTCCCTTGGTCCCTTTCAACAACCGGCGCAAGCCTCACCGCCCGCGCCGCTGATTCAACAGAAGAAGAGAGTACGCAAAGAATGGCTAGCGCCTTGTATCAAAGCATCGAGCTTCTCAGCAAGGAAAAGGGCATCGAGCCGGAGATCGTCGTCGGGGCGGTCGAGGAGGCCATTGCCCTGGCCACGCGCAAGTTCTACAAAACCCAGGAAAACATGCGCGGCGAGCTCAACAAGGAAACCGGCGAAATTCTGGCCTATGTCTACAAGACGGTGGTCGCCAATGAGGACGAGGTCGAGGACCCCGTGAACCAGATCACGCTTGACGAAGCCGGCACCCTGGCTCCCGGCGTGGAAGTCGGCAGCGAAATCCGCATGTATAAGGACACCACCCCGCTGGGCCGCATCGCCGCACAACTGGCCAAGCAGGTCATTTTCCAGAAGGTTCGCGAAGCCGAGCGCGACACCGTGTTCCAGGAGTACGCGCACCGCGAAAAGGAAGTCCTCAACGCCACCGTCAAGCGCATCGAGGGCCAGGACGTGATCTTCGACCTGGGAAAGGCCGAGGCCCGCTGCCCCAAGCGCGAGCAGTCACGTCTGGAATCCTTCTCCATCGGCGAGCGCGTGCGCGTGGTCCTGCTCAAGGTGGACCGCGCCGCCAAGGGTCCGCAGGTGATCGTGTCTCGCGCCGCGCCCGAGCTGGTTTCGAACCTGTTTCAGTCGGAAGTTCCGGAGATTTACGACAACACCGTGGTCATTCGCGCCATTGCCCGCGAAGCCGGCGAGCGCACCAAGATTGCGGTGATGAGCCGCGACAAGGACGTGGACCCCGTGGGCGCGTGCGTGGGCATGAAGGGCATGCGCGTGCAGTCCATCATCCGCGAATTGCGCGGCGAAAAAATCGACATCATCGAGTACAGCGAGGAGATCACCACCTTCGCCGAAAAGGCACTGCAGCCGGCAAAGGTCAGCCGCGTCTCCATCAGCGACCTGACCGAGAAGCAGCTCGAAGTCATCGTCGACGACACCCAGCTCTCGTTGGCCATCGGCAAGAAGGGCCAGAATGTCCGCCTTGCCGCCAAGCTGCTGGGCTGGAAGATCGACATCAAGAGCGAAGAAGAGAAGCGCCAGGAAGTGGAGCAGCAGATGCAGGCCATGTCCGGCGGCCCCACCACCCCCATCGAGCAGGTGACGGAGCTGGGCGAGGGCATTATTCAGAAGCTGATCACTGCCGGCATCACCACCGTCGAGGGCCTGGCCGACATGACTCCCGAGCAGTTGGAAGAGATTCCCGGCATCGGCGAAAAGACCCTGGAGCGCATCAGCGTGGCTGTGCGCCACTACTTCGGCCACTTTGAGGAGGGCGAGGAAGGCGCGCCCGTCGCGGAAGAGCCGTCGGCAGAAGATGCGGCTGCGGAAACCTCGGCAGCCGGCGACGAAGCCGGCGCCCTGGAAAGCCCCACGGAAGATGCCGTGGCCGGAACCTCCGAGGCGGAGCTGGAAAATTCCGCTGAAGCCCTGGAAGAAGGCGAGCAGGAGCGTTCCGCCGAAGAGGAAGACGATGGCGTGACCGCCGCCGAGCAGGCCGTGGAGAATGCGCCCGCAGCCGAAGAAAATGAGCTTCCCGAAGGGGAAGCAGTCAAGACCGAGTCAGGCAACAGAGATGAAGCGGACGAGTAGCTCCGGGCGCGACTCGCGCCATGGGCTTCCCGGCCAATCAAGAGAGAATGAAGTTTCCACGACTGGAAATTTCAAGAGCAGCAGCCAATGCCATGAGGTAGCTATGAGCGCTTAAGGCTTTGGGTAGCAGATTCTGAAAAGAGGCGGATGAGCAAGGTTCGAATCAACGATCTCGCGCGCGAGATGGAAGTCAAGAGCCGGCAAATTCTTGACGTACTGGTAGAGCTCGGCCTGGGCGAGGGTAAAACCCACTCCAGCTCCATTGAGGAGCACGAGGCCGACAAGGTTCGCGCGCACTTTGACCGGGGCCGCGCGTCCAGCCACGCCGCGGCGCCTTCGCGCGCGCCGCAGGGCATTCAGCCCAAAATCGATCTGTCCCACGTGACCAAGCCCGGCGACGTAATGAAGGCCGTGCTGGCCAAAAAGCAGGCTGACGAAGAAGCGGCACGCCGCGGCCGTGCGCCGGCTCGTACGTCCGCGCCTGCCGCACCGGAAGCTCCGGCCAAGACTGCCGCCGCGGCTTCCGCAGCCGCGCCGGCCGCGCCCGCGCATCCTGAGCCGCGCAAGATTGTGCCCGCCCCGCGCCAGGCGCCGGCTATCGTCTCCACTCCGCCCCGGCAACCGGCCATTGCGTCCAAGCCGCCCGCCGCCACCGTGGTCGCAAAGCCACCCGCCGGCGCTGCCGTCACGCCGCGCCCGGCCGTGGCTTCGGCTCCGCCCGCCGTTCCCGTTGTGGTCAAGCCACCGGTTGCGCCGCCGGTGCCTCCGCGCGCTGTGGAACCCGTTCCGGCCAAGCATCCCGTGGCCGCAACTCCGTCACCCGCCCCGGCTGCCGTTCAGCCTGCTGCGCCGCCGCAGGCCGCGGCAGCCCTTGCGCAGCCCGCTGCTCCTGAAATCATCTCCGGACCCGCCCCCGTTGCCGAACCTGCGACCCCGGCCCCGGCTCCCGAAATCCAGGCTTCCGAAACCGTCGCCGAAGCTCCCGCGCTTGTTGCAGAGTCGGCCGCCGAAGCTCCCGCGGAGCCTGCCGTTCCTGCCGCCGCCCCAGTGCGCCGCGTGGTGATGCCGCAGACCGGTCCGCGGCCTGTCTACAAGGCGCCCGTCATCTCTCCCGCCGCCGCCGCTGCAGCCGCGGCCTCCGGCACTGCCGCACCTGGCGCAGGTATCCAGCGCGGCCGCCCCATCTTCGATCGCCGCCCCGCCGGCGCTCCCGGTCAAGCCGGCGGATACGCTCCGCGGCCCGCCCAGGGGGCTCCCGGACAGGGCCAGTTCCCCGGCGGACCTCGCCCCAAGCATCCCACCCGCTCCGCTCCCGGCGGATTTACCCCTGGCGGACCCGGTGGCCCCGGCGGTCGTCCCGGCTTCGGCCAGCGCCCCGGCTTTGCCGGACCTGGCGGACGTCCCGGCTTCGGTGGTCCCGGCGGTCGCCCCGGCTTTGGCGGACCCCCCGGATCCACGCCGCCTCCGGGCGAAGCTCCGCGTGCCCAGCGCGCCTCCGCGGCCAAGGGCCGTGGCGGTCGCCAGCAGTACCCGAAGACCAAGGAAGGCCCGATGAAGGGCTTTGTGCCGCCGCCTCGTTTTGGCGGCGCCGCAAACTTCAGCAATGAGCCCCTGCCCATTACCCGCGAAATCACCGTGACCGAGGGCATCAGCGTCAAGGACCTGGCCGAGAAACTGGAAATCCGCGCCAAGGACCTCATCGCCATCCTGCTCATGCGCGGCGTCTTCGTTACCGTCAACCAGTCCCTCGATGCCGAAATGGTGAAGGACGTGGCCGCCAAATTCGGCGCGGCCGCCAATGTCATCAGCTACGAAGAGGAGCTCGCCAACGAGGCCATCGAAGAAGTTCTCGAGGCCCCTAATGCCAACGAACTCGAAGTCCCCCGTGCCCCCGTGGTCACCGTCATGGGCCATGTGGACCACGGCAAGACCAGCCTTCTCGACGCCATTCGCGAAACCGACGTGGCCGCGGGCGAGGCCGGCGGCATCACCCAGCACATCGGCGCTTACAAGGTGAAGTTCGCCAAGGAAGGCTCACCCGCCTCCGGCCGCGAGATCGTCTTCCTCGACACCCCGGGCCACGAAGCCTTCACCCGCATGCGTGCCCGCGGCGCAAAGGTGACGGATATCGTGGTGATCGTGGTTGCCGCAGACGACGGCGTGATGCCGCAAACGCTCGAAGCCATCGATCACGCCAAGGCCGCGGACGTGCCGATCATCGTGGCCGTTAACAAGATCGACAAGCCCGAGGCCAACCCCGAGCGCGTCAAAAAGCAACTTGCCGATCGCGGCCTCATTCCCGAAGAGTGGGCGGCCGGCAGCGAGGGCACGGTGTTCGTCGAAGTCTCCGCCAAGAAGCGCATCCACCTCGACCTGCTGCTGGAAATGATTTGCCTGGTCAGCGACATCAAAGCGCCGAAGGCGACGCCGGGACGCAAGGCCGTCGGCTCCGTGCTCGAAGCCAAGCTCGATCGCGGGCGCGGCGCTGTCGCCACCGTGCTCGTCCAGGACGGCACCCTCAAGCTCAACGACAGCTATATCGTCGGCAACACCTTCGGCAAGGTTCGCGCCATGTTCGACGATCGCGGCCGCCCGCTCGAAGAGGCCGGCCCATCCACCCCAGTCGAAGTCCTCGGCCTCGAAGCCATGCCCGACTCCGGCGACACCTTCCTCGTGGTCGCCGATCGCGACAAGGCCAAGGGCATCGCCCAGTACCGCAAGATGAAGGAGCGCGAAGCGCAGCTCGCCAAGAGCTCGCGCGTCTCCCTCGAGGGCCTCGCGGAGCAGATTCGCACCGCCGGCGTCAAAGACCTGCCGCTCATCATCAAGGGCGACGTCACCGGCTCTGTCGAAGTGCTGGCCGACTCGCTCATGCGCATGTCCACCGAGAAAGTGCGCGTGAAGGTGATCCACTCCGGCGTCGGTTCCATTACGGAAAGCGACGTGCTGCTAGCCACCGCGTCCAACGCCATCATCATCGGCTTCAACGTGCGCCCCGAGCGCAAGGCCGCTGAGTTGGCGCAGCAGGAAGCGGTGGAAATTCGCCTGCACTCCATCATTTACGAGTTGCAGGACGAAATGCGACTGGCCATGATGGGCCTCCTCGAACCGCAGTTCAAGGAGAACTACATGGGCCGCGCGGAAGTGCTCAACATCTTCCGCATTCCCAAGGTGGGCACCATCGCCGGCTGCCGCGTGCAGGATGGCGTCATCCGCCGCGATTCCGAAATCAAGGTGATGCGCGACGGCACGCAAGTCTTCAAGGGCAAGATCGGCTCGCTCAAGCGCTTCAAGGACGATGCCCGCGAAGTCACCAACGGCATGGAGTGCGGCATCGGCCTGGGCGGCTTCAGCGACCTGAAAGAAGGCGATCTCATCGAAGCCTTCTCCACGGAGAAGATGGCGGCGGACCTCGGCGCCCTCACCAGCGCCAAAGCCTGACCGCTCATCGCAAACCAACCGTCAAGGCCCGCTTCTCCTCGAGAAGCGGGCCTTTTCCGGTTCATGGCCTCAAAATATCCGAACACTCCGCCCTGTCCTTCCGTCTTAGCGGATGTACAACGGAGTTGAGCCGCACTGGCCGCCAGATAAATCAACACAGGATGAATCGTCGTTTTATCTTTATATCATCCTTATGCGAATCCCGCATGGAAGTACAGAATCACACCTAACTTACTGATATTCCATTCCCGCTCACTTACTCATCGACAACCGTTATGATTTCGGGCTAAGGTGGTGACGGTAACTATTAACCCAAAGGAGGTAATTCATGCGCCGTGCACTCGTCGCAACACTGCTGTCATCCATAACTCTTACCGCAGCGGCTGCCCCTGTCACTCCGGCGAACGATGCCCCTGCCCCAACCTCTCGCGCGGTTTCCACGGGAGTTACCAGCCCCCGTCTCGTCTACACTCCCCACATCGCCATCCCCGTCGAGGAACTTCCCTTCTCCATGGTGAATTCGTCGAAAGTGGTTCTCGCCGTCCATCTCGATGAAACCGGCAGCCCCACAGAAGTCAGCGTCGTTCATCCCCTCTGCCAGTCCGTCGATGCGCGCTTGGTCGAAGGCGTCCGGCAGTTCCGCTGGAGCCCCGCCGTGCTCAATCACCGCGCCGTCCCCTCGGAGTTGACGCTCACGGTGGAAGTGCAACGCTAACTTAAGCGCAGTAACAATCTAACTCTCTGTCCGATCCACTTAGCTTCTGCGATCCGCTGCGACTGGCGCCCAGTTACCCGTTAAGTCCAGCGATGCCGGGATTTGTGTATCCGTGCAGTGAGTTATCTAACTCCCTGTCCGGGCGGCGTCCACTCCGCCCGGGCGGGGATTCCATCGCGCGCCTCGGCAACCGCCCGCGCACGGGCAAGTAGCCAAAAGTGCCCCATCCCCAAACAGAAAGCTGCTTCTCCGGCAACCCGCTCCTGCACCGCCGCGTCCTACCCCACGGATACGGAGGAATCATGGCTTCTGAACTGAGGGGAAAGAAAATCGCGTTTCTCGCCACCGACGGCTTCGAGCAGGCCGAGCTTTTCGAGCCGCGCAAAGCCCTTGACGATGCGGGCGCCGAAACCGTTGTCATCGCACCCAAAGCCGGCGAAATCAAAGCATGGAATGTGAAGGACTGGGGTAAGACCGTGCGCGTGGACAAAAGTCTCGAGACCGCCAACCCCAATGACTACGACGCGCTGGTGCTTCCCGGCGGCGTCATCAACCCCGACCGTCTCCGCATGGACCCCGCCGCGGTCAACTTCATCAAGCAGTTTGTCTCCACTGGCCGCACCACCGCCGCCATCTGCCATGGGCCCTGGACCCTGGTCGAAGCCGGCGTGGTCCGCGGCAAAACCGTGACCTCTTGGCCTTCGCTTAAAACCGACCTGAAGAACGCCGGCGCCAACTGGGTGGACCAGGAGGTCGTCACCGACGGCCAGTTCATCTTCAGCCGCAAACCCGACGACATCCCTGCCTTCAACCGCGCCATCATCGAGTCGGTCAGCAGATCCGGCCGCCAGGCTGCCGCCGCCTGATCGACCGTCACTCCCATCCTTCGCTCAGTCCGGGCGTGCGAAGGATGGGCATCCTACGCGGAGTCTCGCGCCGCTGAACGTTTGTGATTCAGGTCTGGGTCGACTATTTCCCCAGCAGTCCAAAAACAGCCACGCCGTTCTGCGTACCCACGTACACTTCCCCATTCACGATCAGCGGCGTAATGAACTTGTTGCCGTTGCCAAAGCTGTCGCGGCTGCCGGCCTGGTTGCTGTTGTAGAGCTCATGCGCCAAGTCGGTGGCATCGTAGGCGTGGAGAACGCCGGCCGAGCCGAGGTTCGATTCCAGCGTCCACACAATGCCATTCTGGGTTCCGTTGGCGGAGATGCTCGGCGTCGTCCCCGGAAAATTGTAAGAGATCGCCGACCGGCTCGACGGCGCGGTCGCCAGCATCGCATTGCTCATGGGGAACGCCCTGACTGGATCGTAGGCCGCGCCATAATAAAGCACGCCATTGAAGAATGCAGGCGTGGACCAGGCCCCGCCCGGCAGCGCGCCCGTAACCACTTGGTAGATATTGCTGTCGGTCGGCGAGCCGGCCCTGAATTTTCCCATGTTGTCCCGGTTGGCGATGTAGATGTTGCCGTCCTTACCGGCGCCCACCACCAGGTGATGTGTCCCGCCGCTCGCGTCCGTTTGGTCGGGCAGCAGAATCTCTCCTCCCGACCCCAGATCCTCGTCATCGTCGGATTCCGTCACGGTGTTGTAGGTCTCAAAGTAGTCGGCGACGGCCAGTTTGCCGCTGGTTGAAAGCTTGATCATGGCGTTGCCGAAGTCGCCGTTGACGGGAAACCCATTCGCATCCAGCGCTGTATCGAATGTCCCGTTCGCGTCAAGAAAGTAGAGATTTCCGCTCGAGTCCGCTGCGATGCCGTCGCCGCTCATCCACAGGGAGCCTTCACTTCCGTTCGGTGTCAGGTTGAGCACCTGCGTCTGTTGCAGCGTGGATTCGCTGAACGCCATCACCCAGCCGGTGTAAGGCCTCCCGTCGCAGTGCGATGTCCAGCCCGTGTAGATGACTCCGTTGACCAGCAGCAGCGCCGCGCGCTCCGCATACTGGCTCGGATCGAAGATCACCTTCCCGCCCGACGAATGATCGCCCGTCCCGGGGTAGGTCGCGGTGATCTCGGTCGGGCCGCCCACCACCGCGCCCGTGGTGATATCGAACGCGTGCAGCCGCTGATGGTACGCGCCGTTGGAGTCCTTGCTCATGCCCACCGTGAAGAGCGTTCCGTTTGGCCCGGAATGGCGATCGATCACCGGCGTGGACGTGATGCCGATCTCGGGTGAAATCTGGTTGCAACTGTGATCGTCGCTGGTCGTCTCCCCGGAGCCCAGAAGCGATTTCTTCCAAATCTGCGCGCCGGAATCCGCGTCGAACGCATACACACTGTCGTGCTCCGTGGCCACATACAACACGTTGCGCGTGCCGCCGGCATTCACGTTGGCGAGGTACAGCGGCTCGGCGTCCACCTTGCCGTCCACCGGGAAGAAGCCGGTCTTGCCGAAGTGGGTGGAGTTCACATTGGCCGGCGTCAGGATGGTCTCCTGCGCATTCAGCCCGTCGCGCGCATTGTTGTAGTGATACGTGGTCACATCCGACGTAGTGGTCGGCGGCGACGATTGCGCCTTCACCGTTACCGACAGAGTAGCCGAATGCGTGAGGCTGCCCGATGTGCCTGTAAAGGTCACCGTGGGCGTGGATGCCGCCGCGCTCGCCGCCGCCGTCAGCGTTGTGCTTTGCGCCGTTCCCGGAGTCAATGAGAGCGAAGCCGGGTTCGCGGTCACCCCCGATGGAAGTCCTGAGATCGCCACCGTCACCGTGGCCGAAAACCCATTCGCTGGCACCGCACTCACGCTGACCGGCTGTCCCGCCTCGCCAGCCGTCACCGTAGCCGATGTGGGCGATACGGTCAGCGAAAAGTCTGCCGTCGTTGGCGGCCCTTGCGCCTTCACCGTCAGCGCCATGGATGTGGAGTGCGTAAGGCTACCGGAGGTCCCCGAGAAAGTAATCGTCGGTGTCGATGCCGCCGCACCCGGTGCTGCAGTCAGCGTCGTGCTCTGCGCGCTCCCTGGAGTGAGAGAGAGGGTTGCCGGGTTCGCGGTTACTCCCGACGGAAGCCTCGTGATCGCCACCGTCACCGTTGCCGAAAACCCATTCGCCGGCACCGCGTTCACGCTGATCGCCTGTCCCGTCGCACCCGCCGTAAGCGTAGTGGACATGGGCGTTACGCTCAGCGAAAAATCCGCCGCCGGCGAAGGAGGATTACCCGAACCGGTAATGGACACATTGCTGCAGGACACGAATCCCAGCAACAACATTGCGCACGCCGCGCATAGGAATGCCCACGCAAATACTCCGCGGTCCCGCGCTCGCCGCCTTTGGCCGCACTTACCCATGGCGCTTTCAGTGGAACTCGAATCCGACCTCACGTCCTGCGATAGACGATTCATGCGAAGGAGAATCCCAGGCCGGGAATCGGCGTGGAATGCCAAGTTGGATGCAGCAGATAAGCTCGGAAGACTTCCGCCCGTCCTGTTCGCTCTCCCGTAATCCCTACTCCCTGTCCCCTACTCCTTGTTTTTATCTAAATCGGGTACTTTTCCGCATCCACGCAGGCTCGCGACACGGCCCGGCTCAAGGCCACCGTGTCCGCCGGGGTAGAACGCGTCAGTCTCCGTAGAATGGCGAGTTGCGTCCGCAGCATGTCCCCTTCTGCGCAGGCCGCCAGCACCCTGCGCGATGCCCGCTCCGCCAGCGCCATCGTCTCCTCCGCCAGCAGACCGATCATGCCTGCCGCCACGGTTGCGGCCCCCCTTCCGCCGGTCGCCATCTTGCGCGCCCGGAGCAGCGCCGATTCCAGCGCGTACACCTGCATAATCATGTCCGCCAGGTCGGCCATGATCTCCTGCTGAGACTCCAGCGCCGTCATGTACCGCTGGCTGGCGACACCCGCTGCAAACAGCGCCACCTTCCGCACCGCCTCCATCACCTCGGCCTCGTGCGCCAAGGGCTCGCCGGTGTCTGCAATTGCATCGAAAGAAGGCGGTTGTATCGCCTCATCCATCACCGTCTTGATCGCCGGAAGCAGCCCCAGCTTGCCCGTCATGGCCCGCTTCAGCAGCCATCCTGTAATGATCATGCGGTTGATTTCATTCGTTCCCTCGAAGATCCGGTTGATCCGCGCATCACGATAGAAGCGCTCCGCCGGATACTCCTCCACGTATCCGTAACCGCCCATGGTGGCCACCAGCTCGTCAGCTACATAGCTGATCATCTCTGATCCGTAAACCTTCAGGATCGAGCACTCTACGGCGTATTCTTCAATGCGCCGCTGGGTCTCGCGCGCGTCCCCGGGGTCCGCCTCCGCCAGCGCCGCATCGATCATCCCCACGGTGCGGTAGGCCATGCTCTCCGCCGCGAAGAGCCGCGCCGCCGACGTGGAAATCTTGCGCTGAATCAGCCCGAACTCTGAGATCGGCTTGCCGAACGCCTTGCGCTCCCGCGCATAGCGCACCATGTGCCCAAAGGCGACGCGCGCTCCGCCCACGCACGCCACGCCCAGCTTGAAACGCCCTACATTGAGCACGTTAAAGGCGATATGGTGCCCCTTGCCGGGCTCCCCCAGCAGGTTTTCCACCGGCACCTGGCAATCCGCGAGAATCAGCGGGCAGGTGGACGAGCCACGAATTCCCAGCTTGTGCTCCTCCGCCCCCACGGTGAGCCCTGGGAACTTGCGCTCCACCAGGAACGCGGAGAATTTTTCCCCGTCGATCTTGGCGAAAACCGTGTACAGGTCCGCGACCCCACAGTTGGTGATCCACATCTTTTCGCCGTTCAGAATGTAGTATTTGCCGTCCGGCGACAGCGTGGCCCGGGTGCGGATATTCATCGCATCGGACCCAGAGCTGGCCTCAGACAGCGCGTAAGCCGCAATCCACTCGGCGGTCGCCAGCTTGGGCAGATAGCGCCGCTTCTGCTCTTCCGTGCCGTACCAGACCAGGGGCAGCGTTCCGATCCCGATCTGCGCGCCAAACGCGGTTGAAAAGCTGGCCAGCGCCGAGATGTGGTCCGTCACCAGCGCCGAGGTGGTCTTGTCCATCCCTACCCCGCCGTATTCTTCGGGAATGTCCACCGACGTGAAGCCCAGCTCCGCCGCCTTCTGCAGCAGCGCCCGCAGCACTCCCGGCGCCTTCGCCTCGATCTCGCTTGCGGCCGGCAAAATCTCCTCGCGCGCAAACTGCCCCGCGGTCGCGGCAATGTGCCGTTGCTCCTCGCTCAGGTCTTCAGGGGTGAACACTTCCTCGGGCGTGCGCGGCTGTAACAGGAAACTACCGCCCGGAGCGGCCATGGCAGGCAAACCGATCACAGAGGACATTTGGGGATTATCTCCAACTGCAAGAATAGGCTACGCCAGCGGAATGCCGGCGCACAACAGGGCTCGCAGGTTTAGATGCTATCGGAGGCGGTATTGCGGAGTTTTATGAGCGCGGGGAAAGCTGCCGCGCAACCGGCCGAGAACGAATAGTCCGAGAAAAAGGAGAAACAATATAACAAGGGCAATTTTGACCCTATTGGCGCGGCGGTGTAGATGCTTCTTCGCTTGTGGCCGTGTGCGACCCATATTCTCCTGCTCGGGGTTGCTCTTATCTTACCGGGCGAGGCATGCGCTTAGAATTATTGGCATGATTTCGATGTTGCGCACCGCAATCGCGACGATCGCCGTCGGTTCGACCGCCATGTGTTTCGCGCAAGTTCGAGTGATTCCGGGCGAGCCCGAAGAGGATTGTGGTGCCCGGACCCCGGCGCGCGTCTGCCTGGGAACGTCTGGTACCGATCATTGTTTTGCGCCATCGAGCACCAATCTCTACATCTTCGGCCTGGAACCAGAAGCGGTCCAGATTGGGAGGATTGATACGAAGCCACTGGTGCTCTTCTCGGCGACGTTTTCCGGATGCGGGAGCGGGACGCTAACCGATTACTCGCTGCTCATTGTAAATAATGGTGAGTTCGTAAACCTGGCGCCGGTGATTCGGCTTAGCAAGCAGAGTGAGTATAAGGTGTGGCGCGTGCCGGAGATTTCAAGGTATCCGGTACTCGCCACAGCGGATTTCATCTGGGACTTCAAGGCGCTGGAAAATTCGGGAGGGCAGGAAGAGACGCACTTCGCACGCCACCGCTACCATGTCCAGGCATACGTATATGACCCGGTAGCGCATAGTTACATTCAGAAAGCCGCGTTCGATACTGTGCGGAAATACAAGGGGCTGGACGAAACCGATGAAATTCGTGTTTTGAACTCAGAGAAGTCTGAGGTTCTTAAGAGGCTGCGATGAGCGAGTAATCCCAGAGGAGGCGTGCGTTGGCTTCGCGTACAATTTGGATGAGTCCGCTCGTGGAGGATCCGCCCTGTTCGCTGCGCTCGCCGCCAGTTCGACCCTGCTTCTCGCCCGAGTGGACGCGTTGCCCCTGCATCTCCGTGAGCTCTTGCTGTTCGCGCCTCAAGGCGGGTTTCGCCACCAACTGAAGATCCTGTTTAACGATCCTTTTTCTTCGGTACATCACTACTGGAACTGGTTTGACGCGTTGCTGCTGACGCCTTATTTCATCGTGATGATCGTGCTGGCGCTGTACGGAATTCACCGCTACACCCTTTGCTACCAGTACTTCAAATACCGCAAGAACTACAATCCCAATCCGGTCCGGTATTTTGACGACCTGCCGTGCGTCACCGTGCAGTTGCCCATCTTCAACGAGCAGTTCGTGATCGACCGGCTCCTCGAGGCCGTCTGCGCCATGGAGTATCCGCCCGAGAAGCTGGAAATCCAGGTATTGGACGACTCCACGGACGAGACCCAGGAAGTGGCCGCCGGCATCGTCGGCCGCTATGCCGCCCTGGGACATCCGATCGTCTACATCCATCGCACCAACCGGCACGGATTCAAGGCAGGCGCGCTCGACGCGGGATTGAAGGTGGCTAAAGGGCAGCTCGTCGCTATCTTCGACGCCGATTTTGTCCCGCCCCCGGATTGGCTGATGAAGGTGATCCATCATTTTGCCGAGCCGGAAATCGGCATGGTGCAGACGCGGTGGGCCCACCTGAACCGCGACTACAGCATGCTGACGCAGATCGAGGCTATCCTGCTGGATGGGCACTTTGTCCTGGAGCACGGCGCGCGTGCGCGATCGGACGAGTTCTTCAACTTTAACGGCACCGCCGGCATGTGGCGCATTCAAGCCATCGCCGACGGCGGCGGCTGGCAGCACGACACGCTCACTGAAGACACTGACCTCAGCTACCGTTCGCAGATGGCGGGATGGAAGTTCAAATATCTGCCGGAGATCGAGTGCCCCGCCGAGCTGCCCATCGAGATGACGGCGTTCAAGACCCAGCAGGCGCGCTGGGCCAAGGGCCTGATCCAGACCAGCATCAAAGTGCTGCCCATGGTGTTCCGGTCCAACATTTCCCGCCGCAACAAAATCGAGTCGGTTTACCATCTCACGGCCAACCTGAGCTACCCGCTCATGGTCATCATGACGGTGCTGCTGATTCCCAGCATGATCGTGCGCTTTTACCAGGGCTGGTTCCAGATGCTGCTGATCGACGTGCCGCTGTTCACAGCGTCGAGCCTGTCCATCGCGGTGTTCTATGTCGCCAGCCAGCGCGTGCTGTTCCCCAAATCGTGGATGAAGACCTTCCTGTATCTGCCGTTCCTGATGGCGCTGGGCATCGGCCTCACGGTCACCAACACCAAAGCGGTGGTGGAGGCGCTGCTGGGCATCAAGAGCGCGTTTGCCCGCACGCCCAAGTATCGCGTGGCCAAGAAAGGCGAGAAGTCGCAGGCCGCGAAGTATCGCAAGCGGCTGGTGCTGGCGCCGTGGATCGAGTTGATCATTGGCGCATACTTCGCCGGAGCGATTGTCTATTGCTTCAGAAACCACAACTACTTTACCGCGCCATTCCTGATTCTGTTTGTGATTGGGTATTGGTACACAGGGTTGATGAGCCTGCTGCAGGGGCGGTTTGAACGCTGGCGCGGCGGCGGAACGAACGCAGAGGAGTCCAGCCCGAAGCCGTTTCCGGTGGGGGTGTGATCGTGAATCGATACGACTGAGGAAGTTTGAATTCTCGTCAACTAGGCAAGTACGCTGAGTACTTCGTGAAGATGGAGTTCACGATGCGCGGGCTCGATATTTACACTTCGGAAGTCGACGACAAAGGCATTGATTTCGTCGCCAGAACGGGAGCAGACAACTACTGGGATGTGCAAGTGAAATCGGTGTATAAGTCGAAGTACATTTTCTTCTTAAAGAGCGCGTTTGATATTCAGCGGGCCAACCTCCTGGTTGCGGTAGTTCGCTTTGTCAATGGCGAAGCGCCTATTATCTACCTGATTCCAGCCCAGGCATGGAAATCGCCCAACGGCTTGCTCGTAAGCCGCGACTATGAAGGGAAACTGTGTGCCCCTGAATGGGGCGTTCAGCTCTCGCAAAAGAACATACCGCTGTTGTCCCCTTATGACTTCGAGCTAGTGGTTGGCACCTTGTAGAGTTCCAGCGAATTTCTGGCATAAGCATCAGGGGTCGAGCTAGACTATCTCTGAGGCAACCATGCTGATCGCCGACAAGGTTCGTGCCGCTCTTGAAGCCCTTGCCCCTACACAGGAGAAGGTCGATCAGGCTGTGAAAACGGCCGTCGAGATCGCCAGGCCTTCCCGCGTCATTCTTTTTGGCTCATGGCCGCGCGGCGAGGCAAAGTGGGACAGCGATCTGGACTTGGCTGTATTGATGCCGGATTCCGCCGAGGCTGATCTGGGCAAGATTCATCGCAATCTGCGCCAACGGCTCGATGAAGTTCCCATGACCATCGATGTGGTTATGTTCACCGAGCGCCATGCCGAACAGTTTCGCGGCGCAATTAACTCGATCTATCATCAGATACTCGAGAACGGACAGGTGGTGTATGAGCAGCAGCCCGTACACGCAGGCGCAGATTCTGCTGATCAAAGCCGGTGAGGATGGCGCTTCATGCGCCCGGAATCCCGGAAACCATCCTTGGGTTCCACGCTCAGCAGGCGGTCGAGAAACTCTTGAAGGCACTGCTCGCCGCTCTTTCGATCCCGTTCGAATTGACCCATAATTTGGGCAGGCTGTTGAACGCAATTCACGCCGCTGGCGAGAATCTACCGCCCACACCATTGTTGTTAAGCCAGTTGAATGACTTCGCGGTAGTGTATCGCTACGATTTGCTGATTCCGATCGCCTCTCCGGACAAGAACGACCTGATCGAGACCGTCCGCCTGATTCGTGAGCACGTGACGGCGCGTATCGCCGCGCTCTCCAACACCCCGTAGCCCCCTCCGCTACAATAGACAAAAGCGCCTGCCGGTCCGGAGATCCGAACCTCCCGCCGGCCAGGCGCGTCAAAGTATTATGCTCGCACAAAACCTTCCAGAAGCGCTGACCTTCGACGACGTTCTGCTGGTGCCCGCCTACAGCGAAGTGGTGCCCACCACCGTGAGCACGCAGACCCGCCTCACCCGCGACATCACCCTGAATACTCCCCTGCTCTCTTCCGCCATGGACACCGTGACGGAGTCGCGCATGGCCATTGCCATGGCGCAGCAGGGCGGCATCGGCATCGTGCACCGCAACCTGACTATGGCCGACCAGGCCGGCGAAATCGATAAGGTGAAGCGCTCGGAAAGCGGAATGATCGTTGACCCTGTGACCATCGGGCCCGACCAACTCATCTCCGACGCGCTGGAAGTGATGCGCCGCTACAAGATTTCCGGCGTGCCCGTAACCCATGGCAAAAAGCTGGTGGGCATCCTCACCAATCGCGACCTGCGGTTCGAGACCCGCGTCGACGTGCCCATCGGCGATGTGATGACCAAGACGAATCTCATCACGGTGCCCGTTGGAACCACCCTCGAAGAGGCGGAACTCATCCTCCACGAACATCGCGTGGAAAAGCTGCTGGTGGTCAACGATCAGTACGAATTGAAGGGCTTGATCACGGTCAAGGACATCCAGAAAAAACTGAAATATCCCAATGCCAGCAAGGACGAAAAAGGGCGGCTGCGCGTGGGCGGAGCGATTGGCGCGACGGGGGACTACATGGAGCGCGCGGCGGAACTGGTGAAGGCGCGGGCGGACGTGCTGGCGATTGATTCTGCGCACGGACACTCGTCGCGAGTGTTGGAGGCGGTGCGCGAGGTAAAGAAGCGCTTCCCCGGCGTGGGACTGTTGGCGGGCAACGTGGCCACTTATGACGGCGCGATGGCGCTGATCGATGCGGGCGCGGACGCGGTAAAAGTGGGTTTCGGGCCGGGATCCATCTGCACCACGCGCATGGTGACCGGGGCGGGGATGCCGCAAATCACGGCCATAGCCGAGGCCTACCGGGCTGGGCGCGAGCACAACGTCCCCATCATTGCCGACGGCGGAATCAAGTACTCGGGCGAGGTCGCCAAGGCCATCGCAGCTGGGGCGAGCAGCGTGATGATCGGCTCGCTGTTCGCGGGCGTGGACGAGAGCCCGGGCGAGACGATTCTTTACCAGGGACGCAGCTTCAAAACCTATCGCGGAATGGGTTCGCTTACGGCGATGAGCCAAGGATCGGGCGAACGCTATTTCCAGGGCAGCGCGGACATGGTGGACGCCGGCGAGGGCTCTGAAGGCGTGGTGCAACGCGAGCGGAACAATCAGAACCGGCTGGCGAAGTACGTGCCCGAGGGCATCGAGGGGCGTGTGCCGTACCGCGGTCCGCTGGAGGGCATGGTCTACCAGCTCGTGGGCGGGCTCAAGTCCGGCATGGGCTACGTTGGATGCGGGACCATCAAGGAACTGCAAGAGAAGGCGCAGTTCGTGCGCATCTCCGGCGCGGGCCTCCGCGAAAGCCACGTACATGATGTCATCATCACCCGTGAGGCGCCCAATTACCATGTCGAATAGCGGGCATGGAGCGCGCTACTGGATTGGCGTCTGGTGGCCGGTAGTCCTGGGCATTATGGTGATCGCGATCGAGTCCACCGAGTGGATGGGAGCCGATCACACCAGCGGACCACTGCGCATGGTGTGGCAGTTCTTCTTCGGCCAGGTAAGCGATGACCGCTGGGATATCCTCCACCACTACATTCGCAAGAGCGGCCACTTCTTCGGCTACGGTTTCATCGGCTTGGCATGGCTGCGAGCGTGGTGGATGACGCTGCCACACTCCCGGTTTCTTGCCGATGCCGCGCTGGCGCTGCTGGGAACTGCGATCATTGCCAGCGCCGACGAGTACCACCAGTCGTTCCTGCCCAACCGCACCTCGGCTCCTTACGACGTGTTGCTCGACTGCACCGGGGCACTGGTGTTGCAGCTGGTCGTCTACGGATTCATGCGGATTGCGCGACCCAAGCAACTCGCGCGGACGGCCTGAGAAGATCCCGCGCAAAATAACACGGGCGCATTCCCGCCAGGAGGAATGCGCCCGTGCTGTCTTCCGGGAATCGAAGTGCCGCCAAAGAACAGCGCTATGCCGCCTCTTCGCCGCCTTTCTCCTCTTCCTTCTTGCCCTCTTCCAACTGTTTCTCGAGCTCGGCGCGCTTCTTGGCTTTCACGTCGGCACGCTTCTGGCGCTTCTCGTCCAGTTGCTTCTCCGCGCCCAGCAGTTCGATGAACGCCTTTTCCGCGCCATCGCCCTTCTGGAACCCGGTGCGGACAATGCGCAAATAGCCGCCCTGGCGGTCGCCGTAACGCGGGGCCACGGTGTCAAACAGCCGCGTAACCGCGGTATCGGTCTGGAGGAAGCTTAACGCCTGCCGGCGCGAGTGCAGATCGCCTTTTTTGCCCAAGGTGATCATTTTTTCCACGTGCGGACGCACCGCCTTGGCCTTGGCCACGGTGGTTTCCACCCGGTCCTCAACGAGTACGGACGTGACCAGGTTGCGCAGCAGAGCGCGACGGTGGCTGGTGTTGCGTCCGAGCTTGAATCCTGCATTGCGATGGCGCATGGTGAAACTCTCTTTCGACTCAGTGATCGGTGTTCAGTGATCAGTGTTCAGTGAGCGGTTGCGAATTTGCCCGTGATCAGCCAGCCGGCGGTTTGCCCGCGGCTTGCTGATCACTGACAACTGAGCACTGACCACTGTCAGAAGTTCTCGGTCTCGGTGGGCAGCTGGAGGTCGACCGAATCCAGCGGCTCGTCTTCGTCGTCGTAGCGGTTGTAGCTGGCGGCCAGCGCGGCGGCCGGAGGAATGCTCGTCGGACCCGGAACCGCGTTTCCCTGCTCGTCAATCTTCATGCCCAGCGAAAGGCCCATCTGCGCGAGAATTTCCTTGATCTCGTTGAGGCTCTTGCGGCCAAAGTTCTTGGTCTTGAGCATCTCGGCTTCGGTCTTCTGCACCAGTTCGCCGATGGTCTGAATGTTGGCATTCTTAAGGCAATTGTAGCTGCGAACGCTCAGCTCCAGCTCTTCCACCGAGCGATTGAGATTGTCGTTGCGCAGCAGCACCCGTCCCTCTTCGCCGCGCGCCTCGGCCTCAATCTCCTCTTCGAAGTTGATGAAGATGTTCATGTGGTCCTTGAGCAGCTTGGCGGCAAGGCCCACCGAATCCGCGGGCAGCACCGCGCCATTGGTCCACACTTCCAGCGTCAGCTTGTCGTAGTCGGTGATCTGTCCCAGGCGTGCGGCATCCACGGCGTAGTTCACGCGGCGCACCGGCGAGTGCACCGAATCCACCGGAATGAAGCCCAGGCCCAGGTCGCCATCGAAATTCTTGTCGGCGGAGATATAGCCGCGACCGCGCTTCAGGCGCATTTCCATATCCAGCTTGCCGCCCTCAGATACCGTGGCGATGTAAACGTTCTTGTCCAGGATCTCGACATCGCCGTCGGCTTCAATCATGCCGGAAGTCACGATGCCGGGCTGGTCGGCGCGCAGATACAGTGCCTTGGGGCCTTCGCCTGCAAGCTTGAACGGAACCTGCTTGAGGTTCAGGATGATGTCGGTAGCGTCTTCCACCACCCCGGGGATCGACTGGAATTCGTGCAGCACGCCTTCGATGCGAACGGCTGTCACTGCCGCGCCTTCGATTGAGCTGAGCAAGGTCCGGCGCAGGGCGTTGCCGATGGTGGTGCCAAATCCGCGCTCAAACGGCTGGGCGCTAAACTTGCCAAAGGTGTCGGTGAGCGTCTCGGCTTCTACAGCCAGGCGCTTAGGTTTCTGGAATCCTCTCCAAAGCATATCGTTGTCTCTTTTCCCGCGCGGCGAGTACGTCGCGATGCATTTTGCGGCGGCCGCGCAAGTTCTCCTTTATTCAGTGGTCAGTGATCAGTGGTCAGTGATCAGGCAAATGCGCCAAACTGCGGAAAGCATTTGCCTGGGCTGAGCTTTATCACTGTTGATTACGGGTTTCGGCGCAATCAGCGGCTGCAATCAGTTCGCTCTTCACGGGAAAACTGATCACTGACCACTGATCACTGTTCACTGCACTACTTGCTGTACAGTTCGACGATCAGCTGTTCGTTGATCGGCAAGTTGACATCCTTACGCTTGGGCAGCGACAGCACGCGGCCCGACAGGTTCTCGAAGTTTGCCTCGAGCCATGCCGGAACCGGGTTCTGCGCAGCATACTGGGTCCCCT
Source organism: Occallatibacter sp. (assembly GCA_035552555.1). Classification (GTDB taxonomy): domain Bacteria; phylum Acidobacteriota; class Terriglobia; order Terriglobales; family Acidobacteriaceae; genus Telmatobacter. The sequence continues at coordinate 121,445 of DASZLF010000072.1, forward strand.
GCTCCACGATAATGAGCTTCTTCGCGCCCTCGCGGATCGCGATCTCGTCGCCCACGTTCACCTGGTAGGAGGGAATGTTGACCTTGCGTCCGTTCACCTGCACATGCCCGTGACGAACAACCTGCCGGGCCTGGCGGCGCGAGATGGCAAAGCCAAGACGGTAAGCCACATTGTCCAGGCGACGCTCCAGTTGCTGGATGAGCAGTTCGCCGGTGACACCGGTGGCGCGGTTGGCCTTTTCGTAGTACTCGCGGAACTGGCCTTCGAGGGTGAAGTAGATGCGCTTGGCCTTCTGCTTTTCATGCAACTGCAGGCCGTAGCCCACGATCTTGGCCTTGCGGTCCTTGCCGTGCATTCCGGGGGGAAAGTTGCGCTTCTCCACGGGGCAACGGTCGGACAGGCACTTGGTGCCCTTCAAAAAAAGCTTGGTGCCTTCGCGACGGCAAAGGCGGCAGACTGCTCCGGTATAACGAGCCATTTCTTCTCCTGACTTCGGATGACGGCCGGTTTACGCGCAGCGCGCTTCGTCCCGGCCCATGGTTACGAGGTTTTAGGGATTAGGCATTCGTTCGTCCAGTGCGGACCGCTTCACTAATCCCTAATCCCTAACTCCTAATCCCTGTTTCTTACACGCGTCTCCGCTTTGGCGGCCTGCAGCCGTTGTGCGGAACTGGCGTGACGTCGCGGATGGAACGCACTTCGATTCCCGCCGCGGCCAAGGCGCGGATCGCCGACTCGCGACCCGATCCAGGACCCGCCACTCGAACATCGACGGAACGCAGACCGTGATCGCGCGCCATACCGGCGGCGTTCGAGGCCGCCTGCTGCGCCGCGAACGGCGTGCCCTTGCGCGAACCGCGGAAGCCCAGCGAGCCTGAGCTCTTCCAGCTCAGAGTGTTGCCCACCTGGTCCGTAATGGTCACGATGGTGTTGTTGAACGAGGCCTGAATGTGGCAGATGCCGAACGGCACATTCTTGCGCTCGCGCTTCTTGAACTTCTTGTTCTTGCCAGCCTTGCCAGGCTTGCCTGCGCCGGGCTTCTGTTCCTGTTTCGCCATTAGGTCTTCGCCGTCGCTTTCTTCTTGCCGGCCACGGTGCCCTTACGGGGACCCTTGCGCGTCCGGGCGTTGGTGTGGGTACGCTGTCCGCGCACCGGCAGCGACCGGCGATGCCGGTTGCCGCGATAGCTCTGGATGTCGATAAGGCGCTTGATGTGCATCTGGACGTCCTTGCGCAGATCGCCCTCGACTTCACCCTCGTCCTCAATCACCTGGCGGATATGGTTGACCTCTTCTTCGCTGAGGTCCTGGACCTTCTTGAAGGCGTCGACGTTCGCCTTCTCAAGGATTTTCTTGGCGCGAGGGTCACCAATGCCAAATATGTAAGTCAGCGCGATCCGAGCCTGCTTGTTGCGGGGCAGATCGACGCCAGCAATACGTGCCATTCGGAATTCCTTTGCTGCTTCAGGTTGGGTGCCCCCGGCCAAGCGCCGGTTCGCACAGGTTAATTCGGACGTCCTCCGGGGTTCATCGCAAGCCTTGACTCAAGCTAACTAGCCCCTGAAAGCAGTGGTTAGTGATTAGTGGATAATGGTCAGTTGTGTCCTATCGACAGTTCACTAATCACTATTCACTATCCACTGTCTTCTGTGGAGGTTCCGTTCACTGCCAGGCTGACTTAGCCCTGGCGCTGCTTATGCTTTGCGTTTTCGCAGATCACCCGAACCACCCCGCGGCGGTTGATGACCTTGCACTTCACGCAAATCTTCTTTACCGATGCACGGACCTTCATTTGTTTTACTGCCCTTCTCCGCGCATCTCGCTGACGACGCGGGTAATCTTCGTGATCCTGTAGCTGGTAGCCCGTAGCCTGGTTATCGAGCTACTGGCTACCGGCTACAAGCTAACGGCTAACAGCTTACTTGTACCGGTACACGATCCGTCCGCGATTCAGGTCGTAGGGGCTCAGTTCCACGGCCACGCGGTCCCCAGGCAGAATGCGGATGAAATTCTTGCGCATCCTTCCCGAGACATGGGTCAATACCTCGTGATTGTTCTCGAGCTTGACCTTGAACATGGCATTGGGCAACGTCTCAATGACCGTTGCCATTACCTCAATCGCATCTTCCTTCGACAAACTGTTTCCCGCTTCTGCCGGAGCAAATTCCCTCTCCGGCTGTTGGACCGAACTTCCCTATTCAGTCAAAATCCTTGCGCCGGTGTCGGTCACCGCCACCGTGTGCTCAAAATGAGCACTCATGCTTCCATCGTCGGTTACCGCCGTCCAGCCGTCCTTCAACACCCGCACGTCCGGCCTTCCCGCATTCACCATGGGCTCGATGGCAATTACCATGCCCACACGCAGCTTCATGCCGCGTCCGGCTTCGCCAAAGTTTGGCACCTGCGGATCCTCATGCATGGCCGAACCGATGCCGTGGCCAACAAAATCCCGTACCACCGAAAACCCCTCGGCCTCGACCACCGACTGCACCGCAGCGCCAATATCCCCCAGCGTTGCCCCCGGCTTCACCGCCGCAATTCCCGACTTGAGCGACTCCTCGGTGACCCTCAGCAGCCGCGCCGTCCGGGGATCGATCTTCTCCCCCACCGGAACCGTGATCGCCGCGTCCCCGTAGTAGCCGTCCACAATCGCCCCGCAATCTACCGAAACAATGTCGCCTTCCTTCAGCACCCGCTTCGCCGAAGGAATGCCGTGCACCACTTCGCTGTTAATCGACGTGCACAGAACCGCGGGGAATCCGCGATAGCCCTTGAATGCCGCCTTGGCGCCCAATTCCGTCATCCGCTTATCGGCCGCGCGCTCCAGGTCCAGCGTGGTGGCGCCGGGCCTTACATGCTCGCGCACCAGTTCGAGCACCTCGCGAACCACCCGGCCCGCGCGGCGCATCTTTTCGATCTCCTGGCTTGACTTCAGTACAACCGCCACTCAAACTCCAGTTCACAGTTCTTAGCTTTCAGTTCCATCAGCGACTGTGAACTGCAAACTAAAAACTTCGCACGCGCTATGCCGCGCGCAGCCGCTCCACCGCGGCAACAATTCCGGCAGCCACCTTATCGATGGGCCGGTCTCCATCCACTTCCGCGAAACGCCCCGATTGCCGGTAGTGATCGACTACGGGCGCGGTCAGAGCGGAATAGGCGCGCATGCGCTCCGCAAAAACCTGCTCCGTGTCGTCGGCTCGCTGGACCAGAGCCGCACCTTCTACGTCACAGATACCCGCCACCTTAGGCGGATTGCTGTAGACGTTATAGATGGTCTGGCAGACAGGGCAATTCCTGCGCCCCGTAATCCGGCGCAATAACTGATTATAGTCCACATGGATACTGACAGCAACCACCGGCAGGCACTGTGGTTGACCCGCCAGGCGCCCGTCCAGCCACCCCGCCTGGTTCAGCGTCCGGGGATAACCGTCGAGAATGTAGCCGTTGGCCGTATCCGGCTCCTGCAGCCGCGCCGCCACCATCTCGTTGACGAGGGAATCAGGCACCAGCTCCCCTCGCCCCATGATCTCCCGGGCCATCTTGCCCAGTTCGGTCCCTTGTGCGACATTGGCCCGCAGCAGGTCGCCGGTGGAGATCTGCGGAATCCCCCACAGCTTGACCAATTCCTTGGCCTGAGTACCCTTGCCCACCCCGGGCGCGCCCAACAAAAGAATAGGGCCGGGAAGGGTCTTGCGCCCCGTCTCCCGGCCGTTCTCAACACTCGAAATCAACGAAGACATTACCAGGTTTTCCTTCCGCGAATACGACCGGAACGCGGGGAAAAGCCCTCATAGTGGCGCATGATGAGCTGCGACTCGATCTGGTTGATGGTGTCCATGGCCACACCCACGACGATGAGCAGTGAGGTGCCGCCAAAGTAAAAGTTGACCCCCAAACCATGCGTCGTCCAGTTGGGCAGGCTCTCAAAGAAACGCCCGATCAAAAATAGCTTGTCCAGCCGTATGCCCGAGATCATGAACGTGGGCACCAGGGTGATGACGATCAGGTAAAGCGCGCCGACCAGCGTGATGCGGGTCAGGATGTCGTTGATGAAATCCGAGGTGCGCTTGCCCGGCCGGATGCCGGGAATAAACGACCCCGACTTGCGGAAGTTATCGGCAATGTCGTCCGGCTTCATCACGATGGAAACGTAGAAGTAAGCGAAGAAGATGATCGCGATCATGTTCAGGAACACGTACCAGGGATAGCCCGGGGCCAGCGACTGAATGATGGGCGAAATGAACCGGTTGTTCTGCACCCAGTCAGCCTGCGCGAACAGCAGCGGCGCGGACAGGATGGAGCTGGCGAAGATCACCGGCATGACGCCGCCGGAATTGACCTTCAGAGGCAAGTGGCTCGACTGGCCGCCCATCATCCTCCGCCCCACGATGCGCCGGGCGCTCTGGATGGGAATGCGGCGCTCCGCGCGCTCGACATAAACGATGAAGGCCACCACCGCCACCATGGCGATGAGCATCAGGATGACGGCGAGAAACGTGAACGAGCCCCAGGCGTAGGTCTGGACCTTCTGCACCAGTTCGAGCACGCCGTGGGGCAAACCGGCCACGATGCCGGCGAAGATCAGCAGGCTCATGCCGTTGCCGATACCGCGGTCGGTGATCTGCTCGCCCAGCCACATGATGAATGCCGTGCCGGTGGTGAGGGTGAGGACGGTCATCATGCCGAAGCCGATGCCAGGGTGCAACACATACCCGCCGCGGGTGAGGATTGCCGCGATGCCGATGGACTGCAGCGCCCCCAGGATGACCGTCACGTAACGGGTCCACTGGGTGATCTTGCGACGGCCCAGTTCGCCTTCCTTCTGAAGGCGGGCCAGCGGTTCATAGACCACCGTGAGCAACTGGAAAATGATCGATGCCGTGATGTATGGCATGATGCCCAGCGCAAAGATGGTCATGCGGCGCATATTGCCGCCGCCGAACAGGTTCATGAGGCCGAGAGCCGAGCCGCCCTGCTGATCGAAGAACTGCGTGATCCTCGTGGTGTCCACGCCGGGAGTAGGGATCCACGCGCCCAGGCGGTAAACAGCCAGAATGGCGAGCATGAACAGTACCCGCTTGCGCAGGTCCGGAATCCGGAAAATATTAAGGAACTTCTCAACCATGTTTAGGTATACCCTTCAGGCGCCCGCGCGCCCAATTTTCGGTGTGCATCCATCTTACCCGGGAGTGAGCCTGACTGTCGCGCCAGGAGGATGCTCCGAAGCTGATATTTCGCGCTCCGGAATGGCCGGTGCCCCATCCTTGCGGCAGTTTCGCCGCAACGACGGAAGCGCCGCCGGCTCAGCCCTTGGCGGGTGTGGCTTTCGCGCCCTTTGCGAAAGCAGCCCTGGCGCGCGCCGGCTTCGCAGGAACCGCTTCAGGCGCGGCAACCTCGCCGCCCAGCAACACTGCCTTGCCGCCGGCCTTCTCGATCTTTTCCTGGGCCGACTTGGAAAACTTGTGCGCGTGGATAGTGATCGCAGTGGTCAGCTCGCCCGAGCCGAGAATCTTGATCAGCGCCTTCTTGCTCGATGCCAGGCCCAGCTTCTTATAGTCGTCCTGGGCGATCTCAGTCACTTCCAGCTCCGCGATTCGATCGAGGTTCACCACCGTGTACTCGGTGCGGAAAATATTGGTGAAGCCGCGCTTGGGAAGCCGGCGGTGCAGCGGCATCTGGCCGCCTTCAAAGCCGCGCATCATATGCGATCCGGAGCGCGAACGCTGGCCCTTGTGGCCGCGGGTCGAGGTCTTGCCCATGCCCGAACCCATACCGCGGCCGACACGCTTGCGCTCCGTATTGGCCTTCTTCGGCGCGCGCAGATTAGACAGATTCATTGCCATGATTTCCTCGCTGTAACGCCGGCAGGATTGGATCCCAACCGACTCGCGTTGTGTGTGAAGCCGTGAACGAGTGAAGAATTGAACGAGTGAAGAAGTGAAAAAGTGAAGAAGTGAAAAAACGCTATCGCCCTTCACTCTTTCACTTCTTCACTCTTTCGCTAGCTTTCCAATATCCTCACCAGGTGCGGAATCGCCTTGACCATCCCGCGCGTGGATTCCGTGTCAACCCGCTCCACGATCTGGTTCAGCCGCGTAAAGCCCAGGCCCTTCACAATCAGCTTGTGCTTGGTCGGCGTGTTGTTCTTCGAGCGGTAATACTGAATGCGAATCTTTTTGGTCTCGGCCATGATCAAAGCTCCTCAACCGTCTTGCCGCGCATGCTGGCAACTTCGCCCTTGTCGCGCAGCTGGATCAGAGCATCGAACGTCGCCTTGATCACGTTATGGGGATTGGCGCTGCCCAGGCTCTTGGTGAGCACGTTCTGCACTCCGGCCGAGGTCATCACCGCGCGCACCGCGCCGCCCGCGATCACGCCGGTACCTTCCGGAGCCGGCTTGAGCAGCACCTGGCCCGAACCAAACCGCCCCAGTACCTGGTGCGGAATCGTGGTGTCGGTCAGGTTGATGCGGAACAGGTTCTTCTTGGCCGCCTCGATTCCCTTGCGGATCGCCTGGGGAACTTCCTTGGCCTTGCCCGAACCGTAGCCGACCACGCCCGAACCGGCGTCGCCCACCACAACCAGCGCGGCAAACGACATGTTCTTGCCGCCCTTGACCACCTTGGTCACGCGATTGATGGCCACCACCTGATCCTTCAGGTTGTACTGGTTGGCATCG
>DASZLF010000073.1:0-57222 GCA_035552555.1 Occallatibacter sp.
CTGCGCAAAGCTGCGAAGCGCTCCACCGGCACCCTCTGGGAAGCGATCGCAGGTCTGCTCGAGTCCGTCTCCTCCCAGGAATGCTCGAACTATTTTACCGCCTGCGGGTATGTAAACACTTAAATCAGAAATGCTCTAGCCCCTGCGCGGATACACAAACTCTGAAATTGCATTAGGGGTTTGCGTGCGGAATGGGTCCGGATTCTTGAAGAGCTGAAGGGGCCGAGACCCGGCGCTACTCGATCATTGCCGCTGTTCGGCTATTTCGGCTCGTTGCCCGACAAGCGAAAGGTGATGGTGCCCCAGAACAGCCGCGCTCGCATCTGCACCGGAAGGTGCTTGTCGTCGTCGGTGTACCAGATCCAGATGTTCCCCCGGTTCTTCACCACGCCGGCGTCGGCGGTGGGCTGCACCCGCACCGTTTTGAACGTGCCCAGCGGGGTCTTGATCTCTTCTCGCCCCTCCACTTTCATGGTCACCAGCACCGTATGCATGGCGTCGACCACCGGGATGGGAAAGCTCTGCCCCACCACCATGGGCTGCGAGGACGCGAAGTAGATGCCGCTCAGCAGGTCCGTAAGGCAGCCGGGAATCGGCTCCTCCACATGCTTGGTCTGCTTTGTTACCAGGTTCTTCTCGTCGAGGATGGATTTGTTCGCGGAGTAGTCCAGCTTCAGGGTCGAGTTCACCTGGCGCCGGCCCTCCACCGTCTGCTTGTCAAACTCGGACGTGCAGCCGGTATTGCGGTCGAAGGTGGATTGAAAATGATCGCTGACGTGAAAAAGCAGGTTGATGGCCCCGGTGGTGTCGGCGCTGGCGCTGATCTTCTCCCGGTCGCCCATAGCCTCAAAGTGCAGCACCGCGGTTCCGGCTGGAAACACCCGCCAGTCCACGGAGTAGGTGAGGGTCTGCTTCTGGGGAAAGCTGAATCCGGCGCGCGGCGGAGTCAGCGTCCGGGTCACCGGGGGCGGTTGCGCGGGCTGTTGCGCGCCCGCCGCCAGGGCGAGGAAAAGTGCACAGGAAATGAGAGAGACAGTCGTGCGCTTGTTCGTCACCGGCAGGCGAAACTCCTTGTGGGTTGGACGGTTCGACGTCGTTCAGGGCCGCCCGTGAAAGAGGGCATTCAGCGCCGGCCGCAGCAGGAGCAATCCGGAATATAACAGGACCGCCCCCATTAGAGCATTGTACTCGCGGTGTTTGAGGTAAAGCCCCAGGAAAAACCGGCCCTTCCGGTCGCCCCCAGGGGTCCTGGCCGGAGTCAGGCGGGGAATCAGGCGCGGCACCCGGCGGCAATACTCGTCGAACTGAGGAAACGCGCCGCGCAGAAAGCGCTCCTCCGAGGCAATCACGGGCACATAAATGGCGACAAACATCACGGCCAGCGCGGCGGCCACGGCCCAGCTTTCAAGGGCGACCGCGAATCCGGCCGCGATAAGAATTGACCCGAGGTAGAGCGGGTTGCGCACATGGGCATAGGGGCCGGTGGTGCTAAGTTCCTGGTTCTTTTTGACATAGCCGGACGCGTAGCCGCGCAGCCAGAGGCCGGGGAGGACGAGGGCGAGGCTCCAGGCAACGGCGGAGGGCCGAGGGGCGCGTTGCCAGAGCTCGAACAGGTAGAGGGCGGCGACGGCGAAGCCGAGGGGGACGCGAATGCGGCGGGCGATTCGCTGCCAGCGGGTGATCCAGTCATCGGCGGGCTCACGGGCGGTAGTCATCGGGCGGCCTCCGGGGTGAGGACTTCGTCGACGGCCTGCAACACGTCTTTCGGGGCAATGGTCAGCAAGCCGGCCTCGGGTGTATCGAGCCGGGCATGGTTGCGCAGGCTGAAGGGGCTGCGCAGCACCTTGAACCGGGTGCCATAGGGGCCGTTGCGCGCCGGGTCCGTGGGACCATAGATACCCACTACCGGCCGGGCGAGAGCGCAGGCCAGATGGAGCGGGCCGGTGTCGCCGCCGATGGCCAGCGCCACCCGCCGGGTCAACCCGATGAGCTGCGGCAGCGAGCAGCGAAGCGGAACGGCGGCGCCTGCCGAATGCTGCTGGATGGATTGGGCCAGGGGATCTTCGCCGGGGCCGGCGTTCACCAGCACTCGAAATCCGCGGGCGGCCAGCGCGGAAGCCACCGCGCCGTAGCGCTCCGCCGGCCAGCGCTTGGCGCCCCAGCCCGCGCCGGGATTCAGCAGCGCCACCGGCTGGTCACGGAAAGGAATAAAGAGTTGATCGCACCAGGTCTCCACGTTGGGGTCGACCGGAAGCAGCGGCTGAGCGGGCTGGAGGGTGTCGCCGGCTACGGCTGCGGCCAGTTCCATGTCCTGTTCGATCACGTGGTCTCCGCTAGTGTGGATGCGCTCGGTAAACAGCCATTTGGCGGCCCACTCGCGGGGACGGGCTTCGCCGATACGCCGCCGCGCCCCAGTGAGCCGGCCCAGGAACGCCGAGCGCACTGCTCCCTGGAAGTCCAGCACGGCGTCGTAGGGGGCGGCTCTCAAGGCCGCGCGCAACTGGCGGATTTCATGGGCGGTCTGGCGGCTCAGCGGAGCTTTTCCCCAGGCCTTGGTGGCGGCCGTGTGCACACGATCGACCAGCGGCTGGGCAGGGCTGAGCGCTTCCACAGGGGTTCCGTTGCCTGCGGTGAGCAGCGGCTTCCATTTCGGCTCGATGACCCAGTCGATGGCCCAGGAGGGATGCGCCTGGCGCAGCGCGGTGACCGCCGGGAGGGCGTGCAGGATGTCGCCCATGGCGCCTAAGCGGACCACGAGCAGGCGAAACTTGGAGTGGGTGTGCAAAGATCAATTTTCTCACGGGGGAGGAAAGCGGCGGGGTCAGTAGCGCGTGGTGGAAGTCCGGTTCTGAAAGGGCACGACTTTAGTCGTGCCGTAAGTGCCGCAGAATCACTCGGGCTTTAGCCGCTGAGGGATGGGTCTCTCGATGTCTCGACTTTTGCAACGGGCTGGTAGCGAGGTTAGGGGGCCAGCCGGGTTATCGAGGCAGCCGGCCGATGAGCCAATCGAGGGCGGCGGGTTGGTCTTCGATTTCAGTGCGAAGGGTGGCAATAAGGACGGGGAGTGAGGATTGCAGGGGAGCGAGCCGGATTGCGTCTTTTTCGGTGGTGAGGAGGGCGACGGCTCCGGCAGCGCGGGCCCGGCTGGTGAGGCGGTCGAGGTCGTGGGAGGTGTAGCGGTGATGGTCGGGGAAGGCGCGGCGGGCGGCGAGGGGTACGCCGGCGGATTGCAGGCCTTCAAAAAATTGATCGGGGCGGGCGATGCCGCAGAAGGCGAGAACTGGGCCATCGATGGGTGGGATTTCCATGCGGCGATGCAGGAACCAGAGGGGGCCGGTCCAGCCCCAGGCGCGGAGTTCGGCTTCGAGGCCGGGTTCGGTGGCGGGGATGGCCAGGATGTGGGCGCGCCGGATGGAGGCGAGGGGTTCGCGGAGGTTGCCGGCGGGGAGCAGGCGGTCGTGCCAGTCGGCGCGATTGAGGAGCACAATGTCGATGTCGCGATGAAGCTGCCGGTGTTGGAAGCCGTCGTCGAGGATGTGAATGGCGGGGCTTCCCTCAGGGGCTGAAGAGGCTCCGGAAAAAGGGCTCCGGACGGGCAAGGCGCGTAAGGGCGCGACTTCAGTCGCGCCGCAAAGGCTTGATAATAAAGATTCGGGCTTTAGCCCCTGCGAGCTTTGCGCCTGAAAATCGCTGATCGAGGCGGACTGCGAGGCCTGTTCGGCCAGGACGCCGGCGTCGTGGCGCTCAGGAGCGACATAAACGGGGACGCCGGCGCGGCGGGCGATGAGCAGAGGCTCGTCGCCAAACTCCTCGGCTGTGCCCTCAGGCCGAACCCGCGCGGCGGCGCGGCTGCTGCGACCGTAGCCGCGGGAGAGGACGTCGACGGAGAAGCCACGGGCAGTGAGCGCCTGGGCCAGAGCGATGGTAAAGGGCGTTTTGCCCGTGCCGCCGGTGGAAAGATTGCCGATGCTGAAAACGGGGTGGCGCAGGCGGCGGGCGGGTTCGCGTCCGGTGGCGAGGCGGCGTTCGCGCAGAGCGAGGGCGAGGCGGTAGAGCGGGGTGAGCGGCAAAAGCAGGGTGCGCACGTTCATGAGCTGCGCTCCTCTGCTACGGGCGAGAGAGGCTCCGACCGCCGGTCGTGATCGAGGAGGGCCGTGAGTGCGGCTACGCAGCGGTCGGTGGCGCCGGATTGCTGCTCGAAGACTTGGCGGGCACGCTCGCCCATGGCCTTGGCCGTTTCGCGATCGGAGAGCAGCTCGACGAGCACCCGCGCTAAATCTTCCTTCGGCGCGATGCGGATGGCGTCGTGCGCCAGCAAGTCTTCAGTGATGGCGCGAAAGTTGGCGAAGTTCGGCCCCATCACAATGGGGACGCCGAATTGAGCAGGCTCCAGCGGATTGTGCCCCCCGGCGGGAACAAGGCTGCCACCCACAAAGGCTATGGTTGCGAGGGAGTAGACGGAGGCCAGTTCGCCGATGCTGTCGAGCAGGACGAAGTCGCCGCCGCGAAGTGGATTGAGCGACTCCAAAGGTTTTCCCTTCCACTCTGACCGTCGCACCCAACGCACTCCTGAGGAGTTGAGCAAAGATGCAACCGCTTCGAAGCGTTCCGGGTGCCGCGGCGCCAGCACGATGATCAAAAAAGGATTCGCTCCAGCAAGAGATACCCGCACTGCTTGTGAAATGAGTGCAGCCTCTTCCCCTTCTAACGTGCTGCCGGCCACCAGGAACCGGGGGCGCGGCGCGAGCGCTCTTAACATGCGCGCTGCTTCGGCCTCCTCCACGGCGCGCACGTCGAATTTGAGGTTTCCGGCGACCGATACGCGCTCCGGCCGGCAGCCGATGGCCTTCAGTCGCTCGGCGTCCAGAGGACTCTGCGCCAGGACGAGCGAAAGGCGCGAGACGAAGGGTCCCCAGAGCGTCCGCAATTTGAAGTAGCGCGGCCAGGAGCGGTCGGAGATGCGGGCGTTCACAACGGCGACGGGGATCTGCCGGAGAAAGCAGCCGCTGAGCAGGTTGGGCCAGAACTCGGTTTCGGCCAGGATCAACAGTTGCGGCTGCAGGGCGTTGAGCCAGGCGCGGGTGGCCCAGGGAAGATCGAGCGGGCAATAGAAGACGCGGTCGGCGCCGAAACGTTGCCGGGCGAGGTCCTGGCCGGTCCGGGTGGTGGTCGAAATCACCAGCCGATGCGGCGGAAATGTCCGATCAAGCTCTCCGATGAGGCGGGAGACGGCGAGAACTTCGCCTACGGAAACGGCGTGGATCCAGAGCACGGGGCGGGGGTCGGAGGAATTGTGCAAGCGGGTGGGGACGGCGCCGAGGCGTTGGGCCAGGCCTTCGCGATACTTGTGCGTGGTGGCCATCCGCCAGAGCCACCAGGGGGCGCTCAGCACCAGGCCAACCAGCAGCGCCAGGTTATAGAAAGCGAGAATCATGCGAGACGGATTTGGCCTTCCCCCGGTCTAACCCTACGATGATACAGTCGAACCCGATGAGGCTTCTGAGTTTGTCGGTTCTGACGATGGGGCTGGCGCTGCCTGCCCTGGCCAGCGATCACACCCCGCCCGCGGTGCAGCCGGCCACCGCCTTTGCCGACGTCGAGGTGCACGCCAAGGAAAAAGTGGCCATCGCCGCCGAGCCTTACGACACCCGGCAAAAGGAGTCGATCTTTCGCGTCGACTACCTGGCGCACGGCATCATGCCGGTGCGGCTGATCATTACCAACAACGGCGACCGGCCGATTTCGCTGCGCGACGCGCGCATCCTGTTCCAGACCGCGGAGGGCGACCGCATTCAGGCAGCGGAGCCGGACGATGTGGAGCGGGTGATGACGCGCAAGGAGCGCGAAGGGCGCAAGATTCCGCTCCCCGGGCCGCTGCCCCCCATCAAGATGCACCCCAAAGGCAGCATCAAAGACATCGAACAGGACTTCAGCCAGTTTGAATATGGCGCCCTGGTGGTGGAACCGCACACCACGCGCGCCGGGTTCCTGTTTTACGACGTCTCCCAACTCGATCACCCGCTGAAAGGCGCCAAGCTGCACCTGCACGAGCTGCGCGATGCGGATGGGAATGAGCTGTTCTTCTTCGAGATTCCGTTCGACAAATATCTGCAGTCGAAGTCGAGCCAGATGGATTAAGAATCATATCGCATGTGATACGATTCTCAGTGCGGATAGTCCTCGATACGTGCGTTCTCGTTGCGTCCATTAGAAGCGATTCGGGCGCATCCAACGCAGTGGTGAAGGCAGCCATAGCGTCTCAGGTTCAGTTGCTCATCTCGACTGCGCTTGTGCTTGAATATGAAGCAGTGTTGACCCGGCCCGAGCATCTAGCAGCGTCCGCTCTCACCGTGGCCGAGATTGAGAGGCTGGTCGACATGGTATGTAACGCCGGGATCGAGGTCCGGCGAAAGTGGAACCTGCGCCCGCAACTGCGCGATCCAAATGACGAGATGGTGCTGGAAACCGCGATTGCTGGAAATGCCGTCGCGATTGTCACATTCAATCATGGCCATTTCGTTGAGGCTTGCGCAAGATTTGGTATTGAGGTGCTTTCGCCGCAAGAGGTCCTGCGAAGAATGGAAACGATATGAGACAAAGCAATTTTGCTCTCAGGCTTCAGCCTTCACTCTATGAGGCGGCTCGCGAACTGGCCAAGGAAGAGGGTGTCGCCCTCAATCAATTGATCAATGTAGCAGTGGCCCAGATGCTCGCTGTATATGGCGCTTCGAGCTACATTGCACTTCGAGCCAGGCGCGCCGATGTGCCAAAGGCGCTTGAGATTCTCCAAAGGGCCGGCCGTGGAAATCCGCCCATTCCCGGTGACGAACTCCCCGAAGGCTGGGTCCAGAAAGACGCCGCGTCCCAGCCCAGCCGGAAACCGCGCCGCGCTACTCGTAGTAAGTCGCGGAAGTAGTGTCGGTCTCCCAGATGGTGCAATCCTTCACCCGCACGCGGCCGGCGGTCATGGCGGCTAGCTGCTCGTTGGTCTGGTCGAAGAAGTAGCGGGCAATGTTCTCCGCCGAAGGATTGAGGGTGGTGAACGGCTCCAGGTCGTTGAGCATCAGGTGGTCGATGCGGTCGATCACCGGGCGCAGCACCTGCTTCAACATTTTGAAGTCGAGCAGCAGGCCGGCCTCGTCCAGCGCCGCGCCCACCAGCGTCACCCGCACCTTGTAGTTGTGCCCGTGGGGGTTTTCGCAGCGTCCGTGATAGTTGCGGAGGTAGTGGCCTGAAGAAAAGCCGGCCTCCACGTTGACTTCATACATGGGCTTCAGACTCGCGCGCCGGGGAAGTGTCCCCTGGATTTGATTCTAGTTCTTTTCGCCCCGGCGCTTCCCACCCCCGCGGACGAAGACCGATCCACCACCCCATCAGGCACAAACCGCCTGCTGGGGGCCCGGTTATCCGCGGGGACCCCGGCGCTTCTTACGGGCGGCGATGCGCGCATCCTCGCTGCGGCGATCCACCTGCTCGAACAGGTTCGTCATCACGCCGATAAAGGCCGATCCCAGGCCCCCCAGCAGCACGAACAGGGCGATGGTACGCCACATGGAGGCGTTGGCCGGCAGCCCCGGTTGGAAGCCGGCGGGGACGAACGACATGCCCAGCGAGAGCAGCGCGAAGAACCCGAGCGTGGCGGCCAGAATGTAGAAGTTGCGGGACATGCGCGTAAGGAAGCTCTGCTGTCATTGTACGTGCGGCTTCAACCCAACAGTTGCGCGGATTCAATGACCTCGACTCCCACCGCCGCAAACTCCGCCTCGATGCGGGCGACGGAGCCGTTGAGGTCGATGGCGCGGCACGCGTCGCGAATCACGATGGCTTCGAATCCATGGGCGCGCGCGTCAAGGGCGGAGTAGCCAACGCAAAAATCGTAAGCCAGGCCGACCAGGAAAACGCGGGTGAGGTTGCGTTCCCGCAGGTAGCCGGCGAGGCCGGTGGGCGTGGTGCGATCGTTTTCGAAGAAGGCGGAATAGCTGTCCACTTCGGGGTGGTAGCCCTTGCGCAGGATGAGTTCGGCCTGGAGCAGATGCAGGCCGGGGTGGAACTCGGCGCCGCGGGTGCCCTGGACGCAGTGATCGGGCCACAGGGTTTGCGCGCCGTAGCTCAACTCGATTTCGTCAAAGGGCCGCTTGCCCGGGTGGGCGCTGGCGAACGACGCGTGATGCGGGCTGTGCCAGTCCTGGGTGAGGAGCACATGGCGGAAGAGCGGCGCCAGGCGGTGGATGACGGGAATGACTTTATCGCCGCCCGGCACAGCCAGCGCGCCGCCGGGGCAGAAGTCGTTTTGCACGTCGGTGACGAGGAGAACGGCGTGGGGAGTGATCTGCAATTCCTTGTTCCTTGCGGTGGGCATCTCTCACCGAAAATCGAAGGCAGTAAATTTCCGCCGGACGCCGTGGCGGATGTGGAGCACATTGACCCGCTTCTGCTTTTCAAGAATGCGGAAGATCACGCGATAGACGTGCGGCTTTCGCCCGTAGAGCAGGTGTCTGAGCTGGGGGTTCTCGCGCGTCGCCGGACAGCGCCTGGGCAGCTCTTCCAGGGTAAAAACAGCCTCTTTGAGTCCCTTGTACCACTTCCACGCCGATTCAGAATCGCCGGCGTGGATATCGTCAAACAGGAGTTCAAGGTCGCGCCGTGCCCGCGGCGTGATTTTAACCAGGTATGCCATGGGTCGCTTCGAACTCGGCAAAAAACTCCCTTATCGGCCGGAGCTTTCCCTTGCTTTCGTCATCGAGGCCCTGACGGATACCTTCTTCGGCGTCTGCCTGAGCGGCGATATCGAGCAGCCGCTGATAGGCCTCGGCATCCTGCACCACGGCGGCGGCCTTTCCGTTCACGGTGAGCACCATGGGACGCTTGCTCTTTTTCAGGTGTTTCAAGAGGCTGGCGGAAGAGCGGCGGAAGGTGGTGAGGGATTGGATGTCGGTTGTGATATCGAGCACGAAGGCCTCCGCTGTCGAGCACCTTATTCGGTGCTTTCAGGATAGCGCATACCGGTTGCGACGGCCAGCGCGCCGCCGGGGCAGAAGTCGTTTTGTACGTCGGCAACGAGGAGAACGGATTGTGGGTTGGGCTGCATGGCGTTTATTTCTTGAGGAAGCCTTCCAGTTCGAGCCAGTCGGCGAATCGGTCGATCCAATGATCTGTGGGAATGTCCTGTTTTCGCATGCCGAAGCCGTGGCGGCCCTTTGCGTACATGTGCAGCTCGGCGGACTTTTGTGCGAGAGTCCACTGTCTATAAAGCGCCAGGCTGACCGGCGCAAGGCCGAGGTTATCGTCCGTGGCTGCGGCGATGAACATGGGCGGCGCGTCGTTGGGGACGGTCAGATTCCGGAAGTCTTCGCCGCCGGCATAAATTGGGGCGACAAAGGCAGGGCGGCTGTCAGCCTTGTATCCGAATGCCACGCCGGTGGTGACACCTCCGCCGGCGGAGAATCCCATGATGCCGATGCGATCGGGTGAAATGTTCCATTCCTGCGCATGTTGGCGCACGTAGGCAACGGCCGCCAGGCCATCGGCGACAGCGAGGGGAAGATCCTGGTGGATCATGGCATCGAGCTTCGCATGGTCGTGAGCCCAGAGGTCTCCGAACTCCTGCGTCGCATCGGTATCGGTGGGCGCCAGCCGGTACCTGAGAACAAACGCCGTCATGCCGCGCGCCGCCAGATAACGGGCGACCTCGTTGCCTTCGCTGTCGATGGAGAGGGCCATGTATCCGCCGCCGGGGCAGATGATGACTCCGCTGCCGCTGTTCTCGCCATTCGCAGGCTTGAAGACGGTGAGCGTGGGCCGCGTCACATTGGTGACGACCTGCGTGTGCCACGCCTCGGAGTAGTACTGCTTCTCGGGATAAGTCTGCGCGGGATTCCCGGGTGGTGTGCCCGGATAGAGCGGGATGCTTTCCTGGGGGGTGCAGAGCGGGGCGAGGAGAATCACTGCGCAGGCGAGCGGAAGGATGAAACGCTTCATGGAGGCAGAGTGTAGCAGACGCATGGACGTGCGTCTGCCAGCGAGGGACTACGGAACTGGTGAACCGAAGAACTTCTCTACGTCGGTGATCGTTGTTGTCATGCGGTAGGGTGGGAGGCTTTGGAGGAAGGTTCGGCCGTAGCGCTGACGCTGGATTCTTGGGTCCAGCAGCACCAGCACCCCGCGATCTTCCAGCGACCGGATCAGCCGCCCAAATCCCTGCTTCAGCGTGAGCACCGCCTCCGGCACCTGGTAGTCGAAGAACGGCTTGCCGCCGGCCTCTTCGATGGCTTTCATGCGCGCCTGCACCACCGGGTCGTTGGGCACCGCGAACGGCAGCCGGTCGATGATAACGCAGCTCAGCGCTTCGCCCTGCACGTCGACGCCCTGCCAGAAGCTCGATGTCCCGAACAACACCGCATTCGGCGTCGCGCGGAACTCCTCCAGCAGCGCCTTTCGCGGCGCCGTGCCGTGCAGCAGGATGGGGAAGTCGAGCACCGGCAGCAGCCGCTCGTAAAGGCCGCGCATCTGCGCGTAGCTGGTGAAAAGGCAAAACGCGCGGCCCTTGGTGATGTCGAGAACGCGGCGAATGCACTCGGCGGCCGCGGCGGGAAACTCGGGATCGCGCGGGTCGGGCATCTCGGGCGGCAGATACAGCAGCGCCTGTTCGCCGTATTTGAAATGCGACGGGACGACCAGCTCCCGCGCTTCCGTCAACCCGAGGCGACGGCGCATGTGCTCGAAGCCGCCCTGCACCGTGAGCGTGGCGGAGGTGAGCACGACCGTGGGAATGGTCTCAAAGACCAGGTCGTGCAGCAGTTCGGAGACGTCAATGGGCGTGGCCTGAACGAAGGTGGTGCGGGCCTGGGAGCGGGATGGGCCGCGGCCGGTGCGGGCTGCGCCGTCGCGCTCGTTGCCGCCGTGCACGCGGCGTTCGAGCCAGTAGACGATGTTGCTGGCGTTCGATTCGAGCAGGAATTCCAGTTCGCTGCGCAGGCGGATGACCCGCTTGCGCAGGCCCGGCGCCTCATCCACTTCCTTGAGGTTGGCGATCTCGTCTTCAATGCGGCGGAGGGTGCCGCGCACGCCGGTGTAGAGATCGCCGCGGGTTTCCAGGAATTCTTCGCGCGCGGTGAAGGGCTGGCGGCCATCGCCGGCCATGGGCAGCTCGGCAAAGAACATGCGCGCGCGGTCGCGGAGCTGCTGGGTTAACGCGGGCAGACCGGCGGCGCCTTCCTTGCCGCGCAGGAGAGCGTCGGTGTCGCGGGCCAGCTCTTCAAAGCGGATGTTGGAAACGGAAAGGCCGAAGTAGCTGGAGGCGACTTCTTCCAGCTCGTGGGCCTCGTCGAAAATGACCGCAGCGGCTTCGGGCAGGATGCCGGCATCGGGCGCGCCGGAGGCTTCGCGCTTCAGCGCCAGGTCGGCAAAGAACAGGTGGTGGTTGACGATGACGA
This sequence comes from Occallatibacter sp., assembly GCA_035552555.1. Taxonomy (GTDB): domain Bacteria; phylum Acidobacteriota; class Terriglobia; order Terriglobales; family Acidobacteriaceae; genus Telmatobacter. The sequence goes on from DASZLF010000073.1 coordinate 11,433, forward strand.
TGTCGGACTCGAGTGCGCGGCGGCGCATCTCGGTGATGAAGCAGCGCTGGTAACTGGGGCAGGTCTGGCCCAGGCAGGCGTCGCTGCGGGCGTCGAGCTTGAACCAGAGGGCGCTGGATTCGGGCATTCCCGACAATTCGGCGCGATCGCCGGTTTCGGTGGTCTGCTCCCATTCGGCGATCTGCCGATATTGATCGATCTCTTCCAACCCCGACAAAATCGGCTGGTTGCGCAGCGTGACCAGCTTGTGGCGGCAGAGATAGTTGGCGCGGCCCTTCATGTAGCAGACGCGGAGGCCGCCGAGCAGCGTCTCAAGAAAGGGCACGTCGCGGAAGAAGAGCTGGTCCTGCAGGGCCTTGGTTCCGGTGGAGACGATGACGCGCTGGCCGGTGCGCAGAGCGGGCAGCAGGTAGGCCAGGGTTTTGCCGGTGCCGGTGCCGGCCTCGACAATGAGGTGGCGCCGCTCGGCCAGTGCGCGCTCGACGGCTTTGGCCATTTCGAGTTGACCGGGGCGGTACTCGTAGGGCAGCGGAGATTTGGCGAGCGTGCCGCCGGGCGCGAAGAATTCGTGCAGGGAAGGCAGGGTGCGGGTTGGGGCTTCGGTGGAGGGCATGGCCAGCTGCTGCTTCCATCATAGTGAGAGAAGCGAAGGCGCGGCGAACCAAGGGGCAGGAGTCAGAGATCAGGGTTCAGGGCGTCGGGATTTGCACCCATGCCGGGCCGCTCGGTTGACTTTGCGAAGTGGACTAAGTATGCTTAGTCCATGCCGTACACCGTACACCAGGCCAAGACTCACCTCTCTCGCTTGCTCAAGGAAGCCGAAGCGGGCCGGGAAGTGATCGTGACGCGCGGCAAAAAGCCGGTAGCCAGGATCGTACCCATCGAACCGGCCAATGGGCGACTGAGCCTTGCTGGCGCATACCGCGGGCGCATCCGCTGGGATGACCATGCGTTCGATCCCATGACGGACAAGGAACTCATCGAGAGCGGTTTGGGCTACATGCTTGACGCCCCGCTTGTCCCTCCCCCGGAAGGGTCGTCCGGCAAGTGATCTTCCTGCTTGATACGCACACGTTTCTCTGGTTCCTGCGAGAGCCTGGTCAATTACCAGGTAGAGTTAGTGACATCCTGTACGACCCTTCTTCGACCCTTGCGCTTTCTTTAGTGACTCCATGGGAAATCGCCATCAAGGCTGGGACGGGAAAGCTCGAGGCTGACGACATTCTCGATGGCTTCGAGATGATCGCCACCACGGGCAGGATGGATATTCTTGACACAACTGCCCGGCAAGTGATTCGCAGCGGCTTGCTTCCCTTGCATCATCGCGATCCGTTCGATCGTCTGCTCGCAGCGCAATCCGTAGATTTGGACCTGACGATTCTCAGCGGAGACCGGGTGTTCGACCTCTATGGCGTAAAGAGGATTTGGGAGTAGTTCGAGCCTGATCCGCCCCTCAGGCCTTCGCAGGAGATATTTTTGCCCAACTATCGCAGATCGGTAATTCCGGCCGGGCCCGGGGCGGAAAAACTGCCCGTGGTGGCCATTGTCGGCCGTCCCAACGTGGGCAAATCCACGCTGTTCAACCGGCTCACCAAATCCCGCCGGTCCATCGTCGGCGACGAGCCGGGGATCACGCGCGATCGCATTTACGGGGAGTACGAATGGGCTGGCCGGCGCTTCCGCCTGGTCGACACCGGCGGCATTGTGCCCGACGATCCGGAGCTGATCCCGACCGAAATCTACAACCAGGCCAAGGTGGCGCTCACCGAAGCGGACGCGCTGGTGCTGGTCGTGGACGCGCGCACCGAGCTGGCCAGCCCGGATTACGATCTGATCCGCCTGCTGATCCGCGGCGGCAAGCCGGTGTTTCTGGCGGTGAACAAGGTGGAAGGCGACGTCATGGCGGCGGAAGCGGAGAACTTCCGGCGGCTGGGCATTCGCGAGGTCTATCCCATCAGCTCCGAACACGGCTTGGGAATCGGCGACCTGCTGGATGCTGTTTCCGCGGCGATTCCGCTGGCCATTCCGGTGACCGAGGCGAGCCCGGCGCCGACCGAATCCGGCCAGGAAACTGCCGGCGAGATTTCAGAAGGCGGGCCGCTCGAGCCGGGCGCAGAGGATGAGCCGCATCGGCAGTTGCATCGCACGCATGGGGAATTCGAACAGCACGAAACCTCCGTGGCCATTATTGGCCGGCCGAATGTGGGCAAATCCACGCTGCTCAACGCGCTCACGGGGACGTCGCGGGCGATTGTGTCGCCGATTGCGGGCACCACGCGCGATGCGGTGGATGAGGTGGTGGAGTTCGAAGGCAGCCAGTACCGGTTCGTCGATACGGCGGGCATTCGCCGCAAGGGCAAGACCCACCTGATGGCGGAGAAGCTCAGCGTGATCATGGCCCGCCGCCACCTGGAGGCCGCGGACGTGGCCCTGCTGATCATCGATGCCACTGAGGGCGTAACCGCGAGCGACGCTACCATCGGCGGCTACGCGCACGAGAGCGGGCGCAGCGTGATCATCGTGGTGAACAAGTGGGACGCCGTGACCACCGGCCGCACCGACGGCAAGCCTCCAGCCGATCGCGAAATCTTCGAGCGGCAGTTGCGCAATGTGCTCAAATACCTGAGCTATGCGCCGGTGATTTTTCTTTCGGCGCTGGAAGGCACGGGACCGGACTGGAAGGGCAAGAGCCGCGTCCTCGGCGAAGTCAAGGCGGTGGCCGCCGAACGGCGCAAGCGCGTCACCACCGGGCAGATGAACCGGTTCCTCGACAAGATCGATTTTCAGCGTGCGCCGGTTCCCATGGCCAAGCGCATCCGCATTTTCTACATGACCCAGGCCGCCGTCGCCCCGCCCACGTTCATTCTCTTCACCGATCGCGACATCCAGTTGCACTTCGCGTTCGAGCGCTTCCTTGAAAATCAGATTCGCGAAGCGTTCGGGTTCAAGGGGACGCCGATCTGGTTCAAAGTGAGGGCGCGCAACGCGGAGAAGAAAGACGAATAGTTCAAGAGCCCGCGTAGCGGGCATTAGATGGTAGCCCCACGGCGTGAGCCTGGGGTGGGGTGGGCTGGGGTGGGGTCGGGTGGCGTATAAAGGTGCCGTCTGCGATTTCAGCCCTGAAGGGGCGTAAGAATGGCCCACACCTTCACCAATCTGCTCACCCATGTGGTGTTCTCCACATCCGGCCGCGTACCCCTGCTCGCCGATTCGATTCGGCCCGACGTGCGTGCCTACATCGGTGGAATCCTGCGCGAACTGCGGGCTGTCCCTATTTCCATTGGAGGCACGGCCGATCACGTCCACATCCTCACGTGCCTGCCGGCCGATCTTGCGGTCGCGGATTGCATGCGGGTGGTAAAGGCGAACTCTTCGCGGTGGGTGAAGGAACGGTGGCCGGAACGGCGGTCGTTCGCATGGCAGGGTGGATACGGAGCGTTCGGCGTGAGCGAATCCATGCGGGGCGTGGTGATTGGTTATATATGCGATCAGGCACGCCACCATCGGCGGATTTCGTTCCAGGACGAGTTCGTCGCACTATTGCGGAACCATGGCGTGGAATTCGATGAGCGGTACATGTGGCGGTAGATTCTTACGCCCGCTTTGCGGGCCGGGCATTTCTAGACCATGCGTCTCCCCGCCCCGTAGGGCCGCGACGAACCCTCCATGGCTGCGGATGCCATTGCCCTGCCTTCCGATGGCCCCAGCCAACCCATCTGCTCAACCCGCCCGAACGCCTTGCGAGGTAGAAGCGAAAAGGCAAGCAGTCACCCCGTCGCCGATCAACCACTCAGAATCCGAAAACCAAGGGCACGGGCCGCCTCCACGAGTGCGTTGCCCTGTTGTCAATCCCAAACCAAATCCAATCGGATCGACGAACACTTGCCGACTTAACGTTACTGATCCCGTTCCTGGACTTTCTGATTTTGGGCTTCCGCGGGATCTCTGGTTTGCCTGTCGCGCCCACTACTTCAGGTGAAATAGCTTGTCGCCGTCGCTCAGCTCTAGGATGGTGTTTTCCTTGAAGAATTCCGCCGAAATCGCTGGCAGTTTGTCGCGGAGTGTGGCGAGTATAAGCTGTCCGTCCGTCTGATTTGCCTCGTTCAAGAGTGCCAACAGTTGATTTCCGTGTATTTGTTCGAGTCCGTCGTGGCAGACGAACCTTGGGAAGTTAATGCCGGTCTCTGAAAGGAAGCTGATGTAGGCAAGGTCGAATGCCGCGGTCTGAGAAGCCTTCTTTCCGGCGCCAACATTTGCACCAACTGCCGTGAGTTGAAATGTTATCGAGCCGCTGGCAGTGTCGTTGAAGAACAGCAGGTACTGCTCACCGTAGAGCAGCTCTGAAAGCCTTGAGAAGTGCTTGTTGAATACGCTAAGTCTCTCTTGTAGCGAAGCTTTCTCCTGATCGATGATCCTCCGGGTCTCCGCAAGTTGTTGCTCTGCGCTTTCGATGCTTTCCCTAATGCTCTTGCGGTCATTTTGGTCCTGCTCCAGGCTGCCGAGCTTCTTGAGCTTTTCCTGGAGTTCTGTGCGTATTTCGAGCGCTCTCGCGAATTCGGGAGACCTTACCATCGCGCCGATCTCGTCTCTTTCTTGCTTTTGTAAGGTCTTGAGTTCGCCTGTGGTCGTCTTGGCCTGTTCTTCGAGCACTTGGATTTGTGATTGCAAGAAACGTTGCTTTCTACCTCTGAGACCCTGGATGAATTCCGTTAAGTCGTTCCAGTCGTGATGTAGTTTTGGCAGGTAGCTCTGAGCCTCTCGATATACTGCCTCGACGGCTTGGCGGTCGAGGTTGGAGTATTCGCTTTCAAGCTCTTTGATGGTGAGTCTTAGGGATGCAATCTCGGAGTCGAATCTGCTGAGCCTGCCGGCGACGTTTGCCGCATTTGATCGAATTCCGGACACGACGCTCGCTCGTGTCGCGATTTCGGGGACTTCCCCTTTTAACGCCGGCGACAGCCCAATTTCTTCGACTTCGCGCCGCAGGTGGATCAGCAGCTGCTCAATCTCGCCTTCCTTGCGAATACGGTTAAGTGCCTCCCAGTCGCGGTCTAGCCGCTTTTTGCTGTTCATGAGAGTTAGCCGCTCTTCGAGTACATTCGCGGTGAAGAATCCGAACAGGAATAGGTGTAGTGCCTCGTAGTCGGCTGCGGTTGCATAGTTCCCTAGGTATTTGAGGGTCCTGCTCATCATCAATGGTGAGGACCTAACGAACTTCGGAATCAGCTGGCGGAGGCTTGGCTTTTCGCCGCTCGAACCAAATAGGAGCTGCTTCACGGCGTTTCGGTAGGACTTGGCCTGGGGATAGGCGGTGTCATCTATTTTTAATGACTCCTTCCCCGTCTCGGAAGGGGCGAACGTCCGGGATAGGGAATGCACTCCGCGAGCCTTGTCAGCAAGCGTAAGTTTGATCGAGACTGGCACCCTAGCGTGGAGGAAATCGTAGACTTCTTGATTTACGTTTGTTTCGAATTCGGCGTCCTGCCAGATGTCGTTTCCCTCGGAGCCAAGACAATAGTCAATGAGGCGCAGCACGGTGGTCTTGCCGACGCTGTTCCCCGTTCCTTTGGGCCCCGAGGTGGGCTTGTCGAGGATGAGATTCAGGCCCTGCTTAAACTTGACCAGCCTGACCACTGCGTCAGCGCGCGTAACCGCAAGTTCGGTTAGCTGCATTTCACTACCATCCCATGGTCGTCGAGTTCTATGACGCCGAGCAGGTATAACCATGCTGCGGCCGTTATGACTTGCGTCGGAGAAACGGGGCGTTGAATTATTGAACTCATGCGTTCTTGCAATGCCAACAGATCGGCGCGCTCCTTCGGCGCTTTGTTGAGCGCGCGAAGAGCTATTGCGCCGAGGTAGTAACCGCAATTCCAGGGGCTCTGTTCACGCGGCAGGAGCATTGTTTGGCCTCTCCAGGACCTCGCATTCGACGACGGCATCGGCGACTACAAGGGAAACTGCTAGGTGTGCCGTCTCTTGTTCCACCCTAGTTTCGCTCGAAGCCTTGTAGTCGTCGAGCAGTCGCGCAATGACTTGGTCCACTATGGTGTCTGCGTTCTCCCTGATGTACTCGATCCTTTGCAATTTTGGCCGCGGATCGGATTTCAGCCCACTCCGAACGACTTCGTCATAGGCGACGCCTGCCTTATACAACACGAGACGGCGGGCATCCGCGTTCGTTTGTTCGACGCCGAGATACGCCTGCTCAATCACAAGCGAATACCTGAGATAATTGACGATCGCGCGGTGGCTCTTTGAGAGTTTGTTGTACTCGATCTTCTCGCTGACTTCTGACTGAAGTGTTCTTCTGCCTCCCTTTGCATACTCGGACAGGGTCTGCAGTGAGAAGACCACAATGAGTTTGCCCAGGAAGGAAGGGAGTTCGCCGGCAACTTTCTGCTCAAAAATTAAGTTTACCTCACGAGCATTCGGGGCGTTGATGACCGGGGCGTTCGCGTCACCGCCAACGGCGATGCTGTCGCCGGAAGCAGATACATCGCCGTCGCTCATTTTCCCGCCAAATGGGTTGCGTGCCAGATCACTGCCGCGATTCCCCCAAGCTCGACGATTATGCCAATCACTTTCAGCAAGTGCCCAGAGGGTTCAGGGCCGGCGACCGTGCTCGCGTTGATAATCGGTGCATTGCTGTTTCCGCCTACCGCCACGGAGCCGTGGCTCGCGCTAACGGTCGAGCGTCTCCCGCGGCGGCGGTTCTGGCGGTCGACGAGCAGGAGCACAATTCCCAAGAGAATAAGAATTACGCCGATCAGGAGCAAATTCATCTTTTCAGGAATAGTACAGTTACCAGGCTTGCCTGTAAACGTCGGCAGGCCATGGCGAACCTCATTTTGAACCTTGGGTTGGGCGCCGTTGCTAAGCCGAGCCGGAAAGTCCCCGAAAACGCCCTTGCAGCCAGGATTCTCGGTTGATGCATCATCACCAACGTCCCCGTCGAGCAAATCCACACCTCCGAGTGAAGGACCGCCAACCCGAAACCACTCCGGATTCGCCCGCACCTCACCGCCCGACGCACACCACCCCGGCCCTAATCCCTAATCCCTCGGCCCCTTGTTCCCTCGGTCCCTGCCTCTCAGAACTTGCGCCGTATCCGCTTCTTCCACAACGCCCGCTCCCCCACTTCCATCGCCTTGCTGTAGAGCGTTCTCTCCCGCGGAACTACCGCGTACACCACGTCGCACTCCATCACATCCGCCGCCCGCCGCAGCTTCTTCAGCGTGATCGTCCCCGTCTTCTCCGCCTGTTCCAGCCGGAACAGCGCCTTGCGCGAGATCTGCAGCCGGGCCGCCAGGTCCGCCGCCGGAATCCCCGACACCTGCCGTAGCTGCCGCAGCCATCCCATCTCCGGCTGGCCCACGTTCCGCGCCTTGTAAAACGGGATCAGGTCCTTGTCCAGGTACATGTTCGCCACGCCACGCAGGAACTCGCGCATACTCACCCTCTTTCCGCCCCGGCGCTCTCGCCCGCAGCTACAGAATCCGAATGCCCGTAACCCGTCCCTCGGTCCCTCAGTTACGGGTCCCACTGCCGCATCCCGCCCGAGCCCGCGCAGCGGGCATCAGATGGTAGCCCCACGGCGTGAGCCTGGGTCGGGTTGCGTGAGCCTGGGGTGGGGTCGCCAACGCAGGATCGATCCCGCCCAAGCCCGCGTAGCGGGCATTAGATGGTAGCCCCACGGCGTAAGCCTGGGGGTGTAAAGATGCCGTCTCCGGTTTCAGCCCTGAAAGGGCGTAAGAATGGCCCACACCTTCCCCCATCTACTCACGCATGTATTCCAGCCCTCAGTCCCTCATTTCGTTAGGAAATGTCATTCTGAGCGAAGTCTGGCGCGGCTTTTTTGCGCCAGATGCAGCCGAAGAATCCGCGGTTGCGGGTGCCGCTGCCCTCAAGTCACTCCACTCTAAGCCCCTCCGCGCCGCCCTTCCTGTGAGAAGCATCACATTCGAATGTCCCGAATCACGGGGGCTTTTACCCCAAAATGTCCCACCTCATGGGGACCTTTTGCGCGAAAATGTCCCATTCCATGGGGACACACACACAAAATATGTCCCATTCCGCGTGGACTTTTGCTATCAAAAGTCCCCATGAAACGGGACATAATGCAGCCTCGTTGTCGCATTTATGGTGCAGTCCTGCCCCACAACTACAACCGCTAAGTTGCTGATTTTAGAGCAATCCGCCCCCAACACGGCGCTCCCTGAGAGCCAAGATACCCGCCAAAAATCACTTACTTTTTTTATTTACTGCTCTGTTCGATCTTCGTCAGGTGCACGCTGGCTTCGGTCTCGGGCACGGTTCCGTCGTTCACCTGGACTTCGGTGGGCCGGCCCTGGATGAGAATGCGCTGCACGGCCGATCCGCGGGCTGGAATGCGCATCCGCTGGGTGACCGAGGTGGCGTCGGTCCGCACAGTTACGGGAACTTCCGCGGCCACGTAGCCGGAGTTGGATAGGGTCACCGCAACCAGCGAATTGCCTGCCTCCGTGCCGCTGGGGAACACGCTCTTTACCGTCAGGTCTGGCAGCCCCTTGTCGGAGTCGACCCAATCGGCAAAGAACCAGGAGAGGTCGCGGCGCTGGCCCGCCTGCTCCAGCAGCTTTTCGAACAGGCTGGGGACGGTTGGATTGCCCAGGTCCTGCATGGGATCGTAGGCGCGCAACGCGGCGGAAAGCGTGGCGTCGCCGGCGATGTCGCGCAGCATCCAGAGCACGTAGGCGGCCTTGGTGCGATAGAACACCGGCGAGATGGCCTGCGCCAGCGGCTGTCCGGCGCTCATCGCGGGGCTTTCCGGCTCGCCCAGCGCCAGCGCGCCGCGTCCCGCCTCCAGCGCGCTCAGCGCCTTCTCGCGCCCCTGCTGCTTTTCAATCCACAGCGTGCCCATGAAGTGCGCCACGCCCTCGCTGAGCCAGGCGCGCGGCGACTGCATCCATGCGTGGGTGAGCGCGTGGGCCAGCGCGCCGTTCAACTGCTCCGGCGATGCCTCGCGCAGAGTGGCGGCCAGCAGGGCACCGGTCTCGAACGGCGCATCGTCCTTGTCAGGCAAATCGAGCAGGGTGAGTTGCGCGCGGGGCTGCTGGCCCAGCCATCCCTGTAGAAATGGCGTCACCGTGGCTGCCGCATCCAGCCATAGCTGCACGTTGATGTCGTTGTCGGCGGTGGTCCAGGCGGTCAGGTTGGTTCCTGGGTGCTGCTTGCGGATGGCCACAAACAAGCTGGGCGCTTCAAAGCCCAGGATTACGCGATCGGTCTGGGCAGTGGCCACGCCGGCCACCTCGTCGGAACCTGCGTCAGTGACGGTGAGCGGCGCGGGATGGCCGTTGATCAGCACCACCGTGGGGGCCTGGCCGTGAGGAAACTCCACCGTCAGGCGGAGGCCGAAGTGGGCTCCGGCAAGGCGCAGTTTGTGCTCGCCCATTTCGTCGAAGAGCCGGGCGCCGTCTCCCAGCATCACCGGAACGGAAGATACCGGATACCAGACCACGTTGCCAAAGCCGCGCAGTCCGGTGAAATCGGTGTCGATCTGGTCCCAATCGGAATGCAGGGCCGCGTCCTGCGGGGTGCCGATGGCCAGCAACCGCCGCGCGTTCGAGGGAATGGTTCCGGAATAGGTGACGTCCAGTTGCAGCGTGGACCCCGGCGCCAGCGGAGTGGCCAGCGGAATCGCGGCCTCGCGCAGCTGTCCGGTGTGGTCCGCGTCCGAATTCAGCAGCGCCACCGGAAACGAGACGTCCCTGCCCTGCACCCGGATGCGCTCCCAGTTGAGAGAGGAAGAAATTTGCAGCGGGACGTGGGCCAGCGGGCTTTGCCCGTCGTTGCGGATCGCGAGTTGGGCACGCACGCCGATGGAGTGCTCCGCGGGGCGCAGATGCACGTCGAGGTCGAAGCCGGTGAAGGTCACGGCCAGGCGTTCGGCATCCTGGGCTGTGGGGGCGTTGGCCATCTGCATGCCGGGATGCGCGGCGGGGCCGGCATGGGTGGTGGTGTTTCCGTTTTCGTCGGTGGAGCGGGAGAAGATGACCTGCCCGCTGCGTTGGCTGGGCGGAGGCTCATTCGGTTTGGGTACGGGATAGGGCGGCGTGGTGGTTTGCGCCGCGGCAAGAAAGCCCGCCAGGCAGGCGGCTGCTGCTGCCGACTGCAGACCTCGGGCGTGGAGAAACTTCATGAACCCAGACCTTTCTGCTTTAACGGTTTGGACGGCTGAGTGGGCCTGCGGAGAGCAGCGGCGGCGGCGCGCCGCTGTCGAAATGCCTCGTAGAGCACCACGGCGCCGGCGGCAGAGACGTTGAGGGAGCTGACTCCGCCCGCCATGGGAATGCGCAGCAGATGGTCGCAGGTGCGTCGCACCAGGTCGTGCAGGCCCGCGCCCTCGCGGCCGAGGACGAGCACGCAGTCGCCGGTGAAGTCGTAGGTGTCGTAATCCGTCAGGCCATGCTCGGCTGGACTCGCATCCAGACCAATGATCCATAGATTCTGGCGCTTCAGATCTTCGAGGGCGCGGACGAGATTGACCACGCGGGCGATGCGCAGGTGCTCCGTTGCCCCGGCGCTGGCCTTCACGGCCACGGGGCTCAAGGGTGCGGAACGGCGCTCGGTGAGGATGACGCCATCCACGCCGGCTCCATCGGCCACGCGCAGCAGAGCGCCGAGGTTTTGCGGATCTTCCACGCCGTCGAGGGCCAGCAGCAGGCGTGCGGGGCGGGCTCCGCTGGCAGGCGCGGCAGGTGGCGCAAACAGGTCTTCGATGGTGAGGAGTTCCTGCGGATGCACCACCGCGACGACGCCCTGGTGGGCGGCGGTCCCGGCCATCTGGGTCAGTTGCTCGCGCGGCTCCGAGCGCACTCGCACTCCGGCCTGGCGGCATGCGGCGACCAGGTGTTCCACGCGCGTGTCGTGCCTCTCGCGGGCCACCAGGACGTGGTTGAAACGGCGGCGACCGGCGCGCAGCGCCTCTTCGACGGCGTGGACGCCGTAGAGAATCTCCATAAGGAATAGTTTAGAAGGTCAGTGCGATTCCGCCGAGAGCTTGGCGCTGGCCAGCCGGTTGAGGCTGATGCCCTGCTCGGCGGCTTCAATGGCCAGCGATCGGTGCACGGCGGGTGGTATGCGCACTCGAAATTGCCCACTGTAGTGCTTGGCTGCCAACGGTTCGGGAACCAGCTCACCGTTCCTTTCCATGTCCGCAACAACCTACGCAACTGTGCTGCGGATGCCTTTCAGGGCCTCTTCCGGTGTGGCCGCAAGCCACGATAAAGATGGAAACTCGACACAGAGGCCCACGTGTTCGCTGTCTTCGGCCGACCACGTGACGCGATAGGTGTAGCGGTCAGTCTTGAGGCTCTTCGCCGCGCGATTCATGTCGCTCCTCCTGGTTAAGCCGCGCGCGGCCTGATCTGCACATGCTGCGGATTGATGGCTGCAACACGCAAATCGTACTCGTTCTGCAGATTGAGCCAGAATTGAGCGGGCAGGTTGAAGTAGATTCCGAGCCGGACGGCCGTATCCGCGGAAATGGCGCGCATGCCTCGAATGAGCGAGTGAATCCGCGGTTGTGGCACGTGCAGCTCTTTCGCCAGGCGATAAGCGGTCAGGCCGAGCGGTTCCATGAACTCGGTGAGAAGGATTTCGCCGGGATGAATGGCCGCTTTCGGAGTTCTCATGCTCTGCCCTCGCTAGTGATAATCGACAATCTCAACTTGGTGAGCGTTGCCCTCACGCCAAATGAAACAGATGCGGTATCTGTCGTTGATTCGGATGATGTGTTGCCCTTCGCGATCGCCTTTCAGCTTCTCCAGCCGGTTGCCTGGAGGCACCATCAGGTTCTCAAGGGCCAGTGCGGCATGGATCAGGTAGAGTTTCTTGAGTGCCAGACGATGCAGATCGGTTGGTAATTTCTTGCACCTGCCGGTCTCCCAAAGTTCTCGCGCATTGGGGTCGTGAAAACTTACGATCACTCAGAGAGCATAACGCCTCACGTTATGAACGCGCAACGTAATCATTTTGTCTCTTGCCGACGCCACCCGCCCGCGCCATACTGACCCTGCGCTTCGCAATGCCCAAGTCAAACGCAAAGACCTTTCGCGCGACGCTGGAGCCATCCGGCATGGGGCTGCGTTCCACTTTTGCGATTGTTCCGTTCGATATTGGCACGGCGTGGCCGGGTCCGCGGGTCCGGCGGGTGAAGGGCGAGATCAATGGCTTCGCGTTCCGTACAGCGCTGTTTCCTACTCCCCGGGGATACGGATTCATCGTGAACAGGAAGATGCTTGCGGGGGCCGGGGCGCGGCAGGGAGACTGCGTGGCCATCCGCCTGGAGCCCGATCTCGAGGAGCGTAAAGAAGCGATGCCTGAGGAGTTGGCACGCGCCATGCAGGGAGCGGCCAGCCTGCGGAAGTGGTTCCAAAAGCTGCCACCGGGGCACCAGCGGTGGATCGCCCAGCTCGTCACGGAGCCAAAATCGGCCGCCTCGCGGCAGAAGCGGGCCGAGGAGACGGCGGAGTGCCTCTACCTCACGATGGAAGGCGAAAAGGAGCTGCCGCCGATTCTGCGGGCGGCGTTTCAACGTCAGCCGCTGGGTGAAGCCGGCTGGAAGGCGCTGACACCGGTCCAGCGCCGCAACCGTCTGTTCCATATCTTCAACTGCCGGTCGGCGGAGGCACGAGAGAAGCGTGTGCAGATCGCGATCGAGGAAGCCCTCAAGGCCGCCCGGCGGATCCGGCCCGGGATCCCCGTTCGTGATGACAGCCGGGATTTGTAAAGATTTGTTAATAGCGCCGCTTTTGTCGGCAACTAAAGCCGGTTTGTCGTCTAATGGGACAAGATGAGCACGCAAACCATCGCGCAGTCGGTCTTCGCCCGCGGTTCGGCTGCCGCCGAACAGGAAGCGGTACGCCAGGAAAACCTCGCCGTTGCCGCCGGGCTAAAGCACCAGGAGGCCGGCCTCCTCGACCAGCTCATCGTCCGCTATCAGCACCGTTTGCTGCGCTATTTGCTTTATCTCACCAGCAGCCGCGAATTGGCCGAGGACCTCTTTCAGGAGGTGTGGATGCGCGTGCTGGTGCGCGGCGCCCAGTTCAACGGCAAAGCGCGATTCGACACCTGGCTATTCACCATCGCGCGCAACCTGGTGATCGATTATCGCCGCAAACGCACCCTCACCAGCCTGGACGAGCTGTTTGAAGGCTCCAGCGAAGACGACCGGCCGATGACCTTCGAGATCACCGACGGGCAGCCCACGCCCTTCGATCGCATGGCCGGCGTGGAAGACCGCGAGCGGATTACCGGAGCGCTGCTGGAACTCGATACCGTTTACAGGGAAGTGCTGGTGTTGCGCTTCCACGAAGACATGTCGCTGCAGGAGATCGCCGCCGTAACGCGGGCTCCGCTTTCCACCGTCAAGTCACGGCTGTACCGTGGCCTGGCAGCCATCAAGCCGCGGTTGGAAACTGCCGGCGCCTATGCCGACGGAGACGCGGGATGACAGTCGAGGCCAGCAACATCGCGCCGGAGACACGGACACCGCTCCGTGACCTGGCCGCCTCGCTGTCTGACGCCGACCGCGATCGGCAGGTGGCTCATTCCACGCGCCGCGTGGTGATGGCCTCGCTGGGCGTTCTCAACGATCAGAAGGCGGTTCGCAAACGCACCCGTTCCCTGGTGCTGGCTGCGACGCTGGTGGTGGTGCTGATTCTGGGGCCATTGGCCTGGCTGGCCGTGGATCACTTCAGCTCCGGGGGCCACCTCGGCGATCTCACCACTGAATTCAGCCTCTGGGTGTGCATTTTGTGCCCCGCCATCCTCGCGGCGGCGCTGGTTGCCGGCTGGTTGCGCAAGCGGTGAAACAGTGAAGAAGTGAAAGAGTGAGTGAGTGAAAAGTGGGTAGAACTACTTTGCACCCTTCGCTGCTTGCGGCATCTCGCCCTCCCACCGCGCTACCACCGCTGCAGCCATGCAGTTGCCGATTACGTTCATTCCGCTCCGACCCATATCCATCAGCGTGTCGATGCCCAGCAGCACGAGGATGGCGCTGGATGGAATGTGCAACTGCGACGCTGAAGCCATGAGGACGACCAGAGTGGCGCGCGGCACTCCGGCCACGCCTTTGCTGGTGAGCATGAGGGTGGCCAGCATGATGAGCTGTTCGCCCAGCGTGAGATGGATGTTGGCGGCTTGCGCGGCGAAGATGGCGGCCATGGTGAGGTAGACGCTGGAACCGGTCATGTTGAAGCTGTAGCCGGTGGGCACCACGAAGGATACGATCCAGCGCGGCACGCCGAACTCTTCCATGCGCTCCATTGCGAGGGGCAGCGCGGCCTCAGAGCTGGTGGTGGCGAAGCCAATCGCCGCCGGCTCAGCGATGGCCGAGGCAAAGCGGCGCACCGGGATGCGGCACACTACGAGGATAGGAACGAGTACCAGCAGGATGAACGCCGCCAGCGCGCCGTAATATGTCGCTGCCAGCTTGGCCAGGCTGAGCAACAGAAACAGGCCCGAAGTGCTGACCGTGTAGGCCATGGCGGCTCCGGCGGCGAGCGGCGCGATCACCATGATGATCCCGGTCATGCGGAACATGGTGTCGGTGAGCCCTTGCAGCACGTTGACCAGCGGCGCGCGCTTCGGTTCGGGCAGAGTGGCGAGCGCGGCGCCGAAAAGAATCGAAAAAATCGCGACCTGCAGGATCTGGTTCTGCGCCACGGCCTGGGCGATGTTCTCGGGAAAGATGTTGAGCAGGATCTGCTGCCAGGTCTCCGCATGCACGGCGGGCGCGGCCGCCTGGGTGACGGCGGGAAGCGCCACTCCCACGCCGGCATGGGAAAGATGGATGGCGATGAGGCCGAGGATGAGTCCCAGCGTAGTGACGACCTCAAAGAAAACGATGGCCTTGATGGCGACGCGGCCTACGCCTTTCAACTCGCCGTGACCCGCGATGCCGGTGACGATGCCGCCAAAGATGAGCGGCGCCACGATCATGCGGATGAGGCGCAGGAAGAGGTCGCCGACCACCCGCAGTTGGCCGGCGAAGTGCGGCGCATCCAATCCCAGCACTACGCCGGCGATCATGGCGTAGAAAGTCCAGACCAGGAGCGAGCGGCGGCTCCACGCGACCGGGATGAAGAGCGCCAGTCCGATCCAGCGAACGACTACCGCAGGAGCGGCCAATGCGGGCGAGAGGCCGAGGGCCACGCCCGCGACAAAGACCATGATTGCGGAGACGAAGAGAATGCCGCTCAGCGTGCGGCTCAGGAGCGGTGGGCGCTGGATGGGTTTGACCGGGGTGCTCAAGGTTTCCATTATCCTATGAACATGCCTCAGGTCGCTTTTCTCGAATGCTCCCGCTGCCATCTTCATCTTGACCCTGCCACTCCGCAGACGGTTTGCACGGCATGTGCTGGGTCGCTCTACGTGCGCTGCGATCTCTCTGCCTCGAAGGGAACCGCACAGCGCGATGCGATCGGGACCACCGCGCAGGACCGGCGCTGGAGCGGCATGTGGCGCTACTGGCAGGTGCTTCCCGATGTGGAGCCGGTCACGCTGGGCGAAGGATGGACGCCGATGCTGCCCAGCCGACGCCATGCCAACGTGTGGTTGAAGGAAGAGGGAGCGAACCCCACGGGCACGTTCAAGGCGCGCGGGCTGGCACTGGCCGTCACCATGGCGCGCCATTACGGACTGAAGAAGCTGGCCACTCCCACTGCGGGGAATGCGGGCGGCGCGCTGGCGGCGTATGCGGCGGCCGCGGGCATCGAGGCGCATATTTTCATGCCCAGGGACACGCCGATGGCCAACCAGGTGGAATGCCGCGCGTATGGCGCGCACCTTTATCTGGTGGATGGGCTCATCTCCGACTGCGGGCGCATGGTGGCCGAGCGCAAGACCGCCGAGGGCTGGTTCGATGTTTCCACGCTCAAGGAGCCTTTCCGCGTGGAGGGCAAGAAGACCATGGGCTACGAACTGGTGGAGCAGCTTGGCTGGGAGTATCCCGATGCGGTGTTTTATCCCACGGGGGGCGGCGTGGGCATGATCGGGATGTGGAAGGCGTTCGAGGAGATGGAGCAACTTGGCTGGGTGACGGGGAAGCGTCCGAAAATGATTGCGGTGCAGGCGGCGGGATGCGCGCCGGTGGTGCGGGCGTTCGAGCGGGGCGAGGCGGCGAGCCAGGTGTGGCAGGATGCGCATACCGCGGCATCCGGACTGCGCGTGCCCAAGCCGTACGGCGACTACATCCTTCTGGAAATCCTGCGGCAGTCGGGCGGCACGGCGGTGGCGCTCAGCGATGAGGCGATTTTCGCCTCGTTGAAGGACTGGGCCAGCCACGAGGGCCTGATGATGTCCCCTGAGGGAGCGGCAGCGACCGCAGCCTACGATCACCTGATCGGGACCGGGTTCCTGAGCAAGAGCGATCGCGTGGTGCTGTTCAATACCGGCTCGGGAAGCAAGTACACAGATGTGATTGGCGCGCGGGTGTAGGGGCAGGGTTCAGGGTTCAGGGTCAGTGGCCACTCACCTACGCAGTGCCGGATGCGGGCTTGGGGGTGGAGCTGGGGGACGGGGCGGACGGGCTGGAATCGGCAGAGGGCTTTGAGTCGGCCGCCTTGGATTCGGCTGATTTGGATTCGGCGGGTTTTGATTCACCCGGGGAAGAAGCCGATTCTGTCGCTGGCTTGTCGGCGCTGTCGCTCGATGCGGACTTGGATGCGTAATCGTTCACATACCAGCCGGCGCCTTTGAACTGCAGCGCAGGCGCGGTGAGCGGGCGCTCGAGCACGCCGCGGCATTTGGGACATACGGTTTCGGGCTCGGCGCTGAAACTCTGAATTTTCTCGAATCGATGGCCGCACTGTGTGCAGCGATATGCGTATAACGGCAAGGTTCGTTTACCCCTCGGGGATTGCGACGTCCAGTCTCTATTTTATCGGCAAGGCGGCGGCTGGAGCGCCCGCCGCCCCGCCGATCGTCACTGGACTTCGATGGGGACCGATGCTTCGTGGTCTTCCCAGGCCAGGGTCAGGGAGCCCTTGTTGCCGCCGTTATCGGTGATGGTGTACTTCAGATGCTCCACCATTTCCGACGGCTTGGACATCTCCATTTTGGTTTTGCCCAGGTCCTGCGAGGCGTCGTAGGCCAGTCCCCACTCGCCGGTTTTCTTGTTCACGATCAACACCCAGTTGTCGGGATCGGAGACATCGACGAACAGAGTGTACTTGCCCGCGGGCACGTCGATGTTGCCGATCTTGAGAGCGGCGTCGGTGGTGAGGGTGGTGGCGGCGTTGGCGCCCGCGCGCCAGATGGGATATTGCTTGTGCGAGGTCTGGATGAGTCCGCCCTTGTTGAAGATCTTGCCTTCGCGGCCTTTAACGGCGGGCGAGTTGTAGTTGATGGTGATGGTGTGGCCGCCGATGGTGGCCGTGGCTGTCTCCGGCGGGCTTGCCGGGGTCTTCGGCTGGGCAGACAGGACGGCTGCGGCTGCCAGAATTCCGGTGCAGACCAAAAGACGTTTCATGCTCGATTTCCTCCTTGGGTGATGGTGGGAAAGCGTGAACTTCGCCGTGAATGATTGTAAGCACCGCGCGGCACGATTGGGAAACGCGGCGCAGCGGCCGCCGGGGATTGATATCCTTGAGCAGCAGAGAGCGCCATGGTTGAGAAAGTGAATACGGCATCGGCCGGCGGCCGTTTTCGCGCCGCACTGGCCGAAGAGAAGCCGCTGCAGGTGGCGGGGGCCATCAACGCATACACCGCGCGCATGGCGGAGGCGACGGGCTTCCGCGCGCTCTATCTCTCCGGCGGTGGGGTGGCGGCCAACTCGCTGGGCGTGCCCGACCTGGGCATCAGCACCATGGAAGACGTGCTGACGGACGTGCGGCGGATTACCGATGCGAGTTCGCTGCCGCTGCTGGTCGATATCGACACGGGATGGGGTTCGGCCTTCAACATTGCGCGGACGATCCGGTCGACGATCAAGGCGGGCGCGGCGGCGGTGCACATCGAGGACCAGGTGGGCGCCAAGCGCTGCGGCCATCGGCCGGGCAAGGAACTGGTGCCGGCGGCGGAGATGGTGGACCGCATAAAGGCCGCCGTCGATGCGCGCACGGATGAGCAGTTCGTGCTGATGGCGCGCACCGACGCACTGGCCAACGAGGGACTGGACGCGGCCATCGAGCGCGCGCAGGCGTATGTGGCTGCGGGCGCAGATATGATCTTCGCCGAGGCTGTGACGGAGCTGGCGCAGTACACGCGCTTTCGCGCGGCGGCGGGAGTGCCGATTCTGGCGAATATTACCGAGTTTGGGCAGACGCCGCTGTGGACGCGCGAGGAGCTTGCCGGCGCGGGCGTGGACATTGTCTTGTATTGCTGCGGGGCGTATCGCGCCATGAATGCGGCGGCGCTGAAGGTGTACGAGACGATCCGGCGCGACGGAACGCAGAAGAGCGTGGTACCGATGATGCAGTCGCGCGAGGATTTGTATAAATATCTCGATTACCATGCTTATGAGAAGAAGCTGGATGAGCTGTTCGCGAAGGGAAAGGGGTAGTTTGCTACCTAGCAGCTACAACGAGGTATTCGGGAGGGGTTGTTGACTCGTACCCGTGGTCAGATCATCCGATGGGTCGCAATTCTGACCGTGCTGTTCGGCACGTGCATAGTGTGTGCGCTGGCAATTCACTATTTCTATGGTTTGCACGGCATGGATACGCTCTGGCCGTACAAGAGCCTATTAGAACAACGCATCGCAATTCTACGGATAGCTCTGATTGGTGCCCTTGCTTCATCATGGGCAATTTGGTTTGGTGCAAGGCTGGGCCGCAACCCTCGCACTTTCGCGCTATGGGCGGCTCTTGGGACTCTGATTACGTTAGTCCTCTACGGCATAGCGGGGTGTGGCGGAGTTTTGGGAGGGAACTACGAGAATGCATACTGGAACGGGGCAAGCGACTTCATCTTCCCCAGCACCTTCTTCGCGGAATTCAACTTTCTCACGTTCATTTTTGAGATTGCTCCAACGACGGCGGTTGCCGAGTTCATTCTGCTCTATTTCTTCTCCGGAAGGATAATTCCAGCTGGGAGCGAAAGAGGATCTAAGGCTTGCCAATGAGCAGCTAATTCGCAAGTCTCGTTAATTGATGTAATCCGGAGGTTCAGATGAATTCGACACCCCCCGAGGGCGTCCCAGCGGCTTTCAAACCGAAAAAGTCGGTTGCCTTGTCAGGCACGCTCGCGGGAAACACCGCGCTGTGCACGGTGGGCCATAGCGGCAACGACCTGCATTATCGCGGATACGATATTCACGATCTCGCCCGCCATTGCGAGTACGAAGAGGTGGCGTATCTTCTGGTTCACGGCAAGCTGCCTAACACCGCGGAGTTGACCGCGTACAGGGATCAGTTGATCGCGTTGCGCAGCCTGCCTGCCGCGGTCAAGCAGGCGCTGGAGCTGCTGCCGCCGACCACGCATCCCATGGACGTGCTGCGCACCGGGGTATCGGTGCTGGGCTGCGTGCGGCCCGAGGCACCCGACCACAACGAGGACGGCGCCATCGAAATTGCCGACTCGCTGCTGGCGTGCCTGGGATCGATGCTGCTGTATTGGCATCAGTACGCGCGTAACGGCCGCCGCATTGAAGTGGAGCCCGGCGACAATTCCATTGCCGCGCATTTTCTGCACCTGCTGCACGGCGAAGCTGCGCCGGCGGAGTGGGTCGCGGCCATGCAGACCTCGCTGATCCTTTACGCGGAGCATGAGTTCAACGCGTCGACGTTTACGGCGAGGGTGATCGCCGGGACGGGTTCGGATTTGTATTCGTGCATCTGCGGCGCGATTGGGGCGCTCAAGGGGCCCAAGCACGGCGGGGCCAACGAGGTGGCGCTCGAAATCCAGCACCGCTACCGCTCACCGGACGAGGCCGAGCAGGATATCCGGCGCCGCGTCGCCGAGCGCGAAGTGGTGATCGGGTTCGGGCATCCGGTGTACACCATCAGCGATCCGCGCAGCGAGATTATCAAAGAAGTAGCGCGCAACCTGGCAAAGTCGTCAGGGCATACGGCGCACTTCGAGATTGCCGAGCGGATCGAGACGGTCATGCAGCAAACCAAGCGCATGTTCCCCAACCTGGACTGGTTCAGCGCCGTGGCCTATCACATGATGGGAATTCCCATCGACCTGTTCACGCCGCTGTTCGTGATTGCGCGCACGGCGGGCTGGTGCGCGCACGTGCTGGAGCAGCGCCGCGACGGCAAGATCATCCGGCCGTCGGCGGTTTACACCGGGCCGGAGCCGTTGGCGTTCGTGCCGATTGAGCAGAGAGGATAGTTCCAAAAATTCCACTCGGGATCGGGGTGGGACACCGTTCCAAGAGGCGCTGCCCCGCATCCCATGTATCATTCCGACCATGACCGACTACCCGCATCGAACCTGTCTCAGAGACGCTATTCCCGAGATAGCGCAGGCAGCAACCTTCCTCGATGAAGCCGCCAACGCCTACCTCGCGGGCGATCGAACCGAGGCAATTCGCTTGATAAATGCGGCAGACATACGTGCAATCGACGAATGGTCCATCTCGATCATGGGTAAATTCACAGAACACAATCGGCCAATTTCACCTCTCGGTGATCCCCCTATTCGCCCCCTCGCTGAACGATCAAAACCACGAATGCCGAGTGCCGCATTGAAGAAAGCTCTGCACGACCAATTTGGATACCGATGCTGCTTTTGCGGCATTCCGGTCATCCGCAAGTCAGTGCGTATTCGTCTGACTTCATTGTTCCCCGAACTACTGCGAGGCGATGGAACCAAGTTCACAAAGAATGCCATGATTCGGGTTATGGAAGCCCAATACGATCACGTCCTTCCGCACTCCCGAGGAGGAGCAACATCTTTCGAGAACATGCTGATCACCTGCGCGCCCTGCAATTATGGACGTTGGCACTTTACCTTGGGTGAAATGGGATTGGTGGATCCTAGAAGTCGACAGCTGGTTCGTTCCAATTGGGATGGACTTGAAAGGTTCATGCGGAGCGATATTCCAGGCTGCTCGGTGCCTTCATTTCAGGTGACTCCTGGAATTAATGTCTGAAGTTCAACACGAGAGGGTTAAATTGTCTTCTCATATTTCGAATGAACGCCCTGCACCCGACCAGGTTCTGGTCGATATCGCCGAGTACGCACTCAATTACAGAATTGAAAGCGACCTGGCCTACTCGACCGCGCGTGCGTGCCTGATCGACACACTCGGTTGCGGGCTGGAGGCGCTGGAGTATCCGGCGTGCACCAAGCTGCTAGGGCCCATCGTGCCGGGGACGGTGGTGCCGAACGGGGCGCGCGTGCCGGGCACCACGTATCAGCTCGATCCGGTGCAGGCGGCATTCAATATCGCGGCGATCATCCGCTGGCTCGATTTCAACGACACGTGGCTGGCTTCGGAGTGGGGGCACCCGTCGGACAATCTCGGCGGCATTCTCGCCGTCGCCGACTGGCTTTCGCGTGTTGCGATTGCAGAAGGCCGCGCGCCGCTTACGATGCGAGACGTGCTGACGGGCATGATCAAAGCGCACGAGATCCAGGGCTGCATCGCGCTGGAGAACTCGTTCAACAAAGTCGGCCTCGATCACGTGGTGCTGGTGAAGGTGGCGTCCACGGCGGTGGTTTGCCAACTGCTGGGCCTGAGCCGCGAGCAGACCATCAATGCGCTTTCGCTGGCGTGGGTCGACGGGCAGAGCCTGCGCACCTATCGCCATGCGCCGAACACCGGCTCGCGCAAGAGTTGGGCGGCGGGCGATGCCACCAGCCGCGCGGTGCGGCTGGCGCTGATGGCACGGGCCGGCGAGATGGGGTATCCGTCGGTGCTGACGGCGAAAACCTGGGGCTTCTACGACGTGTCGTTCCGCGGGCAGGAGTTCAAATTTCAGCGGCCATACGGGTCCTACGTGATGGAGAACGTACTGTTCAAGATCAGCTATCCGGCGGAGTTTCATGCACAGACGGCAGTCGAGGCCGCAATGACGTTGCACGCGCAACTGGCCGCTCGCGGGCAGAATGCGTCCGCCATCAAGGCCATCACGGTGCGGACTCACGAAGCCTGCCTGCGGATTATCGACAAGAAGGGGCCGCTGGCCAATCCCGCCGATCGCGACCATTGCGTGCAATACATGATCGCGGTGCCGCTGCTCTTCGGGCGGCTAACCGCGGCGGATTACGAAGATGCGGTGGCGAAGGATCCCAAGTGGGGGCCACGCATCGATGCTCTGCGCGACCGCATCGCGTGCGTTGAGGAGCCGCAGTTCACCCGCGATTATCACGATCCGGAGAAGCGCTCTATCGCCAATTCGCTGCGCATGGAACTGAACGACGGCACGGTGCTGGAGGAGACGGTGGAATATCCCATTGGGCATCGCCGCCGCCGCCAGGAGGGCCTGCCGCTGCTGGTGGAGAAATTCAAAACCAACCTGCGCCGCCGCTTCCCGCAGGAGCAGCAGGAGCGGATCCTGGGGGCGTCGCTTGACGCCGCTGACGCCGCGCGTCTCGAATCCATGCCGGTGAACGAGTACGTGGACCTTTATGTTCCGCGGACCTGATCTCTGATTTCGAGCGAAAGTTCACCCAAGCGGGCCGTTCCACTGCATAATGGATGCAAACCTTCTTTCGAGGACAGGGCCCCCCATGCGCGATCTTCGCGGTTCGCTTCTCTTCGTGTTGTTGGTCTCTTGCGCCGCGCATCTTTTGCCGGCACAGCAGGAGCCGAATAAAACCTCAATCTATCAACAGTTACGGACGCTTTCGGTGGGTGAAGACGTGGTTTCCGTCACCAACCTGCAACTGCATCGGGACGCGGCCACGTTCACGTTTTCGTCCGGGAACTTTGCGTTTTACCGCGCGGTGAACGGGAAGGTGACGGGCGCGGTGTTTCGCGGCTCCGGACACATTCACGTGGCGCCGCCGAGCGCCGAAGAGCGGCACAATCTGGCGGTGCTGAACAAGGCGGAGGAGTTCGACGAGGACTTCGACCAGGCGGTGCTGCGGTTCACGGACAATACATCAGACGAACTGCACCATGGCGCATCCGGCAAAGGGGCGCCGGACACGGCATTTGCGCATGAGGCAACGGAGTTTCACAATTTCCAGCGCCTGAAGCTGTCGGAGAATTTCGATCTTCGGCTGCTGGAGGACGTGCTGAGCCCCAAGGCGGCGGGTTATTTCCTTGCGTACATGCGCGGCAAGAAGAACGCGCACCTGGTGTTTACGGTGGATGCGCACGGGGCGAGCGGGGTATCGCCGGAAGAGGTCTCGCTGCTGAGCTGGAGCGACGACTCGACCACCTACCTGTCTGCGTTTCCGTCGAAGGCGAGTGAGGAAGCGCGCGCGGCGGGGCACGACGAGGACAACGGCACCTATCTCATCACCCACGAGGACCTGGATGTTTCGATCGAGAAGAACGGGTTTCTAACCGGATTGGCGACGGTGCATTTGACGTCGCTGCAGGATGGAGTAGCGGTGGTGCGGCTGGCCCTGTTTCCCGCGCTTCGGGTGAGCAAGGTGGAAGACGACAAGAGCGCACGCCTGGATTTTGTGCAGGAGAAAAAGGATGAAGACGCCGATTTCGGAGTGGTGCTTGGGCACCCGCTGAACAAAGGGGAATCGGCTACCTTGCGGGTAACTTACGGCGGCAAGGATGTGGTACATAACGAGGGCAATGCCAATTACTATCCGGTGGCCCGCGAGAGCTGGTATCCAAATGAAGCACGCGGGCTGGGTGACTACGCCACCTACGCAATGACATTCCATGTGCCCAAGGGGCTGCAACTGATTGCCACCGGTACGCGGGTGAATGAGAGCACCGATGGGAAGGTGACGACGTCTACCTGGAAGACAGACGTGCCGCTTGCGGTGGTGGGATTCAGCCTGGGCATGTTCAAAATGAAGGAAGGCATGGTGCCCGGCAAACTGGGTGACAACCTCACCATCGATGCCTACGCCAACACGGCCCCGCCGGAGGATTTCGAGGCCCTGCAAGGCGGCGCGGTGGGAAACTTCGATACGCCGGGCATGCTTCCGGTACAGCTTAGCCAGGGCCAGGCTGCGGCGCAACTCTACATTATATACTTCGGTTCTCTGCCGTTTTCCCGAGTGGCCCTGACCCAGCAGTTTGCCTGCGATTATGGGCAAAGCTGGCCCATGCTGGTCTATTTGCCCATCTGCGGGTTCCTCGATACCACCCAGCAGCATGTCCTGGGCTTGAACCCGGAAGACATGTACTGGAAGGTGGTTACGGCGCACGAGGTGGCGCACCAGTGGTGGGGCCAGACCGTGGGCTTTCGCAGCTATCGCGATCAGTGGATGAGCGAAGGGTTCGCGGTTGCCTCCTCGTCCATCTATCTGCAGTCCACCCGATCCAAAACCAACGACTTCCGCGACTTCTGGAAGCAACAGCGGAGGCTGCTCACGGACAAGAATGCCTTTGGCTTGCGCCCCATCGACATGGGCCCGGTCACCATGGGCTTCCGCCTGGCTACGCAGAAAACCGGCTGGAACGTCTACCAGGACCTGGTCTACCCCAAGGGCGCTTACATTCTGCACATGATCCGCATGATGATGTGGTCGCGCCAAGACGGCGATGCGCGCTTCATAGAGATGATGCATGACTTTGTTGCCACTTACCGCCTGAAGTCCGCCACCACCGAGGATTTCAAGGCCATGGTGGAAAAGCACATGAGCCCGGCAATGGATCTTGACGGCAATCAACGCATGGACTGGTTCTTTAACCAGTACGTCTACGGAACCCAGATCCCAACTCTTCACTTCGAGGCGCCGTTGACGCAGCAGGGCGATGTCACCACCGTGAATTTCAAGCTGACGCAATCCGGGGTGGCGGACAACTTCAAGATGATGGTGCCGGTCTATTTTGAGCTCGCCGACGGCAGAGTCGTGCGTTCCGGAAGCTTCAACATCACCGGCGACCGGACGATCGAACAATCCACCCAGTTGCCCAAGATGCAGACGCCACTGAAACGAGTCCTGATCGACTACAACTACGACGTTCTTGCAATCGAAAACTGAGCATCCGCCAGTTGCGGTATACTCCGGGACGCAACCAGAAATCATTTAGGAGGTTCACGAGATGCGCTCGCAAATGCTCTTAAAACTGGCCGCGGCCGCGCTGCTGACATTGCCGGTTCTCGGCGCGCCGGCGCGGGCCATGGCGCAGGGCGGTGGCACGATTCTCAAGCCGGCGGATACGCAGAAACTGCTGCCGGCATCCGTGTACTACAAGGGGCAGTCGGCGCCTTCGCAACTGCGCAACTCCGGCGGAGTCAAGTTTTCCGACGGCTACTATGTGCTGGCCACGCTGGTGGACACCAGCGGCTACTCCAGCGACGTCCAGTCCAAGTACCAGGGCTATTTCATTACCGAAGTGCCGCTGAAGATCGGCGGCCAGGATCTGCCGGCAGGCGTGTACGGGGTGGGATTCATCGGCGGCGACAAGTTCGTGGTCACCGACGTGGGCGCGCACGACGTGCTCACCGTCAACTCCGCCAACGACCCCGGCCTGAAGCGTCCCACGCCGTTGCAGGTCACCACCGACCCCGGCGGCGGCGGTTTCCGCCTTTATGCCGGAAGGCGCTACGTCATCTTCAGCAGATAGGCCCGGGAACAGCCGACCGGTCCGGCGACGAAAAGGCGCGCGAAGTGCATTATTCTGGGGCGTTTCGCGGAAAACGGGGACGGGAGCGGCCGGGGGCGCAACTTCCCCCTCGCCGCTCCCGTCTCTTGATTAGAGAAGTTATTCCGCACTCCAACCTCCGAAATACCCTCCCCGGGAGGGCTTGATTATGCGTGACTTAAACAAATTTGCCGGCGACGACGACGCCCGTCTCATACCGGTCTGGTCCATCGTGATCGCCGTGGCGGCCTTCGTGGGCGTCGAATACTACTTCTGGATGGTGCTCCCCGAGCAGCGCCATCATCCCGCGGCGCCCCTCGGCTTCCGGATCTATTTCAACCTGTCGTGGGGCCTGCTCGCCGCGCTTTACTTCCTGATG
The DNA here is from genome assembly GCA_035552555.1 of Occallatibacter sp. Classification (GTDB taxonomy): domain Bacteria; phylum Acidobacteriota; class Terriglobia; order Terriglobales; family Acidobacteriaceae; genus Telmatobacter. Next base: position 37,481 of record DASZLF010000073.1, read on the forward strand.
ATCGGCTACGTCAGCAAGGATGCGCCGCGCCGGGCCATGAGCGCCCGCTTCTGGATGCTGATCTGTTTCGTAATGCCGGGCGGCATCGGCGCCGTGCTGTATTTCCTGCTGCGCCAACCCATTGTTTCGCGCTGCCCTGCCTGCAGCACGTTTGTGCAGAGCGACTTCCATTTCTGCCCGCAATGCAATTACCAGCTCACCGCGAGCTGCGGCAATTGTTTCCGCACGGTGCGCGCCACTGACCAGTACTGCACCCGCTGCGGTCACGAACTGGCGGCGGATCACATGCCGGCGCGGCTGCACCTGATGCACGAGTGAAGACAGCTCACAGCCCTCAGCTTTCAGCTTACGGCTCCGGCACCGGGCATTGCGGCGTGGCTGGAAACCACGGCACGCTGCGAGGAGATGACAGGGCCGCCCCGCGCTACCTACAATCATCCTTCGGCATGTCCCTTTCCGCGCTCATCATCGACGACGAACAACTGGCCCGCGACGAGCTGAAGTATCTGCTCGATTCGGTGGGCGGCGTGGATGTGGTGGCCCAGGGCACCAACGGCATCGAGGCCGTGAACCTGATTGAGGAACATCGCCCGGACCTGGTCTTTCTCGACGTGCAGATGCCGGGACTCGACGGATTCGCGGTGATCAAGCGTCTCAAGGAGAACAGCGTGGCGAGGGCGCTGAGCGGCGCCGAAGAGGAGCCCCTGCCGCAGATCGTCTTTGCCACTGCATACGATCAGTACGCAGTGCGCGCCTTCGATGTGAACGCTGTGGATTACCTGCTGAAGCCGTTCGACCGCAGCCGGGTGGAGCAGGCCGTGGAGCGGGTGAAGGGGCGCATCGCCGGCGGCCCGGCGGCCGCCGCTCCAGCCGCGCAGATGGATGCTCTCCTGCGCCTGCTCAATCGCCCCCAGGCGGCGCACCAGCCGGCCAAGCTGATCGTGCAGGCACAGAGCCGGCTGCTGCTGGTGGACCAGGCCGACATCTGCTACGCCGCCATCGATGACGGCATCATTCGCGTGGTCACCCAGAATTTTGAAGGACAATCCAAGTGCCGCACGCTGGAGGAGCTGCTGGACCTGCTCGATTCCACGGTGTTCTGGCGCGCCCACCGCGGCTTCGTGGTCAACATCAACCATATCCGCGAAGTGGTGCCGTGGTTCAAATCCAGCTACCAACTGCGCATGAACGACAAGCAGCACACCGAGATCCCGGTAAGCCGCTCGCAGACGCGCCGCCTGAGGGAGCTGTTCAATCTGTAGAGGCCACGCGGGCCGCCCCCATCAGGCGCAGTGCGGCGATGGCGGCAAACCCTCCCATTCCCAGCTGAATCGTAAAAAGCGTTTGTCAGTCGTAGCGTTCGAAGATAATCTGCTTGCGATGCCAGCCGTACCCGGCCAGCTTTTCGCGCACGCCGGAGACCATGTTGTTGAGACCGCAGATGTAGGCGTGAATGTCGAAGTGCAGCTCCGTCGAGGGCGTGGCCGGATCGATGGCCGGCAGCGGCAAGACCTGGTTCAGGCGCGCGGCGCGTTCTTCCACAATCCGCGCGACATGGTCCTGGACGTAACCGCGCAACCCCGCCCAGCTCGCGTCGGCGCGGCTCAAGGTGGCCAGGTAGTGGAAGTTCGGGTGCTTCGCTGCCAGCGCCTCAAACTCATCGCGGTAGTATAGCTCGGTCTCGTAACGAGTGCCGTAGACCATCCAGATGTCCTTGCCCTCGCTGCGGTCCGAGCCATCCTCGGGAAACAGCCACTGCGCGAACCCGCGCATGGGCGCGATTCCCGTGCCTGTGGCAATGAAGATGGAATCGGTCATGGGCTCGCGCAAAGTAAAGTGCCCGTGCGGCCCGTGCACCTTCACCGCGCCGCCCGGAGGCAGATCCGTCAGGTCGGCCAGATGATTGGAAAAGAACCCGCCCTCCACCCGGTTCACGCACAGGTCAAGGCGATTGGCGCGCGCCGCCGAAGCAATGGAATATGCGCGCGTCTGCTGCTTTCCATTGACATCTGTCGCCACCGTGGAGACAAACTGCCCTGAAGTGAACGGAAAGCTTTCCAACTCGTCGAGGACAAACTCGAAGTGAAAGCATTGGGCTGATTCTGAGATGCACTGCTTGCGTTCCAGGCGGGCGGTATACAGCTTTCGTTCCAAGTCAAATACCTACAGGCAGAGAGGTTTGCGCCCACCGAAGGGCTGCTGGAAGTATTTCATGCCGCGCCACTGCGCTGGCAAGCGCGAGAGCTAAAAAAGCAGATGCTCCTGGAGCGGCGCAATCAGGCCGGGCGCGTCGTTGCGCACATTTCCCACCGCGCTGCCCACTTTCCACGCCGCCATTTCCTCCTGCGAATACGTCCGCAAAAGGTCCACTGGCAGGCGCGCTGCATCGGCGGGCGCCATCCAGCGCTCGTAATCCCCGGGCTTCACGATCACCGGCATGCGGTTGTGAAACGGCTCCATCAGCTCGTTGGGATCGGTGGTGATCAGTGTGTAGGTCTCCAGGCATTCGCCCGTTGCCTTGTCTTTCCAGCGATCCCACACTCCCGCGACGGCAAAAAGCGCGCCGCTCTTGAGGCCCACCGCGAACGGCTGCTTTGTCTTGGAGCTGATAGCCTGCCACTCATAAAAGCCATCCAGCGGAATCAGGCAGCGCCGGCGCTTGAATGGCTCGCGGAATGCGGGGCTGGTGGCCAGCGTCTCTGCCTTCGCATTGATGGTGCTGAAAGCGACCTTTCGGTCCTTGGCCCAGAACGGCACCAGCCCCCAGCGCAGTTGCGCTAACTCGCGCTGGCCGGTTTCGTCATTCAGCCGCACCACCGGCTGAAACGTCTGCGGAGCGACGTTGTAGCTGGGCAGAATTTCAAGCGTGGTGGGCAGGCCAAGACGAAACGCCTCGGCAATCTGCTGCTTGTCGGAACGGCGATAATAGCGGCCACACATGACGGATTGGGTCCTGCAATTCTCATCATAGGACGGCAGTCAGCGAGTCCGCGTAGAGCCCGGGTGTTGCGCGGACGGCGGCTGGCCTCGCATACTACAGTGCGGGTATCGCGGCGTCCCCGGTGCGGACTGCCGGAAAGGTCTCCCCTTGGCCAAATCGAAAATTTACCCGGACGCGCATGCCGCCCTGGCCGGCATCGTCGAAGACGGCATGACCATTGCCGTGGGCGGCTTCGGCCTCTGCGGCATTCCCGAGTCGCTGATTGCCGCCCTGCGCGATAGCGGAAAAAAGAACTTTACCATCGCCAGCAACAACGCCGGAGTAGACGGCTGGGGGCTGGGGCTGCTGCTCGAGACCGGCCGGATCCACAAGATGATTTCCAGCTACGTGGGCGAGAACCGCGAATTTGAGCGGCAATTCCTTTCCGGCGCGCTGGAAGTCGAGTTCTGCCCCCAGGGCACGCTGGCGGAGCGGATGCGTGCCGGGGGCGCAGGCATTCCCGGCTTCTACACTCGCACTGGAGTGGGCACCATGGTCGCCGAGGGCAAGGAGCATCGCGAGTTCGACGGCCACACCCACATCCTCGAGCGCGGCATCCGCGCCGATCTCGCGCTGGTGAAAGCATGGAAGGGCGATGCCTTCGGAAATCTCATCTACCGCAAGACCGCGCGCAACTTCAATCCACCCGCGGCCACATGCGGACGCATTACCGTGGCCGAGGTGGAGCACCTGGTTGAGCCCGGAGAGTTGGACCCCGACCTTATCCACACACCCGGAATCTTCGTGCAGCGCATCGTACACAATCCCAATCCGGAAAAGCGCATCGAGAAACGCACCACGCGAAAGGCTTGATTCATGGCATGGTCTCGGGAGCAGATGGCGCAACGCGCCGCGCAGGAACTGGAAGATGGCTTTTATGTCAACCTGGGGATCGGGATTCCTACCCTGGTGGCCAACTACATTCCCCGCGAAATTCATGTCACGCTGCATTCCGAGAACGGCCTGCTCGGCATCGGGCCCTTTCCCACCGACGACGAAGTGGATTCCGACCTGATCAACGCAGGCAAGCAGACCGTGACCGCGCTACCCGGGGCCAGCTTTTTCTCCAGCGCCGATTCCTTCGCCATGATTCGCGGCGGCCACATCGATCTCGCCATTCTCGGCGCCATGCAGGTTTCTCAGCGCGGCGACCTGGCCAACTGGATGATCCCGGGCAAAATGGTCAAGGGCATGGGCGGCGCCATGGACCTGGTGGCGGGGGTGCGGCGCGTGGTGGCGCTGATGGAGCACACGTCGAAGGACGGCGAGCCGAAGATCCTGCACCAGTGCACTCTGCCGCTCACCGGCGCCGGCGTGGTCAGCCGCATCATCACCGACCTGTGCGTGCTCGACATCATCGGCGACGGACTCAAGCTGGTGGAGCTGGCCCCTGGCGTGACGCGCGAAGAGGTGCAGGAGAAGACCGAACCAGAGATCAACTGATCGACTCAGCAGGTTTGGTTGCGCGCTTTTGCCACCCGCGACTGCGTCTCCCGGCCCAGCTTGCCGCAGATATACGCTCCCGCCGCGATCAAACGATCCATATTCACGCCCGTCTCCATTGCCATTCCATCGAGCAGGTAGACGAGGTCTTCCGTGGCTACGTTTCCCGCCGCTCCCGGAGCATAAGGGCAGCCGCCCAGCCCGCTCACCGAGGCATCGAACACGCGCACGCCCGCCTCCATCGCGGCATAGATATTCGCCAGCGCCTGTCCAAAGGTGTCGTGAAAATGTCCAGCGAGCCGCTCCACCGGCACCCGCTCCGCAACCACCGAGATCATGGCGCGAGTGCGGTTCGGGGTGCCCACCCCAATCGTGTCTCCGAGCGAAATCTCATAGCATCCCGCGTCAAAGAGTTTCGCGGAAACATCGGCCACTCGCGCCGGGTCGACAGCGCCTTCATACGGGCAGCCAAGCACGCACGAGACATATCCGCGCACCCGCACATCCGCATCGCGCGCCGCGGCAAACACCGGAGCAAAACGCTCCAGGCTCTCCGCAATGCTGCAGTTGATATTGCGCTGCGAGAACGTCTCCGAAGCCGCGGCAAACACCGCCACCTCTGTCGCGCCCGCGCCCAGCGCAGCCTCAAACCCGCGCAGATTCGGCACCAGCACTGGGTAGCTTATGCCCGCCACTCGCGGCAGGGCCCGCATCAACTCGGCGTGATCGGCCATCTGCGGCACCCACTTCGGCGAAACGAACGCGGTGGCCTCGATCGTCTTCAGGCCCGCATCCGCAAGCAGGCGGATGAACTCCAGCTTGATCTCTGTGGCGACGCTCTGCGGCTCGTTCTGCAGACCGTCGCGCGGCCCCACCTCGACAATGCGAACCCGCTCCGTCATTCCTTTGCGCCCGCCTCTTCGCGATGGAAGTGCAGCAACTCCACTCCCTCGCTCACCTGGTCGCCCGCGGCAAAATGAAATGACTCCACCCGGCCGGCTGCAGGAGCATAAATCGTGCACTCCATCTTCATCGCCTCCAGCACCATCAACGGGGCGCCTTTCTCGACCACTTGCCCGGGTTGCGCCACCAGGGCCACCACGCGTCCCGGCATCGGCGCCAGCAGGCTACCCTCGCCCGCCTGGTGTTGCGCATCCACGTCCAGCGGATCGGCGAGGGCAAACACAAGATGCCGCCCATCGAGGAAAACATGATGATTTGCGCCGCTCACCACCACCGTAGCCTGCACGCGCTTTCCATCGATGACCGCGCTGAGTTCTCCGTCCTCCGCTATCGTGCCGCGAGCCTCGAGCGCCTCCCCGCCCGCCGAGATGTAATATGCTGAGGCGCCATACTCAACCGCCGCGGTCATCTCGCGTTCGCCGCGTGCAAACTTTATCATCCGCCGGTAGCGCGCATTCAGCCGCCATCCATCGCGTGCCGCCCAGGGCGAATTCGCCTCTTTTGCGCTGCGCTCCCGCAGTACCAACGCCAGCGCCGCCACCATCAGCGCCTCTTCCGGCGTCTCGTCCTGGTCCGCCGTGAGCCAGGCATGCTCGCGCTCAATCAGATCCGTATCCAGGCGCGCCTGGGAAAACGAAGGACTTGTCATCAGGCGCCGCAGGAAATCCACATTGCTGGTTACGCCGACAATCTGGTAATCGCCGAGCGCCTCCGCCATGCGCCGCACCGCAAGCTCGCGCGTCTCATCCCAGACGATCAGCTTGGCAATCATCGGATCGTAAAACGGAGTGATGGTATCACCCTGCTCCACACCCGTATCGATGCGCACATGCCGCGACGTCGCGGGCGCCCGCAGGTGCTCGATCTTGCCGATCGACGGCCGGAATTCATGCGCCGGATCTTCGGCGTAAATGCGTGCTTCAATGGCGTGCCCGCGCATCGTGGGCTGATTCTGAGCCAACGGCAGCGGCTCTCCAGCCGCGACACGCAGTTGCCACTCCACCAGGTCGAGCCCCGTGATCATCTCGGTCACTGGATGCTCCACCTGCAGCCGCGTGTTCATCTCCATGAAGTGAAATCCGCCTTCGCGGTCGACCAGGAACTCCACCGTTCCCGCGCCCACATAGCCCACCGCCCGCGCCGCGCTGCATCCCGCATGGCTCAGCGCCTCCCGCAGCTCTTCTGAGATATGCGGCGCCGGCGCTTCCTCGATCACCTTCTGATGCCGCCGCTGCACGCTGCAATCGCGCTCAAACAGGCTGATCACATTTCCCTGCGTATCGCCGAAGACCTGCACTTCAACGTGCCGCGGGTGCTGCAGATACTTTTCGATCAGCACCGAATCGTCGCCGAATGCCGCAGCCGCTTCGCGCCTGCAACTGGCCAGCGCCGCGGCAAACTGCGCATGCGCGTCCACTCGCCGCATGCCTTTTCCGCCTCCGCCGGCGTTCGCTTTAATCATCACCGGATAACCGATGGCGTCGGTCTGCGCCACCAGAAACTCCGGCGACTGGTTCGGCCCGTCGTAGCCCGGCGTCATGGGCACGCCCGCGCCGCGCATCAATTCCTTGGCCGCCGCCTTCGAGCCCATGGCGCGAATCGCCGCTGCCGGCGGCCCGATGAAGACGATGCCCGCGCGCGCGCACGCTTCGGCAAACTCGGCGTTCTCAGCGAGAAACCCATACCCGGGATGAATCGCCTGTGCGCCCGTTTCTTTCGCCGCCTCCAGGATGCGATCGATATGGAGATAACTTTCGCGCGCAGGCGCCGGCCCAATCCGCACCGCGATATCGGCCAGCCGCGCGTGCCGGCTATTCGCGTCCGCATCTGAGTACACTGCTGCGGCGCGGATTCCCAGGCGGCGGCACGTGGCCAGAATGCGGCAGGCGATTTCGCCGCGATTGGCAATCAGAATCGTCTCAAACATTTTTGCCCATTATGGTTGCGGCACCCACGCGGCGGGGCGCTTCTCCAGGAATGCATTCAAGCCTTCGCGCGCCTCCGCTTCCGACCGGATGGTGGCAATGCGCACCGCCGTATCTTCGATCAGGTCCGGCGTAATCGGCTGCTCCGCCACCGCCTCGATCAGTTCCTTCGCCGCCTTCTGCGCCCCCGGCGCGCCGGCCAACAGGTTGCCTATCACTGCGTCCACTCGCATATTCAGATCGTCGGGCTGCACCGCTTCGTGCACAAGCCCGATCTTCTCCGCTCGCTCCGCCGTGATCCGCTCCGCCGTCTGAAATAGCCTTCGCGCCCATCGCGCTCCGATGGCGCGCACCACATACGGGCTGATGGTGGCGGGGATCAGCCCCAGCCGCACCTCCGAAGCCGCAAACTTCGCATCCCTCGCTGCGATGGCGATATCGCACGCGCTCACCAGTCCCAGCCCGCCTCCAATCGCCGCCCCGTTCACGCGCGCAATGGTCGGCTTCGGCGATGATGCGATCTCGCGATACATCTCTGCAAGCTCTCGCGCATTGGCCAGGTTCTCCACCGGGCCAGCCGCGCCCAGCCGCCGCATCGATTCCAAATCGGCGCCCGCGCAAAAGCTTTTGCCGCGCCCGGCAAGCACGATGGCCCGGGTCTCCGCATCCTCGCCCAGCGCGTGAAACGTATGGGTCAATTCTTCAATCAGTTCTTCATTCAGCGCATTGTGAACCGCGGGCCGATTCAACCACACCCAGGCCACCGCGCCCAATCGCTCTAACTGCACCGCATGTTCATTCATCGCCATGATCACATCCGGAACACGCCGAAGCGCGTAGATTCCGCCGGCGCGTTCTGCGCGGCGGCCAGGCCCAGGGCGAGCACGCGCCGCGTGTCCAGAGGATCGACGATGCCGTCGTCCCACAGCCGCGCCGTCGCGTAGTAGGGATTGCCCTGCTCCTCATATTGCGCACGAATCGGCGCCTTGAATTCCTCTTCCGCCTCCTCGCTCCACTTCTTGCCCTGTGCCTCCAGCGCATCGCGGCGCACGCGTGCCAGCACATTTGCCGCCTGGTCGCCGCCCATCACGGAGATGCGCGCGTTGGGCCACATCCACAACAGCCGTGGGCCGTACGCGCGCCCGCACATGCCGTAATTTCCCGCGCCAAAGCTGCCGCCGATCAGCACCGTGAATTTGGGTACGCGCGCGCACGCCACCGCGGTCACCATCTTCGCGCCATCCTTCGCAATGCCGCCGTTCTCATACTTGCGCCCCACCATAAATCCTGAAATGTTCTGCAGGAATACCAGCGGAATTCCCCGTTGCGCGCACAGCTGGATAAAATGCGCGGCCTTCTGCGCCGACTCTGAAAACAGGATTCCGTTGTTCGCCAAAATCCCCACCGTGAATCCGCAGATGTGCGCAAATCCCGTGACCAGAGTGCTGCCATAGCGTTGCTTGAATTCGTCCAGGCGGCTGCCGTCCACCATCCGCGCAATCACTTCGCGCACATCGTAGGGTCTGCGCGTGTCCGCGGGCACAATGCCGTAGATCTCCTCCGGATCAAACAGCGGATCCTCGGCTTTCTGCTGCGGTCCGGCGGGTTTTGGACGATTCAGATTGGCCACGATCCGCCGCACCATGGCCAGCGCATGCGCATCGTCCTCGGCAAAATAATCCGCCACTCCGGAGATGCGCGTGTGCACATCCGCGCCGCCCAGTTCCTCCGCCGTAACTTCTTCTCCGGTAGCGGCTTTCACCAGCGGTGGCCCGCCGAGAAAGATGGTGCCCTGCTCCTTCACGATTACCGCTTCATCCGACATTGCCGGGATATACGCGCCACCCGCCGTGCTCGAGCCCATCACGCAGGCAATCTGCGGAATGCCCCGCGCGCTCAGGTTCGCCTGATAGTTGAAGATGGCGCCAAAGTGATCGCGGTCGGGAAACACTTCGTCCTGCAGGGGAAGAAATGCGCCGCCGGAATCGACCAGGTACACGCAGGGCAGATGATTCTCCAGCGCAATCTGCTGCGCCCGCAGATGCTTTTTCACCGTCAGCGGAAAATACGTGCCGCCTTTCACGGTGGCGTCGTTGGCCACGATCACGCATTCCGTTCCGCTGATTCGGCCCATGCCGGTGACAATGCCCGCGGCCGGAACGTCGCCGCCATACATGCCGTTGGCGGCCAGCGGCGAAAACTCCAGAAACGGCGTCCCCGCATCCAGCAGCAGGTCGATGCGTTCGCGCGCAAACAGCTTGTTTCGCGATTTGTACTTTTTGCGCGCCGCCTCCGATCCGCCCCGCGCCGCCGATGCCGTGCGCTCCCGCAGCTCCTTCAGCAGCGCCTGCATGCGTTCCGCATTGGCGCGAAACTCTTCGCTGCGTGTCTGCACCTGGCTTGAAAGAACGCTCATTCCCGCCGCTCCCTCTTACGCGGTTTCCTTGAACAGCTCGCGGCCAATCAGCATGCGGCGAATCTCCGACGTGCCCGCGCCAATCTCGAACAGCTTGGCATCGCGCCACAGCCGGCCCGTGGGATGCTCGTTGATATAGCCGTTGCCGCCCAGCGCCTGGATCGCCTGCCCCGCCATCCATGTCGCCTTCTCCGCCGAATACAAAATGGCGCCGGCGCAATCCTTGCGCACCGCCTCGCCTCTATCGCACGCCTGCGCCACCGCATAGACGTAGGCGCGGCAGGCGTGATGCGCCACATACATATCCGCCAGTTTGCCCTGCATCAGTTGAAACTCGCCGATGGGCTTGCCGAACTGTTTGCGCTCGTGCACATACGGAACCACCACGTCCATGCACGCGGCCATGATGCCTAGCGGCCCGCCGCACAGCACCAGCCGCTCATAGTCGAGGCCCGACATCAGCACCCGCACTCCGCCGCCGACGCGTCCCAGCACGTTCTCTTCCGGGACCTCGCAATCGTGAAACACCAGCTCGCAGGTGCTGGAGCCGCGCATGCCCAGCTTGTCCAGCTTGGGAGAAGTGGAAAAACCCTTGAACCTGCGCTCCACGATGAACGCCGTGATACCGCGCGAAGCGGCTGTCGGCTCCGTTTTGGCGTACACAATCAGGGTGTCCGCATCCGGTCCGTTGGTGATCCACATCTTACTGCCGTTGAGCACGAATACGTCGCCGCGCTTGTCCGCGCGCAGACGCATGCTCACCACGTCCGACCCAGCCTCGGTTTCCGACATGGCCAGCGCACCCACGTGCTCGCCAGTGATGAGCTTGGGCAGATACTTCCGCTTTTGCTCGCGGTTGCCGTTCTTCGCCAGCTGGTTCACGCACAGGTTGGAATGCGCTCCGTACGACAGCCCGATGGACGCCGACGCGCGGGAAATCTCCTCCATCGCCACCACGTGCTCCAGGTAGCCCAGCTCCGCGCCGCCATACTCCTCGTCTACCGTGATTCCCAGCAGCCCCAGGTCGCCCAACTGGCGCCAGATCGCGCGCGGAAAATGGCTGTCCCGGTCCACCTGGTCGGCGATCGGGGCAATCTCGTTCTGCGCAAACCGGCGCACAGTCTCGCGCAACAGCGCGATCGACTCGCCCAGTTCAAAGTTCAGACCTTTCACATGCTTCTCCTGGAATCGGCGACACGGTTAGAGGGAATCTCACCATGATCGAATCGTACTTGCTTGGATGCGGCCCAACCTGCAACCGCTCCAGCAGGGAAGCCTACAGATGCTGCATGTCATGCTCCGCCAAGACAATACACCCTGCGCCGCAACCCCGTCCATCCTCCCGGGGTGGCCGGTTTCCCGTGCCCTGAATCGAGATTCGTGCTACACTCAAGTGAGTCGTAGAATTCGATCAAGAAGTTCTTGCCTGTTCCGAGTTACCGCTCTACACGCAACCAACTTCCTTATTGCGTTCGGCGGTATATCAGCATTAAGAGGAGCAACACAAATGGAACAAGGCACAGTCAAGTGGTTCAACGACGCCAAGGGTTTTGGTTTTTTGAGCCGTGAAAATGGTGAGGACGTTTTCGTCCATCACACCGCGATTCAGTCGAACGGCTTCCGCACCCTGCAGGAAGGCCAGCGCGTCCAGTTCAACGTGACCAAAGGCCCCAAGGGCTGGCAAGCGGAAAACGTCACCGTAGTCTAGGCGAGCGTTTCAATCACAAAAAGAGAGGGGCGGCACACCAGCCGTCCCTCTCTTTTTGTGCCCCAAAATAAAAAAACCGGCCCGTGGAGCCGGAAGCGCTCCCGCCAGGTTCAGGCGGCCGGACGCATCTTCTTGGCGGTGGCAATCTCCGCCTCGGTGTGCATCTTGTCGGGGGTGGAATCGTGCGTCCCGATGTACTGCAACACGTCATTAATGGAATCTTCAAAACGGGAACCAGTCTTGTGCGCCGCCCTAACTCCCTTGGAAACAAGCTGGCACACCTCGAAACGGTTGATTCCCTGCGCAAGCGCGCGATGAATCTGGTCGGATCGCATGATAACTCCGGTCTGGGTGACTGGTGCGTGAATTTGCGGAGCTCGTCTGGAGCGGAGGGAAAATGGCCAAAGCCGAGCAGGCGGTGATTTCCAGACTCAAATCGACTTCTTCTCAAGTCTGCCTTTATTGTACGCCCGAATTGCAGCATCCCGACGAGATTCGCACAGTGTTCCCTGGCCCATTCCCTAACGTGGACCGTTCTGAAACAAGGTCCCAATACCTCAAAGCGGCTGGCCCAGGCGCTTCTCCAATTGCGCCCGATAGGTCCGGCTCACCCGCGTTCGCGAACCGTTGCGCAATACCGCGTCGAACTCTCCATGCGAGATCGGCTCCAGTTGCAGAATGCTCTCGATGTTTACGATGGCGGAGCGGTGCACGCGCACAAACCGTCGCGGATCGAGGCGGTCCGCCAACTCGTTGAGCGCCGCTCGATAAAGCAGTTCCTTACCCGCCACGTGCAGGTTCACGTAGACCCCGGCGGCTTCAATCCAGTCGATATCCACCACGCGCACGAACCGCGTCGTCCCCCCGGCCTTCACCACCAGCCGGTCCCAGCGCCGGTCCGCCCCCGATGGCGCCGTGGAAACCATCTTCATCACTCGCTGCCCGAACTCCCGTAGGCTGCGCTCATCCATGCGCGACTTCACCCGCGCCATCATGCCTTCAAAACGCTCGTCGCTGAAGGGCTTCAGCAGGTAATCGAGGGCATTGGCCTCAAACGCCCGCAGCGCGTGCTGATCATACGCAGTGATGAACACGGTCAGCGGCATCTCCGCAGCTCCAATCGCGTCCACCACGCCCAGACCATCCAGTTCCGGCATCTGCACATCCAGCAGCACCACGTCGGGCCGGTGATCCAGGATCGATTCCACTGCGCCGTGTCCGTCCGCGGCCTCCAGAATCGTCCCCACCTGAGGATCTCTCCGCAGCAGGTCCATTACCCGCTGCCGCGCCGGGGCTTCGTCGTCCACCACCAGTACGCCCATGTTTTCAAGCCCGCTCATTTTCGTCCCCCTGAATGCGCAGCGGAAGCAGAATCTCCACCGCGGTGCCGCCGACCGCGCGTCTCCGCATCTTGAACTGATGCTCGCCGGGATACAGTTCGGCAATGCGCTCACGCGTAACCGTCAGCCCCAGTCCCGAGCCGTTTTCCATGGTCCATCCCGGCGCCAGTCCCAGGCCGTCGTCCGCCACCTCGATGCTGAGCTTTCCATCCACGGCGCGCGCGGTCACCATCACCGCACCACCAGAGATACGCCGGGAAATCCCATGGCGGATGGCGTTTTCCACCAGCGGCTGCAGAAACAGCGAGGGCACCGACGCGTAGCGCACCTCCGACGACACGTCGATCTCTACCGTGAGCTGGTCGCCAAAGCGGATGCGCTGAATCTCCAGGTAATGCTCCAGAAAAGCCAACTCCTCTGCCAGCGGAACCTCGTGCCGGTCCTTGCTCTCGAGCGACATGCGCAGCAGATCGCCGAGGTGCTCGATCATGCTCCGCGTCAGCCGCGGATCGCGCTCCACATGCGAGGAGATGGTGTTCAGCGCATTGAACAGAAAATGCGGATCGAGCTGCATGCGCAGCGCATTGAGCCGCGCCTGGCTATAGCTCTTCTCCATGCGCTCCAGGCGCAGTTCGCTGCTGAGGTAGCGTTCGTAATAGCGGTATGCCTGCATTGCGCCCACGATCATCCAGTAGACCAGCAGGCTCCAGACAAACCAGCCCGGCGTGGACTTCAACATCTGTGCCGGCTGCAGCTCGCTCCATTTCATGTCGCCCATGGCCGCGCGAATAACGAAAAACAAGTACAGATACACGGCCGTAAACAGCAGCGAACCCGGAATATGCGCCACCGCCCGCGGTCCAAACTGCCGGCCCGTGAAGGGCATGGCATGGTCAGCCCAGAAGATCAGGGGCGCCATCAACCCCCATGCCCACCACTGGGCCAGCGACTGCTTCCATTCCATGGTCCACATGGGCAGAGCAAAGATGAGGCCGATGACGGTGGAACCGAGAAGCAAAAAGGCCGTTCGCGCCGGCCAGGATCGAGCCACGCCGCGCACGAACGGAAGCCGCGGAGCCGGCTCCACGGCCACAGTCTTTCCGGCTTTGGCAATGGTCGCCATGATGACTCCCGGTGCGTGGGGCTAATAATCTGCAGCCCGTAGTCAGCGCCGCGCTCCCGGATAGCCCGGGGATTCCCGCTCCTTGAATGACAGAGTATTATCCCTCATTCCTGCGCCCGCGCGGCGTTGACCCCCAGCCGCTCCAGCGGCCTTTTGCAGGAGAGAATCCGATCCAGCGTTCTTTAACTCTCCCAGCGTACCGTCTCCACGGCTGAGGGTCGACAAAAGTGGTGCAACCGGGACCCGCATCGCAATCAAGCGGGCAGCCAAGCCCCCAACCCGCTTCCGCTTTGCTTCCGCCCATGCCAATTGGCTGTTACCATGAATAGGCACATCGCCGGAAAATCCGGGCATATCCACAAGCAGCGAAAGAGGTATCCGTGGCCAACACCACCAAAATTGAAGACAAGCAGGAACGAAAGAAGATCAAGCGCGCCGCCCGCAAGAAGGCCGCCCCCAAGGCCAAGCGGACCACCCCGCGCGGCTCGAACAAGAAGAAGGTCAAGAAACTGGCGCGCGGCGTGTCGAAGCGCTAAACCGCAACCCAAGCTCAGCCGGGCGTTTTTCTGCTCGGCTGAACCAGGGCGCGCTCACTGGAAGCGAAGTTGAGCTATCTCTTTGTTCTCGACGAAAGCGGACATGATCATAAGGCCTGCCCATATGAGGTCAGGGGCGGAATCGTCCTTCATGCCAGCCGATTGTGGCGCTTTGTACAGGATGTGGCGATACGCGAAGAATCCTGTTTTGGGGCGCGCCTTTCAGACTTCAAGATCGAAATCAAGGGCAGTTTTCTTCTCAACAAGAAGACGTTTCGCTGGGCAGGCCAAGGTGAACTCCTCGACGACGTCGCTCGCAGGAAGCATTGCATTGGCTTCCTGAATAGGAATCTCCAGCATTTTTCTCCGTCTGAGGTTGAGTTTCGTGCGTTTGGTCAGGCTTGCCTCGCATTTGCAAGAGCCATCTTCACGTTATTGCAGACGCACGACGTTCGCATTTTTGCCTCCGTAATACCCTCCACGGTCCAGAAGCCCAAGACCGTGGAAGCGGAAGATTTCCTGAGGCGTGACTTGGTTTTCTTGCTCGAACGGTACTTCAACTTCATCGCGCCAACGAATGAGACAGGGCTGCTGGTCTTCGATGAAACCGACTCTTCGGCCGATCAGAAGTTCATTCGTCAGGTGGAGCGGTACTTTACGCGAACTGAGCGCGGCAGATTCCGAGCAACGGGGATTGTTCCTGTTCCCTTTTTTGTTGATTCGGGCCTTTCGCGCGCTGTTCAAGCTGCTGACGTTTGTATTTATTCAATCAACTGGGGATTCCGCTTACCAAAGCGAGGAATGGATGCTCAAGTTCGTCAGGAAATTGCTGACGAATTCGGACCTTGGATTCTTACTTCGCAAGCCGAGGGGCACTCCTCCGACGAGGCCGGGTCGCACACATGGTACAGCATCGTCTATGTTCCGGCACCATACGGAGGCGAATAGCCAGCACAAATAAAAAAGAAGGCAAAGCTTTCAAGACCGTCCCTCGCGGGACAACCTCTGGGCAGAGCCTCCGTATCTAGTATAGCACGATCTCTAATTCGCTTTCACGGCCAGCGCTGAACCGGCTACACTCTCAGCATTCCTATTCCTCAATCGGAGTGGCCTTTGCCAGAACGCCCAGCCATCCCAACCCGAGACCCACAGACCCAGACGGGGTCCCAACTTCTCGCGCGCAAATCCATTGACAAGCTGATCCGCGAGTCGGAAGAGCCCGGCCAGGCGCTCAAGAAGACGCTCGGCCCGTGGTCGCTGACGGCGCTCGGCATCGGAGCCGTGATCGGCTCCGGTATCTTCACCGTCATCGGCACCGCCATGGCCGGACAGCACTTCGATCAGCCTTCCATCGCCAACACCCCGCTGATTCACTGGCTGATCTACCATTCTGGCCTGCCGGGACGCCCCGGCGCCGGCCCCGCCCTGGCGCTTTCGCTGGTGTTCGTGGCCATTGTGTGCGCCTTCACCGGCCTCTGCTACGCCGAAATGTCCTCCATGATCCCCATCGCCGGATCCTCCTACACCTACACCTACGTCACCATGGGCGAGTTGGTGGCCTGGATCATCGGCTGGGACCTGATTCTCGAATACGCCTTCTCCAACATGAGCGTCAGCGTCGGGTTCGCGGCGCACGTCCTCGATATGATGGACTGGTTCGGCATCCACCCGTCGTTGCGATGGATCTCGCCGGCATACCTGCCCACCGGCCTGCAGGACCTGGCCGGCACTAATCTCTACAACCCCGGCTGGCACTTTGGCTTCAATGTCCCCGCGTTCCTGATCGTGATGATCCTGACCGTGATCCTGGTCCGCGGCATCCGCGAGTCGGCCCGCACCAACAACATCCTGGTGCTGGTGAAAATGGTGGCCATTCTGGCTTTCATCTTTGCCGCCGGCACCTTCGTCAAGCCGCATTACTGGCATCCCTTCATGCCCAACGGCTGGGGCGGCGTGCTCACCGGCGGCTCCATTATCTTTTTCACTTACATCGGCTTTGACTCCGTTTCCACCGCGGCCGAGGAGTGCCGCAACCCCCAGCGGGACATGCCCATCGGCATTCTCGCCACCCTGGCCGCCTGCACCGTCCTCTACGGCGGAGTGGCCATCGTGCTCAGCGGGATTGTGCCCTGGCAGTCGGTGATGGGCGATGCCGCACCGGTGGTCAACTCACTCAAGCGGCTCACCGTGTCGACCGGTTCGAACACGTTGCACTGGGTGCGGCTGGTGGTGCTGATCGGGGCCATGCTGGGAATGATTTCCTCCATCCTCGTCTTCCAGCTTGGCCAGGCGCGGGTGTGGTTCGCCATGTCGCGCGATCGCCTGCTGCCGCGGGTCTTCGGCGTGCTCCACCCGCAGTACCGCACGCCGGCCTTCGCCACCTGGGTGGCCGGATTCGTGGTCGGCATCCCGGCGGGCCTGCTCGACATCGGCACCGTCTCTAATCTCTCCAACATCGGCACCCTGTTTGCCTTTGTGCTGGTGTCGCTCGGGGTGCTCGTGCTGCGGCATCGCGAGCCCAATCGCCATCGCGGATTCCGGGCGCCCTTTGGACCGCTGTTCCCGGTGCTGAGCATCGTGTTCTGCATCCTGCTGATGATGGGGCTGGAGGTGCTGACGTGGATCGCCTTCTTCATCTGGCTGGCTATCGGGCTGCTGATCTACTTCCTCTACAGCCGGCACCGCTCGGAGTTCGCCCCCGCACGGTAAACAAAAAAAGTAAGTGATTTTTGGCGGGTACCGGGGCTCTAAGGGAGTGCCGCGGTGGGAGCGGATTGCTCTAAAATCAGCAACTTAGCCAGGGCGGT
This sequence comes from Occallatibacter sp., assembly GCA_035552555.1. Taxonomy (GTDB): domain Bacteria; phylum Acidobacteriota; class Terriglobia; order Terriglobales; family Acidobacteriaceae; genus Telmatobacter. The sequence goes on from DASZLF010000073.1 coordinate 54,722, forward strand.
TGCGAGGCAGGACTGCACCATAAATGCGACAACGAGGCTGCATTATGTCCCGTTTCATGGGGACTTTTGATAGCAAAAGTCCACGCGGAATGGGACATATTGTGTGTGTATATCCCCATGGAATGGGACTTTTTCGCGCAAAAGGTCCCCATGAAGCGGGACATTTTGGGGTGGATGCCCCCTTGATTCGGGACATTCGAATGTGATGCTTCGCACAGGAAGGGCAAGCGCGAAGGGGTTAGAGTCAGCTTTCCCGCAACGCCTTCATCGGATCCATGCGGCTTGCCGCCAGTGCAGGCAGATAGCAAGCCAGCAGGGACACCAGAATCAAGACTGTGGAAGCTCCGGCCAGGCTCAAGGGATCGGCGGAACTCAGGCCAAACAGCATTCTCGAAAACACGCGTCCGATCAGCAAGGAGATTGCCAGGCCGATTCCAACGCCAATACCTACCAGCATCATGCCTTCTCGAACGATCAGTCGTAGAACTGCGGCCCGCGAGGCACCCAGCGCCATGCGCACTCCGATTTCGTGCTGGCGCCCGCTGACCGAGTATGCAAGGATGCCGTAGAGTCCCACGCTGGCCAGCGCCAGAGCGAGCAGCCCGAAGACGCCGAGCATCCCCAGTACCATGCGCGCGCTCCACAGGACCTGGTTCAACAGGGTCGCTCCCGTCCTTACGTCGCTGACTTCAATTTGCGGGGCAATGGTCCTGATCTCACGTTGCACTGCTTCGAGGACCTGCGAAGGATCACCGTCGGTGCGCACGTAGAGGCTGAAGTTTCCTCCCGGATTCTGCCGGAGCGGGAGGTAGATGCATGGCTGGGCTGCTTCGCCAAGCGTGGTGTAGTCGCTGGTGTTAACCACGCCGACAATCTGGCGCGCAACGGTATCGCCAACAAGGCGGAAGCTTTTTCCCAAAGCATTGCCGTGCGGCCAGTATCTTCGCGCCACATCTTCGTTGATGAGGGCGACAGGCAGGGCTCCGGCCTGATCGCTATCGGCGAAAGCTCTTCCCTGCAGAAGCGGAATGCCCATGGATTTGAAGTAGTCCACGTCTACCGTGTTGGTCACGGTGCTCAAGGTTTCGGATTTGCGTGTTTGCTGGAGCCCTTCGATAAGTACGCCACGGGAGGGGGTTGACCAGAAGGGCATATTCGAAGCCCAGCTCACGGCCTCGACACCGGGCAGGGTAGAAACGCGGTCTCTCACGTCACGATGGAAGGCATTGAGGCGCACGGCGTCATAGCCGGTCTGCTCCGGGTTCATCAGGAACACGGCCAGGTGCTTTTGGTCGAATCCGGGATCGATGTCGTAGGCGCGCTGGACGGCGCGGAGAAACAGCGAAGCCGCAATCAGAGACACCAGGGAGATCGCCATCTGTCCAATGAGCAGCGCCTTTTGGGATTTTGCGCCGCGAGAACCCATTCCCGCGATGTGGCTCTCTTCCTTCAGGCTGTCAACCAGGCCTGTCTTGGAAGCTCGCAGGGAGGGCATCACTCCAAAGATGAAACCGGTGGCGAGCGAAACGAGAACGGCGAACAGGAAGACGGTGCCGTCCATCCTAGGTTCGACAAGATTGCGGACGACATCGGGCGGTCGGAACGACCACAGGAACCGGCAGCCTTCGTAGCCCACGCCGAGCCCGACGGCGCCGCCACAGAGTCCAAGCAGCAGGCTCTCGGTGAGAAGCTGGCGCAGCAGCCGTCCGCGGCTCGCGCCAATCGCCAGGCGAACCGCGATTTCCTGGCGCCGGCCAAGAGCGCGCGCCATGAGGAGATTGGCGACATTCGAGCAGGCGATCAGCAGCACCAGTCCCACGATGACCAGCAGGACCACGCTGGCAAACGCCATGCCGCGCTCGCCACCCGCGCTGGAGTAAAGTGCGGAGGTGACCGGCTGCACAGAGACTGTATGGCCGTCGTTCACATCCGGGTATTCTCGCTCCAGTCCCGCGGCCAAGGTTCGCAGGCTAGCCTCGGCCTGGCTGCGGGAGACGCCGGGCTTCAGCCTCCCCACTGTCTGAAAGAACGGCTTTCCGCGTTCGCGGAGCAAGTCCTGCATGACGGCCGGCATTACCAGCGGAGCCATGGTCGCGGGAACCCAGACATCCGGGCCAAAGACGGCGCTCACTCCGAGGAAGCCCTGGGGAGCCACGCCAACCACCGTAAAGAGAGTGCCGTTGATTTCGAGAGTTCTGCCGACAATATCCGCATCGGTGTGGAAGCGAATTTTCCAGGCACTGTAACTCAGCACCGCGACCGGCGCACTTCCCGGCGTGCTGATTTCCGCGGGGCGGAAGAATCGTCCCTTCGCCGGCGCGAGGCCAAGCGTTTCAAAGTAGCCCTGCGTAACCAATTCACCAAAAAACCGCTCCGAGCCGTTGGCGTCGGCGAGGGTCAACACCATGGGAGGCGAGAACCCGGCGAATCCGTTGAACACGTTGTTTCTGGTTTGGAGATCGCGGAGATTCGGATAGGAAGTCGGCAGCAGGCTGCCGGAT
>DASZLF010000074.1:0-84720 GCA_035552555.1 Occallatibacter sp.
GGACAGCAGGATGCCGGACACGTAGAAATCCATCCCCAGCCAGTTATCGACCCAACCTGCCGCTATCGGCGGGATGAGATGGTTATGTCCGCTGAAATCAATAGCTCAAACTCAGCGAAAACGCTGTCTTGGACACGAGTGCCGATTTATATGCGTTTTCATGCAGCGCCCTGCGCAGCCAGTATTCCTCTTAAGGCGCTGCAATAAAATCACTTATGCACGTAAATGCGTACGAGTGCAGTCCTGTGCAAAATGTGCAAAAATGGGACTCATAATCCCATCGAAGATGGAATATGCCAGAGGGCTTCAAACTGACTCGCTGAAGCCGTCGAATTCGGAATGCCAATTTGGCAATTCAAAGAGGGAAGTTCGGTGCAGCAAGGTCTCAGCCGCTGCCAACGGATTCTACGCACAACCCGGGAGCCGAATGAAAGTGATTGCGACTCAGTGCGGCCCCGTGCAATTCAGAGCAACCCCAATCGAAAATTTTGAGTCCACTGATTTCCCGCGAACGTTGCGCGGGTATCACTTTCGTATCACAGCAGCCTTTTTTGAAGTCCACTCATGTTATAGTAAGTCGTTTGTTATGAATGGTGAGCTCGCTGGGATTCGAACCCAGGACCCACGCCTTAAAAGGGCGTTGCTCTACCAACTGAGCTACGAGCTCGTTCCAGGCCGCTGATTAAAAGCTAACATAGCCGGTCTGAAGACCGGCGGCACATCCTTGATGGCTGTACATGCTTGCCGGCGGCGCATGCTTGCTGGGGCGAGTGGTTACCGTCGGGTTACCTTGGAGACTACTGAGTGGTTCCTTTTGGGCCAAGTGCGCGTCTTTATTGCGTTTGAAGTGGCCTCAAACGCCTCAAACCTGCCCCAAAAGTCGTAGGAAAGTAACGTTTCAAGTGTTATTGTTCAGACCATACCTAGCAACTAGGATCGTGGGACAGGATACCTAAGGACATCCTCCAGAAGCCGATTTCCCCCAGCGTTGATTGCCAGGCGGGGGCATGGAGCAATGTCCAGCGGCAGAGGACGGAGAGGTCATAATGACGGACCGCAAGGTGTTTAACGAACCGGCTGAGACTCCGGAAGATGTAGCGACGCTGTATTCCTGGGCGAATCTGCATGGAGCGAAGTACCGTGACTTTTCGGCTTCGCGAGCGCAGACGCGGGAGAAGGCGCGGCAGCGGGTGCAGGAAGCGATTGACGCCGAGCGCCGCCGCGTGCGCGAAGAAGAAGAAGCGCAGATGCAGGCGGAAGCGCAACGCCAGGCCGAAGCCGCGCACATGGCAGAGGCGCAGCGGCAAGCGCAGATGCGGGCGGAGCAGGAAGCAGCCGATCGTGTGGCTCAGGCAGCGGCGCGGGTAGCGGCACAGCAGGCCGCGCAACAGGCGGCTCAGCCGGGCGCATGGCCTCCGGGGCAAGGTCAGTATGCAGTTCCGGCGCAGAGCCAGTATGCGGCTCCGGGGCAATATCCTCCCTATCCGGCGGCTGCTCCTTATTCCGCGCCGAACGCGCCTTATCCGGCAGCTCCGGCGTATCCGGCAGCAGCTCCGGCGTATTATCCGGGGCAGCCGGCTCCCTATCCTCAGCATGCCCAGCCACAGGGGTATGCGCCGCTGCAGGCGCGGGAGGAGAATTTTGCGCCGGTGCGCAACGCGTGGGCGGGGCCGGAATCGAGAGAAGGCGGTGCGCGTCCGGCATGGCTGGCGGCGGATCGCAGCGAGTCAGCGGGACAGCCACTTCCACAGGCTCCTGAAGACACGCTGCAGGGATCGCGGGACCGCATCACTTCGCGCTGGTTCGCGCTGAAGGGCGTTTTTGCGGGGGGCGCCACAGCTCCCGCGGAGCCGTTGCCGGCGCCGTCGGCGCAGCGGGCTCCGGTGCTGGCGGTGTTTTCGCTGGCCGGCGGGGTGGGCAAGACCAGCCTGGTGGCGACGCTGGGCCGGGCGCTTTCAGCGCGCGGGGAGCGGGTGCTGCTGGTGGATACCGCGGCCTATGGGCTGCTGCCGTTTTTCTTCGGAGCGCGCGATCAGCGTCTGGGAGTGCTGCGCACTTTTTCGCCTCCGGGAAACAGCGGAGATGCGCCGATCCAGATGTTGACGGTGGACGCGGAGAGCCTGGCGCCCGAAGGAGGGCCGCAGGAGCCGCTGGCGCAGGAAGTGTTGCGCCATGGACGCGGAGCGAGCCGCATCCTTATCGATTTGGCGACGGCATCGGGTGCGATTACGCGGCGGGTGCTGCGCATGAGCCCCACGGCGCTGGTTCCGGTGATTCCCGACATGAGCTCGGTGGTGAGCGTGGGCTCCATCGATTCCTTCTTCCAGCGCAATGGCAGCGGCCCGGGTCAGCCGGTGCTGCCGTTCTATGTGCTGAATCAATTCGATCCGTCGCTTCCTCTTCACCTGGATGTGCGGGAAGTTCTCCGCGAACAACTGGGCGATCGTCTGCTGCCGTTTTCGCTGCGCCGCACAGCCGCGGTGAGCGAGGCGCTGGCAGAGGGAATGACGGTGGTGGACTATGCGCCCAACTCCACAGTGGCCGAAGATTTCGGGGCGCTGGCGGCGTGGGTCAAGAGCCTGGCGGCGCCTGCCTCGAGCGGGTTCCGGGGTGTGCGGTGGAGTGAGAGATGACGGCAACGGGACTGTGGCAGGACATTGGAGCGGGGGAGAACATTTTCACCAAACTGCTGCGCCTGATATTCATGCTGGCGGCGGCGGTGGCGTTCTCTTTTCTGGCGGTTCTGCCTCTCTCATGGCCGCAGCAAGCAGTATGCGGGTTGTTGACGCTGTTGATGGCATTGGCCATTGCGCGGAGCTCGGACTCTTACCTGGTGACGCTCACGCTGATGATCATGTCGACGTTCTGCACGTTCCGGTATGGCTACTGGCGCGTCTCGCAGACCATCCTGTTCTTTCGCGATCCTTCGAACCACTGGGGGGCGCTGGACGCGTTTTTCATTCTCTGCCTTATTTTTGCGGAGATGTACGCATTCGTCATTTTATTCCTGGGCTATTTTCAGACCATCTGGCCGTTGCGGCGCGCCCCGGTGGCATTGCCGGACGATGAGTCCGAGTGGCCGCACATCGATGTGCTGATTCCCACCTACAACGAGCCGCTGGACGTGGTGCGGTATACGGCGCTGGGCGCGTTGAACATGGACTGGCCGGCGGACAAGCTGCATGTGTACATCCTGGACGACGGGCGGCGGAAGGAATTCGAGGAGTTTGCGTTCGAAGCGGGCATTGGCTACAAGACCCGCGACGACAACAAACACGCCAAGGCCGGCAACATCAATGCGGCGCTGAAGAGCATGTCGTCGCAGTACGTTGCCATCTTCGACAGCGATCACGTGCCCACGCGCAGCTTTTTGCAGATGACCATGGGGTGGTTTCTGCGCGATGGCAAGCTGGCGATGCTGCAGACGCCGCACCATTTTTATTCGCCCGATCCGTTTGAGCGCAACCTGCAGCAGTTCCGCATCATTCCCAACGAAGGCGAGCTGTTTTACGGGATAGTGCAGGACGGCAACGATTTCTGGAACTCGACGTTTTTCTGCGGATCGTGCGCGGTGCTGCGGCGAGAAGCGCTGGACGAAATCGGCGGTATTGCGGTGGAGACGGTGACCGAAGACGCGCACACGTCTCTGCGCATGCAGATGAACGGGTGGGGCACGGCGTACATCAACATTCCCCAGGCGGCGGGATTGGCTACGGAGAGGCTTTCGGCGCACGTGGGGCAGCGCATCCGCTGGGCGCGGGGCATGATCCAGATTCTGCGCACCGACAATCCGCTGTTTGCGCCGGGGCTGAAGTTAGCGCAGCGGCTTTGCTACTTCAACGCCATGGCGCATTTTCTATACGCGGTGCCGCGGCTGATCTTCCTCACCGCTCCTCTGATTTACCTGATTCTTTCGCACACCAACGTGCCCGGCTACTGGGCGGCGATTCTGGCCTATGCGCTGCCTCACCTTATCTTGTCCAACGTGACCAACTCGCGCATCCAGGGCGAGCACCGGCATTCGTTCTGGAACGAGATTTACGAGACGGTGCTGTCGCCTTACATCCTGCTGCCGACGATGATGGCGCTGATCAACCCCAAGCTGGGCAAGTTCAACGTGACGGCGAAGGGCGGAGTGGTGCGGCGAACTTTCTTCGACACCAAGATCGCGCAGCCGTTCCTGATCCTGCTGCTGTTCAACCTGGCGGGGATACTGATCGCGATTCCGCGGTATTTCATCTGGGATCGGGATCGTCCGGGGACAGTTCTGATGAACGTGATGTGGAGCTGCTTCAACGTGATCATCCTGGGCGTAACCACGGCGGTGGCGCGAGAGATGCGGCAACTGCGAACCACGGTGCGCATCGCCATCGTGACCCCCGTAATGGCCAGGATGCCGGATGGACGAGTAGTGGAAGGGGAGACCATCGACATGTCTTCGGGCGGCACCAGCATCCGGTTCGCAGAGCCGGTAGACGTGCCTCCGCAGACCGAGTTGGATCTTGTGTTTCCCATGCCGTCGACGAACAACGGGCTGCGAGCCATGGTGGTTTCGGCCGAAGGCCCGGTGATGCGCGTCAAGTTTGAAAACCTGAATATTGCCGAACAGGAAGTGCTCACCATGGTTTTGTACTCGCGTGCGGATTCCTGGCTGGGGTGGGGCGAATCGCGCGAAAGCGACAACGTGCTGCGCAGTCTTGGACGCATCTTCCAGATCTCGATGCATGGCCTGATGGCGACCGTGCAGAGCTTGTTCAATTTCCAGAAGCCCAGGAAGAAAGCCTCCGCATTGGCGGCGACCACGTCAGCGACGATACTGGGGCTGGCGGTGCTGTTGGGTGGAGCGGCGCCGCATGCGCATGCGCAGCCGGCGGTCAGCCACACCGGGGAGCAGGCAGGCACAGTGACTCCCCAGGTGGCGGCGCCCGCGACGGGACAGTTCCGCGACACGTTCAGCCTGGCGGACACCGGGGCGTCGCAAATCGATCTGCACGGTATCGACAGCGCGCACACGGTGTACTTCACGCTGCCCCAGACGCACGTGCCGCGCAGCGCGAAGATTCACGTCAGCTACGCATTTTCTCCCAGTCTTCTGCCGCAGTTGAGCCATATCAAGCTGCTGATGAACGGGACGCTGTTCGCCACCATCGAGCCCACGCCCAACGGGACGGGGGGAAGCCGCAGCGAAGTGACCGAGGGGGAATTCAACATTCCGCCGGAGTTGATGGTGCATAACAATGCCCTGACCATGGAGTTCATCGGGCATTACGTGCTGGTGTGCGAGGATCCGTCCAACACTACGCTGTGGTCGCGCGTGCATCGCAGCACATATTTGGACATCCAGGGCGACCTGCTGCCGCTGGCCGACGATCTGAAGCAGCTTCCGCTGCCGTTTCTCGACGCGGCGGTGGTGCAGCCGCTGAGCCTGCCGGTAGTATTTGCCAGCGCGCCTGACGCCAAGGCGATCCAGGCGGCGGGCATTGTCACCAGCTATTTCGGCATGATCTCGGAGGGGCGCCCGGTGCGCTTTCCGGTGCACGTGGGAGAACTGCCCACGGGCAATGCGGTGATCATCTCCGACAGCTCGGCGACCTTGCCGGCGGGACTGAATATGAACACCGAAAGCACGCCCGCGGTGGCGGTGCGCACCAATCCCAACGATCCCTATGGTAAGGTGCTGGTGATTTCGGGAAGCGATGGGGACCAGTTGATCCAGGCGGCGCAGGCGGTGGCATTGCGCAGCGATCTGCTGCAGGGCCCTCAGGCGACAATTGACAGCCTGAAGCTGCCTAACCGGCGCGCCGCGGACGATGCTCCGCGCTGGGCGCAGACCGACGAGAGGATTGGGCTGTGGGACTATGCCACGACGGATGCGCTGCAGGGAGACGGCTCGACGCCGCTGAACGTGTATTTCCGGATTGCTCCGGATATTTTCTATTCCGAACGGCCGAACGCCGTTCTGCGGCTTGCCTATCGTTACAATTCGGTCCCCATCGGGCCGATCTCCAGCATGCAGGTGCGCATCAACAATGCGTTCCTGGGATCGGTGCCGCTGATTCCGGGGCAGGAGGCGTCGAAGGTTTCGCAACTGGATATGCCGATTCCGGTGGTGAACCTGCGCCCGTTCTCCAATTCGCTTTCGTTCGACTTCACGTTCCAGTTGCTGAAGAAGAGCAATTGCCAGGACACCACGCCGATCAACATGCAGGGCGCGGTGCTGCGCGACAGTTTTATCGATCTGCGGGGGTATCCGCATTACGCGCCGATGCCGAACCTGGAAATCTTCGCCAATGCCGGGTTCCCGTTCACGCGCTATGCCGATCTGCACAACACCACGGTGGTGTTGCCGCCCAGCCCCACACCGGAAGAGATTGAGACGTTTGTCACTTTGATGGGCCACTTTGGACGGCAGACCGGATATCCGGCGCTGCGGGTCACGGTGGCGGGTCCGGAGAGCATGACTGCAGGGTCAGGTGCGGACTTCCTGGTGATCGGCGCCGGAGACGACCAGCCGGCGTTCGACAAGCTTTCAGACAATCTGCCGGTATCGCTGCGCAGCGGCAAGATTCAGGCGCACGACACCCAGGGGTTCTATGCGAAGATTCACCACGCGTGGTGGAAAGTGCGGAATCCCGACCATGCCGAATCGGGCGAGCTGATCGCTTCCGGCACCCCGGACGCGATCGTTGAAGGCATCGAGTCGCCCTACCGGCCTGGAAGCAGCGTGGTGGCGATCCACCTCAGGGATGCGTCGACGTTTGCCGCGTTTATGCAGACATTTCTTTATGTGCAGCAGGCGAGCGATATCCAGGGTACGGTTTCGATGCTGCAGGGCACGCGATTCCAGTCGTTCCGAATGGGATCGGCGGTCTATCACGTGGGCGAGTTGCCGCCGTGGACGAAACTGACGTTGTGGTTCCGCGAGGTGCCATGGCTGGCCGCGGTGGTGGTGATTCTACTGGCATTCCTATTGGCAATCTGGACTCGAAACTGGCTGCGCATGAAAGCCAGGGCACGCTTGAAGATGCTCGACTAAAGGCCCGTGGTGGAAGTCTGGATTTGAAGGGGCACGACTTTAGTCGTGCTGTAAGCGCAGCAAAATCAATCGGGCTTTAGCCCCTGAGGGAAGGGTTTCCCGGCAGCTCGACTTTTGCCACAGGCTGCTAAAGGCCGGGCAGTTGCCGGCAGCCGAGCAGGGGGTGCGGGAAAGCTGTAAGTCGCGCCCGGCCGAAGGTGTGGCAAGCGATCGCGGAATTCCGGTTTCACGTGTGGGTGTGCCGCAGGGAGCATGGGAGCAACGGCTTGATGAAGACGTGGATGTTGCCGGGGATGAAGCGTACTTCGCTCCTTGCGCTTCTTTTTCTCGCCGCGGCGAGCGGCGGCTGCCGACAGGGGCCGTGGACCCTGTGGAATGCCTACGCCGCGCACTTTATCGATGACGATGGAAGAGTAGTGGATCACCAGGCGGGGGATCATTCGACCTCCGAGGGGCAGTCGTACGCGTTGTTTTTCGCGCTGAGCGATAACGATCGCGGGCGCTTCGACAAGGTGCTGAACTGGACCGAGAACAACCTGGCCGGCGGAAACATGGGCACGCATCTTCCGGGATGGCTGTGGGGCAAGGGGCCGGATGGACAGTGGAAGCTGCTGGACACAAATCCGGCGTCGGATGCCGACTGCTGGTTTGCATACACGCTGGTGGAAGCGGGCCGGCTGTGGAAAAGTCCGGCGTATTACGCGCTGGGCCAGCAGATGATGGCGTTGATCGCCAAGCAGGAAGTGGCCGATCTGTCGGGGTTCGGGTCAATGCTGATGCCGGGAACGACGGCGCTGTGGGTGCACAACAATACCTGGACGCTGAATCCCAGCTACGTCCCCCTGTTTCTGTTCGAGCGTTTTGCCCAGGTTGATCCGGCGGGTCCGTGGGGAGCGATCGCCATGAATATCCCACGGCTGTTGCGGCAGAGCGCGCGGCGCGGGTTCGCAATGGACTGGGTGGATTACATGCCGGGCGACGGGTTTTATCCCGCGGCGCCGCCGGCAACGGAAGCGGAAAAAAGCAGCGGCGAAGCGGCTGCATCCGCAGGCAAGGAAAAGGCTGCTGGCGCGGCGGCAAAGCCCGCTCCGGCGGGGCAAGCGGCGAATGCGGCAGCGGGGAGTGCGGGTCCGAAGCCGCCCGTGGGCAGCTACGATGCGATTCGCGTTTACCTGTGGGCGGGGATGGTTGCCGGGGAAGGGCGCACGCGGGCCGACATGCTGGGTTCGCTGTCGGGGATGGCCGCCTATATTGCCGGTCATGGGGCGCCTCCGGAAAAAGTAAATGCGCAGGGTGTACCGCAGGAGCCCGACGGCCCGGTAGGATTTTCGGCAGCCGTTCTTCCTTATTTATGGGCTCTACCCGATCTTGCTAGGGCTGCGGCTCAGCTAAGAGTTAGGATAGGTGCACAGCTAAATCCGGAGACCGGTTTGTACGGGAAAAATCCTGTGTACTATGACCAGAGCCTCGCCTTGTTTGCGACAGGCTATCTGGACGGCAGGTTTCGATTTGGACCGCGTGGTGAACTGAAACTGGAGTGGACACGGTGATGACGGTTTTGCGCAGGGTCGTGGGAAAGACACTTTTTGCAGCGTGCCTGGCCATGATGTTGCAGCCAGGCTTTGCGCAGAAGCCGGCTGCTCCTGTCAGCCCGGAAAAGACGCGCCAGATATTGGTGGCCAACGCGCATGCGCTGGAATCGCGCGGCCGGCCGGACATGGCGATTCAGATCTGGCAGCAGATTCTGCTGTCGGATCCGAAGAATCCGGAGGCGCTGGCCGGACTGGCGCGCGACTACAAGCTGAGCGGATCGACCAGGGAATCGGATGAGACGCTGGACAGGCTCCGGGCGATCAATCCCAACGATCCGAACATCGGCAAGATCGAGGGACTGACCAGCACGCGAACGCAGAGCAATGAGCTGCGCCAGGCGGGCGAGCTGGCTCGCCAAGGGAAAAACGACGATGCGATGCGCATCTATCGCCAGCTTTACGGGGATCGTCCGCCGGAAGGCGACATTGCCCTGGCCTATTACCAGACCATGTACGGCACCGCCAGCGGCAAGGAGCAGGCGATTGCGGCCATGCGCGGACTGGCGCAGCGGAACCCCTCCGATCCGCGCTACGCGGTCGAATTGGGCCGGATGCTGACCTACGATCCGAAGACGCGGCCCGAAGGGATTCACATTCTGGAGGCGCACGCGCAGGATGCGAACGCGCGCAACGCGCTGCGCCAGGCGCTGATCTGGGATGCGGCGAATCCGGCATCGGCTGCGGAGCTGCGGCAGTATCTCAAGGCCCACCCCGAAGACACTGAGATCGCTTCTCATCTGAAAGCGGATGAACAGAAGTTGGCGCAGATGAACTCAGGCATCGCGCGGACGCCGGAGGAGCGGGAGGCATTTGCGGCGCTGAACCGGCATAAGCTCGACGACGCGCAGAAGCTGTTCACTGAACTTCTGCAGAAGGATCCGTCGAACGGGCGAGTGGCGGCGGGCATGGGGTTTCTGCGCATGCAGCAGCAGAACTTCGGCGGCGCGGTCAGCTACCTGACGCAAGCGGAACAGAACGGGTTCAAGACCGCGGTGGTTGAGAACGCGCTGGCGACATCGCGGTTCTGGTACACCATGGGCGAGGCATCGCAGGCGTTCGACGCCAACCAGTTCGACGTGGCGGCGGAGAAATACAAGGACGCACTGGCCATGCGGCCGCGCAGCCCGGAGGCGCTGAATGGGCTGGCCGGATTGCTGATCAAGGAACAGCAATACGCGCAGGCAGCCGGTGTGTACGACCAGTTGCTGAAAATTCACCCGGGAAATGCCGATGCATGGCGCGGGCTGTTCCTGGCGTATGCGCGCGACGGACAGAACCAGAAGGCGCTGGCGATTGCCGCGCGATTCCCGGTGCGCGTGAAGACGGAGATGGCCAAGGATCCGGAGTATCTGCGGACGCTGGCGACCATCTATCACACGCTGGGCCGGCAGGCCGAGGCGCAGAGGGTGCTGGGGCAGGCGCTGGCTCTGCCGTTCCCTGAGAACGGGATGCATCTCAAGCAAGACACGCGGCTGCAGTATGCAGGAATCCTGATGGAAGCGCATCGCTTCGATCAGGCCGTGGTGCTGTATACACAGATTCTCGACGACGACGCCACCAGCCTGCCGGCGTGGATGGGCCTGGTGAGCGCGCATCATCAGCTGGGGCAGGACAGCGCGGCGATTTCAGACGTGGAGAAGATGCCGCCGGCGGCGTATGAGCAGGCGCTTTCGGATGCGGGCTTTTTGTCGATGCTGGGCGCAATTTATCAGCAGGCGAATCAGCCGGACATTGCGCAAAGCCTGCTGGAGCGCAGCGTGAAGCTGCAGGCGGCCGCGGGCGCGCAGCCCAGCCTGCAAATGGAGATGCAACTGGCGGGCATTTATCTTGAGCGGGGCAATACGGAGCAGGCCTACGCTATTTATCGCCAGGTGCTGACGGCTCACCCTGACCGGCTGGATGCGTGGAAGGGCCTGATCGCGACGCTGCAGGGAACCAACCACAGCGCCGAAGCGTTGCAGGAGCTTGGATATATTCCGCCGGCGGTGCACAAGGAACTGGAGAACGATCCGGAGTTTGTGCAGACCGAGGCCAGCATCTACGCAACGGCGGGAGATATTCCCCACGCGACTGAGTACATGACGCGGGTGCAGCGGCACTATGCGCAGGCGGGCACAGCGATGCCGGCCGACCTGGCTATCCAGAATGCATGGCTGCTTTACAACACCTTGGACGATCGCGCGCTATATCCGGCGCTGATGCGTCTGGGAACGCGGCCCGACCTCACGGTTGTCCAGCGGGAGACGGTGCAGACCATCTGGGCCAACTGGGCGGTCAGGCGCGCCGGGACGGCGATCGACAACGACGACAACCAACGCGCGGTGGAGATACTGGAAGCCGCATCGCAGGCCTTTCCTGACAATCTCCAGGTCAAACGAGTGCTGGCGGGGGGATATTTGCGCACCGGCCAGACCCATGCGGCGCTGGTTCTCTACAAGAAGTTGCCCATGCAGGACGCGAGCGCCAATGACTACCAGGGCGCAATCGGCGCGGCGCTGGCGGCGAACGATCGCACCCAGGCGGAGGCATGGCTGCGGCAGGCGCTGGAACGCTTCCCCAGGGACTACCGAATCCTGGGGCTGGCGGCGCGATTTGAGCAGGCACGCGGCGACGTGCAGCGGTCCGCCGACTTTTGGCGCGCGGCCCTGGCGGCAATGCCCGCGGGTTCACCCACCGATCGGCTGGCGCACGACCTGGCTTATCCCGACCAGGACACGCGGACGCACAAAGCGATCACGGCGGGCGATCTGCAGCTGCTGCTGAACCCGAATCTTTCCAGCCGCAACGAACCATTCCAGAAGACGGTGAAGCTGCCGCCGCTGCCGGCTTATGGGCCCGATCCGTACCTGGGATCGGCGCCGGTGGTGCCGGAGCCTTCCCCCACGGTTGCGCAGCAGACAGAAGCGCCCACGGCTTCCGGCGCCACGGAGATGACGACGCCGGGGACGACGGGGACAGTTCATCACCGGTCGCATCCCGCTGCGGCGGCAAAGCCGGGAACGCAGAGTGGAACGCCGGGCGCGCATCGCAAGCCTTCCGCGGGAACGCCGTCCATTTCGCCATCGAGTTACACCGGCAGGATGAATCTTCCTCCGTCGGAAGAGAACATCACCACAATCGATACGCAGCCCGCGAAGGCATCTCCATCGCATCAGAGTCGTCCCGTGTTGCCGGCGCCAAACTCGCAGGCTGATCCAAAGGTTTTCATTCCGGCGCCACAATCTTCTGTTTCTCCCGACGCCGGCAGCCAGCCGGCGTTTCGGCTTTCGGCGCAGCCCAGGTCAGACCAGGCGGCGCGCGCGCAAGCGCTGCTTGCCCAGCAAACCGACGGTCAACTGACACAAACAGGCGCGCCGCAGATTCGGCCGCTGGGCAACGCGCCCGTAACTCTGCCGGGAAATAGCACCGGCGAGGACTCGCGCACGTCGACGGCCATGGCGGTGGTGAAGCCCGCGCTCACCGACGTGCAGTACACGCCATCGGCGCAGGAGGCCGCTACCGGCGCGTACTCGGCGCAGAAGCCGCAGCAGGGGAATCCGGCGCCCACGGTGCAGCCGCCACCGCCGCTAGCGCCTCCGGAGCAACCGGTGGCGAAGAGGCGGCACAAAAAGAAGGCTGCAGCGGATGATGGGTTGCCGACGCTGGGGGCCGCACCCACGGAGGAGAATCCGCCAACGCCGCCCGTAGATCAAACGCAGGAACAGCAGCCGCAGCAGAATCCCGCGGACACCAATGCTCCAGGCGGGCTGACGGACGAGCAACTGCAGGATCGCGATTTGCCGCCGTTGCGCGGACCCTGGGTGAAAGTACGCCGCGAAGCGCGGCAGGCGAGCCCCCGCGAGGAGGCGGAACAGCAGTTGCAGTCGCTGGAGAGCAGCTACAGCGGATGGGTCAGCGGAGCGGGCATTCTGAATTACCGCAACGGGGACCTGGGCTATAGCCGGCTGGCCGCGCTGGAGGCTCCGTTCGAGCTTTCGGCGCCACTGGGATATCACATGCGGTTCACATTCGTGGCCAGGCCGGTCTTTCTGGATTCGGGACAGGCGGATGGCACCAGCGTGATCACGGTGCAGGAGGCGACCACGTCGGGGCGAACGCTGCTCACCATCCCGCAGCCGCTGGGCACCGCAATCAACACCGGGCCGTCGGCGGGGAGTACGTTCACGGCCACGCCGCCGGCACAGCAGAATGCCGCGGGGATTGGTGGCGAGGTGCAGTTCAGCATGCCCACCCTGTCAGTGGCGGCGGGATATACGCCGTTCGGATTTCTGGTGGCGAACTGGACGGCGCGCGCGCAATTTCGTCCCGCGAACGGGCCGTTCACGTTTGCGTTCACGCGGGATTCCGTCAAGGACTCGCAGCTTTCGTATGGCGGTCTGCGCGACCCCGGCACCTCTTCGCTGAGCTTCCCGGGTGTGATCTGGGGCGGCGTGATTGCGGACCAGGGGAATGTACAGTTTGCGCGCGGCGACGCCTTGTCGGGATTTTATGTGGGCGCGGGCGGACAATACCTCACCGGCTACAACGTGCTGAACAACTCGCGCGTGGATGGAAATGGCGGCGCCTACTGGCGGGTGAAAGCGTTTCCCGAGTACGGCGTTCTGAGCGTGGGCGCGAATTTCTTCGCCATGCACTATGGGCACAACGAGGACGCGTTCACTTTCGGGATGGGTGGCTACTTCAGCCCGCAGTCTTATTTCCTGGCCAATGTTCCGGTAACCTGGGTGGGCCATTCCAGGGTCCGGTGGCACTACCAGATTGTGGGCGGGCTGGGCGTCCAGGCGTTTCAGCAGGATCTGACGCCGCTGTTTCCGCTGGCCGGGCAGAAGGCCAGCGAGATTGCGCTCAACAACGCGGCTTTGCCGGCGTTGACCAGCGTTGGCGCGAACTATGATTTCCGCTTCAGCGTGGCCTATCAGATTACCCCGCATTGGTTCGCCGAGGGCTTTGTGAACGCCAACAACGCCCGCAACTACAATGCGGCTTCGGTGGGGTTCTCGATTCACTACCTGTTCCGCTCGCAACCTGCGACCGCGACCACGCCGACGGGGCTCTTCCCCAACGAAGGGTTGCGGCCTTTCATGGTGCCTTAGAAGCAGGGACTTAGGGAACAAGAGGCCGAGGGATAGGGATTAGAGCCGATCCATTTGAATTCTGCTGGGTGCCATCCATTGTGCGTCTTTTGCACAATGGGTGGGCACCCCCAACAGTCGACCCTAACCGTAAGCACTTCACTCAAAAACGCACATCCCTAATCCCTATTCCCTAATCCCTATTCCCTAAAAGCTCGGCCTACGGCCCGGCGCGTGTCATTCAGCTATGGGCGTCGAGGGATGCAAGCATCCAGCTCAGGGCGACTCCGGCGTTGGTGGCGGCGGCGGTTTGCTGAGCGTACATGCGCGGGGCCACGTCGGTTCCGAACTGCTGGAAGCGATTGACGATGGCGGAGACAAAGACGAAGGGGCACGCGCCGGCCTTTTCGCGGATGAGTCCGTGGGTGGTTTCGAGCGAGACGGCGGGTGGCGCGGAGGACCCGAGGGCGCGGTAGGCAGCGACAGTGAGGCAATCTTTGGCCGCGTAATCGGAGGTTTTGGTCACGTTGATGGTCCCCAGCGCGACGCTTTCCCTGTCGATGAGAAGGCTCGCCGGGGTGGCGGGGTTGAGGGGAACGGGAAGGAAGTGCTGGACTGCCGCGGCGGTGTCGACGGCGCAAAGGGCGTTGAACATGGCATCCGGGATGGTGCTGGTGACCAGCTTGTCAAACGAGGGAAGGTTCAGATTGCTGTCCGGGTTGGAGCCGTCGGGGAAGCCGTTGTGCATGAAGGTGCCGGTGCCGGCGACGACACAGCCGTTGTGGTTTACGCCGTCGAAAGGGACGGATGCGGTGCCGACTGCGATGACGAGTGAGGGTTTTTCAAAGCACGGCGCGTCAGGAAAGATTCCGCAGAGGCGGTTGAACTTCTCCTGGCTGCTGGACTGCCTGGCGGAACTGAGGCCGTCGAGAATGTCGGAGATGCACCAGACTTCCGCGGCGAAGTTCTTGTAGGGGAAGATGGCGCGGGGAATGGGATGCAGGTTGGGAACGGAAGTGAGCTCGGGGCGCGGGCGGGGCGGTCTGAGGTCTTGCGGCCAGGGCGAGCCGGCGGGACGGGCATTGTCATTGAGCATGGCAGCGAGCGCGGGGTCGCACTCCCACCACTTGTTGACAACGATCAGAACGCGCATCGCTCCTCCGATTCCTGCAGGCCGTGCTGTTTCCTCATGAGGGTAGCGCAGCCGTACAGAGCGGAGAACAAAAAAATGAGGCTGGAACTCAGGAGATTGCGGAATCGCATAGGCTCACGCGCCTTTGCGGACCGGCTTCTGCATCGGCACCACCTGGACGGTGACGTCGCGGACTTCGGAGAGGAAGCGGTTGAGGACGGATCCGCGCAACAGGATGTCCCAGCGCGAGCGGGCTGACTGCCCGAAGACGACATGAGTGATGCTCTCCTGCTGGGCAAAGCGGATGAGCGCGTCGGAGACATCCTTGTCAGTGAGGTTGACGACTTTGGCGCCGAGGTCGCGGGCCATGCGCTGGTACTCTTCCAGGCGCTGGTGGGCTTCGGGATCGTGGTGCCGCTTGTCTTCGGGGCCGGAGACGTAGACGGCGAACCAGTTGGTGGAGAGGCGGCTGGCGATGCGCGCGCCCACGCGAAGGAGGCGCTCGGTGCCGGGGCGGGTGCTGAGGCACACCATCACCTTTTCCGGGACGGTGGCTTGTTCCAGGCCCTGGGCGCGGCGGTACTCTGACTCGCGGCTGCTCACCTGCTCGGCCGTGGTGCGCAGGGAGAGCTCCCGCAGCAGGTTGAGGTTGCCGATGCGGAAGAAGTTGGCCAGCGCCTGCTCCACCTTATCGGGGGGGTAGATTTTGCCCTGGCGCAGCCGGTTGCGCAGTTCGTTCACGGTGACATCCACGTTCACCACTTCGTCGGCGCGCTTGAAGAAGTTGTCGGGAACGGTTTCGCGGATGACGGTGTTGGCGGAGCGGTTGACAGCGTCGTTCAGCGTTTCGAGGTGCTGGATGTTGACCGCGGTCATCACGTTGATGCCGGCTTCGAGAAGCTCCAGCACATCTTCGTAGCGCTTGCGGTTCTTGCTGCCGGGGACGTTGGTGTGAGCCAAGTCGTCCACCACCACGGTGTGGGGATGGCGGGCGATGATGGCGTCCACGTCCATCTCCTTGAGTTCGACGCCGCGATGGTAAATGACGCGCAGGGCGACGACTTCGAGGTCGCGGACGCGGTCGGCGGTTTCCTGGCGGCCGTGCGGTTCCACGAGGCCGATGACGATGTCGATGCCTTCCTGGTGCTTCATGCGCCAGGCATCGTTGAGCATGTCGTAGGTTTTTCCCACGCCCGGCGCGGCGCCGATGTAGATGCGCAGCTTGCCCTGCTCGGGACGGCGATCGAGTTTGATTTCCGGCATGGCTCAGCCCACCTCGACGGGATGGCGCACGGCGTCGACTTCCGCCATGGGGAGGGTAAAGCGGAAGGTGGTGCCGTGGCCGAGGCGGCTCTCCACGGCGATCTGGCCGCCGAGCGATTCGACCAGGCGGCGAACCAGCGCGAGGCCCATGCCGGTGCCGCTCTCTGAGGAGGCGTTGAAGCGGTCGAAGATGGTGCTGAGGCGTTCGGCTTCAATGCCGCGCCCGGAATCGCGGACGGTGAACTGGACGAAGTTGGTGACCTCTTCGGCGGCGAGAAGAATTTCGCCTTCGGGCGGAGTGAAGCGCAGGGCGTTGGTGAGCAGGTTGTCGAAGATGGAGCGGACGGCGCGCCGATCGGCATGAATGAAGGACAGGTCGGCGAAGGCCTGGATCTCGATGCGAATGTGTTTCTGGTCGGCTTGGTCGGCGTAGCGGTCTTCGGCCTCGCGGAGAAGACCGAGGGGGCGCAGGTTCTCCAGTTTCATCTCGCGTTTGCCGGTGTCGATTTCCGCCACTTCGATGAGGTCGGCCATCAGGTCGTCGAGTTTCTGCGATTCTTCAACGGCGGAGGAGACGAGTTCGCACTGCAGCGAGTTGAGCTCGCCGGCAAAGCCCTGGGTGAGGGCGTAAAGGCCGCGGCGAAGCTGGAGCAGCGGATCGCGCAGCTTGCGGCTGGCCACGGCGATGAACTGGGTCTTGAAGCGATCGGTGGCCTGCAGAGTTGTGACGTCTTCGAGAGTGGTGACGGTGCCCAGCAGGCGGCCTTCAGAATCGCGCATGGGGGTGGTGCGGAGGCGGAAACTGCGGTCGGCCTTGCCGAAGCGCATGGGCAGGAGAGCGGATTCGCCTTCGCCGGCAACGGGCTTCTGCATGGCCACGGCGTCGCGGATGGCGCTGAGAATCTTGGCGCCTCCGGGGGTGTTGGAGAGGGCCATGCGATCGCCGGCATTTTCGCCCAGGAGTTCGGCGGCGGCCTGGTTGACTTTGAGCAGGTGGCCCTTGCCGTCGGTCACAATGATGGGCTCGAAGATGGATTGGAGGACTGCGTCGGAGAGCTGGAATTCCATCTGTCGGCGGCCGGCTTCTGACTCCTGCAGATCGCGCAGGCGGACGGCGAGGCGATTGAGCTCGGCGGCGATGGCGCCGAAGCTATCGCGGCTCTTCCATTCGGAGCGATGTTCGAGGTTGCCCTGGGCAATTTTGCGGGTATCGCGGGCGAGGCTGCGGATGGGCCAGAGAACCAGCGCAATGGTGGCGATGGCAACGAGGACGGAGATCGCGGGCAGGGCCACGGCCAGCGCGGGATGGCCGGCTGCGGCGAGCGGTCCGCGGGCGGCAATTCCCAGCCACACCGTGAGGCCGGCAAGCACCGCGCATCCGAGAATCAATCGTTGAGTAAGATTCAGCATTCGGTGGTGGTTCGGGACAACTGCATCGCCGGGCGCCTGTTCCGCGCAAATCTTTTCACGAAGAGCGCAACTTATTCATTTTGGCCGAAATGGGTGGGAGTGCGCAAAGCCGTGCGCGGCGGCGCGGCGGCGAGAATCACGGAACGCGGCAGACGGCGAAGCCCTGCTGCTGGTAGGGGCAGGACAATCCTGCGGGAGCGGGTCCGTGGACCACGGTCCAGTCGACGGCTGCGTATTGGGATTTGAGGCGCTGGAAATCGCGGGCGGAGAAGTGGTTCAGGCCGGTAGTGGCCTCGCTCATCTGCTTCCACTCGGGGGCGAGGGTGGGAAACAACGAGGCGGCGCCGCTGTCCTTGTAGTAGTCGGCCAGTGCGGAGCGCTCAGAGACGGCGCGGAAGCCGTGGGCGTCAGCGACGTCGTCGTGCAGGTAGTGGGAGTCAACGGCGAAGACTGCATCCTCGGGAGTGTTGTTGCGGATCCAGAGGAGGGTGTTGACCCAGGGATTCGGACTGGAGGTGGACGGCAACTCGACGTGGGGGCTGTTGGGATAAGTTCCGCGGCCCACAAAGAACATGCCGATGGCGAGCGCGACCGAGAGCGAGGAGATGGCCCAGGGACGGTTCCTGCCGGCGAATTCGCCGAAGACGCCGCCCAGCAGCAGCACAAAAACGATGGTGATGAGGTGGAAGGTGCGCAGCGGCTGCAGGCGCACGAAGTTGTCAAAGAACGGCGAGCTGGAAACGACGACGCCGGCGGCGATGGACACCAGTCCGAAGGGAATCATGGCAAAGCTGAGGCGGGAGAAGGCGTCGGTGGTTCCGCGCAGTTTGGCGCGCCAGAACCAGGCGAGTAGGCCGAGGGGCGCCAGCATGCCCAGCCAGTGATACCACTCCCAGTTGTAGAGGAAGAAATAATCGCGGGTGTAGAGGGCTTCGCGGTAAGCGCCGGTTGCGGGGCGGAGGTGAAAGCC
Source organism: Occallatibacter sp. (assembly GCA_035552555.1). Classification (GTDB taxonomy): domain Bacteria; phylum Acidobacteriota; class Terriglobia; order Terriglobales; family Acidobacteriaceae; genus Telmatobacter. Next base: position 18,476 of record DASZLF010000074.1, read on the forward strand.
GGTGGGCAGAATACCGGCAACGACGACTCCAGAGGCCAGGACGGGGCCCGGCTCCTTGACCTTGGATTTGACGCGGTCCGCCACGTAAATCACCAGGGCAAGAAAGAGCAGGTAGGCAACCATCTGTGGATGGAAGAGCCCGGTGAAGAGCGCGGCGACGCCGGCGAGCGCGTACCTCCGCTGCAGCAGTCCGCCGAGCGCAAGCAGGGTGAGCGGCGTGGAGAAGGATCGCGCCGTGAGATAGGGGTCCATCAGCAGCAGGGCGGTGTTGGCGGCTGGCATGGTGAGGATGGCGGTCACGATGAGGGTGGCAGACCAGCGCGCGCGCGGCGAGGTGAAGCAGGCCGATGCGATCAGCCAGCAGGAGACGATCATGCCGAAGAGGCAGGCGAGGAACCAGACGAGAATGGTCCAGTCAATGGGAAGGTGGGTGAGGCGGGCGGTTCCCGCGACCACGTGGCCGAAGATGGACAGGTGCTCGTGACTGAGGAAGAACTCCGGCGCAAAGGGATAGAGCGCGGGATGGAGAAGTTTTTTGGCCGCGGGAATGTAGGTTTCGCAGTCTTCGACGCCCGCATGGTAGCCGTGGACGGCGAGCGCGGCGGCGGTCAGAGCCAGCAGACGCAGCAGGGGAAACTTCTGGTTGGAAATGCGGCTCACTGGGCCTTCTCCACGGGGAAGGAGGCGAAGGGGTCGGGCGGATTCAATTGCGGCGGGGGAAAGTCGAAGATGGATTTGCGATAGAGGCCGGTGCGGGCGGCGACACAATCGAAAGTGGTTTTGAGCACGCCCAGGCCGTAAATTGCGCTGCGCCGGAGGTTGATAGACGAGGCCTCGGCAAAGTAGCGGGTGGGGCAGGAGAGTTCGCCAATCCGCGCGCCGAGATAGATGCACTGGGCGAGGAGCTGATTGTCGAAGATGAAGTCGTCGGAGTTGGCCTCAAGCGGCAGTGAAAGCAGCAGTTCGCGGCTGTAGGCGCGGAAGCCGGTGTGATACTCCGAGAGCTTGGCGCCGAGGGACAGGTTCTGGATCAGAGTGAGGGCGCGATTGGCAATGTACTTGTACGGGGGCATGCCGCCGCGCAAGGCGCCGCCCCCGAGGATGCGCGAGCCGAGGACGATGTCATACACGCCGAAGGCGATCATGCTGGCCATGGGCTCAACCAGCAGCGGGGAATACTGATAGTCGGGGTGGAGCATGACCACCACGTCAGCGCCGGCTTCGAGGGCCGCGGTGTAGCAGGTCTTCTGGTTGCCGCCGTAGCCGCGATTCTGGGGATGGATGTGCACCTGCAAGCCAAGCTTGCGGGCCAGGGCTGCGGTGGCGTCGGTGCTGTGGTCGTCTACCAGGATGCACGCATCGACCGTGGCAGGGATCTCCTCGACGGTCTTCTCGAGGGTTTTTTCCGCGTTATACGCGGGCAGGACCGCTACAACCTTTTTGTGGTTGATCATGAAATTGGACTCAATTCATTTTATCGAATTTCCGACTGATTCGATGGTAAATGCAGGTAGGGAAGCGAAACAGGAACTGGCGAGGGCGGGCTGGGCCACTGCGGGCGCTAAGGGATGCGGCAGACGGAGAGGCCCTGGTTGCGCCACGGACAGGGCAGTCCGGCGGGCGGCGGATAGGCGAGCAGCACCCAATCCACGCCGAATTGCGCCTTGAGGCGTTCGAAATCAGGGAGTTGGAAGCCATTCCAGCCGGCCTGGGCATCGATTTGGCGGCGCCAGAGCGGAGCCAGATCCGGTGCTTTGCTGATCACCGAGGTGTCCTTGAGGGCATCGGCGAGGACGCTGCGTTCGGCCAGGGCGCGAAAACTGTGCATGTCTTCGCCGGGTTCGGCCATATATCGCGGGCCGAGGGCGAAAAAAGCGCCGGTGGGGGTGTTGCGGCGAACCCAGTCGAACGATTGCAGCCATGGGTTGGAGGTCGCGCGGCCGGGGAGCTCCAGGTGAGGCGTGGCGGCGAACAGTTGGCGCTGCACGGCGAACATGGGGCCATAAATCAGGACCAGGAAGGCGGCCCAGCGCGCGGCGCGGGCTTGAAGCAAATGCTGGCCGAGGAGCGCGCCGCCGATCAGCACCAGAAAGACATAGACCAGGTGAAGATAGCGCATGGGCTCGAGGGTGCTGAGGACGACCAAGGCGCGGGGGCCGTTGAGGATCATGGCCACGAGTTGCTGGAAGACGCCGTAGATGAGGACGGCGGCGGCAAAGCGGGCGAGGGTGGAGTTGCCGTTGCGGCGGGCAAGGCGGATGAGCAGCCCGAACAGGACCAGCGGGCCGAGGGCGCCAAGCCACTCGTACCAGGTCCATTGGTAAAGGTGAAACCAGTGGCGGGTACTCATGGCATCGAGCCAGGCTGACGATGGCGGTTGGAACATCCAGCCCAGGGGAACCAGGGCGGCCATCGGGGCAGCGACTTGCGCGGGCCGGCGGGAGAGGCTTGCACGCAGAGATTGTGCGGCGCTGCGTGCGCGACTGGAGTGCGTGAGGGCGAGAATGCAGCAGAAGGAAATGCCAAAGGCGCCCATCATGGGGTGGAGCAGGAATGCGCCGAGCAGCAGCGGAACGGCTTGAACGCGACGCCGAGCCAGGATGCGCGCGACGGCGAACAAAATGAGCGCGGTGGCAGGGTTGCGCGGATGGAGGTACTGGTCGGCGATGTAGAGCGCGGTTCCGGCTACCGGGAGAGTCAACAAGCCGGAGAGCAGGGCCAGTCCGCCCCAGCGTGCCGATGCGCGAGAAAAAAGCCGGGAGAGGATGCTCCACGATGCCGCCATGATCAGGAGCAGCGAGAAGATTTGGCCGAGGAGTTCCGCCCAGTCGACGGAAAGATGCGAAGCGCGGACGAAATGCGCCATGCAGGTGTCGAAGATGCTGGAGCGCATCTGCAGTTGGAACCATGCGGCGTCGTGGGGAAAGAGCGCTGGGTTGAGATCGGCCTTGATGGAAGCAAGATAGACGCCGTCGTCTTCCGCGCCGGGATGGTAGCCCATGGTGAGGAAGCCGAGCAGGGAAAAAAGCAGTACCGGGAAAACGCCGGATGAGAAAAAACGTCGGGTCAAAACGATTCAGCTCCTGCGCAGAAAGAGGCGTCTGTCCGTTGTTAGTCTATAGTCGTCGGACTGGACGACCCCGGGGGCGCGCGCATGCTGCGGCAGGAGAAACTGGCGCTGGTGATTCCCACGCTGCGCGAGGCGCAATGCCTCGAAATGCTGCTGGGGCGAGTGCGCGCGGTTCTGAGCGGTCTGGCGATTCCGTTTGAAATTCTGGTGGTGGACGACGACAGCCGCGATGGCACCGAGGAGTTGGTGACTGCGATGGCCGCCGAAGATGCACGCGTGCGCCTGTTGGTACGGCGCGGCGAGCGAGGGCTGGCGGGGGCGATTCTGCACGGCTGGCAAAACACCGACGCATCGATTCTGGGCGCGATAGATGCGGACATGCAGCATCCGCCGGAGTTGCTGGCGAAGCTGCTGCCGGAGATGGCAAAAGGACAGGATGCGGCGGTGGCGAGCCGTTTTGCGCGCGGCGGCGGGATGACGGAATGGAATCCGCTGCGGAAATTGCTTTCAGCCATTTCCATCGGTGTGACGGTGCCGCTGCAGCGGTCGGGGATGCGCGTGAAGGATCCGCTGTCAGGCTATTTTCTGGTGCGGCGGTGCTGCGTGGAGAACATTTTGTTTCGGCCTACGGGGTTCAAGCTGCTGCTGGAGATATTGGTGCGTGGGCGTGTCGGGACGGTAAGCGAGATTCCGTTTGCATTCGGGCGCAGGGCGGGGGGACGCAGCAAGGTCAGCCTCGGCGTGGCGTGGGACTACCTGCGACTGCTGGCGAGGCTTTATCGAGCGCGATGGAGGCGGGTGCGCGTGGCGCCGGGATTCCCGGCCGATTAGAGCGCGGGCAGAAGCAGCCTGAGCAGCAGGAAACCAGCGACGCCGAGAAAGAACACCAGGGCCATGCGAATGCCGGGTTCACGGTTGACTTCAGGCACCAGGTCGCTGGCGCCCACGTAGAGCGCTACTCCGGCGGAGATGGGCAGGCCGTAGGGAAGCCACTGCGGCGCGAGTTCGATGACCAGAACGCCGGCGAGCGTGGCGACCGCGAGTCCCACGGCGGAGAAGAAGGCAGCTTTGCGGCTGCGCCCGCTGGCCAGCATCACCGAGGCCATGGTGAAACCCTCCGGCGCCTTGTGAAGGAAGATGGCGAGGAAGATGAGCCAGCCGAGCATGTTGGAAACCACAAAGCCGGAGCCGATTGCAACGCCGTCGAACAGCGCGTGCACGCTGAGACCGCCGAGCACCGAGTATCCCGTGCGATGAGAGATCACGTGGTGATGAGTTTCTTCGCCGAAATGGAAGTGGCCGCTGATGGTGTGTTCGAGCAGGTGGACGACACAATAGCCGGCCATGATGAGGATGGGGCCGAGATGCGGACTGAGGATGATGCTCTCCGGAGTCATTTCGAGCAGGGCCACGGCCATGAGAAAACCCGCGCCGACGGCGACGAAATAGCGCAGGTAGCGCTCGACGCCGCGGGCGCGGACGAGGACCACGCCGCCGGCGATATCGGCCAGAGCGGCGAGGAGCCCGAGGAGTATGGAGAGTTTCAGCATCATTTGCCTTCGTAGCCGTCAGCTATCAGCCTTCAGCCCTCAGCCAGCATCTCAACTCACGCCTGTCGTGTGATTCCAATGGGCGCAAGAAACTTAGAAAAACGTGCCCGAATTCCACTGCCGGAGCTGAAAGCTGATGGCTGACGGCTTTTTTCATCCGCTATGCCGGATGTGCATCACGTCGCCGTCCTTTACCACGTACTCCTTGCCTTCCAGGCGAAGCGTGCCGCGGGCGCGCGCATTGGCTTCGGAGCCGGCTTCGAGCAGCGCATCCCAGCGAATGGTTTCGGCGCGAATGAAGTGGTGTTCGAGATCGGAGTGAATGGCGCCCGCGCCCTGCGGAGCCTTGGAGCCGGCGGGGATGGTCCAGGCGCGGCACTCGTCTTCGCCGGCGGTGAAAAAGCTGATGAGGCCCAGCAGTTCGTAGCTCTTGCGGATGAGGCGCACCAGGCCGCTCTCGTGCAGGCCGTAGCTGGAGAGGAAATCGGCGGCTTCGGCGTCGTCCATCTCGGCCAGCTCCGCTTCCACTTTGCCGCAGATGGCGGTGGCCCCGGCGTTGGGGCGCTGCGCGACTTCGTCGAGCTTGAATCGGCTCACCGCGGCATCGAGGTCGTCGCCCAGCGTGGCGCTCTCGCCGATGTTGAGCACGTAAAGGATCGGCTTTTGCGACAGGAACATGAATCCCTTGATGAGCTTCTTCTCTTCCGGAGTCATGTCGAGCTCGCGCAGAGGCTTCTCCTGCTCCAGCGCTTCTTTTGAGCGCAGCAGCAGCGCGTGCTCGCGGTCCAATTCGTCGGTGCGCTTCTTCTTCAGGTCTTTTTCCACGCGCTCAATTCGCTTCTCAACCTGGGTGAGATCGCTGACCATGAGGTCGAATTCCACATTCTTGATGTCGCGCAGCGGATCGATGGGGCCGACGTGAGGAATGGAATCGTCTTCAAACGCGCGCAGCACGTGGATGAGCGCGTCGACGTTGCGCAGGCTGGTGAGGAACGCGGTTTCCTTCAGCGCCTCCTGCCCGATGGCGGCCACATCGACGAATTCCACGCTCGCGTAGGTGGTCTTTTTGGGCGAGTAGAGCGCGGAAAGCTTGTCGAGGCGGACGTCGGGCACGCGGGCCACGCCGATGTGCGCCTCGCGCGGATTGGAGTAGCCGCGCTCCTCGAGTTTGGCCTTGGTGAGAATTCTGAAGAGAGATGTCTTGCCTACCTGGGGCAGGCCGATGATGCCGGTTTTCATGGTCTTCCTGGTTGGTCCAGCGCGATGCAAGCGCGCTTGTGCGCCCCTACGATTCTACAGGAGAGAGGACGGTGCACAGTGGTCAGTGGTCAGTGATCAGTGATCAGTGGCTGGCGCGTGTGATGCATTAAGCGAAGCTTGCGGAGAACTAGCGGCGTTTCACAAAGCGCAGGGCGGTGAGTACGGAGGACACCGCGGCCACCTTGGTGTCGACGATTCCGGTGGCGAGGGCGGTGGTACGGACGTCGGATGCGGTCAGGGCGTGTCCCTTGCCTTTGGGATAGATGAACCAGATGGGCGTGCCGAGGGCGAGTCGAGGCGCAGCGGATTGCAGCGCGCGAGCAAGTTCCTGGGGCGTGTTGACGCGGGCCAGAATCAAAGTACCAGTGCGTTTGCTGATCTGTTTTGCGCCGGAGAGAGCTCCGCTAAGAGCGTTATCGTCGATCGTGCCGATCATACGGACCACGGTTTCCGCGGTGATACCGAGTTTCTTCGCAAGGGAGGGCGGCGGAGCAGTAAAGGCCTTGGCCCATCTTGCGGCGAGCGCGCTGCCGAGATTGAGCGAAACATTCTCGCCCTGAAACTTGAAGCAAAGCTGCTCGCCGTCGACGCGGATCTCTCCCATCTGCGCGAAGGGAACCCGGCGGCGGAGCTCGCCGCGCAGAATTAATTCAGGAGGCTCGATCAGTGCCTTCACGCGCGCCGTGACTCCGTTCCAGGTGCAGGCGCATTCTGCTTCACGTCCCATGACGGCCTCCGCTGGGCGCGATCAGGCGCGAACGGTTTCGGCGTGCGCGACCAGGACGACGGTGACCAGCCCCAGCAACAGCACGGCTTCTTCCACGTGGGTGCTGCGGTTGTGCAGGCGATTGAAATCGGCGGTGATGGGGTTTGCGCGATTGGTCATGTCGATGGCGCCTCCGGCGGCGATGCGATCGCGCTCCATCGCGGGAAGGATGCTGAACTGCGAGTAGGCCGTGCAGGCCAGCATGAGCGCCAGCAGCACCATGGGCGCCAGCACCGACTTCGACTTGTAGATGTTCCACACCGGCGCGAGGGCGAGGAGGATGATCGCCACGATTCCGGCCACCAGTCCCATGGCGTGCAGGATGCGCAGAAGTTCGCCCACGATGGTGCCTGCGAGATGGGTGTTGCTCTGATTCATGAAAGTGACGTCGGCAACCACGGGGAAGAAGACCTCCGCGCCCAGCCAGACAATGAGCGCGAGGTAGAGCAACGTGCGGAGAAGCGTCTTCATGCTGGCAAGAATACTAAATGCTCGGGGAATTGACGCAGTGAAGAAGTGAAAGAGTGAACAAGTGAAAAGGTGAAGCAGTGAAGAAGTGAACGAGCTGCGGAGGGGAGCTGCAGCTCGTTCGGTTGAGTCGAATGTCGCGGCGCTATTTCCGGGTGAGGGCGCGCTTGAGCACCGTTTCCAGCGCGGATTTCTGTTCGGCGTAATCCGCGGTGTTGAGAGTCCCGGAAAGCTTTTCGCTTTCCAGCGAGAAGAGTTCTTCCTTTAATGCGTTCAGGAGCGCGGCGTTCTTGCCGCCGGGGAAGTTTCCGTTGGAGGCATAGTTGGGCGCGGCCACATTGGGCGCAGCCGCGGGAACGCCGGGAGCGCCTGCCGGTACAGCGGCGGGTTTGCGCAGCAGGAAGGCCGCGGTTGCCGCGAGCAACAGGCCCAGTCCGCCGAGGATCCACCACTTGTACTTGGTCAGCGGATCGGGGGTGTTGATGGGCTCGCCGATGCCGCCGCCGGGTTGCGCTCCAGGCTGGGCGGCCTGTGCGCCGTTGTCGCCATTGCCCTGCTGGCGCGGCATGGCGCCGTTGCCGGAGACGGTGAAGTCCAGCGGCTTGCTGGCGGATGCGTTCTTGAGCAAAAACGTCTGCAACGCGGGATCCTGTGGGATCGACTGGTACACAGCGCCGCCCATCGGCGTGAAGGTCATGCTCTTGGGCAACTGCACGGCGAGATTGTCGGCGGGCATCAGCACCGAGGGATGAAACGTGTAGGAGCCGGTGTAGTTCAGGTGATAGCTGATCTCGAAAAGCGTCATCTTATCGCCCTGGTCGGGCTCGATGGGCACGTTCAGGGTGTAGCGGCCCTTCTGCGCGAGCGGCTTGGGCACGGCCATGGTGGGCAGGCCGCTGGGCCGCGTGGCCTCGGCCACATCGATGACGGCGTCGGCGGGCAATGCGAACTCGAACGTGTTGCCGCTGAACTCGGTCACCTTGGGCGAGCTCAGGTTGTGCACCACGTACTGCTCGGTGACGGCTAACTGGCCGTTCTGCGCTTCCACCTGGATGATTTCGTCTTCCAGCGAAATGCCTTCGACCTTGGGCGCGGCGTCATAAACGCTGAGGTCGCCGGGACCACCACCTTGCGGCGCGGCAATGAAGTAGCCGGCGCCCTGGTGGGTGACGCGGATCAGGTATGGACCGGGACCCGGCTCGTTGAGCTTGTAATGGCCGGCGGCGTCGGTGGTGGCTTTCGCCACTTCGCCCATGTTGGCCTGCACGTCCACCAGCACCACGGTGTCGCCCGCGGAGGGCTTGCCGGTGGTCTTGTTGGTGACGGTGCCGGAAACCGTGGCTGCCTGCGCGGCGACGGTGACGAGGAGAGAGCAGAAGGCGGCAGAAAGAAGCGCGAAGTTTTTCGATCTCATGATTTTTTCTTGGGTCCCCAAGATATTGTGTTGGATGTGGTCAATGAGTACCCTCCCACCCTGGCCGCAAAAACAACTACGCGGCGAGGGTGGGCACCCGGATTCGTCGGTGGGGCACCCGGTTTGTGTGGAGGCTGCTCATGCCTGCTGCAGGTGTTCGATTTCGGCCAGCAGTTGGGCGGTTTCGTTTTCAAGCTGCGCGCGCTGGGCCTGAAAATCCTCTTCGGGATACTTGCCGGCGCGGAACTCGAAGTTGAGGTCGCGAAGATTTTCGTAGAGCTGCTCCTTGCGCTCGAGCAGGTAGTCCAGGCGAGTTTTTTCGCGCTGGCTGGCAAAGACATTTTCCGGCCAGAAAGTGTAGAGGAAGAGCGCGAACAGGAGCAGCGCGCCGGCCAGCAGGCCTGAGGTTTCAGTCATGGCTTAATCTCCATCGCCGGTTTCGCGGCGGATTTGTTCGCGAATCGCGGTCATTTCGGGGCTTGCGGCCTGAGCATTGGCGAGCTGCGCGGCCAACTGTGTCTTGCCCACCGTCCAGTGGCGCACCAGCAGGATGGTGCCGAGCAGTGCTGCACCAAACACCGCGAACGGCGCGATCCAGGCCACCAGGTCGAAGCCATGCCTGGTGGGTGCGGCCAATACCACCGCGCCATATCTCGCCACCATCGCATCGAGGATTGCCTGATCGCTCTGGTTGTTGGCAAGGCCATCGCGAATCATCGCCAGCTCCTCTGTGGAAGCGCTGCAGCCCACATGGTTGCATTCGCCCAGGATCTCGGCGCAGCCGCAGGTGCACATGGTGCGGTGGTTCAGGTTGTTATAGCGCGACCCGGCATCGCTGGCGCCGAGGGAAAAACAGACGGCGACCGCGAGAAAGGCGGCCTGTGCGGTTTTGAGCCAGAACGAGAGGCTGTTTGTGCGAGAGATGGGGCGGGGTTCATTGGATTCCCACCCTTTCCGCAAAAAGCGCGGAAAAGATGGGGCACGGAAACTTATGCGCGAGAGGGCACGGAAGATGCTCAGCAAGAGCGAGGTCATGACCGGCCTCCGTGGATGGCCGGCTCCGCGGGCGCCGCTCGCGCGGCAGGCACACGCAGGGAGGCGGTGGATGGGCTGAGGCTGGGTACCAGCGCAATCAATGTGCCGAAGACGATGAGGACCACGCCGGCCCAGATCCAGCTTACGAGCGGATTGAGAAACGCCTTGATGATGGGCAGGCCGGTATCGGGATTCGTGCCTTCATACACCACGTACAGGTCCCACTCGGGGACGCTGTGGATGGCGACCATGGTCTGGGGCTGTTCGCTGGCCAGATAGACGCGCTTTTCCGGGGTCATCTGAAAGAGCTTCTTGCCGCCTTTGTAGACGTCGAGCAGTGCGTAATCGGAGTTGTAGTTGGCGTTGGAATCCTGGGAGAATCCGACGCATTGCAGCACGTAAGGCCCGATGGGGAGTTGGCCCTGCAGCGCCAGCTCTTTTTCCTGGCTGCGGTTGAACGCCGCCCCGCAAAGGCCTACAACCACGATCACCACGCCGATGTGGATGATGTATCCGCCGTAGCGGCGGGTATTGCGGCGGGTCAGCAGCACGGTCGAGGAAACCAGATTCTTGCCGGTCTGGCGCGAGATAACCCCCGCGCCGCGGAAAAATTCCGAGAGAATCGCGGTGAGAACGGCGGCGCAGAGAGCGAATCCGATGAGCGCATAGAACGCGCCCTGGTCGAAGGCGCCGTCGTGGTAGGGATGATCTCCGGCGACGAAGGCCACGATCACGGTTGCCCAGAGCGCGACTACCGGAAGGATGAAGTTGCGCTTGATGGCGCGCATCGAGGTGGAGCGCCATGGAAGTAGCGGTCCCACGCCGGTGAGAAAGAGCAGGAACAATCCGATGGGAATCGCGACCGCGTTATAGAACGGAGCGCCCACCGTGACCTTGGTGCCCTGCACGTATTCGCTGAGGATGGGAAAGAGCGTTCCCCAGAGGATGACAAAGCAGGCGATGAGCAGCACCAGGTTGTTGAATAGGAAGCTGGACTCGCGGCTGACCAGCGATTCGAGGTGATGGTCGCTCTTGAGATGGCCGCGCTGCAATACGTAAGTAAAGATGCAGACGGCGAGCGTGAGCACCATGAAGACATAGAACCACGAGCCGATAGACGATTGCGCGAAGGCGTGCACCGAACTCACGAGGCCGGCGCGAGTAAGCAGCGTTCCCAGCAGCGTGAGCAGGAAGGTGGAGAAGATGAGCCACACGTTCCAGCTCTTCATCATGCCTTTCTTCTCCTGCATCATCACGGAGTGAAGGAAGGCGGTGCCGGTGAGCCAGGGCATGAAGCTGGCGTTCTCCACCGGGTCCCAGCCCCAGTAGCCGCCCCAGCCGAGCACGGCGTAGGCCCAGTGCATGCCGAGGAAGATGCCGCAGGTGAGAAAGAGCCAGGTCACCATGGTCCAGCCGCGGGTGATCCTGATCCATTTCTCGCCGGGGTAGCGCATCATCAGCGCGCCCAGAGCGAAGGCGAACGGAATGGAGAAGCCAACATAGCCCAGGTAGAGCATGGGCGGATGGATCACCATCTCGGGATATTGGAGAAGGGGATTGAGGCCGGCGCCGTCGGCCGGAATGGCGCCCTTCATCAGCGAAAACGGCGGCGCGGCGAAGTTGATGACGGCGAGGAAAAAGACCTGGATGGCGGCGAGAATGGTGCCGGCATAGGCGTAGAGCTTCACGTCTGTCTTGTGCATCAGGCGCAGGACGAAGCCGTAGCAGCCCAGCAGCCATGCCCAGAGCAGCAGCGAGCCTTCCTGGCCGCTCCACAGGGCCGCGAACTTGTAGGGGCCGGGCAGGGCGCGGTTGGAGTGCTCCAGGATGTAAGTGATGGAGAAATCGTTGGTAAAGACGGAGTAGACCAGCGCGAAGGCGGCGGCGGAAACGGCGATGAACCCGGCGATTCCGGCGCGGCGGGCGGTGTCGGCCAGGCGTTCGGGCGAGATGAATGCATTCCGGCCGGTGGCGATGAACCGCAGGGCTACGCCCCCGGCGAACAGATTGTAGGCAGCCAGCGCGAGCGCGATAAGAAGTGCAAAACTACCGAATGTTGCCATCAGAGCTCCAGGACGATTGTCGCAGGCCGGCGGGTGCCAGGGGACAAGCCAGCATGTTCATTCTTCATCATCTTAGGCTTTTCGATTGTGATTTGCCTCACACCATAGATGGAGGAATCGGACGGCGCGGGTCAAAAGCGGGACGGGCAAGCGGTTGTGCAGGAGGGTAGAGGGGAAAGGATCAGGCCACCTGGAGGTGCGAAGGAGAGACCATTTCGCAGGCGCGGGCGAGAACATCTTCGGTGGTGGCGTGCCGGGGAAGGAAGCGCACGTGCTCGCCAAAATCGTCAGGCGCGACTTCGCCGGTGCGGTCGAGGACCAGGACCGGCATCTTGGGGAAGCGGGACGTGAGTTCGGAGACGAAGGCCGGGGCGCCCACGCCGGGCTGGCGCAATTCGACGATCACCAGGGCCAGGCGGGCGGCAAATCCAGGCTCTTCCAGGCGGATGAAGGCGTCGGCGGCATCGGCTGCGCGCTCCACCTTGAACATGCGGCGCTCCAGCACGAACTTCCGCGAATTGGCGAGGAAGGGATCGTCGTCTACGAGGAGGATGGTCGCCGGGGAGGGCCAGGATTGGAGGAGGGCGCTCAAAATACATGTTCCTGAGAAGTGGGATGGGAAAGGCGAGCGGCGGGTTGTTTTTGTGGCAAAGGTAAATCAAGAAAGAGATCGCTTTATTGGTCTCAACGAGGACGAGGTTCTTGCTGATTTTGACGCCTGGCGCAAAACGGACGGCGCTTGAGGGGATGCGGCAGGCTGTGCTGTTTATACGTGATAGGTGGCGCGGGGCTAGCGGACAACCCGTGACCGCCATCACATCCTCCGCGACGCGCTATTGATATCTTCGGAATTACTCCCGGAGAAATCCGGGAGTTCGTCGTTTCAGGCAGAGGGGTAGTACCCCCCAACAGCTTTGCACCTGTTCTGCGACATTTAGCACGTAGGTATAACAAAACAAATATGAAAGGCATATTTACTAGTTAGTAATCTAACCTACAATAAACCATAGAGAACCTGGGAAATCCAAAGAAAGGCAGGTGGCCCGCCTCATTTTCGGCTTTCAGCCACTCATCGATTCGGGAACTGTGCCCCGTTCATCGCAGTCTTATCGCGATGAGCGGGCGGCTGCCGAAAGGGCCTTGGATGAACTGCGCATCACCGGAGATGTCTCTGGCTCGATCCTGCGGATCAGATACAATCCCTCCATCATGCTGAAGAACTGGTCCGATAAATGGCTTTGGCGTCTTGCAAGTCATTTGAAATTTGTCCGTACTGATCGGACTGGTTCGAAGGTAACGGAGCCTCGTTATACCTATACGGTTCTGGTTGACGACAACTACCATTCCGGGGACGAATCGGAACGGTACACATCCGGCACGTTCCCAAGCCTCGAAGCGGCGATCGAGGCATGCAAGTATATTGTGGACGAATTTCTGGAAGAGAGCTGCAAAGGGATCGAGCCTTCCAGTGACGCGCTATACAAGCACTATGTGGCGTTCGGGCCCGATCCGTTCATCGTGACCAACGCCCCATCCATGGCAGAGGCGCCATTCTCAGCGTGGACATATGCGCGAGAGCAGTGCGTCCGGCGGTTCGGAAACCCGAAAACGCCGGAACCAAGTAACCAGGATTGAGGGAACCGCCCCGTATTTTTCATTCAGAATGCAAAACTTGCAATTGCTGCGCCCCTTGCTCAGACGCCCCTCTGCCAGATTCTCGTTTCCGGGGAACGGCCCATCTGTCCCAGGTTTCTCAGGTTTCCGTCCCCAGGTTTCCCAGGTTTCGTTTAGGCTTCGTCTTGACGAAGTGTTAGGTTTACCAGAGAATTGTCCCATCCGTTCTGAAGGGATTCCAAAATGCCGCTTGCAAATCCCCCGGAGATTCTGGTTTCCGAAGAAGCGGTCACGCGTCGAATCGACAGGATCTACGACATCTTGGACCGCGCTTATGGTTTTCTTTTCGCGACCGGACGTAAAGAGGGCCATTGGAGTGAAGTTCGAAGCACAGCATTGGCGGGGATGTGCGTTGATCGCCTTCCATCTGGGAACACGGAATGGTCCCACTGTATCCGCGACTGGTTGGAGGGACAGCAATTAGAGGATGGTGCAGCCAAGGGATCTTGGGGAGAGGAGATATGGGACACGGCAATGGCTCTCATCGCTCTGAAGGCAATGGGAGCGCATACCAATGATCCCCAATTGGACATTGGGCTCAAATGGATGGCAAGCAAATACTCCGTCAATGGGCGGGGGAACTGGCATGACGATCCCTGGGAGACTTCCTGGGCGCTTCTTGCGATCCTTAAGAGTGGGAAGGTGGTGTCCGGGGTGGATGTTCTTGCCCCCACTCAATGGCTCGCAACTCTTCAGGATTCCGAGGGGCGCATCATCGCGCCGCAGTTCACAGCCTATTTCATCGAGATTTGCCATTCTCTAGCGAAGGTCGACCTTGAGCTTCCGGACAGTTTGATCGAATGTGTCGAAGATGCAAAGAACTTCTTGATGAGAGCTCTGTCCGATTCATCTCCATCCATCCTCTGGACTGGAGAGGCATGGTCAAACGGTCAAATACTATGGATTTTGACCGACCTGAAAATCTTCCCGTTTCACGATCTCGGAATGGCAGATAAGACTATAAACTGGTTTCAGGATAACCAAAATCCAGTTGATGGACACTGGGAGGATGCGGAGGATACTGCGTCGGCTCTCCTCGGATTGTTGGGACTTGTACAGGGTCTAACCGCATTGGTCGAGGGGGCGCGACAAGCGCGAGAAGTGGTCCCGGGAGAGTTGAGACGCCGTATTAAGCGTCGCAGCTTGGAGATCAACTCGAGCATGTTCAGTCGAGACGCGGAATACGGCGGAATGGTAATTCGGATCAGTCCAGTGAAGATCCGATTCCTGAGCTATCTTGGTTCTGCGCTTGCGGCATTTGCCGCACTAGCTGGGATTTGGGACTTCATCACTAAACACTTGATTGCAACCAAGCATTAGGTGCACCGCTTTGATAGCCATGACTGAAGATTTTCATTCTATCGAGACGCCATCGAGGGTGAGCTATTTGTTTGACCAAATGGCCGCGGACTACGATCAACTCCGCGATCTATGGTACTCATGGCTGTTCTCTCGGTTGCATTTGATGATCACTGAAAATGTCCTGTCCCGTTGGAACAGCAAAATAAGGAAACGCGTCCTCGATATTGGATGCGGCACAGGATTTCAATCATTCCTATATGCATTAACAGGCGCAGAAGTTATCGGGGTGGATATCTCACGTGAATTGCTCGAGGTTGGGCGTGAGAAGGCGGTCAACTTTCGGAAACGCTTTCCGTGCCCATTGTTTCCTTCTTACTACCCCTTCGTGACTGAACATGATGAGAAAATAGCAAATATTCTTCGACCTCGATTTTCGGACGTCGAGCTGTTAAGGCCCGAGTTCAGATTTGGCGACGCCACGCACCTAGATCTTCCTGATTCAGCATTCGATCATATCAACTGCTGTGGAAGTACATTGAGCTTTATTGGTGATTTTGCAGCGGTGCTGGGAGAGATGCACCGTTTGTTGCGGCCAGGTGGAACTTACGTGATGGAGGTCGAGGCTAAATACAATCTCGACCTGGTTTGGCCGTGTGTCGACGCAACTCTGTTGAGGGGTCGCTTGGGCTATGAAGCGAGCGCTGGGGAGGCGTTTCGTGATTTGTTTTCAGGGATTAGGTCGAACATCACGGTTCAGTATCCATTCGGTGAACAAGGCGACCCGGTGTACATGGACCTGAGGCTCTTTGTGAAATCTACTCTGACCAAAGAGATCGAAAGGAATGGCTTGTCATGCGATGTGTTCAAATCGATTCACTCGTTGACAAATCTGATTCCGAGCACGCTGCTCGATACACCTGAGCCATCTCCCTGGCTCGTTCGCACTTTCCGCGCCCTAGCGCGAGTAGAACAGAGCCTGCCTTTCTACATTCCTGGATGTAGCTTGGTGATCTTCGGATCGAAATGATCTCCTCAGCGGCAGGGAGTTCCCGTGATAGGGTGATCCCGAAGCTCATGGCTTTGGTTGCGCGTGACTATCCAAACAGAAACTCTCTGTCCCTTAGCTCCTTGATCTGATCCCTCAGCTTCGCCGCCTTCTCGAACTCGAACTTCTTTGCGCTTTCCCGCATTTCGATTTCGAGCTTGGCGAGGAACTGATCGACTTCGGCCTGGGACGTGAACTCCGGCACCCCTGCGACTTCCTCCTCGGTGATGTCGCCGTACTCGGCCTTTAGGATCTGCGCCAGGCCCATGTCCATGGTATTGATGACCGACTGCGGCGTGATGCCGTTTTCCTCGTTGTAGGCGCGCTGGATTTCGCGGCGGCGGTTGGTTTCATCGAGGGCGCGGCTCATGGAATCGGTCATCCGGTCGGCGTAGAGGATGGCGCGGCCTTCGATGTGGCGGGCGGCGCGGCCCATGGTCTGGATCAGCGATCCGGCGCTGCGCAGGAAGCCTTCCTTGTCGGCATCGAGAATGGCGACCAGCGAAACTTCGGGCAGGTCGAGGCCTTCGCGCAGCAGGTTGATGCCGATGAGCACATCGAATTCGCCCTTGCGCAGGCCGGCGAGCAGCTTGACGCGCTCCAGGGTTTCGATTTCGGAGTGCATGTAGCGGCAGCGCACGCCCACCTCTGTGTAGTAGCCGGCGAGGTCCTCGGCCATGCGCTTGGTGAGGGTGGTGACGAGCACGCGCTCGCCGCGCTTGGCCCGGTCGCGGATTTCCGCTAACAGGTCGTCGATCTGCCCTTTTACGGGGCGAACCTCAACTTCGGGATCAACCAGGCCGGTGGGGCGGATGACCTGCTCGACCACCACGCCGGCGGAGCGGGTGAGCTCATAGGGGCCGGGCGTGGCGGAGACGTAGATGGTATGGTGGATGCGGTTCTCGAATTCCTCGAACTTGAGGGGGCGATTGTCGGTGGCCGAGGGCAGGCGGAAGCCGTAGTCGACCAGGTTCTGCTTGCGGCTGCGGTCGCCGTGCCACATGCCGTGGACTTGCGGAATGGTGGCGTGGCTCTCGTCAACGAACAGGATGAAATCGCGCGGGAAGTAGTCGAGCAGAGTGGGCGGGGCTTCGCCGGGCAGGCGGCCGCTGAAGTGGCGCGAATAATTCTCTATGCCATGGCAGTAGCCCATCGACTTGATCATTTCGAGATCGAAGCGGGTGCGCTGGTTCACGCGCTGGGCTTCGACCATGCGGCCCTGGGATTCGAGCACCGCAACCCACTCGTTGAGCTCGGCGAGGATGGAGTCGATGGCCTGGGCTTTGCGCTCGGGCAGGACTACGTAATGGCTTTTGGGGTAGATAGGCAGGCGCGAGAAGCGCTGTTTCACGGTGCCGAAGAGGGGATCGATCTGGGAGAGCGATTCGATCTCATCGCCGAACAGCTCGATGCGATAGGCATTCTCGTCGTAGGTGGGGAAGACTTCGATGATGTCGCCGCGGACGCGAAAGGTCCCGCGGCGAAAATCGGTGTCGTTCCTCTCGTAGAGGATTTCCACCAGGCGGCGGGTGATGTCTTTGCGGCTGATGCGCTGGCCTTTTTCGAGCAGCAGCAGCATGCCATAGTAGGCTTCTGGCGAGCCGAGGCCGTAGATGCAGCTTACGGAGCTGACGATGATGGCGTCGCGGCGCTCGAACAGGCTGCGGGTGGCGGAAAGGCGCAGTTTGTCCAGTTCCTCGTTAATGGTGGCTTCCTTCTCAATGTAGAGGTCGCCGGCGGGAATGTAGGCTTCAGGCTGGTAGTAGTCGTAATAGCTGACGAAGTATTCGACAGCGTTGTTGGGGAAGAACTGCTTGAATTCGTGATAAAGCTGGGCCGCCAGGGTTTTGTTGTGGGCCAGGATGAGGGCGGGACGGTTGACCTGCTCAATCACCTTGGCCATGGTGAAGGTCTTGCCGGAACCGGTAACTCCCAGCAGGACCTGGTGTTGCTCGCCGGCACCGAGGCCGGAGACGAGCTCGTCGATGGCGCGGGGCTGGTCGCCGCGCGGTTTGTATTGGGTGACGAGCTGAAAGTCCATTTTGGAATTATAGCGCAGGATGGGCGAATACCAAGCGAAGGTAGTGTCCGAAGGGATGGGCGGCATTGCAACTCGGCCGCGGACCTGCCTTTGCGCAGCGATTCGGAACGCGCTCGAAGCTGAAGAGATGGCCGGCGGAACGGGCCACCTCTCCTTTTTCAGTAAACTTGATGGCGTTGCCGCCAGATCTCACTGCCCCTTCGGCTGGTCGTAATACCCCGCATCGGTCCGTACAACAAGGTTCTTCTTAGAAACCTCTACCTTCAGTTCGTGATATTCGTTTGCCTTTTCCGTAACCGGCGGCGCGAACGAGAGCTTGTAAGACCAGAGGGCGTCCTTCATACACTGGTTCATCTGCTCAACCAGGTTGTTGCCGGGTCCAAGCACAAGTCCGCCGCTCTGCGTTGCCAGCACCTTCAGTCCCAGGTGCGGGGGAGTGGCGTTTTCAACCTTCTTGACGCCCTTTAAAAAGCTCTTAAAGGCGAACGGCCCGGAATCCAGGCTGTAGTCCACATTCGCAGAATTGAATGTCTCTGCATTATTTCTGGTCTTGTTGGCGGCCGGGATCGCTTCCTGGCTCGCCGCGCGGGTGGTCGAATTCTTCACTTGCTTCAGTGCGGGCGAAATGCTGTAGAGTGAGATCCGCCCTTGGCGCAACGAGGTCGAGAGGTCGACAATCAGTTTGAACTCCGACTCCAGCACCTTCGAAGTGATGGTGAAATCCGGCCCATCCAACGCGGGCCAACCCGGCCCTCCCCAGATCATCAGTTTCCTGCCGGGTTCCCTGGCTTCATTCTTCACCACGGTCGTCAGCCACTTCATCGACACTTGAAACTTCGAAATGTCGCCATTCGCGCCGTTGATCAGGTCCGCCCTGCGCAGCAAGTCCTGCACCTGGTCAAGTTCAGCGGCAAGCTTGTTTCCATCCGTGATCGCAGGCCGGATCTTCATGCCGTCGCCGGTAAACAGGATGATCGACACCGGCACGGCCAGCTTCCCATCATTCTGCCGCAGAAAATTCTGAAACTCCTGACGTACAAACGTCACCTCTACTACATCCATGTTCACAGCATCCAGCACCAGGACGATCTGCGATGGCGGATCCCCTGGCTCCAATGAATCCACCTTGGTCGGATGACTCCCATCGAGCACCAAAAAGTCCTGCATGCCGAGTCCTTGTACAGGGTTTCCTGACTTGTCTGTCACCACCACGTCCAGTTGTATTGGCGCTGATCCACGCGCGGGCGTCGCCGTGGAATTGGAAACAGCGGCAGAAACCGTCGATGTCACAGCACCGTTTGCTACGCCTGCCGCGCTGCTCGGAACTGCGGTTTGCTGCGAAATGGCTGCATGAGAGAAACAGCAAACAGAAGCCATTACAAGCATGACTCGCGAAAACACGTTCATTCGTTCACCTCATCCGGTTTCATCTCAGGAAACACGGAATTCTACCTCCTTATCTTGCTCCACGTCTGTGATAACGGGATTTTGCCGACTGCGGACATCTATTCATCCGAATGGCTGGGGAACGATGAAACAAGCCTCAGTGTCAGGCGCAACCGCGAAACCAGCATCCGCACGCAGGCCAAGGCATTGAAGCGTGACTACAGCAACGTCCATGCGGATGTGCAGGCGCTTACCGGCGCCGGGTTGCTGGAAACGGCGCCGGGCAGTTTGAAAGCCGACTATGAAGCGATTGTGACGAAGATCGCGATCTGAAAGAAAGGTAGCAGGGAGTATGCGTGGGCAAAGGCCCATATAGCGCTTGGGATGACAGCATCCACATGGACATAGCACTCGATGATCAGAGGAAGTATTCGAAGTCGGTTTCGACTTTCAAGCGGCGATGGATGCGCAGGATGTGGCCGCCGCGTTGGGTGGGATTGAGCTCGACATAATTCCGCGGGCCGCGCCAAAGGTAGCGCTCGCCGGTGAGCAGGTCTTCGGCTTCGTAGGCGCGGTCGGCGGGGATTTCCAGCTCGCTGAGGCGCAGGGTGACGAACCCGCTCTGCGTGAAATGGGGATCGAGATTGACCATGGTGACGATGAGATTGGAGCGGTCGTCGGATTCCTTGCTGTAGGCGATGATCTGCGGATTATCCGTGGCGTGAAAGCGCAGCGTGAGGTCGGTTTGCAGCGCGGGGTTGGTGTTGCGGATTTCGTTGACGCGCGTGATCAGCGGACGCAGGCTGGTTGGGCCGTCGAGCTCCCAGTGACGGATTTCGTACTTCTCCGAGTTGAGATATTCCTCGCTGCCGTGGCGGAGTGGCTTGTCCTCCTGCATTTCAAGGGCGGGGCCGTAGATGCCGTAGTTGGCTCCGAGAGTGGCGGCCAGCAGCAGGCGGATGACGAAGGCGGGACGGCCGCCCATCTGCAGAAATTCAGTGAGGATGTCGGGAGTGTTGGGCCACTGGTTGGGGCGGAAGAAGTCGCTGACCGGTGGCTTGGTGATCTCGGTGAGATACGCAGTGATCTCTTCCTTGCCGTTGCGCCAGGGAAAGTAAGTGTAGGACTGGCTGAAGCCGAGCTTGGCCAGGCGGTACATGATTCTAGGGCGCGTGAAGGCTTCGGAGAGGAAGAGGACTTCGGGGTGATCGCGCTTGATTTCGCCGATGCACCACTCCCAGAAGGAAAACGCCTTGGTGTGCGGATTGTCGACGCGGAAGATGGTGACGCCCTGCTCGATCCAATAATCGAAAACGGATTTGAGCTCGGTCCACATGTCGCGCCAGTTTTCGCTCTCGAAATCGAAGGGATAGATGTCCTGATATTTTTTGGGCGGATTTTCGGCGTACTGGATGGTGCCGTCGGGGCGCTTGCGGAACCATGACGCATGTTCGGTGACGTAGGGGTGGTCGGGCGCGGCCTGGAAGGCGATGTCGAGGGCCACGGAGAGGGCGAGCTCCTCCGCTTTTGCCACAAAGCGGCGGAAATCTTTCAGTGTGCCGAGGCTGGGGTGAATGGACTTGTGTCCGCCTTCGGCTGAGCCGATGGCCCAGGGACTGCCCTCTTCGCCGGGCTTGCTTTCGGGGTTGTTGTTTTTGCCTTTGCGAAACATGCGGCCGATGGGGTGGATGGGTGGAAGGTAAACCACGTTGAATCCCATTTCGGCGATGCGCGGGAGCCAGCGTTCGCAGTCGGCAAAAGTGCCGTGGGCGGCGGCTTTTGCCGCCGTGGAGCGCGGGAAGAATTCATACCATGAACTGAAGCGGGCGCGGATGGGATCGACCGTGAGATTGAGCTCGCGGGAATCGGTGGCGAATCGCTTGTCAGGGTAGCGCAGGCCCAGCTCGTGGAGCATGGGATCGGTGGCATGGATGCGGAGCTGCTTCGGCGCGTCTTTTGAGCGAAGCACGGTGGCGCGGGCTTTGAGCCATGCGGCGTCTCCGCCGTTGGCGCGGCTGGCGGCGGCTTCCACCAGGTCGGCGCCGATGAGGTAATCGACGGGCGCATCGGATTCGGCCTTGATGCGCTTGAGCAGATCGCGATGCCAGGTTTCAAAATGATCGATCCAGCCCTGCACTTTGAACACGTAGAGGCCGAGCTCGCCCACGCGGAAGGCGCCGAACCAGCGATCGTTGACCAGCTGCTGCAGAGGGATTTCGATCCAGGAATCGGCGCCTTCGCGATGGGCGAGAATGCAGGCGGCGATGGCGTCGTGGCCGTCGGTGAAAACATCTGCTTCCACGCGGACCAGATCGCCCTGGGTGCGCTTGGCGGGAAAGCGGCCGCAGTCGATTTGCGGAGTAATGGATTCGATGATTACGCGGTGGCGTCCGTCGTTCATAAGTTCTCGGTTCACAGTTCGTAGTTCATAGTGCTCAGTGATCAGTGGTCAGTGATCAGTTCTCAGTTCGTAGTTCACAGCTAACAGCCAATAGCCAATAGCTAACAGCTAACAGCTAATAGCTAATAGCTAACAGCGGGATTGGTTGAAGTTCAAGTTCTATGCATTGCTTTGCGTTGGTCGATCAACGATTGGTAAAGGTACATAGTTTGTTGGGCGATGGCGGTCCAACTGAAGATGTCTTCCACGCGCTGGCGGCCGGCATCGCCGAAACGGCGGCACTTCTCGGGATCCTGGAGGAGCATGCCGATGCGCACCGCAAGATCGTGGGCGAAGGAGTCAGGATCGACAGGAAAGCCGGTGACGCGGTCGGCCTCGAAGGGGACGAGATAGCCGGTTTCGCCTTCGACAACCACCTCCTTGATGCCGCCGGTGGAGCTGGCGACCACGGGCGCGCGGCAGGCCATGGCTTCGAGGTTGATGATGCCGAAGGGCTCGTAGACCGAGGGGCAACAGAAGACGCGGCAGTTGGAGTAGAGCTGGATGATCTCCGGCTTGGTGATCATTTTCTCGATCCACACAATGCGCGGATGTTGGCGGCGCGCGTGGTCGACTTTGGCGCGGAGCTCGTCGGCGAGTTCGGGGGTGTCCGGGGCGCCGGCGCAGAGAACGACCTGCGTTTCGGGCGGCAGGTGGTCGATGGCGTCGACCAGATGCGTGACGCCTTTCTGGCGGGTGATGCGGCCGACGAAGAGCACGTAGGGGATGCCGGGATCGACGTCATATTTTTCCAGCGCGGTGGTATCGGAGGTCTTCTGGTATTCGGCCAGATCGATGCCGTTGTAGATGACGTGGATGCGCGTGGGATCGACGCCGGGGTAGGCGCGGAGGACGTCTTCGCGGGTGCCGTGGGAGACCGCAACGATGGCGTCGGCGTCATGGATCGCGGTGCTCTCCATCCACGAACTCACGGCATAGCCGCTGCCGAGCTGCTCGGCCTTCCACGCGCGCAGAGGCTCCAGAGAATGGGTGGTGAGGACGAAGGGCATGCCATAGAGTTTTTTGGCGAGGTAGCCGGCCATGGAGACATACCACGTGTGGGTGTGTACGATGTCGATGGATTCCAGGGCTTTGACCTGGGTGAGGTTGAGACTGAGGGCTTCGAGGGCGCCTTTGAATTTGGCGTCGGTGCCGTTGGTGATTTCAGGCCAGGGCTCGGCGCCGCGGACGTGGAGGTTGCCGTGGTCGGAGAGCTGCGGACCCCAGCAGTGGACTTCGACCTCGATGGATTTGGCGAGCTCGCGGCTGAGATAGTCGACGTGGACGCCGGCGCCTCCGTAAACCTGTGGGGGATATTCGCGGGTAAAGATGCCAACTCGCACGGTTCTCGTCCTCGTCTCGATTCGGATGATCTCTGATGCGGTGCGGCTCGCGATCGTTTGCGGGCGCTCTTGAGTCGCGGCGAAAGCGACGGGCGGGAGCGGGCGCAGGCTACTGCTGCGGTTGAGTTTACTTTCGCCGGGTTGGGGGTTGCAAGGTTGGTTCTGTTGGAATTTGTCTTGACTTGAAAAGTTTCCGAGGCGAAGATGGAGTTCTCCCTTGGTTTGCAAGAGCCCAGCGGGAAGCCGCCGCGGGCCTGAAATCCTACGAAAACAATCGCACCTGGGATGCACCCGGGGCCTCACAGCGGAATTGCCGTCGCAGCCGGTCTGTGTCCGGACGCGGAAATGCGGCAATGCGACGAAATGAAGTTTTTGCGCAATTGAGTGATTTCCTCCTGGTTCAGGCGACAAGTCCTGGAGGCTTGAAGCGATGCAGAGCAGACATGAGAATGGCGCGCCGCAACAGCGGCTGCTGGTGGTGGCGATGCTGTGGCTCGCCGCCGGTGTGATGGCATTTGTAGCGACTCGGCCGGGCGCGGCAGATGGCGGTCTGCCGCAGATGCTGCGCCCCGGCTTTATTCCTTCCGCAGTTCAGCCCATGTTGGGGCCGTTTCTTACGCTGGCCATTACCGTTGCGCTGCTGCTGATGTGCATGTGGGCGCTCAAGTGCTCGCGGGACGGCGCGTTCGTGGTGTGCGCGGGATGGATGCTGGTGGCGGGGATCCGCGAGTTCGGGAACCGCTCGGATTTGGCGGCGTGGCTGGGACCGTATCTTCCGGATTTTATGTCGCAGTTCTGGGTTTTGAACCACATGGAAGCGTATTTATCCCGCGGTACGTTCGACGCCAATGAACTGGTGGCAGTGACGCTGGGGACAGGGCTGGCTTACATGGTTGCGCTGAATACGATTCCGCATGGCGCCGGGTAGAGTGCGCTTGTTGGCCGGGGCTGTGGACGGCCAACGTCCCTCAGGGGATAAGCAGATTGCGGAAAACTCGACAAACCACCTGTTTTGAAGGGCACGACTTTAGTCGTGCCGATAACTCCCATGAATTGAGCCAGGCTTTAGCCGCTGAGGGATGGTTTTCTGACCTTTGCGACTCGATTTAACGAGTTTTTCCGCAACCTGTAAAGCCCAGATCCCTTTGAAGCCGCACACGGCACGATGGAAACGGCTTGCTGAAAAATGGGTGTTTCGGTTCTTGGAACTCTCGAAAGCTTCCGGCAGGGGCTGAAGCCCAACACATTTCGTGGCACTTAACGGCGCGACTAAAAGTCGCGCCCTTGCGGTTCTTTCACCGAACACGTATTTCAGCAAGTTGTGAAGTCGCACCCCTACGCGTTTCTTTCACCGGATGCGTTTTTCAGCAGACTGTGGAAGTCGTGCCCCTACGCGCGCCTGTTTTCCCCAAAACATGTTTCAGCAAAATGTGAGGTGGTTCCCTTGAAAACAGGACCCGGAGACGAGTTTTGCCGCAGCGCGCGAAAGACGGGCGGTACCTTTTGGGACTGATGGGAAGGACCGCGTGATTCTCTAAGTCGTCGAGCGGTTATAGCGCCGGACGAGGGCCAGAACGGGGAGCCCGAGGAGGATGAGGACGGTGCCGATGAGAGAACCTTCGAGGTTGCTGCCGTAGCTGGAGACCAGGACGGCGGCGGCGCTGAGGACGAAAATGGCGGGGAGTACGGGGTATCCCCAGAGGCAGTAGGGGCGGGGCATTTCGGGGTGACGGCGGCGATAGACGAAGACAGTGGTGGCGGTGAGCATGTAAAAAAGCCACTCGGCAAAGACGGCCAGCTCGAAGTGCTGCTGGAATTGCGACAGGAAGAGCAGCAGCACGGTGGAGATGAGCGCCTGCACCATAAGCGATGTGGACGGCGATTGGAAGCGCGAGTTGATGTGGGCAAACTGGCGGAAGAAGAGGCCATCGCGCGCCGCGGCAAAGGGGATGCGGGCGCCGGACATGACGGTTCCGTTGAGAGTGACGAAGATGCTGAGGGCCATGGCGGCGGCGACGAATCCCGCGCCGCGCGGGCCTGCGACCACGGAGAGCGCGGCCACGGCAGGCTGTTCTGAGGCGGCAATGCCCGCGGCGGGCAAAATGTACTGGATGGCGGCGTTGGTGGCCATGAAAAGCACGCCAACAATGAGGAGTCCGCCAATGAGGGCGAAGGGCAGGCTGCGTTCGGGGCGGCGAACTTCGCCGGCGACCATGGTGAGGTCGTTCCAGCCGTCGTATGCCCAGAGGGTGGCGATAAGCGCCGCCATGAAGCCATTGATGCCGCCGAGAGCGTGGGGGACGGAGGTGCCGAAGTTGGACCACGAACCGGAGACCGACGCGAAACAGAACGCGGCGACGATGAGAATGAGAATGGCTTTGAGGATGGTGAAGACGAGTTGGAAGTCGCCGGCTTTTTTGATGCCGAGATAGTTGAGTCCGGTAATGAGCCAGGTGACGGCGATGGCGAAGACCTGGGACCAGAGCAGGGGCAGGCCGGGGACGGGCGCGAGCAGCCAATGGAAAGCCGCGAAGACTCCGAGGGTGCGCGCGAGTCCGATGGTGACGGCGGCGATGGAAGCGGGTTTGGCGACGGCAAACCAGGTCCACATGTAGAGGAAGGCCGTGGTATCGCCATAAGCGCCGCGCAGGTAGACATATTCGCCGCCGGCGTAGGGCATCATGGCGCCGAGCTCGGCGTAGGTCATGGCGCCAAAGAGCGAGAGCAGGCCGCCGACGATCCAGGCGAGGTAGACGAGGGCGGAGGAGCCGACGTCCTGCATCATTTCGCGGGGAACCAGGAAGATGCCGCTGCCGATGATGGTGCCGACGACGATGGCGGTGGCCTGGCTGGGGCCAAGGACGCGGGGCAGGTCGGGCAGGGAAGGATGAGAGGTCGCAGGGGCGGGTCGGCTCATGCTGATTGTGAGGGTAACACGGGGGATTTCGCCGGGTTGAATCAGGGCTGGGGCAGATATCCCAGGCCGGTCACGACGCCCCGCATATAGGCGATGCTTTCGCTGACGCCGGGCATGGGGTCGTCGGCTTTGATTTCGTACTCGAGGTCGACGAAGCCGGGGTAGCGGATCGCGATCAGCTCCTGAAAGATTTCGCGGACGGGCATTTTGCCTTCGCCCACGGCCACCTGGCTTTCCTTGTCAGTGAAGCTGGCGAGGTCTTTCATGTGCACGTTGAAGAGGCGTGGGCCGACAGCGCGGATGGCCTCCACTACATCGGTGCCGGCGCGGACGGTATGGCCCACGTCGATGCAGCAGCCGATGCGCGGGTCGAGGCCGCGGATGTCCTTGAGGATGTCGAGCGGGCTGGGCCAGAGCTTGTCCTCGGGACCGTGATTGTGAATGGCGATGCGGATGTCGTATTCGCGAGCGAATTTTTCCATGCGCGGGAGGGTTTCCGGGGTGGGATCGCCGGCGACGATAACGGTGATGCCGGCACGTTTGACGTATTCAAACTGGGCGCGGACGCTAGCGTCGTCATTGCTGCGGAAATAGATGGCGCCGGCGGCATGCAGATGAATGCCGTTTGCCTTGTAGTCGGCCAGCGCGGCGGCTTCCTGCTGAGGATCGGAGGGAAGATGATCCTTGACGTCCTTGGCATTGAGCTGGTCGATGCGGAGCTGCTTGAGGAAGGCGATCATCTGCGCGCGAGGGAAGTTGCGGAAGGTGTAGCTGCACACGCCGAGGCGGATGGGAGAGGGCTTGCCGGTTTCCGCGCGCGGCTCGGCGAAGGATGGAAGGGCGCTGGCGGCAGCCACGAGTGCGCTGGATTGCAGGAGTTTGCGGCGGGAGAGTGTCGATTTCATTTGGATCGTCCCCGGTTCAGGTCGTGCTTTTCGGGTTCGTGGTTTCCCACCCTGTCGCCAGAAAAAAGGCGACAGGATGGGGCACGGGAGTCTCTTTCGGCTGCGAGCGATTAAACCGTTGGCTCCCAGCCTTTTTCGTACGTGCGGGTCCAGTACTTCATGGCTTCGGCGTCGTTCTGGACATTGCCGTTGCTGGTGTCGAGGTTGAGGACACGGTTGACTTCCCAGGCGACATTGGAGAGCTGCAGCATGGTGACGGCTACGTTGCCGACCTCGATGGGGGCGTGGAGTTTTTCGCCGGTCTTGATGGCGGCGATGAAGTTGGCGAAGTGGCGGTCGGTCATCGAGTCGCGGCCGGTGAGATCGGTGGACGACGTCTGCTCCTTTTGCGCGCGCATTTCGCCGGTCTTTTTGCCCTTCCAGTCGTAGGTCTCATAGCCATCGCGATCCACGAGGACCGATCCCTCGGTGCCCAGGATGACGGAGCCGCGGTCGCGGTTGTAGAGCCGCATGCCCTGGCAACTGTTGCCCTCCCAGGTGAGCATCTTGCCGGGATAGTTGAAGCTGGTCACCAGCGTGTCGTAGAACTGCCAGTCATCGTGATACTGGTAGCGGCCGCCTTGCGCGCTGACGGTATTGGGGTAGTCGACACCGAGCGCCCAACGGCACACGTCCACTTCATGGGTGCCGTTGTTGAGGGTTTCGCCGGTGCCCCAGACCTTGAACCAGTGCCAGTTGTAGGGCTGCACGTTGTCCTTGTAAGGACGGCGCGGCGCCGGTCCCTGCCACAGGTCCCAGTCGAGCTGGGGGGGAACGGGCGCGGGCTTTCCTACGCCAATGGATTTGCGGATGTTGGCGTACCAGCATTTGGCGAGATAAGCCGTGCCGATGGAGCCGTTGTGGATCTTGTCGACGATCTCGATGGTGTGCGGAGAGGAGCGCTGCTGGGTGCCCATCTGCACCTTCTTGCCGTATTTGCGTACGGCTTGGAGCAGCAGAGCGCCTTCGGCGGGGTTGTGGCTGCAGGGCTTTTCGACGTAGACATGCTTGCCGGCCTTGAGGCCGAGGATGGCCATGGGAGTATGCCAGTGGTCGGGGGTGGCGATGGTGACGGCGTCGATTTCCTTTTTGGCGAGGATGTTGCGGAAGTCCCGCTCCGTGGCGGGAGCTTCGCCCATCTCGCGTTCCGTGTCGGCGGCGAACTTCTTCAGCGTATCGGAGTCGACGTCGCAGACGTGCGTGATTCGCGCGGCTGACTTGTTGGCCTTGAGGGACGAGAGATGTGCCCCGGCGCGGCTGTGGAGGCCGATGACCGCGAAGTTGAGGCGATCGTTCGAGCCCAGAATCTGCCCGTAGCTTTTGGCGGTGGAGCTTATTGCCAGACCGGCCGTTCCCACTGCGAGCGCATCAAGAAATTCCCGCCGAGTGACCAAATGCATTTCCTCCCATCATTCTCTGAAATTCCGATTTGTACTGAAGAAGTTTGCGCGGCACGAGTCGGCGCGCGGAAACCACCCAACCAATCTTACTCTCGACCTTTGGGCGAGGCCGTATCATAATGGTACTTTCCGGTGGCAAGGCGGGAGCGCACGGAGGCTGCGGGTTTGCGACGTGAATGCGCATGCGGCAGATCGCCGGCGGATTGCGGCAGGCGAATCGAGAAGGGGATCGGACCCAAGCGTGTTTGACGTACATTACCATCTGATTTTCGGCGTAGACGACGGCCCGCAGACCATCGAAGATTCCCTGGCGATGGCGGAAGCATCGATCGCCGAGGGCGTGACGCACATTGTGGCGACGCCGCACGCCAATGACACGTACAAGTTCGATCCGGTGGTGAATCGCGAACGGCTGGCCATGTTGCAGGAGCGGCTGGAGGGCAGGATTACGCTCGGGCTGGGGTGCGATTTTCATCTTTCGTTCGATAACATCCACGACTTGTACGCACGTCCCACGCGGTACACGATCAATAGCAAGCAATACCTGCTGGTGGAGTTTGCCGATTTCGGCATTCCGCAGCAGATCACAGAAGTGTTCCGCAACATGATGGGGATGGGAGTGATTCCGATCATCACCCATCCGGAGCGCAACCCCGTTCTGCTGCAGGAACCGGAGCGGCTGGTGGACTGGATTCGCGAGGGATGCCTGCTGCAGGTGACGGCGGCATCCTTGCGGGGACGATTCGGGCCCAAGTCCGAGGCCATGGCTCACGACCTGCTGAGGAAGCATTGGGTTCATTTGATCGCCAGCGACGCGCACAGCGTGGAGGGCCGTTCGCCGTCAATGGGGCGCGGGCACGAGGCGCTGGTGGAGAAGTATGGGCAGGAGACGGCCGACCGCCTGTGCATCCGTAATCCGGGGGCCATATTCGATGGCGAACGGCTGCCGGAGCAGCTGCGGCCTGTGGGAATTCATGGCGACGAAGGGCATGCGAAGAAGGGGCTGTTGAGCAGGGTGTTCGGCAAATGAGCGAAGCACCCGCGGGGCGGGTGGCCCGAGAAAACGGTCAGGGTCGTCCCTTTGTGGCTTCCCACCCATTGCGCAAAAGACGCACGATGGATGGGACACGGCGGTTTGTTAGCCCCCAGCATTTTGTTAGCACTTGATTCGAGAATGCTCTATCGGCCGAGCGGGTTGCGGGCTACACGGAGCATGGGTGAGTGGCCGGCCATGTGCGGGCTCCGAATTACGTGGGGCGTGAGAATGATGAGCAGCGTGGAGTAATTCGTCTGCTTGTTCTTGTCGGTGATGTTGTTGAGGCCGGGAATTTCGCTCAGTCCGGGATAACCGCTGATGGCGTGGCTTTCGGTCTTGTCGATCTCGGCGGCGAGGACCACGGCCTGGTTAGCGGGAACAGTGACGGCGCCGACGTAGGAGCGGTTGCCCAGCACCGGCACGTTGTTGATCGCGGCGCCGGCCAGGGCGGTGATTTTCATGTCGATGGTCATGGCCACATCGCCCGAGCGCAGCACGCGCGGCCTTGCCTTCAACACCAGTCCGAGGTCCTGATACTGGAACTGGGGAATGTTGGGCACAGCGCCCTGCAGGGATGACAGCAGCGAGCCCAGGCTGCCGGAGGTCCCGGGAAGATTAAGGCCCGGGATGTTCAGTCTGCTGCCGCCGTTGGAGAACGTCGACGTCATGATGGGATAGCGGGTGCCGCTCTTGAGTGTGCCTTCTTCGCCGTCTTCGAGGCGGAGTTGATAGTTATCCAGCTCGCGCGAATCGGATGAGTTGAGATTCAGGTTCACTGTGGCCGGGCCGCCCGGAGAGAGCGCGGACTGGGTGAGGCCGCCGCCGAAGAACACCAGGCCGCCAGAGAAAAGTGAACTGGACACCTGGCCGGATGCGAGCAGAATGCCGATGATGGCGAGGGTGTCGCCGGGCGCGGCCAGCCCCGATGAGATGATCTGCTGCACCAGCGCCTGATTTTGATTGAGGATCGCTTGCTCCTCGGCATAGACGTTGAACGCGGTGATGGTCTGCGGCGGCTGGACTCCGGTGTTCAAGGTGCTGGTGTGGGCAAGCTGGATGATCCGGATGTCGAGTAGAACCTGGCTGCGGCCCTCCAGCAGGTCACGATAGATAGCGTTGAACGCGTCGAGAGTTTCGTCCGGACCGCGCAGGGTGAGGGTTGCGGCGCTGGGATTCACCGATACTTGCTGCATTTCAAAAACATTTCGCGCGATGTTGCCCATCTCCGTCATATCCTCGGGCTGCATGCCGGAGAGGTAGACGGTTTCGACGGCATTGCGCATGAACTGCGTGCGCATGGCGCGGGTGTCGCGGGCAACCAGGACCTTGTGCGCATCGAGGGGCACGTAGAACGTGCCGGTGAGCAGTACCAGGGCGCGCGTCGCTTCAGTGAAGTTGGCTGCGTCCAGATCGAGGTGCACCAGGGCGGCGCGAACGCTGTCGTCCACGCTGGCGGCGATGCCATAGGCCGTGAATACCTGCTCGATGACCTGGCGCTGGTTGGCGCGCAGGTGAAAGTCGTGGACGCCGGGGGTGGGGGCTACCTGCAACGGCTCGCCAAGCGCAGGGCTTTTCAGGCCATCGTTCGATTCCATCCGCGGCTGGGCCGCGGGGCCGGCGAGCGCCTGCAGATGCTCCGCGACCACCGGGTTCCCAGGATCGAGTTGCAAGGCGTGAACCAATGCGGCGCGAGCTGCGGCGGGATCTCCCTCGGTGCGATCGCGGGCTGCGGTTTGAATGAGCGCGGTGACGGCGTGGCTGCGCGCCACCTGGGCGGCCATGCCGTAGTCGGCGTTGGTGGGATCGAGAGCGACGGCCTTCTCGTAATCGTCAAGCGCTTTCTCAAATTGTTGCGCCTGGTAAAGAGCGGAAGCCTCCATGTAGAGGCGCGCGGCGCGGCGCCGTTCGGAAGATGTGGGCAGCTTGACGTTTTTGGGCTGTGAGGGCGGCTTCGCGGATGGGCGCGCGGCCGGCGTTGCCTGTGGAGGAGACGGCACACTGGCCGGAGGAACCGATTGCGCCTGCGCAGCGGTCACCGCGCACGCCAGCAGCAGCGCTACGTGCCGCCCCAGCCAATGAGAGGCGCGGAGTTTCACGAAGCCTCCTGGATGTGAGTCTGAGTATGGGCCAGCAAATCCGCTAGCGAACTTGTGCAAACTTCCGGATGGAGCGCGAGCAACTCTTCCACGCTGGAGCGGCCGGTGGCCACCGCAATGACGGGAAGGGAATTGGCATGTGCGGCTTCGATGTCGCGCGGCGTATCGCCGACCACGCAGATGCGCGCCTGGTCGCCGGAGAGCTCACGAGCTTTATGGGCGGCGTGGGCAATCAGCTCGGAGCGGATGGGGAAGTTGTCGCTGAATCCTCCGAAACGAAACCACTCGCGCAGTCCGGCCTGCTCGATCTTGACCCAGCCGATCATTTCCAGGTTGCCGGTGCCCACGCCGAGGAGCGCGCCGCGAGAAGCCAGATGGCGCAGGGCATCTTCCACGCCAGGCATGCGCACCAGGTCCATGGAATGGCGCTGCTCGGTCACCGCAGTACACATGGCCTGAAGGATCGCGGCGGTTTGCAATTCGAGCACGCCAGGAGGAATGCCCGCCTGGCGGCACGCTTCCCGCAGGATGCCTGTATCGGTGTTGCCGGAGAGAGCAATGCCTTCGAGACTGACTTCAAATCCGGTAACGCGCTGCACGCTGGGCGCAAAGGAGTTGACGTGAATGCGGTCGCGGCTGCGTAGCAACGTGCCGTCAATGTCAAACAGGTAAGCATCCTGCGCATCCCAAATGAAACCGGGGGCGATGGATACAAAAGCCTGGCGAGTTGGTTGTTGAATCTTTATTTCCATCGGCTACAAGAGGCGGCGACGATCGGCCGGACAAAGACCTTTGTGCATGAAACCTGTTCCATGCCGCACAGCGGTAATTGCGCGAATTCCTGTTGAGACAAAAGTCGACAGGGCTTCTCCGCAAGACCGGCACGGATACCAGGCTCAATTTTAAAGGTTCTCCCGCAGCCGGTTCAGCCCTGGCGTAAGCCGGGACGGATCGCGCTATATACAGGACGTTCGCTGCGCGGCGGGCGCTTGAGGCTGGCCCGGACTTCGGCGAGGCTAAGCCCGAGCTCGGCCATGGCGCGGCTCAGGGTGTTGCGGTGCATGCCCAGCTCTTCGGCTGCCTTGCATTGGTTACCCCGGTGGGCAACGAGCACTTCACGCAGGTATTGCCTTTTGAACTCGCGGACCGCATCTTCATAGCGAACTCCGCTGGAATGCATCTGCGTCACCAGGCTGTCCAGTTCTCGTTTCAACTTGCACCCCTTGACCTTTCTTAGATTGCCACAAACCATGCTGCCGTGCTCTGTTCAAAATTCCCGTCATTCCTAACCTGGATGCATCCACCGCGGCGATTCCGCCTCCCACGCACGCAAGCCTTGTCGCACGCGGTCGCCGAGCTCGCCAGGGGTAACGTTGGCGCTGACGTGGCATGCTCCGAAGAACATGCGCGGCAGCCGGGCGTCGGCGATCCAGTGGGCCTGCGGAAAGAAGGCCACAACTACGAGGATGCCAATGACCACCAGCAGCACTCCCTGAAAAAATCCGAACACCGCGCCTGCCAGGCCATCGAGCCAACCCAGCCCAAGGAGCCGGAACGCTTTGGCGAGCAGGTTTCCGATCAGGCCGATGAGGGCCATCACCACAAGTGCAATGAACAGAAATCCAATTGTATTCGCAACAGCCGGGATTCGGACAAGAGGTAAAATGATCGACGCCACTCGAGCGTAATTCCAGGCCGCGACAACCAGGCCGAGAATGAGTCCGCCGAGCGAGCAGGCGGATCGAAAGAACCCCTGGATCAGCCCACCCAGAACCGCGCACACCATGATAACGACAACCGCCCAATCTACCAGAGTCATGTTGAAAACTCCGCTTTCCGGCGAGGTGATGAGATTAGAGAGTCAGATGCTTTCCGGTGAGGAGCCGGAAAGCCTCGAGGTATTTGGCCTGAGTGCGCCCGGCAACCTCAGGGGGCAGGGAAGGCGCGGGCGCCTGCTTGTTCCAGTGAATGGATTCCAGGTAATCGCGCACAAATTGCTTATCGAACGAGGGTTGCGCGCCGCCGGGCTTCCAGAGCGAGGCGTCCCAGAATCGCGACGAGTCCGGTGTGAGCACTTCATCGGCAAGGAGGACCTGATCGCCGACGCGGCCGAATTCTAATTTGGTGTCGGCAAGAATGAGGCCGCGCGATTCAGCGTGCGCCACCGCCTTGGCATAGATCGCCATGGTCAGGCGGCGTAGTTCGGCCGCGTGGTATTCGCCAATTATCTCCTCGACGCGGTCGAACGAGATGTTCTCGTCGTGCTCGCCGTCCTGGCTTTTGGTCGCGGGAGTGAAAATCGGCTGGGGAAGTCGCGAGCCGTCCTGGAGGCCGGGAGGCAATGGGATGCCGCAGACGGTTCCCTCGACCTGGTACTCCTTCCACCCGGAGCCGGCCAGATAGCCGCGCGCCACGCATTCCACGGGGAACATGTCGGCGCGCTTGACCAGCATGGAGCGGCCCTCGAGCTGATCGGCGTAGGGATGAAGCGCGGGCGGGAAGTCGCGCACCTCGGCGGAAATGAGGTGATTGGGTACGATGCCGGAGAGCAGGTCGAACCAGAAAAGCGACATCTGGGTAAGGATTTTGCCTTTGCCGGGGATGCCGCTTCCCAGGACGTGATCGAAGGCAGAGATGCGATCGGTGGCGACCAGCAGCAAGGCATCGCCAACGGCGTAGAGATCGCGCACTTTGCCATGACCCAGCAGGGGAATTTCCCGCAAATCAGTTTTGAGGAGTGCAGTCACAGAAGGGCCTTCCATCGGGAGCAACTTGAAACTCCGATTTTCGAGGGATCGGTGGGGTTTGTCAATGAGCCGGTGGGATGGGAAGGTTGGGCGCGAGGGAAATGAAAGTGTCCCAGTTTCCCACAAAGGAGTGTGACGACCGTCACGGAATGAGTTTGCGACATAGTAGACACTTCACTTGTCAACATGGTTCGGGCGGCCGGCAAGAAAAGGCCTCTCTAGAGCCGGGCGACACGAGGCAGCCGTGGAAAGGGGAAGCCGCAGCTAGTCTCGTTTTGTATAGGGATCACCAGTAGCCGCGTGCTACCGACCTCCAGTGCCGGCTACTGGTCCCCGTTTGCTATCTTGGAACATGCAAGCGCCTCCGAAGCGAAGTTTTCCTTTGGAGGCGATTTTTTGCGCGTGTAAACGATGCGCAGACGTCGCCATCAGTCGTGCGCGGTGATCGGACCCTCAATGACTTCAGGCTTTTGCGTGAGGAGCTTGGAGAGGTGATCGCGGACGTAATCGGCTGCGAGATGAATGGACTCATCGGCGCCGGCCTTATCCTGAAAAACGCTCATCGACACGCCCTCTCCGTTGCCGGTGTCGAGCCAGTAGTAGCGGACGAATCCTTTAGCCTTCTGGATCATAGGCACAAAATCGTCGCGAATAGCTTTGTCGATCCGTGCGCTGTGCGTGGGGTCGAAATGATAGTGGCGAACCGCAGCGAACATAGTTCCTCCTGTGGGGAAACATGGGGAGGGGACTGGGCTGCTGCGCAGCATAGCACGCTGCTGAGAGCGAAGGCTATTGATTTGTGGGGCGCAATTCTGGTTTAGGAACGGCCACAAAGCTGGCGCTTGCGGCGCCAGGAATGACGAGGGCCGGGCTCGGATAAAGACTCAAACCAGGTCTCAGAATCGAGAGCTGCACTCCGCGGACAAGGATCCGTCCGCGGGATGGAGGCTTGGCACAGAATCGGCAGGTTAGTATTTCACGATGGCGGTGAAGGAGTCGGGCTTGAGGCTGGCGCCGCCCACGAGTGCGCCGTCAATCTCTTCCTGGCCGATGAGGGCAGTGGCGTTGTCGGCCTTGACGCTGCCGCCGTAGAGGATGCGCATACTGGCGGCGACGTCGCCGCCGAGCAGCTTGGCGACTTCCGCGCGAATGATGCGATGCGCGTCCGCGGCCATTTCGGGCGTAGCGGTTTTGCCGGTGCCGATGGCCCAGACGGGCTCATAGGCAATGACGATGGATG
The DNA here is from genome assembly GCA_035552555.1 of Occallatibacter sp. GTDB lineage: Bacteria > Acidobacteriota > Terriglobia > Terriglobales > Acidobacteriaceae > Telmatobacter. The sequence continues at coordinate 53,713 of DASZLF010000074.1, forward strand.
AGATCACTTCAGGAGCCAGGCCGCGGATGCCGGCGAATGCCCCGGTGACCTGCGTTTTCAGCACGAACTCGGTCAAGCCGGCTTCCCGCTCGGCGAGCACTTCACCGATGCAGACTATTGGCACGATGCCGTGCTGGATGGCGGTGTGCAGTTTCTTGTTGACGATTTCGTCGGTCTCGGCGAAGTACTGGCGGCGCTCGGAGTGGCCGATGAGCGTGTGTGTGCCGCCGACGGCAGTGAGTTGGCGGACGGACGTTTCGCCGGTGTAGGCGCCTTCTTCAGCGAAATGAACGTTCTGCGCGCCGACGGCGACGTTGGAGCCATTGCAGGCAGCCACTACCGTCGGTAGAAGTACCGGGGATGGGAACAGGGCGATTTCGTCGCGCGTGTGGTTGACGACCAGGGGCAGAAAGGCCTCGACAAACGCCTTGGCTTCGGCGGGCGTCTTGTACATCTTCCAATTGGCAGCAATGAGAGCTTTACGGGACATGATGGTGTGGGTTCCTCACATCGATTTTAGAGGATCAATTTGTGCAGCCGGGGTGATGGCGGGCACACTGCGGGCCGATGGCGAGACCATTGCGGCTACTGGCGCGGACCGGAGTCGCGGATCGCGGACAGGTCGCCGGGCATTTCGCCGCTCAGGAAGGCGGCGCGGTGATCGGGGTCGCCCAAATCCATCTTAAAGTGGTGCCAGGTTCCGTCCTGAAGCACGCCCATGTTCCACGGTCCGGAAACAGAATCGGAGAACTGCCACACAATGTGATAACCCTCTTCGTTCGTGAACCCTTCCAGGTCTGCCTGCAGAATAGCGTCGCCGCGCTCCCACAGGTGCGCGCGGAAAGCGTGGAGGGCGTTGCCGCCTTCTTCGGTATCGGATCCTTGCAGGTGCTGGAATGCATAGATGGTTTTTACGTCGGCCAGGAATTCATGGAGCCATTGAACTCCGGTTTCCGGCTTGCAGTCCTGGGTTTCCTCGATAAACTCCGCGATCTCGCCTTGGCCAAGGGAGTTATCGCTGACTGGATTACGTTCGAGGACCGCGACCTCCACTTCGTCGTCTCCGGACAGGAGTAGAGACTCCCATTCCTCTTCGTGGCCTTCTTCAATGGTCAGCTTGAAACCAGGATGGTTGGTGCGAATGAACTCCGCAAGCTCATCGAAGGGAGGAAACTCCTCATCTTTTGACAAGACCCGCGTAAAGTAGCCCATGGTTTTCCGCCTCAGTTTTCAGTGTATTCATTGTGGCAGGGGATAGCGAGATCGCGAAGGATGACGATAAACTCTGGAGATCGGCAGAGAATATGGCAATGATAATGACGGCCACTGAATTCCGAGCAAAATGCCTTGGACTGTTCGATTGGGTTGCAAGGACCGGTAAAACAATCGTCATTACAAAGAGGGGTAAGCCGATAGCTTGCGTAGCGCCGATGCCGTCGAAAATTGAGCCGGACAAGTCGACCGAGATGGATACTTCAGGGCGCTCAACGCGACGGCTTAGGCGTGGTGCAACGCCACCCGCGCCGAGATGAGACCCCGGCAATGATGGGGTGCCCGGTAACCACAAAGCCTGCGGCCTTGGTGGAGGGTTCTTACTTTGTCTTGCGAATCTCTGCTATGGACTTGTTCATTTCATTAAGCTCATTGACGGACTTCGCATTGCACTTGAATGCGATCAGGAAGTCCTTCATCTGGAATATGATTGCCGAGGATGGTACACCGTCCTCGACATAATCGAGTTCGTCAAAGACCAGGCCATCCGCGTTTGTAAAATGCTTCCGGGATTGCGAGGTCACATGCTGTTCGGGTCTGAAGTGGGCAATCAGGTCCATAAAGTCCGAGCTGCTCTTAAGGCCGCCTGAGTGCTGTGTTGGCACGTTCATTCGCTCTGCAACTACAACAATTCCATCGGGCTCGCCGCCCTGACGCGCGGAGAAAAGCAAGAACTCATTGTTTGAGGGGGATCGCTTTGGGAATAACAAGGAGTTCATGTCGAACGGCTGCAGGAACTTGGGCCAGGTATACGTGAACTTAAAATAGCTGTTTTCGTAAGAAGGCCCGAGAACATGCCCGTCCTTCGGGGATTGAGTGTGAATAAGAGCCGAGCAGCCGAGGAGTAATGCGGCGAAGCAAAGCGGTCGACGAAGCATTACAGAATCTCCATTCGCTCATAAGGCTGAGGCGCAGTCGCGAAGTCTCGCTCGTGAAAAATCGCACCGGCGCTAGCGCCGGATACGATTTTCTGACAACTGACCACTGATCACTGACAACTGTGTTCGCTACTTATCGGTCAGCGCTTCCACCCCCGGCAGCTTCTTGCCTTCGAGGAACTCCAGGCTCGCCCCTCCGCCCGTCGAGATGTGCGTGATCTGGTCGGCTACGCCGGCCTGGTTGATGGCGCTTACGCTGTCGCCGCCGCCGATGATCGATATGGCGGCCTTGTTCGCGGCGACGGCGCGGGCGATGGCGTTGGTGCCCACGGCGAAGCGCGGAAACTCGAAGACGCCCGCGGGGCCGTTCCACACGATGGTGCGCGCGGTGGAAACGACTTCTTCGATGGCCTCGACGGATTTGGGGCCGATGTCCAGGCCTTGCCAGTCCGCAGGGAAGTCCTTCGAGCAATCCCAGGGCTGCGTCCTGGCGTCGGGCGCAAACTTGTCGGCAAGGATGTTGTCCTCGGGCAGCAGCAGCTTCACGCCCTTGGCCTTCGCCTTTTCCAGTGCGGCCCTGGCCATATCGATCTTGTCTTCTTCCACGAGGCTCTTGCCGGTGGCGACGCCCAGCGCGCGCTGAAAGGTGTAAGCCATGCCGCCGACGATGACCAGCGTGTCGACCTTGTCGAGCAGGTTCTGAATCACGTCGATCTTTCCGGAGATTTTCGATCCGCCGATGATGGCCACGAACGGCTTCTCCGGCGATTCGAGAGCCTTGCCCAGATAGGTGATTTCCTTCTCCATCAGCAGGCCGGCGACCGCGGGTTTTAGGAAGTGCGTGATGCCCTCGGTGGATGCGTGCGCGCGGTGTGCCGAACCGAAGGCGTCGTTGACATAGACCTCGGCCAGCGAGGCGAGCTTGCGGCTGAAGGCCGCGTCGTTGGCTTCCTCTTCGGCGTGAAAGCGGAGATTTTCGAGCAGCAGCACCTGGCGCGATTCGAGCTGGCGGGAGAGCTCTTCAGCAAGCTCTCCCACGCAATCGGGTGCGAAGGCCACGTTGACGCTGTCGGCGATTCCCTTGTCGAGGAGCTCGCGAAGGCGGTCGACAACCGGGCGCAGCGAGTACTTCGGATTGGGCTTGCCCTTGGGGCGGCCGAGGTGCGAGGCGAGAATGACTTTGGCGTGGTGGCGCAGGGCGTACTCGATGGTGGGCAGCGTGGCGGCGATGCGGGTGTCGTCGGTGATGGTCGAGCCGTCTTCAGTCAGCGGCACGTTGAAATCGACGCGGATGAAGACGCGCTTGTTTTTGAGTTCGATGTCGCGGATGGAAAGTTTCGCCATGATGCCTTCCTTGGGAACAGTGGTCAGTGGTCAGCCGCCCGTGCTTACTGATCGGATGCTGCCGATGTGGCGACGGAGGTTTCAGGTATCACGGCGTCGACTTCGATTTCGATGCGCCAGGTTGGATCGAGCAGGGCGGCTACGACGACCATGGTTGCGGCGGGACGGATGCTGCCGAAAAATTCGCCGTGCACGCGGCCCACGGCTTCCCAGTCTTCCGCGTGGGTGAGGTACATGCGGGTGCGGACGACGTGCTCGAAGTTGGCGCCGGCTTTGGACAACGCCTGTTGCGCGATTGCAAAGATGCGGCGGGTCTGGCCTGCCGCATCTTCGTTGTCCGCGCCCACTGGGCCCGTGCCGGAAAGATGAATGGTGTTGCCCACGCGGACGGCGCGGGAGAAGCCGATGATGGGCTCGTAGGGAGATTCGCCCGGGATATTTCGGCGAGGCGCGCTTGGTGTCATCGCTTGAGCTCGCTGATTTCCTTTTCTATTTCTTCGCTTGTCTTAGTCCGATCAGGGCCGGTACTAGACGACGCGTGCCGGATAAGTTGATAGGTCAGCGTGTCAACAATGTCATACGTGTCGGAAAGACTGTCCATTTTTGGACCGCCTGTTGTCAGCACCAAGACGGCGATACATGAATCGCGTTTTGGCGAGTAAAACGACTCGTCGATATAAGTGTCGTCGCCCGTGTACCAGGAACCGCGAACTTTGAGGATGCCCTCGGCAGCCCGGCTACAAGTTACCTTCTTCTCGAAGTCAGATTTTCCACCACGCTCCCCGAACCGCACGCTTCTGCAGCCGGCGCAGAGAATGAGAAGTCCAAGGAGCGTGGCAGAAGATCGATTCATAAGCCCTTCTTCGCCAGGAAGCCGATGAGGTCGACTACGCGGTTCGAGTAGCCCCACTCGTTGTCGTACCAGCTCAGCACTTTGACGCTGTTGCCAATCACCTTGGTCAATGGCGCGTCGACGATCGAGGAGAGCGGGTTGCCCTTGAAGTCGGAGCTGACGAGCTGATTCTCGTCGTACCCGAGGATGCCCTTGAGTTCGCCTTCGGATGCGGCCTTGAGCGCGGCGTTCACCGCCTTGACGTCGGTCGTCTTCTCGCTGACGAAGGTGAGGTCGACGATGGAGACGTTGGGCGTGGGAACGCGCAGGGAGAAACCGTCGAGCTTGCCGTCGGTCTCAGGAATGACCAGCTTGAGGGCCTTGGCGGCGCCTGTGGAGCTGGGGATCATGTTGATGGCGGCGGCGCGGGCGCGGCGCAGGTCCTTGTGCGGGAAGTCGAGAATGACTTGGTCGTTGGTGTAGCTGTGGATGGTGGTCATGATGCCGCTGACCAGGCCAAACTCCTTGATGAGCACCTTGACCACGGGCGCAAGGCAGTTGGTGGTGCAGCTGGCGTTGGAGATGACGTTGTGTTTGGCCGGGTCGTATTTGTCCTGGTTGACGCCGAGCACCAGGGTGATGTCTTCGTTGCTGGCGGGAGCGGAGATGATGACTTTCTTGACGGTCGCGCCCAGGTGCGCCTTGGCCTTGGTGGCGTCGGTAAAGTGGCCGGTGGACTCAACCACGATCTGCGCGCCCACGTCTGCCCAGGGCAGCTTGGCGGGGTCGCGCTCGGCCCACACCTTGATCTTCTTGCCGTCGACGGTGATGGAATTTTCATCGCTGCTGATCTCGTTGGGCAGGTTGCCCAGAATCGAGTCGTACTTGAGCAGGTGAGCCAGGGTCGCGGGGCTGGTGAGATCGTTCACCGCGACAAAATCAATTTCTGGATTGCCCAGGGAGGCGCGCAAAACATTGCGCCCAATCCGGCCAAAGCCGTTAATGCCAACCTTCACTGCCATGTGTGAGTTCTCCTTGGTGCGCGTTGAAAAGACTGAATTGAAAACAGGCGTTCGGCGGCAGAAAGCAGGCCAAGAGGCAATTCCACCAAACCCATGATGCTAACACTGTTGTCAACGGGAACCAAATCAGAGAGCGCCAAATGATTGCGCCGTTCCCGCAATGAAAACCGCTCAACGCTAGTTTGCGGTTTGCGGGGCACGGCGGTATGTGATGGAGTGCACACTATTTGCAGCGGTTGCGGCCAGTGTGTTATCCCGGTAGTACTACGCAGGGTTGAAGGCGGGCATGAGAAGACGTTCCAGGCGCACACCCAATCTTTCCGAATCGACGGGCAAAATCGGGCAGGAACTGCCGTCGAATCAACCGGCTCCGCTGGTGCCGAGCTATTTAGACGAGGCGCCGGCCGCGCGCCCTGCTGCGCGGGAATCGGCCCGGCAGACGCCGGAAGCGCGGCCGGCGGCATCTCACCGCCCACCACGCGCCCCCGCGCCGCAATGGAATCCTCAGGCGGCGCAAGGACGCCTGGAGATGGAGACGCAGCCGGAGATGCCGTCGTCGCCTCCGCCGGAGGCGCAGGCCGCCGATCGCTCGGCACAGGCGCCCAAGGGCTACGTGGTGCTGGCCATCGGGCTGCCTGGATCGGGAAAGACGACATGGTTCCGGCGCCGCGGTGTGACGCCGCTCTCCAGCGACCTGCTGCGCAATATTCTTTTCGACGACGTGGAGGAGCAGCGCTACCAGGGGCTGGTGTTTTCCACGCTGCGCTCGCTGCTGCGCGCGCGTCTGATTGCCAAAATGCCGTGGAATTATGTGGACGCCACGAACCTGTCGGCGCACGAACGGCGGCAGTGGATCAAGATGGCCATGGGCTACGGATACGAGGTGCAGGCGGTGTTTTTCGATGTGCCGCTGGAGGTGTGCCTGGACCGCAACCGCCAGCGCGATCGCTCGGTGAGCGAAGATGTGATGCGCAAGATGGCGGAGAAGCTGAAGCCGCCGGCGTTCGAAGAGGGATTTTCCAAGATCACCGTGGTGCGAGTGAAGAGCGCGAGCTGACTAATGAGGATTGAAATGGGCCCGTTGCGCGCATGCGTCCGCATACATTTTGTGTCCGCCCTGGCGCGCCTTTCGATGGTGACCGTTGTTGGAATGATCTTCGCTGGCGCGAGCGCGCAGGCGCAGGCCCCTGGCTTGGCCGTCGACCAGAAATCCTGCGAGGCATTTGTGCAGAATTTCTACGACTGGTACTGGAACCCGATTGCCGCGCAGGCTGAGCTTCCCGGTTTCGATCCGAAATCAAAACACTCGCTGGACGATGTGCTGACGCGGAAGCCTCGCGTTCTTACCCCGGAGCTTTCACGGCTCCTGAAGGGGGATGAGGACACGACCAGGTTTTCGGGCGGCGCGGCGACGCTGGCATTCGATCCATTCCTGAACGGGCCGAATCCGCATGGACAATTTCGGGTGAACCGGGTAACGGTTAGCGGCGACCGGTGCTGGGCCACGGTGGATGCCGGTCATCTGCAGGTGGAGTTGAAAAGATCGAAAGACGGCTGGTTGATCGCGAACTTTATTTACAGCTTTTATTACCAGAACGGGGTAAAGCGAGACATCCCCGACGATGATTTGCTTCATCTGCTGCGAGGGTAGCTGCGGTTACTCGCGCAGTTGCGGCAGATCAGGCGTAATTGCGATTGTAGATTGGGTCTGTGAGGTCTTCCCCATGAGCACTCCTGCTATTTCTGCTCCTTATACTGAGCCGTGGCTGCGCGGAACCCATACGGACGTTCCGGCCGTCGGCCGCGCGGTGTTGCATGCGCTGGAACTGGCGCTGGACGACATCCGCAAGTGGACTGAGGGCCTGGGCGATGCTGAAGTTCATGCGCAGCCGCTGGGGCTACCCGCCATTTCCTTTCACGTCAAGCATATTGCGCGCTCGGTCGATCGCATTCTCACGTATGCGGAGGGTGGACAGCTTTCCGCGGATCAACTCGCCGCAATGAAAGGCGAGCAGGCCGGGGCGGAGACTCTGGCGGAAATGATGGGCGAAGTGGAGGCGTCGTTCCGCAATGCGGCGGAACGAGTGCGGACGCTGGCGCGCGGCAATTTCGATGAGGCGCGCAGCGCGGGGCGCAGGCAGTTGCCCGCCAGCATGGGCGGTGCGCTGATCCACGTGGCCGATCACACGCAGCGGCACACCGGGCAGGTCGTCACCACGGCCAAGGCGGTGAAGGCGCTGCGGGCCTGAGCAGCGATGAATGTCCGGCGATGAAGCATTCCTAGGAAAAACCCTGATTGACAGGGCGGGCGGTTGGTAGCAGGATATTTGGCCAGAGGACCTGGCTATGCTTTCTCCGTCCGTTCCTGCGAAGCAGCAGGCGCATGACTTGGTCGACCGCATGACGCCTCTGCAAACATCCGCCCTGATTGATCTCTTTGAACCGTTGGCCCGGCCGAAAGCGCAGCTTTCCCGGGCTCCGTTTTGTGATGAGCTACCGATCGATGCCGAGGAGGTGGGTGCCTTCCGGGTGAGATCGGTGGGCCGAAGCCGCGTGACGCAGAGCTCCGCGGCATAACCAACCCCTGGTACAACTCAATCCGCCTGAACGCTACTCCGACTGGTCCTCGGTGATGACCATCTCGAGGATGTGTCCCATCTTCTCCTGCTTGGTGCGCAGGTAGCGCTCGAAGCTGTCGTGCGCCTCCACTTCGGCGGAGACACGCTCGGTGACGTGGATGCCGGCGGCCTCGAGCGCCGCCACTTTTTCAGGATTGTTGGTGATGAGGCGGACGGCGGAGACGCCCATCAGCTTCAGCACTTCTGCGGGGAGCTCGTAAGCGCGGCAGTCGGGGGCAAAGCCAAGTTCCACGTTGGCTTCGACGGTGTCGAGGCCCTTGTCCTGTAGCTCGTAGGCCTTGAGCTTGGCCATGAGGCCAATGCCGCGGCCCTCCTGCTGCTCGTAGAGGAGAATGCCCGCGCCCTCGGCGGCGATGGTGCGGAGCGCCAGCTCGAGTTGCAGACGGCAGTCGCAGCGCAGCGAGCCGAAGACGTCGCCGGTGAGGCATTGCGAGTGAATGCGGACGATGGGGGGCGCGGCGTGAATGTCGCCCATGACCAGGGCGACGATGCCTTCGACGGACTTCGCCGGAGCCGCGCCAACTTCGGACGGCTGCGCAGGCGCGATCATCCCCTCAAAGCCGAGGATGCGGAAGGCTCCCCAGCGGGTAGGGAAGTCCGCCTCTGCGATCTTGTTCACGCTCACAAATGCCATGTATTCATTCTACTTGGGCCTGGGTTTCGGGCTGCGGCACCCATCACAGTTCCACACATATGGATGCGCGCGCCCCATCCGCGTACCATGAATGCGTGACCAACACCCTGATTTTGATCACATTGCTGGTGAAGCTGGGGGTTGCGGCGGCCGTGGCCAGTGCCCTGGCGCGCGCGCGCACGTTCCAGCAACTGCTGTTTGCGGAGCGGCGCCGCCCCGGCCAGACCGTCGCGCTGATGGCATTTTTGCTGGTGCCGCTGACGCTCGGGGTGTGGGTGCGCACCACGGTCCCCAACTTTCAGGCCGCCGATATCGCCTTCGAAACCGTTATCCTGCTGGGCCTGCTGGTGGGTCCGAGCTGGGCCATGCTGGGGGGCATCGTGCTCTCGGCGCCGGCCGTGTATCACCACGAATTCCTGACTCTGCCGTTCAACGCGGCGCTGGGCATTGCGGCGGGAATCCTCGGCCGCTTTGTAGAGAAAGAGGAGATCTGGGGATTCACGCCGTTTATCGATCTCAGCCTCTATCGCTGGATCCGGCGCAACCTTCGCCAGCCGCGCATCGACCGCCAGATCACCATGCTGTTCGTCATCGTGGTGCTGGAGATGGCGCGCGAATGGCTGAGCCGCATGTATCCCAGGCGGCTGTTCGCGCTGAACTCGGATTCATGGGGGCTGCAGGTTCTGGTGTGGCTGTGCGCGCCGGTGGTGGTGGGAATCGCGTTGAAGGTGTGGAACGCACTGCGGCTGGAGCTCAAGCTGGAGGAGCAGAAACGGCTGCTGCTCGAAGCGCGCCTGGATGCGCTGCAACGGCAGATCAATCCGCATTTTCTGTTCAACACGCTCAACTCGATTGCGTCGCTGGTGAGGGTGAAACCGGAGCTGGCGCGGCAAATGACGGTGAAGCTGGCGAACATTTTGCGCGCGCTGCTCAAGGACCACGACAGCTACGTGCCGCTGAGCCAGGAGCTGCGCTTCACCGACGATTATCTCGACATCGAGGTGGTGCGGTTTGGCGCGGACAAGCTGCGGGTGGAAAAGGATATCGATCCGCAGACGCTGGAGGTGCTGGTGCCCAGCATCCTGCTGCAGCCGCTGATTGAAAACAGCATCAAGCACGGGCTGGAACCGCGCATTCATGGCGGCACGGTGACGGTGCGGAGCCGGATGAAAGGCGACCGGGTGATGATCGAGGTGGCCGATGACGGCGTGGGCATGGTGGAGCCGCCGGTGTCGGCGCTGCGGCGAACGGGGAACGGGATCGGCATGAACAACGTGCGCGAGCGGCTGGAAGTGCTTTACGGGATGCAGGCGCGATTCACGGTGGTGAGCAATCCGGGGCGGGGAACGCTGGTGTCGATTGAGCTGCCGGCGCATATTGCGGGGAGTTAGGGTGGGGTTGGACCGAGGGACTGAGGGACTAAGGGACTTAGGGACCAGCCAGGATCCTGCGAGGGTCCACGGACCTGCGGGGATAAACCGGCTGTGGAGACGCGCCCTGACGCGGCGGTGCGAATCTCACTCGATGCGGCCGGCGTTGGCGAAGTGCAGCCGCAGATCCTTCGACTTCGCTCAGGATGACAACTCATTTTTGTTTCATTACTGACGGCATGCGCCTTTGCGGAGTTTGGAGTAATCGGGCACGTAGATACGTAATCCCTTGCCGGGTGTGGCCTTGATGGTGCCGTTCACGATCTGGCACCAGTAATCCTTTAAATAAAATTCGAATGGGTCGGCGGGCGTCGAGTCGATCATGGCCAGGTCGGAGTCGAACATCTCCTCGCGCCCGTATTCGATGGAGCCGCCGCGCATGTAGATGTAGTTCTTCCATTCTTTATGCGCGAGCGCCGGCGCGCCCTGCCCGAAGGAAAGCACCAGGCTCTGGCCTGCGATGCGGATGCTGGTGAGCCTGGCGCGAATCTGCGGAGGCGGGAACGCGGTCTGCGGATCGATGAGGAAGGAATCCTTGTCGACGGAGAGGCCATGCAGGCCCTTCTGACCGATAAGGTCGTCAAGGCTGAGGCCGAGCGTGTCCATGAGACCTTTCACGGGCAGGCTTGCGGCCTTGACTTGACGCACGGTGAGGCGAATGCGATTGTCGCTTGTGACCGCGAGGTCTGCTGTGGAGTTGAAGGGGATGTGCAGACCTTTTTTCATGGTGCCACGGATGCGCAGTTGATTGCCTTCCGCCGCGATGCGCACGTTTTTGAGTTGCGCTTTGGGGGAGCGGAGCAGCCACGAATTCATGAGCGCGGAGAGTTGGGTAGTAGTCATGCGCATCTCGGCGGCATCGGTGCCCACCACAAACGAGGCGGGGTCATTGAAGCTGGGGACCGAGTGGCCCTGGGTGGGCAGGAGCGCGCCGCGAAGCCGGACGATTAGCACGGTGAGATCGGGCGAGTAGCGGAAGAGCACGTTGGCCATTTCGATGCTTGGGGCGTTCTGTGGATTTGCGGCGGGCGTCTGGCGCGCCGGCTGAGCGGGGGCGGAGGCAATCACCCAGACAAGGAGCACAACACCGGAGAGGATTCGATTTGCCGGCATGATGAGGGCCTCCGTCGCGGCCACTGGCGGATGCGACTGTACAAAGGTGGGATGCGCCGCCGGCGCAATCCGCCACGCCCTTGAAATCTTCAGGGCGTGGCGTCGCCGGCGCGTGGTATATCGATAGCTGGGCTTGTGAAAGAGGAATTTCCAGATGAATTACCAGTCGCACACTCCCGAGTCGGTGGTGCATTTCGAGAAGATCGGACAGATCGCCATCACGGTAACTGACCTGGCGCGGGCCAGGGAGTTCTACCTGAACACGCTGGGGATGCGGTTTCTGTTCGATGCCGGGAACCTTACGTTCTTCCAGTGCGGCGACATCCGGCTGATGCTGGGCACGGCCGAGGCCAACGCGCCGCGCGGGGGAACGATTCTCTACTTCAAAGTGGAGGATATCCAGGCGGTTTATGCGCATCTGCAGGGGCACGGAGTGGAGTTTTTGCAGGCTCCCCACCTGGTTGCAAAAATGCCCGACCACGACCTCTGGATGACTTTTCTGAAGGACCCCGACGGGAACGTGCTGGGGGCAATGAGCGAGGTGCGTCAGCCCGACCGGCTGGAGTTTATGCCGCGTCCGTGACTGTGCCGGGTAGGTAAACACGAGGGGCGCGCGGTCCACAGAGATTGGCTGTATGCTCAAACCATGGTCCGCTTCACAGTGCTGGCTTCGGGGTCCAAGGGCAACAGCGCGGTTGTCTCCGGCGGGCGGACGCGCATCCTGGTGGATGCGGGATTGAGCTGCCGGGAGCTATTCCGGCGCATGCAGGCGGCGGGCGAAGATCCGGCTACGCTGGACGCCATCATCATCACCCACGAACACCAGGACCACGTGAACGGCCTGGCGGTGACAGCGCGAAAACTGGGCATTCCCGTGTACTTTACGGAGGCGACGCACCGTGCGTGGATGCGCTGGCTGACACCGCGGCGGCAGATGACCTACGCGCAATGGCTGGAGCAGTGCCGGCAGCAGGCAGCGGCGCGACAGGCCGAAGCGGCGGCTGCGGAGTGCGATTGCGACGAGGCGGAAGCGGAGGACGCAGCGGCGGGTCTGGCGATATCGGCCGGGGCTGCACCGGCTGGCGGCGATGCGGACAAGCGGGAGTTGGACAAGCCCGAGGCGGCTAAGCCCGAGGCGGGCAAGCCGGACCCCGCATGGCTGCCGACGGTGGAGTATTTTCAGGCGGGGCGGCCGTTCCAGATTGGCGACATTGCGGTGAGCCCGTTCACCATCCCCCACGATGCTTCGGATCCCGTGGGTTTCGTGTTCCAGGCGGAAGGCGTGCGCATGGCCGTGGCCACCGATCTGGGGTATATTCCCCCCAACGTGAAGGCGCAATTAAAGGGTGTGGACCTGCTGCTGCTGGAGTCGAATCACGACCTGGAGATGCTGCGCGACGGCCCTTATCCCTGGCAGGTGAAGCAGCGGGTTTTGTCGCGGGTGGGGCATTTGTCGAACGACGCTACTGCGGATTTTCTGGAATCGGCCTATGACGGCCAGGCGACATATATTGTGCTGGGCCATCTATCGGAGAGCAACAATCTTCCTGAATTGGCGAGAGTTGCGGCAGAGCGGGCGCTGAGCAATCATGCCAGCCTGCTGGGCAATCGGCTGCTGCTGGCGGCCCAGCATGAGCCTTTATCTCCTATCCAGTTGTAGTTAAAACAGGTTACAATGGTAAGGCACGGGCATCACTCCGGGACTAAGGGAGATGGGCGCAGGGAACGTCAGGGCAGGCTGCCTGGCGGGCATTCGTAATCGGGCCACTTAACACGAGGGATGGGCATCGAAAGCGGGGAATAGACTCTGTCGCGAACGCCGGGCCCTTCATGGCGCGGGGCAAGCAAATTCTTTCGTTGAGGTGAGTGATAAGCATGGCACGAACCCGATGCAACGATCACGTGGTCGGCGCAATTCTGGCCAGCTGGCGATATGACATATCCGGTATTTCGCCGGAGATGCGCCGGGATTATGAGCAACACTTTCTGGATTGCCCGCATTGCCGCGCGCGGCTGCAGTTCCATCGCAGCCTGGATGTAACGCTGGCGGTGCTCACTTCTCTGGCTGTGGTCTTCTTCCTCTTCGCGCTGGCCGTTCTCAAGCACATCAAGCCGTTGGAGCATGTCGCATTCAATGTGCTGGGCCTGGATATTTCCGACATGTACCACATGCTGATGTCGGCTGGATTTGCCGGACTCATCTTCTCCATCATGGCGCTGGCGCTTGTGCTCACCGCGACGCCCGCGTCGACCTACCTGGGGGGAATCGCCGCCGAGCGGGCCAAGGTGATTGAAGAGCACCTGCCCGCGGCAATCCGGTCGCTGCGATCGCGGTAAAAGGCGCTGGCGTTGAAGGTACTGACGGCCTCCCTTGCGGAGGGCGTTTGCATTCCGTTACAGGTGCGGCTGCTGCCGCTCATCGTCGATTGCGTGAGCTGTGGCCGCACATTACTCCAACCGATCGATCCGTAAGATGATCGGAGCATGGTAAAACACCCTCACGTGTTTGCCTGAGAGTTCACGGACTGAGATCGTGCGAATGTCGCCGTGATATCCGATAGGTCCATGGGACATGTCCGTACATGCTGCCGTTTCGTCTATGTATAGACAAGTGCGTCGCCTATCTGCACTTATCGTGTAGCGACTCACCACTCCCTCGATTACGCTGTATTCTCCCCTCTGGTACTGCTGAACGGCGGTATCCAACTCTGATTGATTCCAGGCATACGGGAGGTAATCGGGGATGAGCAATACTCCCCGACAGAGACCTAAAGCGGTTAGAATCGCAAGAAATCCAAATGCACTGCGACGCACAATTACGTTCGAAACTCTCGCGGCGGCAAAGAAGAGGCAAATAGCGAGAAGCGAGAGAGCAGGCCATGCCCAGGTCTGCCAAACCGGAAGTTTCTGATCGGTAATCACAAACACAATTCGAAACACGCCGATCAAGAGAAACCTGTGGACTCCCATGTTGCTCCTTCTTGCGGTATTGGATCTACTTCGCGAGCGGCACGCGGATATCGCCGCCGGTCATTTCCCTGGGCAGGCCGAGGGCGAGCAGGTTGAGCAGCGTGGGGCTGATGTCGCGCAGGCTGCCGTCGGTGCGCAGGCGATAGGTGTTGGCCTCTTCGCTCACATAGATCATGGGTACGGGATTGGTGGTGTGCGCGGTGTGCGGCCCCCCGGTGACGGGGTCCACCATGAGCTCGGCGTTGCCGTGGTCGGCGGTAATGAGCCAGCTTCCGTTGCGCTCCTTGATGGCTTTGTAGATGCGGTCGAGCTGCGCGTCCACCGCTTCGATCGCCTTGATGGTCGGCTCCAGCTTGCCGGAGTGGCCAACCATGTCGGCGTTGGCGAAGTTGACCACGATGAGGTCGAATGCGGTGTCGTTGACTGCCTTCACGACGGTGTCGCCTATGGCCTCGGCGCGCATCTCCGGCGCCAGGTCGTAAGTGGCCACCTTGAGCGACGGAATCATCTGGCGGTCTTCGCCGGGGAAGGGAACTTCGATGCCTCCATTGAAGAAGTAAGTGACGTGCGCGAACTTTTCAGTTTCGGCCACGCGCAGGTTGCGCAGGCTGTGCGCGGAGAGAATGTTGGCGAGGATGTTGTCCATCGATTCCGGCGGGATGACCAGCGGCAACTCGTAGAGCTTGTCGTACTGGGTCATGCAGACGTAGTGCAGGCCCTTGGGAATCTCGGTGCGCGGAATGGTGGCGTCGAGCGCTTCCCACGCGTCGAGATCGCGGCCGCCCTTCTTGTTGAGGCCGCTCTCGCGGGCCAGCACGCGAGTGATCTGGCGGGCGCGATCGGCGCGGAAATTGAAATTGATGCAGACGTCTTCATCGCGAATCTGGGCAACGGGCTTGCCGGCGGGATCGACCACTACGAATGGAATGAGGAATTCGTCGGTGATGCCGTTGTTGTAGCTTTCCTTGATGCGCGCCACGGGATCGGCATATGCGCCGCCCTCGGCCTTGCCGGTGACCATCGCATCGAACGCCTTGCGCTCGCGTTCCCAGCGCTTGTCGCGGTCCATGGCGTAGTAGCGGCCGTTGATGGACGCGATCTTGCCTATGCCGTATTCGCGCATCTTCTGCTCAAGCTTGGCGACGTATTCGGCGCCGGAGGTGGGCAGAGTGTCGCGGCCGTCCATGAAGGCATGAACAAATACGCGCTCCAGCTTGTTTTCGCGGGCAATGCGCAGCAGGGCGTAGAGGTGCTCCTGGTGGGAGTGCACGCCGCCGTCGGAGAGCAGGCCGAGGAGATGAAGCTGGCGTCCGCCTTCGCGCGCGCGCTGCATGGCGTTCACGATGGCGGGGTTCTTCTGGAACTCGCCCGAGGCGATCAGCGCGTCGATGCGTGTGATGTCCATCTGCACAATGCGGCCGGCGCCGATGTTGAGGTGGCCCACTTCGCTGTTGCCCATTTGCCCGTCAGGCAGGCCGACGAAGTGTTCCGAAGCGCGAATCAGCGTGTTGGGAAACTCGCGCAGCAGCTTGTCGTAGGCGGGCTTGCGGGCGAGCGCGATGGCGTTGTTGGCGGTTTCGGCGCGATAACCCCATCCGTCGAGGATGGTCAATACTAGAGGGCGTTTGGACACGAAGAGAATACCTCTATTTCAATCGAAGTTTTCTCTTCCAGAATAAACGGTGGACCGGATAGGGCGTTGTATCCGGTCTCACACGACTTGGCGCGCGAACGACTTCGCTACGCGATTGCGACTGTGCGGCGACCGACGGATGCCACCGCTGGCCGCAGCTTGATCTCGATATCGTAGCCGAGACGATTCAAACATTCCATGAGCTTAGTCTCAGACAAGTTCGAGAAATCTGCACGCATCAATCCGGAGACCTTCGGCTGAGAGATGCCCATTCTGTGTGCGGCTTCCTGTTGAGTCAGGCCCAGCCGGCGTATTGCGCGAACGATCTCAATCGCAAGTCCGGACTTGATCTTCAGTTGCTTTGCATCAGGCAGACCAAGGTCCGTAAAAACATTGCCGGAGCTACGTTCGAATTCAACCTCTTTCGCCGCGTGTTTCGGCATCTCTTATCTCCCTCTCCGGCCTCTACGCCGCCTTGAGTCGGATGCGAATGATGTCCACATCCTTTTTCGGTGTACTTATGCCACCCTTACTCTTCTTTTGAAAACAGTGAAGAACAAAGACCGCGCGCGCGAATCTGACTGTATAAACAGCGCGATAGGTTCCGCCTGCATCATCTTCGACGATCTCCAGCACCCCGGCGTCACCGAACCCCTTCAGCACTTTCGCCGAATCGTGCCGTTCACCCATCTGCGCAAAGTGCAGAGCATGTCCGAAGAACTTTCGCACGTCAACAGGAAGCGCCATCAGGTCCTTCTTGCTGCTTCCAATCCAAATGACCGGCTTCTCAAGATCGCACATTCGCATTATACCTTAAAAGGGATAAGAGATGACTTCGATTCCAACCAGCGCGATTTCTCATGCGAAATGCGAAAGGAGGGACAAACGTCCCTCGTTTCCGCTCTTGCAATGACGCCGCAACTTAGTCGTTGTAGTTCAAGCTCTCAAGCCCCAGAAACGCCGCGCCGGAACCCAGCTCTTCTTCAATCCGAAGCAACTGGTTGTACTTGGCGATGCGGTCGGTGCGGCTTACCGAGCCCGTCTTGATCTGGCCCACGCCCGTCGCCACCGCGAGGTCGGCGATGAACGTGTCTTCCGATTCGCCGGAGCGGTGCGACATGACCGAGGTATAGCCATAGCGGCGGCCCAGGTCAATGGCTTCCAGCGTCTCGGTCACAGTGCCGATCTGGTTCAGCTTGATGAGGATGGAGTTGCCCACCCCCTCTTCAATGCCGCGCTGCAGCCGCTTGATGTTGGTGACGAAAATATCGTCGCCCACGAGCTGGATCTTGCTGCCCAGCTTGTCGGTGAGAATCTTCCAGCCAGCCCAGTCATCCTCGGCCAGGCCGTCTTCGAGCGAGACGATCGGGTACTGGCGAATCCAGCCGGCATAGAAGTCGACCATCTGCTCGCTGGTGAGTTCGCGCTTGTCGCTCTTCTTGAAGACATACTTGTTCTTTTCCTTGTCGTAAAATTCGCTGGACGCGGGATCGAGCGCGATGGCAATCTGCTCGCCGGGCGTGTAGCCGGCCTGCTGAATCGCCTCGAGGATCAGCTCCACGGCCTCGTCATTCGACTTGAGCGAAGGAGCGAATCCGCCCTCATCGCCCACGGCCGTGTTGTAGCCCTTCTTCTTCAGCACGCTCTTCAGCGTGTGGAACGTCTCCGCGGACCAGCGCAGGGCTTCGCTGAAGCGCTCCGCGCCCACCGGCATGATCATGAATTCCTGAAAGTCCACGTTCGAGTCGGCATGCGCGCCGCCGTTGAGCACGTTGAGCATGGGCGTGGGCAGGATGCTGGCATTCACGCCGCCCAGGTAGCGGTAGAGCGGAATTTCCAGCGTTTGCGCCACGGCGCGCGCGCAGGCCATGGAGACGGCGAGGATGGCGTTGGCGCCCAGCTTGCCCTTGTTGGGCGTGCCGTCGAGCGCGATCATGGTGGAGTCGATGAGGCGCTGGTTGGCGGCGTCGATGCCTTCCAACTCGGGGGCAATCACCGTCTCAACATTTTCCACCGCGTTGAGCACGCCCTTGCCCAGGTAGTGGGTCTTGTCGCCGTCGCGGAGCTCCACGGCCTCATGTTCGCCGGTCGAAGCGCCCGAAGGCACAATGGCGCGGCCCAGGGCCCCGCTTTCCAGAATCACGTCCGCTTCCACGGTCGGATTGCCGCGCGAATCCAAAACCTCGCGCGCGCGAATGGCAACAATCTCAGTCATATCGTTCCTCATAATGCGGTGCTGCAGCCGGTCATTCAATTTGGGACGGCGATCCACGGCAAGAACCTCTCCGGCGGCGTTCTGAATCGTTGTCAGAAGCTCCTGCACGTTACGCATTTCGTCTCCGTCACTGGCTTGAAAAGGGCGAATGTTTCCAAGGGGATTCTAGCAAACCGCACCATGCAAGCCCTTGTGGCGGCGGTCACACGGGGCACGCCGCGACAAGCGCGGGAACAAGGTGTGCCGGGTTATCTTTCCTGATTCGTAACGCATAAGGCACTTCGCCTGCGGCGCACTCTTTTTCCGGTGTGGCGGCGCTATAGCCTGAACGAGGGTAAGCTGGTTGCCGCCGGAGTTTCCCTGTGCCGCCGCAACTTCTTACTCGTGGCGGGGTCTGTCCAGGTACGGCGCGTTGTGCCCCGCGAAGGAGCCTTATGCATCGGTTGATCCTGACGTGCGTTTTTTTCGTTCTCGCCTCTGCCGCTGTCAGCGCGCAGCAGCAGCCCAGCCCAACCGATCCATATCAGGGCCAGTCGAACCCGCCGGCGGACGACACCATTGTGACTTCGCAGCCGGACCAGCCTCTGCCCAAGCCTCGCGCGGGCAAGCCGCTGGTGCAGCCGCAGACGCAGAATCAGCCGCCCGTTGCTCCGGTCGACTCCGCGCAGCCCAACGCCCATCCCACGTCGGTGGATCCCTCGGCCAATTTTCCCAATCCCGATGGGACGGGCAACGATAATGGAACGGTTCAGGTGGCGCCGCAGAACCAGTATGGAGCCACGGCCAATGCACAGGCGGGATTGAACACGCGCGCGTATGCCGACGATCCCGATGGCGACATCGTGCATCCGCATCCACTGCGCCCCGGCGAGTTGGCCGATGGCGCCACCATCCGCGTCCATCTGCTCACCCGGCTCAGCACCGCGGACACCCAGCGCGGCGAAGAATTTCGCACCCGCGTAGCCAACGACGTGTTGCAGGACGGGCAAGTGCTGATTCCCGCAGGTGCGGAAATTGACGGCCGCGTGGTGGAGGTATCCAGCGGAACCAGGGGCGGCCACGGCAGCATGCGCCTGCGCCCCGATACTGTGATTCTTCCCGACGGGAGCCGTTATCAGCTCGACGCGCAGGTTACGGGTACTCCCGGCTCCAACACGCGTATCGGCCGCGAAGGCACCATCAACGCCGGTTCGCGCTACAAGAAGGACGGCATCGAGTATGGCGGCGGCGTGGGCGCGGGCGTAATTGCCGGCGCATTCATCGGCGGGCCGGTGGGCGCGGTTACCGGAGGCCTCATCGGCGCGGGCGCCATCACGGTGCACCTGCTGGAGGACCATCCGCAAGCTGTTCTGGAGCCCGGCACCACGCTGCTGTTTACGCTCAACGAACGGCTGAACCTGCAGCCTGCGGGCAATGCGGGGGACTAAAGCATTTTCGAATCAAGTGCTAACAAAACGCCGTGCCCCATCTTCGCGCCTTTTTTCTGGCGCGAGGGTGGGAGGCCACAAGAGTCGACCCTGACGTAAGCACTTTACCTAAAGGCGCTACCACGATCGCAAAACACGAGCCGCAAGCTCCCGAACCTTGTTCAGGTGCTTCGAGCCCGGCCCGATTGTGGTTACTTGAACTGGTTGATAATGTCGTAAATGTAATAGCCGATGACGAACAGCGTTGCCACGCCCGTCACGATCATGCTCACCTTCAGAATCGGCTGTACTTTATTGACCTTGGCCACAATCGCGGCCTGGGCGTTCTTCTCATGTTCGAAGGCATCGTCGATGAAGATCTGGTCTTCTTCATCCCGCTCCAGGCGCGAACGATATAGCCAGATACAGGCGAGAATCAAGACGAGGGCGCCCCACACCGTCCACATGACAGGAACAATCGACGACATAACCACCTCCGAAAAAACCTGGTCCCGGATACCGGCGGGCCCGATCAGGAAAATCGCGGCCTCGCGAGTAGAGGGTCCTTACGGTCTCCTATGATAGCGCCGCTCGAAGACACTGATCGTGACAATAATCACAGTCGATTGATGAGATGAAAAGCACCTGATTTATGGTTTTCCGGCCTCGTAGGACTCCATCCGTATCGCCGGTCTCCAGAGGTTGCGGAAAAAGTCGTCCGCCGAGTCGCAGAGTTCAGAAAACCATCCCTCAGCGGCTAAAAGCCGGGTTCAATTGAGGCCAGTTATCGGCACGACTCAAGTCGTGCCCCTTCAAAACATCGTCCCACACCTGGGACAGTGGATAGTTCGTTGGCAACGGGAACTGGACCGTTAGCGCTTTTCCGCTGCCCCCGCGCCAGGGGCTATTCACTTCTTCACTCCTTCACTTCTTCACTCCTTCACTCCCTCACTTCTTCACTCCTTCACTTTCCTCACTGTTCGTGCAGGGCGGTCTTGGGGTCCAGTGCCGCTGCACGCCGCGCGGGCGCCCAGGACGCCAGCCCGGAAATCACCAGGAACAGCACGAACGTGGCCGCAAAGGTCACTGGATCGGTAGGTTTGACGCCGACGAGCATGGCCTGAACGGCACGCCCCAGCAGCACTGCAAGCAATGCTCCGGCGCCAATTCCCACCAGCGCCAGCCGCATTCCCGACGACACCACCATTCCCACGATATCCGCGCGATCGGCGCCCAGCGCCATGCGCACGCCGATCTCCGGCGTCCGCTGCTGCACCGCGGTGGACAGGACTCCATACAGGCCCACGCCGGCGAGCGTTCCGGCGACCAGCGCGAAGATGGCGATGAGCAGCAGAGAGAAGCGCGTTTGCGCCTGCGCGCCCGCAAGGATTTCGTCACCGGTTTCCATCTCAGTGAACACAAGGTTGCGGTCGACGCCGGCTATGGCGGCACGGGCCGCATTGGCCACCTGTGCGGGATCGAGCGACGTGCGTACAGCCCAGGTGCGCACCACACCGGAAGACAGAAATGCGTCGGGGAAGTAAATCTGCTCGCGGCCGGGAGCGGTGAGCGAGTCCTGATGCTGATGCGCCACTACGCCGCCGATCTGAACCCACTCAGGCTCGGGAGTGCGGAGACGGATGAGGATGCGCTTGCCGACCGCCGACTGGCCGGGGAATGCCTTGCGCGCCAGCGCATCGTCCACCACCACATTGCTGCGCCCCGGCAGGTTGTCGTCGGCGGTCAATGTGCGGCCTGCCAGCAGCGGCGTGCGCAGCGTTTCAAAGTAGCCGGGCAGCACAATCTGGAAGTCGGTGGCCTGGAATTTGCTGGGATCCTTGACCGCGTCTTCGGTTCCCCAGCGGATGGGACTGAAGTCGCCGGTGAGCGGGAAAGGGTAGGAGGCGGTGACGGATTCGACGCCGGGAAGGGAGCCGAGCTTGCCGGCAATCTGCTGGATCAAAACGGCGCGCGAGGCAGGGTCGTTGCGCGCGGCTCTGACGCCTAGAATCTGGAAGGTGAGCAGATGGCGGGCGTCGAAACCCGGATCGACCTGCTGAAGTTTCTGGAAACTGTGGAGCATGAGGCCTGAGCCGATGAGGAGCACAAACGACAATGCGACTTCGGCGATGACCACAACATTGCGGAGGGCGGCTCCGCCGGCAAGGCCGGAGGTGCGGCTGGCGCCGCGCAGCACGTTCATCAGCGAGGCCTGCGACGCGCGCCATGCAGGCACAATGCCGAACAGCGCAGCAGCTGCGAACCCGGCGAGCGCAGTAAAGCAGAGCACCGTGCCGTCGATTCCCACCGCATCCAGGCGGGGAAGATTGGCCGGCGCCAGCACGCGTAGTTCGCGAATGCCAGCCCACGCCAGCGCCAGCCCCAGGACGCTGCCGGCGGCGGCGATAAGGCAGGCTTCTGTAAGCAGCGGCTGGATCAGCTTCCAGCGGCTTGCTCCCAGCGACGCGCGCACGGCGAACTCCGGCTCGCGCAGCGAGGCACGCACCAGCATCAAGTTGGCAACGTTCGCACAGGCAATCAGCAGGAGAAAGACCACCGACCCCATCAGGGTGAGGATGGCGGGCTTGACCGCGGCAATGAGATGCGCCTGCAACGGCTCCAGATCGATGTAGTAACCGGCCGTCTGGTCGATGGGAAAGTGCTTGCGGCCGTCGGCGGCAACCGTGTCCGCCACTTCCTGGGCTCGCTTGAGGGGAACGCCGTCGCGCAGGCGCGCTACCGGACGGATGGAGAAGCCGTTGCGATCGAATGCATTGTAGGCAAGGCGGTTGGCCATCCAGATGTCGGGCGCGGCCTCTTCGTCGGCGTCGGGAGGGAAGTACAGACGGAATCCGGGAGCGAGCACGCCGGCAATCACCGGACCGGGGCGGCCGGAAAACTGCATGGTGTGGCCGATGATGGCCTGGTTTCCGCCAAACCGGCGCAGGAAGTACTCGTAGCTGAGGATGGCAATCTGCGACAGTTGCGGCGGACCTGTGCCGAGAGCCGCGCCCGGATCCGGCTGCGGAGAAGGAACGCCATCGTCGGCGTTGAAGTCGCGGCCATACAGGATTCGCGCGCCGCTGAGCGAAAAGAAATTGGTAGTGACAATGGCCCAGCGAAGCTGTTCCGGCGTGCCGTCGGCGCGAGGAGCGATGAGGCGGCCGGTGAACACGCCGGCCATATCGGCGAAGACCGACTTCGTGCCTTCGCGCAGATCGATGAAGTCGGCGTTGGAGAACGGCAGATTCTTTACGTTGCGCTGGCGCAGCTCCATGCCGGCGATGACCAGCTTGCCGGGGTCGCGGTAAGGCAACGGCCGCAGCAACACCGCGTTGGCCACGCTGAAGACCGCCGTGCTGGTTCCCACGCCGAGAGCGATGGTGAGTACGGCCACGGCGGTAAATACCGGGTTCCTGCCCAGGACCCGCCCGGCGATGACAAGCGTGTGCAAACGCATGGTGACCTCTCCCGGAGCTGTGAAATCGTTCCCTGCAAATGCTCAGCAGGGCGGGTATTGGATCATTATTACTCCCAACTCCCTAGTCCTAATCCCTAATCCCTCGGTCCCTTGTTCCCTCGGTCACTGGTCCCTTGTTCCCTCGGTCCCTTGTTCCCTCGGTCCCTGTCTTTTGCGACCTGCCCCACGCGGGTCGCATCCAATGGGATGGTCAGGCGAATGGGCCTTGTTTCCCGCCGCTTTGCCCGTTACAGTGTTAGGTAGGACACAATTTCAGCATTTGGGAGAACTCATGGCCACCACCACAACCGTCGTCACCCCCGAGCAGGAAGTTAAAAAGGCGCCTCTTATCCTGACGCCACAGGCCATTGCCAAGGTCCGCGAGATCATGGCCACCCAGGATCCCCTCCCGGCCGGCCTGCGCATCGGCGTGGTCGGCGGCGGATGCTCCGGCTTCCAGTACTCCATGGCCTTCGAAAACCAGGGCGGAATGATGGACAAGGTCTTCACCTTCGACGACCTGAAGGTGTTCGTCGACGCCACCTCCCTGATGTACCTGAACGGATGCATCGTCGATTACGTTGAAACCCTGGAAGCCGCCGGATTCAAGTTCGAGAACCCCCAGGTGAAGTCCACCTGCGGCTGCGGCTCCTCGTTCAACGTTTAAGATTCAACGTGTAAGG
Source organism: Occallatibacter sp. (assembly GCA_035552555.1). Taxonomy (GTDB): domain Bacteria; phylum Acidobacteriota; class Terriglobia; order Terriglobales; family Acidobacteriaceae; genus Telmatobacter. The sequence goes on from DASZLF010000074.1 coordinate 77,244, forward strand.
TATCGCCAAAGCTCCATGGCAACACCCCAGAAGGCCCGCCTCCCTCCAGGCGGGCCTTCTTCATTTCCGCTCCCGCCAGAGGTTCGTGGTTCTCCCACCCTCGCGCCAGAAAGACGGCGCGAAGATGGGGCACGGAAGCTTGTTTTCGGGACTGCTGGTACGTGATGGCCGGCACAGGCGACGCCATACCGCCAGGCGCATACTGCTCCTGTGTTTGGCCTGATATTGATGGGCTGAAGTCCGGGCCTGAGAAACCGGAGGGGGTAGTACCCCCCTCATACCCCCCCGGGGGTATAGCAAAACAGAACTTCATTCAATTTATTGTTTCTAAAGATAGTTACGAACCAAGATGTCAACCTGTTGGCTTCAAATGTTTCTATGATTTTCGGGATTTCCCCAGCAACGGTCCCAAAAACAATCTCCCGTGCCCCATCTTCGCGCCTTTTTTCTGGCGCGAGGGTGGGAGAAGCCAGCGGGAGCAACCTACTGCGGGGGCTGGCTCGGAGTCGGCGGGATGGGCGTACTGCCGGTGTTTCCACCCGGCCCGAAGTCCTGACCGCCGCCCGCTCCACTGCCCGGCTGACCCGGCTGGCCGCCGATTGGCTGACCGATGCCGCCCGCATTCCCGCCGCCTATGGTCTTCATCTCCATCAGCGGCGAGTAGGTAAATTCCCACTCGTTGTACTTGTTCTTCTTCTTATAGACCAGGATCGACTGCCTGGTGCTGGCCGGAGAAAAGCCGACTATCCCGCCGCCTCCGAAGGTCTGCCCCGCCGTCGGGTCCGTCGGGTTGCCATTGGCATCCGTCGTCCCGGTCGAGGAAGTCGATCCCGGCGCACCGCTTCCGCCGGTGGTTCCCGAACCGGGTCCGCCAGTTGGCCCCGCACCGGGGCCCGTATTGGTCCCCGTGGTGGGCGAAGTCGGACTGTTGCTGAACAGGCCGCCGCCCGGCCCGCCCGACGTTCCGGGGCCGCCCACGGATCCTCCGCCTATAGTCGATCCTCCGCCGAACATTCCGCTGCCCTGCAACCCATTTCCACCGGACGGTCCGGTCCCCGCTATGGCGCCGCACCCCGCCGCTCCCAGCGGCTGGCCAAAGAAGCCCATGGCAAGAGGCGCCTTGTTCTGGCAGAACATGATCGGCTTCCAATCGTCTTTGCCGGTGGTGGGGTCAATGTAACGCTTACGCAGAAAACGAATCTCGTTAGTCTTCACCAGGGCGTCGATCGACGGCGGATAGGCGTTGAATTTGCGGTGGTAAAGCTGAATGGCGCGGATGTACTGCTTGCCCCGGTGCATGGTTTCCACTTCGCGGTCGCGCTGAATGTCGGCGGCAATCCGGGGCGCTGTGGCTGCCATGGCGATCACGAACAGAGCCAGCAGAATGAGCACGCCGAGCAGGATATAACCCTCCTCGGAGGACTTGCGCGGGCGCCGTGCCGGGATGTTGGGGCTCATAATCATTGGATTCCTGGCCGCCTCAAAAGGTGCGGCAGGCTCGGACGCTCGCAATCCCACCCAAGCGACAAAAACAAAGACGTCGCTTGGATGGGGCACGGTGCTTGGTGGTGGTGCGAGCGAAGAGCAACCGCAGATCCTTCGACTGCTCAGGTCGCAAAAAGCCGCGACTTGCTCCGCTCAGGATGACAAGCTTACTCTGTTGCGTCGAAAAGCGGGACTGGATGAGGGTTGGGCACCCATTTCCATGGGATGGGTGGATGCCTTAGATGGCTACGCTGGCGGGTTGGCTTGGTGCTACTTCCAGCTCATTGCGGACGGGTTCGCCGGCGGCGGCGACCGGCGCGGCCACGTTGAACACTCCGCTCACAGGCAGAAACACGCGGAAGCAGGTCACATTGCCATTCCGTCCATGGAAGGTGCGGCAGGAGAGGACTCCATCGTATTTCTGCACGATTCCGCGGCTGATCCATAGCCCCAGCCCGGTGCCCTTGGTGGACTTGGTGCTGAAGAATGGCTGGAACAGGCGCTTGGCGTCGTCGGGATGGATACCCACGCCGGTGTCGAGGATGGAGATGGCGGTGCCGCGGCGCTGGCGCGACCAGTCCGTCACTTCGCGCACGTGAACTCCCAGGGTGCCTCCGCTGGGCATGGCCTGCACTGCGTTCCCCACCAGGTTGAGGAAGACCTGGCGCAGCTCGACAGGGAAGCCGTGCACCACCGGGGCGGACAGATAGCGCTTGCTCAGGCGGATGCGATTCGATTTCAGAGAGCGGTCCTGCAGCTCGAGTACGTCATCCAGCAGCTCCGGCACGTTAACGGGGATGGGCTGCTTGGATTCGCGATAGAAACTGAGCGTCTGTCGCGTGATATGCGAAACCCGCTGCAACTCCTGCTCCGCCACGTCGGCAAAGTGCCGCGCGGTGTCGTCGAGCGAAGGATGATTGCGCACCAGGTAGAGGGTGTTGGTGATGGCGGCCAGGGGATTGTTGATCTCGTGCGCGATGATGCCCGCCACGCGGCCCATGGCGGCCAGCTTCTCTGTTTCCCGCAGCTTTTCTTCGGCTTGCAACTGCGCGGTGATGTCGCGGTTCACTTCCAGCACCGCGTTGCCCTCGTGATTCATGGTTTTGCAGGAGGCCACCACGATCTCAGTGCCGTTGCGCGTCTTCTGAATGAGGTTTCCCTGCCAGCGTTTCTGTTCGCGCAACATGGTTTCGATCTCTTCGACCGGAACAGGGAAGACCGTCTGCAGCAGGGAGTGCATGTCCTTGCCCAGTACCTCCTCCCTCTTCCATCCATAGAGGGTTTCGGCGCCGGGGTTCCAGAAGTGCAGGGTGCCATCCAGCCCGCGCACGGTGATGGCCTCGGTGGCCAGGTCGAGCAGCTCCGCGCGCATGCGGTACTGCTCTTCGCGCACGCGCAGCTCATCGGTGCGCTCCGCGACAAGGCGCTCCAGGTTATTGTTCAGCGCTTCCAACTGGCGAGTCTTGCGATGCAGGTCAACGAAGACGCCAATTTTGGCGCGCAGAACCTCCGGCACCACCGGCACCGAAATGTAATCGACCGCGCCGGAGCGGTAGCCCTGAATCTTGTCCGAGTCAGTGAGGTGAACGCCGGAAATGAAGATGATGGCCGTCTTCTGGAATCGCGGATGCTGCCGGATGACGTCGGCCAGCTCGAAGCCGTCCAGGTCGGGCATGCTCACGTCCATCAGCACCACGGCGATGTCGGTCTTGAGCAGCACATTGAGCGCCTCTGAGGCTGTAGTGGCCTTGATGAGGTTCTCGCCAAGTTCGGCCAGGATCACCTCGTAGCTCAGCAGCTTCGCCGGCTGGTCGTCCACCATCAGGATGTTGACTCTGTCATCCGCTCTCATTCCGTTTCCCTTCGATCTTGCTCGATAATATTGGCCCTGCAACCCGATGGCCCTTTCACCCGGCCAGTGACTTCCCCATGGCTTCGAGCCTTGCCTTGGGGATCTGCCCGTTTTCCTTCTATTTCGTTCCTGCGAGCCTTTTGCCCGCTTGTGTTTTCCTTCGTTCTCATTTTCTAGCGATGCAGCCACATGCGCAATGCGGAGAGAAGCTGCTCGGTGTTGACGGGCTTGGCCAGGTATTCGCTGGCGCCCGCTTCCAGGCATTTCTCGCGGTCTCCCTTCATGGCCTTGGCGGTGAGGGCAATGATGGGCAGCCGCCGCAGCGCGGGATTCTGGCGAATCACCTGCATGGTTTCGTATCCATCCATTTCCGGCATCATGATGTCCATGAGCACGATGGCCAGGTCAGGGGTGGATTCAATGGTGGCAATGGCTTCGCGTCCGGTGCCCGCCGAGAGTACCGTCATGCCGCGGCGCTCCAGCACGCTGGAGAGCGCGAAGATATTGCGCACGTCGTCGTCGACCACCAGCACCTTGCGTCCGGCGAGAGCATCGTCGGATCGGTGCAGGCGATCGAGCATGTCCTGCTTGGGCTTGGGCAAGTCGGCCACTACGCGGTGGAGGAACAACGCGGTCTCGTCGAGCAGACGCTCCGGCGATTCCACATCTTTGACCACCACGCTGCGGGCCAGGGTGTGCAGTTGCGAATCCTCTTCCGCGCTCAGGTCGCGGCCGGTGAAGACCACCACCGGCAGGTCCTGCAACTCGGGAGTGTCGCGCATCTTCTCCAGCACTTCGAAGCCGGTCATGTCGGGCAGGCGAAGATCGAGTACCGCGCAGTCGAACGCGCCAGAAGACAGAGCCTCCAGAGCGTCGCTGCCCGTCGCCACGGTTTCGATGTCGATATCCTTGTGGCCCAGCAGTTCGCGAATACTCATCTGCTCGGACGGATTGTCTTCGACCACCAGCAGGCGCTTGCGGCGCGGCTGCGAGTAGTCCCAGATGCGGGTGAGCGCCGCATCGAGGCCTTCGGTGGTGGTGGGCTTGGTGACAAACGAGAATGCGCCGCGCGACAGTCCGTGATGGCGATCCTCGTCCAGCGTGAGCATCTGCACCGGGATGTGCCGCGTGCGCGCATCCTGCTTGAGATGGTTGAGGATGGTCCAGCCCAGCATGTCGGGCAGGAACACATCCAGCGAGATCGCGGTGGGGTTGTACTCGCGGGCAAGGGCCAGTGCCTCCCCGCCGGTCATGGCGCAGAGCACCTTGAAGCCCTTGTCGCGCGACAGGTCGCACAGCACCCGCGCATAGTGCGGATCGTCTTCCACGATCAGCAGCACCGCGTCGCCTTCCTGGATGGTGCGGCGATCGTCTTCGACGCGCGCCTCCTGCTCCGCCGCCGCGACATTGGTGAGGAAAACCGGCATCTGCGGCTGCTGTCCCGGCTTCTCAGTCTTCACGATACTGGGCACCGCGGGGCCGACGTAGGTTTGCGGCAGGTAGAGGGTGAAGGTGCTGCCCTTGCCCGGAGTCGACCGCAGCTGGATTTCGCCGCCGAGCAGGTTGGCGAGTTCGCGGCTGATGGCCAGGCCGAGTCCGGTTCCGCCGTACTTGCGCGAGGTGCCCGCATCTGCCTGCTGGAAGGCCTCGAAGATAATGCGCTGTTTCTCCGGCGGAATGCCGATGCCGGTATCCGATACCTGGAAGGCGATCACCGATCCGGCGCCGGAGAGGATGGGATGATCTTGGCTCCAGCCGCCGGTGACCGACGTAATGCTCAGTTTCACGCTGCCTTGCTCGGTGAACTTGAAGGCGTTCGACAGCAGGTTTTTGAGCACCTGCTGCAGGCGTTTGGAGTCCGTGACCAGGCTGCGGCCCATGGTGGGATCGCCGGAAACCTCGAAGGTCAGCTTGCGGTTTTCCGCCTCGTGCCGGAACGGCCGCGCCACTGTCTCCATGAGCGCGCCGAAGAAGATTTCTTCGGCTTCGACGGAGACCGTGCCCGACTCGATCTTGGACAGGTCGAGAATGTCGGAGATGAGGTTGAGCAGGTCGGTCCCGGCGCCGTGGATGGTGCGCGCAAATTCCACCTGCTTGGGGGTGAGGCTGCCATCCGGGTTCTCCGCCAGTTGCTGGCCGAGGACCAGGATGGAGTTGAGCGGGGTGCGCAACTCGTGCGACATGTTGGCCAGGAACTCGGATTTGTACTTCGAGGTGAGCGCCAGCTCGCGAGCCTTTTCTTCCAGCGCGCGCCGTGCCTGCTCGATTTCCTGGTTCTTGCGTTCCACTTCGTAGTTCTGTTCGGCGAGCTGCTGCGCCTTCTGGGCCAACTGCTCGTTGGTCTGCTGCAGTTCCTTCTGCTGGGTCTGCAGTTCCGTCGCCAATTGCTGCGACTGCTTCAGCAGGCCTTCCGTCTGCATGGTGGCTTCAATGGAATTGAGCACGATGCCGATGGAAGACGTGAGTTGCTCAAGGAACGCGAGGTGCGACGGCGTGAACGCGCTCAGGCTGGCCAGTTCGATGACGGCCTTGACGCGATCTTCAAACAGCACCGGGAGCACGATCACATTTTTGGGAACCGCCTTGAACAAACCGCTGCGGATGGGCGCGGTCTTCTTGGGAAGCTCGGTGATCAGCATGCGGCGCTTTTCCGCGGCGCACTGGCCTACGAGACCTTCGCCGATGCGGATCTCCTGCAGGTGGCCTTCCGGCGTGTCTGCGAATGTGGAGAGCAAAACCAGCGCTCCTTCGGGCGCGGTAGAATCGCTCTCCATCTGATAGATGACGCCCTGCTGCGCATTGACCAGCGGCGCCAGTTCCGACAGCAGCGTGCGGCCCACCGTGCCCAGGTCGCGCTGGCCTTGCAGCATGTTGGTGAACCGCGCCAGGTTCGTCTTCAGCCAGTCCTGCTCGGTGTTGCGGTCCGTGGTGAGCCGAAGGTTGTCAATCATCGTGTTGATGTTGTCCTTCAACTCGGCCACTTCGCCGCGGGCTTCCACCTGGATGGACCGCGTGAGGTCGCCCTTGGTGACGGCGGTTGCCACTTCGGCGATCGCGCGGACCTGGTTGGTGAGGTTATCGGCCAGCAGGTTCACGTTGCCGGTCAAGTCCTTCCAGGTTCCGGAGGCGCCGGGCACGTTGGCCTGGCCGCCGAGCCGGCCTTCGACGCCGACTTCGCGGGCGACGGTGGTCACCTGATCGGCGAACGTCGCCAGCGTGTCGGTCATGCCGTTGATGGTTTCAGCGAGCGCGGCCACTTCGCCCTTGGCGTTCACCGTGAGCTTCTGGGTGAGCACGCCGTTGGCCACGGCCGTCACCACCTTCACGATTCCGCGCACCTGCTCGGTGAGGTTGGCCGCCATGACGTTGACGTTGTCGGTCAAGTCCTTCCACGTACCGGCCACACCGGGCACCTGCGCCTGTCCGCCGAGCTTGCCGTCGGTGCCCACTTCGCGGGCCACGCGCGTCACTTCGGCGGCGAATGCGTTGAGCTGATCCACCATGGTGTTAATGGTGTCTTTCAACTCGAGAATTTCGCCCTTCACGTCCACCGTGATCTTGCGGGACAAGTCGCCGCGGGCCACCGCGGTGGTCACTTCGGCGATGTTTCTCACCTGGGCCGTAAGGTTGCCGGCCATGGCGTTCACTGAGTCGGTAAGATCCTTCCACGTACCGGCGACGCCGGGCACGTTGGCCTGGCCGCCGAGGCGTCCTTCCGAACCGACTTCGCGGGCCACGCGCGTCACTTCGGCAGCGAAGGAGCGAAGCTGCTCGACCATGGTGTTCATGGTTTCCTTGAGCTGCAGGATTTCTCCGCGCACGTCCACGGTGATCTTGCGGCTCAAATCGCCGTTCGCGATGGCGGTTGCTACCTCGGCGATGTTTCTCACCTGCGCGGTGAGGTTGCCGGCCATGAAGTTCACCGAGTCCGTGAGATCCTTCCACGTACCGGCGACTCCCGGGACCTGCGCCTGGCCGCCCAGCTTGCCGTCGGTTCCCACTTCGCGGGCCACGCGCGTTACTTCGCCGGCGAACGCGTTGAGCTGATCCACCATGGTGTTGATGGTGTTCTTGAGCTCGAGGATTTCGCCCTTCACGTCCACCGTGATCTTGCGGCTCAAATCGCCGCGGGCCACGGCG
>DASZLF010000075.1:0-8844 GCA_035552555.1 Occallatibacter sp.
TACGCAACCTACGGTGTGGAGCAGAGCACGCAGACCACCCGATTCCACATGAACGACTGGCTGGGCAGCCGGCGAGTCGATCTGTCACCGGCCGCCATCGCTACGTTGACCTGCTTCAATTACCCCTATGGCGATGGGGGAATAGGGGGACACAATACCTATTCCCCCGCGTAGTGCCGGGTGCCCCAGTAAGCGCGCTCCCGTCCCGCCTTGGCGGCACTGCATCTCACATCCCGGGAAATCATGGTCAACTTTAGCCCCAAATCAAGGGGACCTTTACCCCCAAAAGCCCCATTTCATAGCGACCTTTTATGCAATATGTCCCACTTCATGGGGACACGCACACAAAATATGTCCCACTTCGCGTAGACATTTTGTGCAAAAAGCCCCCCTGATCTGGGTCATTTTGCAGCCTGTATGCACCGAATTAGGTGCAGCCAAACCCGCGCGCCACCTCCCCTAACGCGCTGATTCCAAATGCCACAACCAGGCCACCCGACCCTTGGCGCGACCGCGAAACCCCGGTAAAATCACTTACTTTTTTTCGGGGACCTGGGAATCTGTCTTCGCGCTACTGCTGAATCCCCAGATCCTGCAGCACCTTGGGCTTCTTCTCGTCCACCACCAGCAGGTTGTGGCAAGCCGCGCAGTCGTTGGTGATGGACTGCTTCGCGTCCTTGGTGGAGTGGTCGCCATCGTGACAGCGGAAGCATCCGGGGTAGCTCATGTGCCCGATGTGGTTGGGATGAGTGCCCCAGGTCACCTTCATCTCAGGGAAAACGTTGTGGGTGAAGATATCCACCAGCCCAACGCCGGCTGCCTGGATGAGCTGCGCTTTGGCGGCGTACACATCCGGGTGCTGCGTGCGATAGAACGCCACCAACCCGGCGGGAATCCTGGCGCGCGCATCGTCGGTATTGACGTAGTCGGCCTTGAGCAGTTCCAGGCCTTCCTTGTGTACCCAGGGCAGGTCGGGGCTGACTCCACCCTCGGCCATGGCGCGATTGAGCGCGTCTTCCGGCGTCTGCATGGTATGGGCAGCGCGGTTGTGGCAGTCGATGCAGTCCATCACGCGCCGTTCGCCCCTGGGCATCTCGCCCTTCTGCGCGGAAGTGGTGAAGACGGTCTTCGAGCCGTCCTCGTTGGTTCTCTCCACCCAGGGAATGTTGGTCCGCGTGTCGTCGGTGTCGATGTATTCGATGTGCCCCAGGTGCACGCCGTGGATGCCGGTGAGATGGGAGAAGGAATCGCGCCCGCCGAGGTGCAGCACCACCACGGTCTGGGTTTCGGTATTGGTTTCGTCATCGGCGAAGTTCGACTTGACCAGAAGTTTTTCGCCGATGAAGTGTGCCGGAGTGTGGCAGCCTTCGCAAATGTAGCGCGCCGGGCGCAGGTTCCTCACCGGCGAAGGAATGGGCTGCGGAAAGGTGGGAATCAGCTTGGGCGCAAAGCCGTGCAAGGGCCGCAGCGAGACTTCAATCAATTGCTTGGTGCCGTTCACCTTGGCCTCGAAGTAGGAGGTGGCGCCGGAGCCGATGTGGCAATCGACGCAGGCCACGTGAGAATGCGCCGACACCTGATAGGCCGCATACTCGGGGTGCATCACATGGCACGATTGCCCGCAGAACTGCGGTGAATCCATATAGGCCGCGCCGCGATAGCTGGCGATCGACACCACCAGCAGGTTCATGATGGTGGCCACCAGCACAATGTCGATGCCGTGGCGGAAGATGCGATCGTTGAAATCGACCGCGGGAAACACCGCGGGAATCGCGCCCGCGCGCAGCAGTTTTCTGCGGCGGATATAAATGCCGAAGGGAATCAGCGCCAGCCCCAGGATGAAGAGCGCCGGCAAAATGAGAAAGAAGATGATCCCCAGGTACGGATTTTCGTTGGGATGACCGACCAGCTCAAGGAGCCAGTAGCCGATCATGGTAACGCCGGCCGCGGTGGTGATGGCGCCGCCCAGCAGGCTCAGCGGGTTGTTGCCGAAAAACAGCGCCGGCCGCACCCAGTTTTCGCGGAATTTTTGCAGCAAAGGCAAGAGAGACCCCACGTGTTCACAAGGAACGGCCCGCTCCATCGCGCTTCCGGGCTGGGAGAACCGCGTGCCCGGAAATGCCCTGTGCGGGCCCCCGAATCAGACTTCTACAAGTGCGAAATGCGCTATTTCAGACTGCGGAAATAGGTGACCACTGTCTTGATCTGGTCGTCGGACAGCTTGCTGGCAAACGGCTTCATCTTGCCTTTGCCGTTCTTCACCGCCTCGGCCTGCTCCTTCTCCGTGCCTTTGTACTCCGAGGCCGGCTTCACGCCCATCATCTTGGCGATGCCAGGGCTCGGCGTGCCCGCGCTGCCGTGGCAGCTCTGGCAATTGGCCTTGTAAATCGCCTCGCCCGAAGACTGAGCAAAGCCCACGGTGCCGGCCACGGCGAAAACCATTGCCAACACCACCTGAGAACGGATATTAAGTTTCATTGCGAATTCTCCTTGGTCTTATTAACCCGGCCGGCTACTGCGTGTTGCCCGCTGGTGTTTTCTTTCCCGGACCTTTGGTACCGGCGGGGGCCGGGCCGTCGCAAGTTGGCTTACATTCAACCATCCCGCTCCCGGCCCGCGCAAACTTCTCGCAACCGCCGGATCCCGTTACTTCACAAACGTGCGGAAGTAGGTGACCGCATCCCTGATCTGGGTGTCGGTCAACTTGCCCTTGTATGCCTGCATCTTGCCCATTCCATTGCTGACCGCGGCGATCATCAGCGCCTCGCTCATTTTCTTCACGTCCGGATCGGTGGCCGGCTTCACGTGCATCGCCTTCCCCGCTCCGCTTTCCGCCATGCCGTTCGCGCCGTGGCACATCTGGCACTTGGCCTTGTAGGTTGCTTCGCCGGACTGCGACCATCCCATGGCGAGGGCCATGAGGATGGTTGCAGCGAGAGTTGCGTGGAATCGAATCGTCTTGCTCATTCTGGACTCCTGCGGTTGCTCAGAACTCGTAGTGCACTCCGAGCGTTACGTTGTTGGCGTGGAAGTTGCGTGGCGCGGTGAACCCGTAAGTCGTGGCCGAAGACATCGCGGTATTCGCCACACTGCTGCAAAGTACAACCGGCGCGGTGGTGCTGCCTAAGGCCAGTGCGGGGTTGGCGTTGCAATACTGCGCGCCGGAACGGCCACCCTCGCCATAGCCGAAGTAGTCGTATTCGCCTTTCCAGATCAAGCCAGGATGAACCGTAAATGAAGCTTTCACAAACGGAGTCTGGTAAGTGGACACAAGCGAACCGTTGACGTCGCCTGCATCGGTGAAGAACCGGCTGCCTTTGACGGAATTGACGCGGTAGCCAAAGTCAGAGTGGAACTTCTTGATGGGCGCGAACATGAAGGCCGCCGAGGCGAACTGCGTGGGAGCATCCTGGAAATCCCTGGCCGGCCCGAAGAGGACGGTGTTCGATCCATGGCCGGCTGCGACGGGGCCGCAGAGCGTACCGCTCGCGGTGGCGGCGGCAGGCGCAACGGTGCCGCCCGGCATAACGCCGGCCGCGCCCTGGAAGCAGATGTTGTCCGCCATGTAGACGTCGTTATAGGAGTAGTCCAGATTGAGGCCGTAGCGGTCGTTCGGGAACAACTCCGTGCCGAAGCTGACCACCCGCGAATGATCCACATGATTGAGCGGACCGTAGTAGGGCGTGGTGTTGCCCGGGAAGTTCTGGTTGTTGTTGGTGTTGTTGTGGCGCTCCAGGTCATTGAATGCGCCGGAGACTGTAGCCCACGTCCTGGGCCGGTAGATGGTATGCACCCTGTAGTGCCGGAGCTGCCGGAATCCCATCGGGGTGAAGGCGTTGTCGTTATAAATCGCCTCGACGCTGCCGTTGATGTTCCAGTTGCTGGCCGGGCGCAGGGCCGCGGTGAAGATTCCGCCGTTTTCGTGAATCGTCACCTCGCCTGAATTGGTATTGTTAGCGGGAATCGGAACGTTGTGCGCCGTGCCTGGCCCGGTTCCCTGGCCCTCGGAGATGAGGTGGTCCTGATACCGCCAGGTGAACGAGAAAGTGCTGCGCGGCGTCGCATCCCAGCTCACCGTGGCGTTGTTGGTGGTAAACCGCTGGCCGAAGTAAGCGGGCAGCGGTGTTCCGAACGGGTTGCTGCCGCCGGGCAGGGGCGAGCCCGGCGCTTTAGTTACTGTCGGAGTGCAAGTGGGCGTATTGCCTGTCGTAAACACGCAGGAGCTCAGATTGGGGTTATTGATGGTCTGCCCGGTGGCTGACGCAATCACCATGTCTGTGCCGCCCGTGAACACGTTGGTTCCCGGCTGGCGAACATTCGAGTAACCGATCTGGTCTTCCAGGCTGACCGTCTTCGACAACTGCCAAACGATTCCGTAGTCGGCGGCCATCACCTCGCGCTTCGCACTTGCTGCGGCTTTAAAGGTGATCGAACGAATGGTCCCGTCCAGGCCCTGGAACCGGTCGAAATAGTTCGGCAGGTTCATGTTTGCGTTGGTGTATCGGACGTTGCCGTTCATGGTGACGTTTCGGATGCTCGAGCTTTGAAACCGGATCATCTCGGTGGGAAAAATCACCCGGGTTGGCTGCGAGCGGAAGTAGCTGGAGATGACGTTGCACGCCGGATCGATAATCGGCAAGCCGCCATTGGGGTTTGCCTGGAGAACGGTGGATTTATCGTTCATGCTGGTGGCGTTGCAGCCGCTGGCAGTGAATGCGCCGGTGCTGGTGCTGTACCCAAACGGCACAAATTGCTGGTAGCTGTCCAGCAAAGCGACCTTGGTTCCATCCGCCTCCTGCACGGTGAAGTACTGGGGCGCCATGGCGAACCAGGAGTCGCCCTTGTAGTGATCGATTTGCTCCTCATAGCTCAGCTGGGTGCGCTGAACCGGCTTCCAGTCGAAGGCGCCGAAGAAATCGTCGGTGCTGTTGCGCTGGTATTCCTGGAGCAGAACTTCTTGTCCGGCCACCGAGTTTCCGCTCGGAGTCAGGCTCGGCCCCTGCATGACGTTTTGCGAGTAGCCGAAGCGGTAGGTCACCTTCGACAGCGGAAGCAGCGTCAGGTTGGTGTCCGTCATGCGCCGCACCGTGTTGAAGCGGAACGGCGAGTTATTGACCTGCGGCCACGCATAGGAACCGGTCGGCGCCGTCGAGGAACCAATCGGAATCGAATACCCAGTGGGGATTCCAGGGTTGCCCAACAGATCGTAGTCCATGTACTGGCGATCGCGCCGGAAGATCCCCGAGAACTCGTATGCCTTTCCCTTCGAAGCATTCAACCTGGCAAAGCTGTACGGGTCGCCGCCGAATCCGCTGCCAAAAGCAGAAAGGTTGTCCACCCAGGTGTTCTTGGTGCCGGGCAGGGCGCGCAGTTGGAAAGTTTCGCCCTGGACGCGCGGGCCAGATTGCATGTTAACCAGCGTGTCGTACATCGCCGGGCTGCCGTTCACGTTGGCCATGCGCCCCCCGAGGTCGATCGCCTGGTGGAGGATGTAGCCGTCGGGAACGGTGACGTGAGTTTCCGCGGCAGGGATCGCGGGGGCCGGAGTCGTCTGGGCAACCGCAATTCCCGTCATCAGCAGTAGGGCCAATGCCCCCCCGGCGATGCGCCGGATGCCTGCAGAAGGTGGCTGCCCTTTGAACAGCCGGGAATACCAACCTATGAATGTCATAATGAAGCCTCGCTTACCAATCTGTTGCTGACACAAAAAAACCTTGCATGGGCCATGCCCGCCGCGCGAAGGCGAGGTGATGGGTCCATCACCGCAAAAATGCCGGGTTGATGTTCGAACCGTGAATATAGGTGTGGCAGCTGGTGCAGGGCACGCTGTCCGACGATCCCTGCCCTTGGCCGTGAACCGCACCCGCAGCAACCGCGCTATGGCACTGGTTGCACAGCACGTTGACATTCGGCATATTCAGCAGCCGGGCATTCTGCGAGCCGTGCGGCGTGTGGCATGCCGTGCAGCCTTCGGCCTTCACCGGGGCGTGTTCGTAAACAAACGGCCCGCGCACATCGGTGTGGCACTTGGTGCAGATCGCGCTCTGATCGGCGGTGGTCTTCAGGTTGTTGGCCTGGAACGTCCCGTGCGGGTCATGGCAGTCGGAGCACTTCACCACGCCTTCATTCACCTTGTGGTGGAAGGGCATGTTGAACTGCGACCGCTGGTCGGCGTGGCACTGGAAGCAGAGCGTCGGCTGTGGAGCTTTCAGCAGCGCCTCTTCCTTACTCTGGTGAATGTCGTGGCAGCCGATGCAGCTCACGCCGGCCTTGGCATGCGGGGAGCGCTCGAAGTTCGGATGCGCCCCGGCGTGGCAGGCGAGACATTTCGCTTCCACTTCCTTGGGCGAAGCCTTTGCCGGGTTGAAAATCTTGGTGACATCCCCGCCGCCGTCCACGTGCGCCTTGCCGGCTCCGTGGCAGTTCTCGCAGGTGATGCCGCTCTTGCCATGCATCAGCGCCATCTTGGTGTGCGGATTCGTGGCGAATCCCTTGGACACTTCCTCATGGCAGGTCGCGCAGGTTTCCGACCCCACAAACTCCGAGGCCGCCGGTTGCGCTTCCTGCTTGCCGGCCGGTTTCGGTTTCGCAGCAGCCAACCCGAAGGAACTTAAAAAAATAACTCCTAAAATGAACATCCAACAAACTCGCAGCCCCGGGGTCCTCTTCGGAACCGCACCACTCAGCATCTTTGTCACTGGCTTACCTCTTTGCATGAAATCCGCCTTGCCTGTTTCTGCCCTGCTGAATCTTTCGCACCCTCATGAGCCTTTGCGCCGGACCCGATGGGGTGAAACGCTTGGCCGAACTTTGCTTCCCAATGAAGTGGCTACTGTGCGGAGTATCACTTCATGCGATGAGAGTACGTGCATCCGCATCTTTCGGGCCGTGATGTTTATCACAGAAGATGAGCACAATCGATTTGTCAAAGTGCATCCCGATCACATTGCGCGATCGCGAGGGGGTTGCATCTGCCGCACCATTGTGGACCGGAATTGGCCAAAAAGAGGCGCATTGTGAGCGATGAACTGAATAAGCGTGAGCCTCATCACATTCTGTGAGGCGAAGCGCGGTTCATGATAATGGCAAGCGAAAATCTACTCCGGGATTCAGGCGCATGGAATTCGCGAATGCCCTTGCGGTCACGGAGGGTAATGGTCCAGGCGCTGCGCCGGCGGGAACGAACTATGGCGGATGCAGGGCAATTCGTAGTAGCACATACCCGGCAACGGTTGAATACACGGCAATCGCCCGTAGGCTGCGCCGCCTGCTCCAACCGCCGACCGGGCTGGTTCTGCTCGCTGGGAAGCGCGGTGCTCGCCGACCTCGAGCTCGCCACCAGCACCATCACATTGCCCGCGCAGGCGCCGCTGTTCACTCAGGGCGACGACGCGCGCTGCCTCTATCTGATATGCGGCGGCTATATGAAACTGACCGCGGGACGCGCCCAGGATCGCCAGATGATCGTGCGCGTGGCCGGGCCCGGCTCCATTCTCGGCCTTTACGCGGTGCTCTCCCACGGTGTCTACGAGGTCTCCTCCGAGTCGCTCACCGCGGCCCAGTTGCGCCCCGTGGAGCGCGATCGCTTCCAGAGCTTCCTGCATGCGCACAAGGAAGCCCAGATGCGCGCCGTCCAGTGTATCTGTCAGGAATACCGCTTCGCCCTGCAGGACGCCTGCCGCATTGCGCTGGCCGAAACCGTCGCCGGGCGCCTCGGCCGTCTTCTCCTCGATCTTGGGCACCAGATCGGCGAACACATGCCCACGGGCGAGTTCCGCTTCCCTTTGCTGCTCACGCACGAGGAAATGGCCTCCATGACCTGCACCACCCGCGAGACCGTAACCCGCACCCTGGGCCAGTTCCGCAAAGACGGGTGGATCTCCATCGAAGACTCGCTGGTCACCATCCATCAGCCCGAGCCTCTGGAGAGCCTGCAGTAGCTGAAAGGCAGCTATCAGCTCACAGCTATCAGCTCACAGTTCCCTGTTCCAAGCTGAGAGCTGAAAGCTGAAAGCCCGCGTCCAAGAGCTATCATCAGAAATAGGGAGTCTCCGCCCGATGACTCGTAGATTGGTTTGTTTTTCTGCAATTCTGGTCTTCTGCTGCGCTGTTTTTGCTCAAGCCCCACCAGCGCCCGCCAGTCCCTCGGCTGAAAATCCCCCCGCGAACGGAGCCACTCCGGCAACTGGAATTGCCGCCGCGCCCGGCGCCACCTCCGCCGCCAGCCCCGAGGTGCAGCAGTTCCAGAAAATCGAAGACAAGTGGGACGATGCGGTGAATGCGCGCGACCAGTACTCGTTGGAACTGGTGCTCTCGCCACTGTTCGTCGGCATCTCCGCCACGGGCGACATCACCACCCGCAATCAGCAGCTCGCCGGCGTCATCAGCGAGCCGGACAAGACCGTGCGCCTGGAGCAGCGCGTGGTTGCAATGCGCATGCTGGGAGATATCGCCGTGGCCAATGGCACTTACACGCTGCACCACAAGGTGGGATCGAACGAGGTGGACGAACGCGGCATTTTCACCCACGTCTTCGAGCGCCAGCGCAACAATTGGGTCTGCGTCAACTCCCAGCGCACCGTGCTGCGCCAGGACAACCCCAACGCAAAAACCAAGAAGAAATCCGAATCCGAATTGCCGTTCCACTTCCCGCTGTTCTCGAAGTGAACAATGGACAGTGGTCAGTGGTCAGTGATCAGTGCACAATGAACGGTGGTAAGGTCTCCAACCGTACCGCCCGTCTCCAGACCGGCTTATAGTGACTCCGCAAGGGTGGATCGTCCTTCGTTCTTCTGCGTGTGCCGGTTCTTTATTAGTAGTAGAGCGGGGATGGGGGTGTGGGGC
>DASZLF010000076.1:0-34878 GCA_035552555.1 Occallatibacter sp.
CGTGCGCACCGGCATCGAGTACATGATGGAACTGGCCGAGTGGTACACCAACACCACCGCCAAAACGCCGCTGGGTTTTTTCCAGATCGGCGGCGGCATCGCCGGCGATTTCCCCATCTGCGTCGTCCCCATGCTGCATCAGGACCTGCAGCGCAGCAATGTCCCGCTCTGGGCCTACTTCTGCCAGATCTCCGACTCGACCACCAGCTACGGTTCTTATTCCGGCGCCGTGCCCAACGAGAAAATCACCTGGGGCAAGCTGGGGGAGAAGACGCCGAAGTTCATCATTGAGTCGGATGCGTCGATTGTCGCACCGCTGATTTTTGCTTACGTGCTGGGGTGGTAGCTGCCGGAATGGGGAAGAAGGGGTGCCCCGGGTCTCGATTCTGAGACCCGGGACGGAATCCGCTGTTCAACAACCGTGTCATCCTGAACGGAGCGCTTCGGCCTCAGCGGGAACCGGTAATCGGAATTTCCAACTTACCACCGGGAGGTGGCACCTCGCCTGAGGTTTGGGGGGAACATCCCGTCTGTCCCCAGTTTCCCCCCAGTTTCCAGTTTCCCCAGTTTCCGTCCCCAGTTTCCTGCCCCCAGTTTCCCGTCTGTCCCCAGTTTCCGTCCCCGGTTTCCCCAGTTTCCAGTTTCCCCAGTTTCGCTGAAAGCGCCACTCTTAGTATTGGCCACGCGGAGCCAAATTGTCCTTCAGCGCCGACTGCCATTCGCGGTACTTGTTTGCAGTCACAAGCGCTTGCGCCTGTTCCAACGATATCCCCTTCGTCTGCATAAGATCTTCGATTCGCGGCTGGCGGTTCGGCGTATCGTCGGAGGGAGTTCTAAGCCATCCGCGGAACTTAAGCACGTTGATGGTCTGGCCAAACACCGCGCCTTCTCCAGTGGTCTCCTCTCCGGACAGGCTTCGATCATTGGAGAGCGCCTGGATATTCCCTTGAAGCGTCGCTATGACTTCGCTGGCCTTCGATTGTCCCGATGCAATATCCTCAAGTAACGGGATGACAACGGAGAGCGCTTTGTACGCACCGCTCCGGCGCTGAAAGATGAGGTCAATTTTGTCCGCATCCCCTTCCACTTGACCGTCGGCGTACACCACCGCGTCTGTCCTCGCCGTGCAGTCTCCCACTTCTATCACTTTCGCCACATAGGTTCCCCCCGACGGGATGAAATGATCGGTGTCGTATTGAAAAACCTTGTCCACGCCGCCGTTATCGTCGCTTTGAACCCGGCCATCTGCGGTTGTACATAGAAAGGTGACATGAATCGCTTCTATCGCCTTCCCACTGACGTTCTTAATTACATTCCGCTTCGCGTTCGCCATGCGGGTTTCCGCCGCAGCGTCAGTCGCACCGGTCTCCGTGACCCCGCGCACTTGCGCGCCTAAGCACACGGTTAGCTCAAGCACTCCGGCCACTATGAGAAGTCGCACCATCATAGCTATTCTCCTCCCGTTTCAGTTAGAACTGCAACTTGCCGTCTGTGTGTAGACTTGGAGTGGTTGCGCGGTGGGGATGACCGTAGACGAATTGTCGACGCCGTTTGAATCGCAAGTTCCCGAGCAGTCGCCGCTGCAGTCGCAATATGTGAGGCTACCTGGATCGGGCCAAGCAAATGGCGTAATGGTCCACTTGAACGTCACGGTCCCAGGGCCTTGTTGCTCGGGGACTACCGGACCGTTCGCTACGGTCGGAGATGTCGCGGTAGCGTAAATGGTGGACCCATCGCAATCGAAATAGGGAGATGTGTCGGAGACCCCTTCGGCGCTCGTGGAGTAGGAACTCGAAGAGCCGGGATTCGTCGTGTAAGGCAGGGTTATCGCCGCCATATAGGTTGCCGGGTGCCCCAAGTCCCTCGCACTTGGGGACCTGGGAGGGAAGCCCCGAGAAGACCAGAGCATCTCACACCCTGCGCAGCCAATCCCCGAATATTCCCGCCACCTTCTGCGGCTGCTCATACGCGGCCAGGTGACCCGCATCCGCCAGCACATGGGATTCGCAGCCGCCCGGAGCGTGCGCGAACGCCTCCATCTTCGCAGGCGAGACGCTGCCGTCCTCGCCGCCTGCGATCGACAGCACCGGCACATCGATGGTCTTCACCGTGGGCAGCGAATCCGGACGCGTGGCCAGCCCTGCCTGCACCGCTACCACCGCTTCGGCCGTCAGCGTCATGCGCGCCCGCACCTCGGCGATCAGTTGCGGGCGCTCCCGACGCGCCGTGGCGCCGAGCAGCGTATTGGCCATGGTGTCGAAAAAAGCGCTCGCGCCTTGCGAGCGCACGCGGGCGATGTTCTCCGCGCGCTTGGCCAGCGCGGCTTCACCATCCGCTTGCGGCTTGGAGCAGACAAACGCCAGCCCGCGCATCCGTTGCGGCGCCTGGCGCCACAGCTCCAGCAGCACATAGCCGCCGACGGAGCAGCCCGCGAAAGCCGCGGTCTCAATTGACAGGAAATCCAGCAGCGCCAGCACGTCCGCGGCAAGCTGCGCCATGGTGAGCACCGGGGCGTCCGGCACTCGCGCGAATCCGCCCACAGGAAGCTTCGTTCCCAGCTCCGATGCGCCATGCCCACGAAAATCCGGCACAATCGCGCGCACACCAGGCAAGCCGGCAAGCAGCGGCCGCCAGTAGTCATGGTCCAGCGGCGTGGGATGCAGAAACACCACCGCCATCCCCGATCCCTGGTCCACGTAGTTCAGCGTTGTCTCCGCGGAAGTGTATGCGCTCATAGGTTGGGAGGAGAAACTCCCGGCATGGGCATGGGCTCTTCCGGAATGCCGATCCATCCGGCCAAATACGCCACCCCCACCAGCCCGCCGGAGAAGCAGAAGCCGAGCACCGTCAGGATGCGCACCACCCCCACGTCCCATCCGTTCGACCGCGCCAGGGCGAGGCAGACACCGGCGATGTTGCGGCCCACCAGCGGGCGCATCAGCGGACGGCCCGGTCCCGGCGGCGCCACCAGCACCGTCGCGCCGCAGTTGGAACAGAAACGCGCGGTGGACGGCAACCCCGTTCCACAACGATGACAAAAGACAGCCATTTGATCGAACCTCCTGCACTCTCAACATTTCATACGGAGCGGGGACGATGCCGGTTCCATTGTGACGCTGCGGGCGGCCGGATGTCAGCCCTTAGCTTTTAGCCTTTAGCTTTTAGCCTTTAGCTTTTAGCTATTAGCTATTAGCCCCCGCGGAATCCTGGGTCTCCCCCTCAGCTTGCCTCGCTCGCACTCGCGGCTAACGCCTAATGGCTAAAAGCTAAAAGCTGCTTTTCACTCTCCCTTAAACCCCGTCTTCAAATACTTGCGGGCCGTATCCGCCCTCGACGTTCCCGGCCCCGCATCGATCGCCCCCTGGTAGTCGCGACGGGCCAACGGCCGCTCGCCATTCAGGTCGCGGCACTCGCCTGCCGCCAGCAGCGAGCGAATCTTCAGCTCCGGCCCCACATGGGCGGTGTTGGCGGCATGCTCATAGGCTTGCGCCGCCTCGCTAAAGTGCCGCTGCCCGCGCAGCGCGTCTCCTAAGCCGAACCAGGCCAGTTCCAACTGCGCCGACGCATAGAACCCGGGATGGCCGGCGTGTGCCAAGATTGCGCGATACGCATCCACCGCCGCCATTCCCTCGCCCGCATCCTTGCGCAGGTTAGCCTCTTCCAGGGCAAACAGGTAGTCCCGCGGATACTGCTGTTCGAGCGTCCGGACCACCTGAATCGCCTGGTCGTATTTGGCCTCGCGGCGCAGGAACAGGGCAATCACGGTGCGCGCCTCGACGGAGCTGGCCGGGCCCCTGTTTGCGGCATCTTCCAGCATGGCCATTCCCGTTTTCTTTGAACCACTTATACCGGCAAACCCAATGAAAAACTTGAAGGGTAGAGGAAGCGCTCCCACCACGTATTCATACACCCCCTCCACCAGCTTGGCGTCGACGTAATCGGGATCAAGCTGAAGCACCCGGCGCTCGTCGTCCCGGGCCTTGGTCGCCAGCCGAAAGCCGCTGCCAAAGCCGCGCTCCACCATGGCTAGGTAAGTGCATTTCAGGGCGCGCACCCACCCCCGCGCATAAAGAGCATCGATGTCGTTTGGATTCTTCGATATGCGCAAGTCAGCTTCACGTATCGCTTCATCTGCCAGGGCAAAGATCCGGTCGCGTACCTGGGGATCCTCCTGGGTAGCGTGATGCCCGGTGAGAAAGCCGTCATTGGCGTAAAACGTGGTGTCCAGCAGATCCTGCCGGTAAAGCTCCTGAAACAGCACGGCTTCCAGCAGCAGAGCAGTGGCCTGAGGATCGCCGGGATGTGCCTGTTGAAACCGCTGGAAGCGTTCGATGGCGCCGGGATAATCGAGATCGTAGAAGTGCTGAAAAGCATCCTTTACCAGCGGATCGCGGTTCAGGGGGTTGGTGTGGACCTCGGCTGCCGCTGCCCAGCACACCCCCAGCGCGACGAACATCGCCAGCACCAAACGCAGCGCGGCACTCAGCACCGCACAATTTCTCAAGGCCAATCCCTTTCCTCAGCAACCCTTCCCCACCCGGTTCCTGTGGGGAAGGCGTCTGTAGCAAGGATATGGGACCGGCGGCGGGAGTGCGAACGACCGGGGGCACTATCGCGGAAAACATCCGCGCGAAATACCTGGCACTTGAACAAGTGTCACAACTGTCACATCCTCCGCCCCGCGCACGTGCTCTAATCGTCTTCATTCGGAAACGCCATCGATCCGGGGGTTCCCTTATGTTTCAATCTCCGCGCGGGCTTTGGATTGCGCTGCTGGCTTCATCGGTCGCAATCGCCGCGTGCGGCGGCGGCAGCTCCACTCCACCTCCGCCACCTCCGCCGGTCATGACCCTGGCGCTTGCCGCCTCCAGCATCGATCTGCAGCAGGACGGCAACGTCTACAACCTCATTCCCCTTACGATTACCAATGCGCCCGGTGCGGTCTCCGTCGCTGTCACGGGACTTCCCGCGGGTATCACCGTGCAATATAACGCCACCGTTCCGGCGATCACCATTTCAGGCGGCTCAAATGTCCCTGCCGGAACCTACAAAACCACGGTGACCGCCACCTCCGGCACCCAGACCGCCTCCCAGACGCTCACCGTCGTCAACGATGTAGTGGCCGTCGTCTCTTCCGACGTCGACACCACGCTCGGCATCAACGGCAAGCTCGGCCAGTTCATGTCCACCTCCTTCCAGATCGCCCAATGGACAGGCGACATCTTCGGCAGCGGCGACACCGCCGCGGCACGCGAGAAAGAACTCACCGACCTCGGCGCCCAGCACAATCGCCTTCAGGTCATCGCCGGTGGAATGCCCATGGCGTCCAACACCGGGACCGCCGCCGATTGGGATTTCTCCACACTCGACACCACGCTCCAGCCAGTCCTCGCCTCCGGCGACCACAGCCCCGAATTTCAGATCGGCACCGCCCCGGTATGGATGTGCGACGCCAACGGCCGCCTCATCGTCTCCGCGCACGCCAACGACTTCGCCGCCTACGCCGCCAACCTCGTCCGCTATTACAACAAGGGCGGCTTCGACTGGGGCGGCACGCACTTCCAGTCACCCACCAGCTATCCCATCACCTGGTGGGGCATCTTCAACGAGTACAACGGCAACGGACTCAGCGCCTCGGAATACCTCACCCTCTACAACACCACCGTGCCCGCCATGCTCGCCGTCGATCCCACCATCAAAATCTCCGCGCTCGAATACTCTGACTGGGGCCTGGGCACCGGGGGTGCCGGCGATCCCATGCTCGCTCTTCCTACGTTTCTTGGCACATCCAGCGCCAACGGCGTCAACACTCAGGTCGATGTGCTCTCCACCCACTTTTACGGCAGCTGCAACCAGCGCGACACCGACGCGCAGGTTTTCTCCCAGGTACCGCTCTTTGCCGATAACGTCCGCTACTTCTACAAGGCCCTCGCCGACGACCGTCCCGACCTCGCTGCCACCCAAGTCTGGGTCACAGAGAACAACGTCAACGCCGACTACGACGACGGCACCGGCCACAGCACGTGCAATCCCGGCCAGGCCTTCGTCACCGACCAGCGCGGCACCAGCGCCTACTTCGCCGCCTGGCGTCCTTACGTGTTCTCGCAACTGGGCAAAGCCGGCAACCGCGCCCTCTATCACTGGGCTTACTCAAGCGACAAGCAATACGGCGAAGTTGATGCCTCCAGTAACAAATACCTGAGCTACTGGGTCGACCAGTCGCTGGCCACGATGTTTCCTTCCACGGCGTCCTCGACGGGGCAAGACATCCTCGCAGTGAACTCCACTGACGACTCCACCATCGAGACGCTGGCGACAAAATCCGCCGACGGCACGGTAGTCGTGATGATCGTCAACCGCGCCGTGCATGCCGCCGGCGACAACAACGGCACCGGCGATCCGCGCACCGTCGTCGTGGAGTTGACCGACTCGGTCAACTTCAAATCGTGGAACCTGCTGACGATCGATGCCTCCACTGACGTAAACGCCGGGCCAAAGAGCGTTGCCCTTTGGTGGGGCGACAGATATAGCATCCGGTTCAACGGCTACGGCGTAGCCTTCCTCACCCTCAAGCCGTGAGGCCGCCACATACACATTGCGGTCAGTGTCTCTCGCACTTGGCTCAGGCGCTGGTTTTCTGATGCGCACGATCCCCCGCCTGCCCTACGATGAAGGTATGCCCGTTGAGCCACGCAATCCTTCCGCAGCCAAGGCGGCGAACCGCCCAGGCGCCGACCCGCGCGAGCGCCTGATTGTGGCGCTGGACGTACCCGATGCCCGGGCCGCTTCCCTTCTTGTCGACCGGCTGGACGATACCTGCGCCTGGTTCAAAGTGGGGCTGGAGCTTTTTGTATCCGCCGGGCCGGCGGTGATCGAGCCGCTTCTTCGCCGCGGATACTCGGTGTTCCTCGACCTCAAGCTGCACGATATCCCCAATACGGTGGCGGGGGCGGTGCGCTCGGCGGCCTCGCTGGGCGCGCGCATGCTCACGGTGCACGCCGGCGGCGGACCAGCCATGCTGGCGGCGGCGCAGGAGGCTTTGTCGGGGGTCGCCAACGCTCCGCAACTGCTGGCGGTCACGGTGCTTACCAGCATGGACGCGGGCCAGCTAAACGCCATCGGAATCGACAGCCCGCCTGCCGCGCAGGTGGATTTTCTGGCGCGCATGGGCCTGGCCGCCGGCATCCGGGGTTTTGTCTGCTCGCCACAGGAAGTTGCCACCCTGCGCGCCCTCACCGGACCGGAAGCCACGCTGGTGATTCCCGGCATTCGCCCCGCCGGCGGCGCCGCGGGCGACCAGAAGCGCGTGGCCACTCCCGGGGACGCGCTGCGCAACGGTGCCAGCTACCTGGTGGTTGGCCGCCCCATCACCCTGGCCGACGATCCGGCGAAGGCCGCCGAAGCCATCCTGGAAGAGATGTCGCAGGCGCTCTGACTCAGCGGCGGACCTTTTTCCCGAAGCTCACTTGCCCCGCCGCAGACCGATCGAATCCAGAGTGACGCAAATCACACCAACCCACTGCGATTCGGCTTATGCTCTCCTCATCTCATTCCCCGAACTGAGCCAACTGATGACCGATACCCACGAAATAACATCCACCCTGACGGAGAAGTTCCAGGCCTTCTACGAGCTGTTCACCGAGTTCACCCACGAAGCGGCGCAGATGCACGGCAGCCTGCCGATTCGCGACGAAGCCTCGCGCGCCATGTTTAACTCGCTGACGCGGGTGATGGCGTTTTCTGACCAGATGAACATGGTGCTCAGCATCCTGCGGGAAGACGTGCGGGTCATCGACGAACTCTCCACCGGCCCGGTGAAGCCCCTTCTGGCTGACAAATTTGAAGACTGCTTTTACGAGTGGCTGATTGCGTCGCGAGGGACCAGCCCCAACGTCAATTAAGGCTTGGCGGCTCGGGATGCGGCCAATGGGAGAATCAGCGCAGCAAAAAGCCCGGCCATGAGCCGGGCTCTTTTGTGTCACTGAAGCCTGAACGTCAAAGTGGTTTACGGGCTTTTTGCCCATCCACAAGAATGAAACTGGGTGCCCCATCCAAGCGACGTCTTTGTTTTTGTCGCTTGGGTGGGATGGCGAGCGCTCGCACTAAAGCCTTTCGTAGAAGTCGCAGCCGGAGCAGGAGATGTAAACTCCGCCGGGAATGCCGCGCTCGCGGTCCTTAACGCGCTTGACGATGCGCGTGGGCTTGCTGCATTTGGGACAGTCAGTCGACTTCGTCGTGTCCATTACCTTCATGCGGTCGCCGGTTTTTGCAATCTTGGCCATGTGTAGGGTGAATCTCCTTTTCGGGGGTGTCTCTGCTCACGCGCGCAACGGATTGCCCGCGGCTTCAACGGCGCGGTCGGAATGCTCTTCTCGGCTCGCAAGGAGAATGGAGGGAGCGGGACTCGCTCCCATTATTTTACCTGAATTTGAGAGCGCGGGCTGGCGGTGAGGCTGTTTCCGGATGGTCGGCCACTTACCCGGAGGCTTCTGGCTTGGCCTCGCGGCGCTCGATCCACGCCTCGGCGATTTGGCGTATTGCCAGCAGCATTCCCGGTGACATGGGCGTTTGCGGATACCGATCCTGCATTCTTAGCAGAAACCATCCTCGATGAGTGGTTTGGCCTGTTAGCGTCGATTGAAAACGAAGTTGAGTCAGAGACTTCGAGGCAGTACACCGTTCAGTTCTGCCCGAAATCACCGCACAAGTCTGGACGCAAAGGCATGCCACGCGGCGCTCGGCATGACCAGAGCAAAGCACAGATTATCCAGGACGAAAATGGCGAGCGCGACCCAAAGGGAGACCGGGTGGATACGGTGCAGTGCGATTCGGTCGTAGGTAGCGCTCACCGCGAGGAAAGCTCCAACGATCAGCGGAGTCAGAAGTGGCTTATCGTGAAAGAACGCATAATGCCCTGTCAGGTGAGCGATGGGCGCGGGCATCAGCCCGCCGAAGACGGCGAGTAACATGAGCCGCTTGTGAATTGCAGAACGATGCCGATAGAGATAGGCGGCAACAAACAGAACTGCGAACATCGCGATGTCGAGCAGCGGAAATGCAATTCCGGCGAGCGGATCGGATCGGATTTCGAGATCTCCGCTCAGGTCAAAACCGCGCCGTGCCATCGCGATGGTGGTTTGGTAGCCAAGCACAACCATGGCCGCGGCCAGAATTGCCGATAACATTCCGCAGCGGCGATGAATGGCCAGCTTTTTTGTCCTCACCAGGATCGATTGCGTGAGGAAAATGAGGAGCCATGCGAAGAAGACTATTCCGTGCACAGCCAACATGGCACTAAGTGGGCCTCGACGCTCGACGGGGTGGACTACGGACGGGCCGAATGCGGAAAGGCTGAATATTATGGCGAAGACAGCAGTGCCGGCATAAAACCAGGAGCCTCCAGACTTGACAGAGAATGAAGTCCCCAACGTGGATGGCGCTGTAGCCATTGAATACCTCGTGGTTCGCCCTCGATTGCGAAAGGCGTGCAGGTCGTTTGGGTGGCAGACTACTTCAGCCTGTAGATGCACCGATAGTAAAAATTCGACATCAAGGTATCGAGTGGGCACTACGCCCCACATCGTCGATTTCTAGTTTGCAAACCTATCCGTGGCCCAAAAGCTATAACGGATCCCGCCCGACCTGTGTTACTCTCCAGGGGATTGCGATGTTCCCCGTCAGCTTCCAGAAGCCAGCGCAGTGCCTGCAGCGTTACGTGCAGTTCTACACGCAACGCGAATTAAGTGTGCGCGACCCGTTGTTTGTTCATCCGGTGCCAGCCCGTGCCGCACCAATGCTTGAGTTCATCTTCGGAGACCGCTTTAAGGTCCTTTATGCCGGGTCGTCCGTGGAAGAAACTACTCCGGGAGCGGTTGTGGTGGGAATGCAGACTCGACCTCACGCGCAACTCCGTTTGCAGGGAACATTTCAATCATTCGTGATCATGTTTCAACCCACTGGCCTTGACGCTTTATTCCCGATAGCCTTGAACGAGTTGACAGGCCATGTTTACGATGCACATTCAGTGCTGGGAAGGCCGATCAGGGAACTTGAGGAGCGTCTCGGCGAGTGCCAGTCGTTCCAGTCGCGCGTGAGGGCCGCAGACGATTTGCTGGCGCGCCGCATTCCCGCCACCTCACGTGCGGACCGCCTTGCGACTGTGGTGCATTTCATCGACGCGAATAAGGGTCGAGTCCGGATCCCGGACCTTGCCGCGAGTGCAGGAATCGGTCAACGTCAATTCGAGCGTGAGTTTGGTACACGATTCGGGATGCGGCCCAAACTGTATGCAAGAGTCGTTCGATTTCAGGCGACTATCGATAGCAAAGCGCGGTCGGCTGCAAAGTCGTGGACCGACGTCGCGCACGAGTTCGGCTATCACGATCAGATGCACCTGATCCATGACTTCGAGGAGTTCACGGCCGGAACACCGACGGAGAACCTACGAGTATTGGAAGCATTTTTCCGCGAGCAGATCGAGCTTATCCGAATCGGAATGGGAGCGAAAGATCCGCGGCTCGTTCCTCGATTCGTGATCTAGTCGAGCAGACAACTAAGCGACAATATCGCCTAGATTTACGCATCATCGCCGAGTCACTGATCGAAGAGGTGATTGGTACCGTTAAGTCGGCCAGTATCCGGCGATCTGCCTATGCATAATCCTCGGATGACGCCGACAGGCTGAGCGCGTTTCCGAGCCGAGTGCTGGAGCATTTTGAGGTCTTGGCGCATCGTCGCCAATCCGGAGAGTGCGCCACGCCTGGGCGGGGAACGAGTCGATTGTGATTCCTGCACGGGCTAAAGAGGCTGCGGAAAACGTCGAAATCAGACGCGATTGCGAGGCATCAACACCGCAGGGGCTAAAGAGGTTGCGGAAAAACTCGCCCAGCGAGTCGCAAAGGTTTGGAAACCGTCCCTCAGCGGCTAAAGCCGGATTCAATTTTGGGCAGTTAACGGCACGACTAAAGTCGTGCCCCTTCAAAACAGGGCGGTGAGGCGAGTTTTTCCGCAGGCTGTAAAGCCCAGATCGTTGTTATCTCGCGTTTGTGGCACGACTGAAGCCGTGCCCTAATAAGAAACAAAAATGCAAGTTAAACAAAACAAAGGATCGGTCAAGAACGCCCGTTTCATCCATCGCGGGTCGGAAAAACGGCGGTGGCGGACTGTTACAAACCAAGCCTCCGAGCAGTCATGCCCTCTTCCCCACCTCGAATCCCCCGATTCAGTTGCCCGACGGAGACTGCGCCGGGGGCGTCGCCGGCGGCGCTTTCGGCTTGTCGTCAGCAGGTTTGGCATCGGGGTTCTTCGACTTATCCGAAGATGGCTGCGCATCCTGGCTGTCCGCCTGCTCCGGCGTGCGCGGCAGGTTCGAAGCATCCGGATAATCGTCCGGCTTCTGCTTGGGGAACTCCACCGGCCTCATGGTGCCCGCAGCCCTGGCATGGGGGTCGTCCTGGGGCAGCGCCTCGCCGGTCTTCCGCAGGGTGGGCGGCGCCGACGCGGACTGGGTATTGGGATCGCGCACCACGTCACCCGTGGCCACGGTCCGGGGGCCCTCGCCGGGAGCCAGCGGAGCGCCGCCGGTGCGCATCATCCCTTCCACTTCATCCTTGTCGAAGACCTGCGGAGGCGTGCCCACCGAGGCAATCTCCAGGCGAATCACGCGATTGCCGTTGATGCGCACGAACTGCACCGTCTCCGGCGGCTTGCCATACATCCAGATCTCGATCGGCATCTGGCCGTCCATCTCGCGTATCTTCTGGTCCGGCTGGCCCATGGCAAACATCACCATGTCGGTGGTCATGCCCACCATCACGTGATGGTTCAGAATGGCTTCCTTGAGCTTGGGCGGCAGAGTGTCGGTAAATGCCTGGATGGGCGTCTTCAAGTCGAAGGAGATCAGCGGAGACAGCAGCGCCTTCACATCCTTGTCAGTAAGCGAGGGAACGTTGTCTTTGAACGTGAGCGTGAGCCGCGCGCCCATCGGCGCCTGGCCATCGTCCGGCACCACCGGGTTGTCGTAACCGCCACCAGTGCCAATCGATATGTGGCGAAGGAAGCGATGCTTGGCGTCAGGGCCGCCATTGAGCATAAGAATGATCTTGTTGTGGTCGAACTTGAGATCGGTAATCACCACGCGATCGCCCGGTTTGGCGGACAGTCCCTGCTCCGTGACCATGTTCAGATAGGCTTCTCCGGCGGGCTGCAGCTTTCCGTTGGCCTCCAGGACCAATCCCTTGTGGCCCTTGGGGAATGGACGCATGGCAAAGCCCTGCTCGGCCTGCAGCAACCGGATCAGTTCCAGGCGGGTCCTGGTATCGAGCACGGAGTTGGTCAACGGCACATGGGTGGGCTGAATCTGCGCGAAGCGGCGATCGACGGTGGCGCCCGAGCTCGTCGAGGTGGCATTGCCGTGGGTATCAATGGTGATGACCTGGGCAAGGGCGGGCGCCGCCAAAAGCATCCCGGAGACGGCGCAGGCGCACCCGCGGGTACGGATTCTAAGACTAGCCTGCGGGGTGAAATACGATAACCAACTCTTCATGGGGTTCCTCCCATGCTGTATCAAGAATGGCCCACCGCCGGGACCGAAGCAAGTGGAAAGGTCAAATTCGCTTCCATCCGGCTTGCAATCCCCACCAGGCGGATTCCATATTTTCGACTTCCCGGATATCCCGGCAGTTAGGCCGAAGTTCGTCCGCGGCGCCGGATCGGGGGTTCGAAATGGGGAGAGCGCCTGCGACTCTCGGCCTTCTTCCGCGATCAGGCAAGTGGTTCGCAGAGCGCCGCCGGACCCGCCCCTGGTACACAGTGTGAGTCTCGGCTAGAGCGATTCGTTGCCTGCATTCGGCGGGGGCTGCTGAGGATTCTCCGGCGCGGGAGCCTCGGGAGGCGCGGACTGCGGCACAATCTGCACCAGCGGCGGAGCCGCGGGCTCCGCCTGGCCCATGGCGGCCTCATGCTGACGGCGCGCCGCGGCATCCAGGTCAACGGGAATCCCCGCGGCAACAATCTCCGGCGTGTTGTAGCGGAAATCGAGATCGCGCGTGAGCCGGTAGACCACCGGAAGCGCGGCCAGCAGTACCAGCATTGTGAACCAACTGTCCTCCAGCCCAAAGCCGCCGCCGGTCAGCCAGAACGATCCTGTCGGGTCGCCCAGCACCACGCTGGAATGGCTGTTGTCGCCGCTGACGGCCAGGCCGAAGATGAGAGCGCGGCTGGCCTTCCAGCCGAAATTGATGCCCCAGCTCACCCATAGCGCGCGGGTGCGCAGGTAAGCCGCGGAGAGCACCACCCCCAGCACAAACGAAACCGCGGCGCTGGCGCGGGTGGAACCGGGAATCATGCTCTGCAGAAACGCATAGAGCAGCGCAAACGCCAGCACCGCACCGGCCGAGCCGGTGGCCCGCACGAAACGCTGGAACGGGTATCCGCGAAAGGCAATCTCCTCGCCGAGGCAGAGCAGCGCGAAGTAACCCGCGTTCACCAGCAGCCATCCCCACGCGGAAAGCGAGAACGAAAGCCCGATGGCGATTCCGCCGAACACCGCCAGGACCAGCACGCAAATCGCAGCCGCCGCCCAGCCGACCGCCAATCCGAGGCCCACCTCCCGCGTCCAGCCTGGGCGCCGCGGCAAGCCCTGAGTGCCGATGGGGTGCTCCTGGCGATTGAGGGCGAATCCCAGCCCCGCGTACCCCAGCAGCAGCAGGAACACCAGCATCATCTGCTCGATCAGGGGCGACCATTGCTCGCCGGCCAGTCCCATGGCGCCACGACGCGCCAGCGCCCGGGCAAGGAAGTAGTAGAAGAGCGCCACCAGGAACTGGCCGTAGGCGCGCAGCCGGCTTTCGGGCATACGTGGTGCGTTCATCCCTGCCAAGGGCTACCCTTCCGTATAAAACTGGCCGATGTTGCGAAATTTCGCCTGGCGGGCGGCGATCATCTCATCCAGCGGCATGGCCTTGAGTTCGGCCAGATGGCGGTGCAACACCTGGGAAAGCAGTCCGCCCGCCGCTTCGCGGTCGGTATGAGCGCCTTCGCACGGCTCCTGGATGATTTCGTCCACGCAGCCCAGCCGTGCCACCTCCGGTGCGGAGATGCGCATGGCCTCGGCGGCGAGCTGCTTCTGGTTGGCGTCGCGCCACATAATCGCGGCGCAGGACTCGGGGGTGATGACAAAGTAGAGCGCGTTTTCCAGGATCAGTACGCGGTCGCTCACCGCAAGAGCCAAGGCTCCGCCCGATCCGCCTTCCCCGGTGATCACGCTGATGGTGGGCACGCGCAGGCGGCTCATCTCCAGAAGATTGCGCGCAATCGCCTCCGCCTGTCCGCGCTCTTCCGCGCCCAGCCCGGGGTAGGCGCCGGGCAGATCGATAAAGCTGATCACGGGCCGGCTGAATTTTTCCGCGATGCGCATGCAGCGCAGCGCCTTGCGATAGCCTTCCGGATTGGGCATGCCGAAGTTGCGGCGCACCCGCTCCCTGGTGCTGCCGCCCTTGCGATTGCCGATGACCAGCACCTCTTCGCCCTCAAGACGCGCCATGCCGCAGGCTACCGCCTCGTCGTCGCCAAAGGCGCGATCCCCGTGAATCTCGCTGAAATCGGTAAAGATTTGCTCGATCAAGTCCACCGGATAGGGGCGCTGGGGATGCCGCGCCCGTTCAATTCTGATCCACGCAGGAGACACTGCCGGCGCGGGAGGTGCACTGCCAGTTTGCTGTTCGCTCATCGACACCCTGACCCTCCCGGCGGGCGGCTGCCTCCGGGCTCTCCCCCGATTCTACGAGGCCGACCCCCGCGCGACAAATGGAAGTGCTTGAAGAGAGAGCGGCTATTCGCCCTTACACTGTCTACACACATGGCGCCCGCGATCCCCGCCATCGAATTCCGCAACCTCGAGGTCCGCGCCCCCCAGGGCCGCGTGATCCTCGATGGCGTGTCCCTTGAAAGCGCGGAGGGGACCGTGACCGCGATTCTGGGCCGCAGCGGCTCCGGCAAAACCACGCTGCTGCGAACTGTGAATCGCATGATCGAGCCCACTTCCGGCGAAATCCTGGTGCATGGGCAGCCGGTGCATAGCGCGGACCTCATCGCCCTGCGCCGCGGCATGGGCTACGTGATCCAGGAGACCGGTCTCTTTCCGCACTTCACGGTCGAGCGCAATGCCGGCCTGGTGCTGGAAGCGCAGGGCCGCCCGCGCCAGGAACGCGCCCGCCGCAGCCGCGAACTGCTGGCCGCGGTGGGGCTCGATCCCGATACGTTCCGCCGGCGTTATCCTCACCAGCTTTCCGGCGGGCAACGCCAGCGGGTGGGACTGGCGCGCGCATTGGCCGCCGACCCCGCAATTCTGCTGATGGACGAGCCGTTCGGCGCGCTCGATCCGCTCACCCGCGCCGAGATGCAGGACATGCTGCGAGACCTGCTGGGGCGATTGCACAAGACCGTTCTGTTGGTCACGCACGATCTGGACGAAGCTCTTTATTTGGGCGATCGCATCGTTTTGCTCAGCGAGGGGCGGCTGATCGCCGATCTTCCCCGCGAAGCATTTCTTTCCTCGCGCGAGCCGCAGGTGATCGAGTATATCCGCGCATTTCACCGGGGCGAGCGCGACGATCCGCTCCGTGCCCCATCTTTTTCGCGTTCTGTGCGAAAACGGTGGGAGACCACGAATCCCAATCCCGGTGGCGAGGAGGGTAGCCGATGAATGCCTTCCTGAACCAATACGGCGGCCAGATCGGCACGCTCACCGTCGAGCACCTGTGGCTGACCGGCGCGGCCATGCTCTTCGCGACGGCGATCGCGGTTCCGGTGGGCGTGTGGCTGACGCGCTCGCCGCGATGGGCGCGCCCGGTAATCGGCATCTCCAACGTGCTGCAGACCATTCCTTCGCTGGCCATGTTCGGATTTCTGCTTCCCCTGCCGTGGCTGGGCGAGCGCGCGGCGCGGATCGCCATTGCGGCGCTGACCGCGTATGCGCTGCTGCCCATCCTGCGCAACACCTATGCGGGCATTTGCGGCATCGATCCGGCGGTGATTGAAGTGGCGCGCGCGCTGGGACTCACCGGGCGCCAGCGATTGTTCAAGGTGGAACTGCCGCTGGCCGCATCCTTCATCCTGGCCGGACTGCGCACCGCGACGGTGACGTGCGTGGGCATTGCGACCATTGCCGCGGCGGTGGGCGCAGGCGGATTGGGCGAGCTGATTTTTCGCGGAGTGGCGTCAGTGGACAATCGCCTGGTGATGGCGGGCGCGGTGCCGGCGGCGCTGCTGGCGCTGCTTGCGGATGGCGCGCTGGGACTGCTGGAGCGGCGGTTCAAGGTTCCCGCATGAGGGCGACGAAGATAGTGCGGGTGCCCCAGGTCCCTCGCTTTTGGGGACCTGGGAGGGAGGCCCGAGTGGGAATACCGCGGGCTTGGGAACCTCGGATCGGAACTCTTCTCTTAACCATCCTCCTCACCCTCGCCTCCTGCGCTCCCCCCCACCCGGACCATCCGATCATCGGCGCCAAAAACTTCACCGAGCAAGTAGTCCTGGGCGAACTCCTGGCGCAGGAAATCGAAGCCAAATCGAACCTGAAAGTCGAGCGCCGCTTCTATCTCGCGGGCAGCTATATCTGCAACCAGGCCCTGCTCTCAGGACGCATCGATGGCTACGTGGAATACACCGGCACGGCTTTGACGGCAATCTTGAAACAACCGCTCCCATCGTATCCAGCCCGCGATCCTCAGCGGGTGCTGGCTACTGTCACGCGCCTCTATCGGCAGCGCGATCATGTCACCGTGGGACCGCCGCTGGGATTCGAGAACACGTTTGCCATGGTGATTCGCGGCGACGACGCGCGGCGGCTGCATCTTTCCACGCTGAGCCAGGCCGCGCCCTACACGCCGCAGTGGAAGCTCGGCGTGGGCTACGAGTTTGAGCAGCGGCCCGATGGGCTGCCGGGGCTGAGCGCCGCGTACGGGCTGCGCTTCGACGGCTCGCCGCGCACCATGGATCTTGGCCTGCTCTATCGCGCGCTGCGGGCGCACCAGGTGGACATGATCGCGGCCAACTCCACTGACGGGCCGATTGCGGCGCTGGGTCTCACGGTGCTGGCCGACGACCGGCATTATTTTCCTCCGTACCAGGCGGTTCCGCTGATGCGGGAGGAGGCGCTGCGGCGCTGGCCGCAAATTCAGGACGCGCTCGATGCGCTGGCCGGCCGCATCACGGCTGACGATATGCGGGCGATGAACGAGGCCGTAGACAGCGGGCATCGCGATCCCGCGCAGGTGGTGAAAGAGTTCCGCGCGCGCAAGGGGCTCTGAGCGGCCTGCCGCTGCGTTGCGCTCGGGCGTTACAATGGCTGCGCCCTTGGAAGGCGTTTTCAGCACGCGGCAAAACGTGCGCGGCGGGATGCGCTCTTCGAATCCTATCTTCAGGACGGACCCACATGAAGCTTCCTCTTTGCATGTTTGCGCTTCTACCTATCATGGTTTCCATTGCGCCTCTTACTCGCGCCCAGGCCGCCCAGGAGATTGGCGGCGAAAAACTGGTGACGCTCACCCGCAAGGCCATCAGCACCACCCAGCCGGAGTTCACCAGCGTGACGGTGATGCCGGGCCGCGGCATGGAGCTGCTGCAGGTGACGGCAAACTTTCCCGGCAAGGGCGAGATAAACGTGCTGGCTTCTCCGGATGAGCCGGCCGCGGCCAACATGCTGGACCAGCAGGACAATGCAAACGGCGACCTTGGCTATCGGCTTGGCGCGGCGTTCCTGGTTCCCTACCCCAATCGCATTCGCGGCAAGCTGTCGGCGGATGGGCAGACCCTGACCACCGAATGGCAGGGGCACACGCTGACGCTGCCGGCCAACAACATTGGGAAAAATCCGGGAGCGGAGCGGCACGCCATGCACGGCCTGATTCTGAAGGCCAAGGCGGAGAACGTGAAGGTCTCCAAGATTCCCGGCGGCGAGCAGGTGACGGCGGTGATCCACGCCGGGAATTTCGGCGGGCATTGGCTGTCGAAGACCGACCTGCACTTCACCATCGCGCTGCACCCCGAGTCAGTGGATGTGACCGTGACCGCGGACAACGTGGGACACGAGGCGGAGCCGATAGCGATTGGCTGGCATCCGTATTTCACACTGCCTTCAGGCGACCGGACGCAGGTGCGGGTGCACATACCCGGCGAGAAGCTGGCCCAGGTGGATAACTACGACAACGTGTTTCCCACGGGCAAGCTGACCCCGGTGGCGGGATCGCAATACGACCTTCGCGCGGCGGACGGCAAGGCTCTGGACAAGAATTTCTACGACGATAATTGGAGCACCCTGGCCTGGAAGAACGGCGCGGCGACGGTGCGGGTCATTGACCCGGCGGCCAAATACGGGGTAGCCATCGAGGGGATTTCGCCGGGGATCAAGACCATCCAGATGTATGCGCCGCCCACGCAGAAGTTTGTGGCCATCGAGCACCAGTTCAACTTCGCCGACCCGTTCGGCAAGGAGTGGGGCAAGATGGATACCGGGATGGTGACGCTGAAGCCGGGCCAGAGCACCAGGTGGCATGTGCGGCTGAAGGTGTTTGTTCCGTAAGGCGGTTCCGCAACGGCTGTACCCAAATAAGTCCGTTCGGCAGTGGCCTTACCCAAATCTCCGTGCCCCACCTTTGCGACTTCTTTCCGTCGCAAGGGTGGGATGCCGAGCGCTCGACGCGCGTAGGATTCCAAACCTGGCTGTCCCATCCTCGCTTTTTCTGGCGAAGGGTGGGGAGTTGCGACCATAGATGTAGAATTCTCCTGCCATGCCCCAGGGGCTTCTTCGTTACCAGAGTGCAGCATGTTCCACTTTCTTACCTTCAGTTCCTATAAACGCCGGCAATTGTTAGGCAGCAGTGCCGCGTACGGCGTTTTCGAGCGTGAGCTTGAGGCGGTGCGCCGCCCGTACAGCCTTGCGACTGTCCTTTGTGGCTGTTTTGTACTCTGCGCAGTCGGTCTCTGCGCGGCGCAGCAGGATCCCCTGACCATCCGCGTCGAAGCGCGGCAGGTTCTGGTGCCCGTATTCTGGGGCGGAGGTATAGAGTGCAAGCGATCAAAGAATAAAGACTTGTTCAAGTGCTCCTGGGACGGCGAAGTCAACGATCATGTATCCCGCGAGGCTTTTGAGTCGGGAGAGCGATCCATGCCGGATGATTTAGGGTTCGTGTTTCCGGATAGTCTTCGCCTGTTTGAGGACGGTATAGAGCAGAAGATTGAAACTGTCGAGAAGACGCCTGTCTACGGCGCCGTTGCCAGCGACAACCTCGGATCACATTTCGAATCGGCCATAGTACCAAGGGGGATATGGGATACATCCGATCAAGCGGCGGGTTTCTTCGAAACTTCTGTGCATCTGGCTGCCGCCCACTACTTTCAGATTGCGTATGTGCCTCCGAGTTCGCCACAGGGCAGCTGCCACAGCATACGGATTACGGGGCCACACCAGTCGAAACTCGTGTACCGCAGCGAGTATTGCAACGTCGTTCACCCGGTTTCTGATATGCTTCTAGGCACTTCGGAAGACCAGAAACTCGAAGAAGATATAGCCGCCCGGAAGCGGGGAAGCGTTCATCCTTCGGCACAAGCCAATTTCTTTTATGATGCCCCGGGAAAAGCGCGAGCCGAAGTCAACATCGAGTTTCCCTACACTGAGGTAAAGCCCAAAGAGTGGCACGGTGAAATGGTGCCGTTTGCCCTCCTGATCATGGCAAACAGGATAGATGGAAAGCTGATCGCGCGTCAGAGCCAAGGTTACACGGGAAATCCCGGCTACCGGGACAAAAGCTCTTACGAGGATCCGATTTTTGAGAAGGAGGAGGAAGTTCGCACATCTGTCCGCTATGACGGCCAGATGGGCCTTCCACCTGGAGAGTACAGGCTTGAGATTGCTTACAGCCATGGGAAGGATTTCGGAATTGCAGAGGTTCCGCTGACGGTAGATGACTATGACGGGAAGCAGTTCACGATCAGCTCAATCGCTCTTTGCAAACGGGTCCGCAAAGCTGGCGACAAACCAGTGGCGAAGGATTTTGTACCTCTGGTGGCCGGGAACAATGAGTTTACCCCGGCTGGCGACACTGTCTTCCACAACGGCGACTCGCTGATGGCATACTTCGAACTCTACGAACCGACGCCTTTACAGCCGAAGCAGGACGCGTTACACGTGAAGTACACCATGCGGATCAGGAATGAGCAGACTGGAGCGGTGGCATTGGAGTCGGTGCAGAATGCGGACTCATGGATACAGCCAGGCAAGTCGACGATTCCTGTTTCCGTCGAATTAGCGATGAGTAAGCTGAATCTGGCTCCGGGCAAGTACCGATTCGAGATTCAGGCAGCCGATTCTGCCGGTAGAGGAACGCCCTTGCGCACGGCAGAGTTCTGGAACGAGTAACAGGCTCGCCGAATTGGCGGACATTGGTGGCGCGAAACGGCATCGCTAAGTTGTCGAAGGGGGAATTATGGACGGTCGAGGACGATGATGCCCCAGTTGCGAGGACGGACGTGGATGCTGTGCGGCTATCTTGTTCTCTTCGGGGCCGCTGTCTGCGCAGCGCAGCAGGACCCGCTTACCATTCGCATCGAATCGGGCCGGATCGTGGTGCCAGTGGCCTGGTCTGGCCAAGTCACTTGCGAGGTCCATATACACTCTAGTGACGTTTGTGGGTGGGACGCGGAATGGATCCCAGCCCACATTCTGGAGGAGAAAAACGCCACGCCGTTTAGTCTCGGAATTCTGTCCGCGGATAAATTCCGGCTGATTGAGGACGGGAACCAGAAGCAGATCGAGAACTTCCATTTAGCGACCGCGCAGGATATTGAAGTGTGGCTCGATAATCTGGGCGCGCACACCGAAGAAGCACTCGGGCCGAGAGGAATATGGAGTACGTCGGATCAGGCGCCAGAGGTCATCAAAAGCGCCAGATCAAGCCACATTTTTTTGATTTCGTATTCACCTTCCGGTTCCCCCCAAGGCAGTTGCCACTCTGTAACGATAAAGGCGCCCCACGCGTCAATGCTCGTGTACAACAAGGAATACTGCATTCCCCTTTCGCCGACTTCTGACTCGCTGCAAGGGGCTACGGAAGGCAAGAAGCTCGCAAGCTATCTCAGCTCCGGCAAACAGGGAAGCATTCATCCGTTGGTGCAGAGCACCGCCTTTTATGAAG
This sequence comes from Occallatibacter sp., assembly GCA_035552555.1. Lineage (GTDB taxonomy): Bacteria > Acidobacteriota > Terriglobia > Terriglobales > Acidobacteriaceae > Telmatobacter. The sequence continues at coordinate 21,189 of DASZLF010000076.1, forward strand.
CGCCGGGGAAGGCACGAGTCAATATCGATATTGAACTTCCATTTAAAGAGGTAGGGCCAAAAAGCTGGAAGGATGGGACGTTGGCATCGGCCCTGCTGATTATGGCCTACACAAAGAGTGGCCAGGTGGCGGGGCGTCTCAGCGAGCAAGTGCAGGAAGATGCCATGTTTGAAAAATTCAGCATGCTCGAACCTCTTAAGGAAGCGGCCGAGACTGTTACATCGACGCGCTACGATGGCCAGATGGAACTTGCGCCCGGAGAGTACAAGCTTGCGATTGCCTACAGCCATGGCAAGGATTTCGGATTGGCAGAGGTTCCGTTGACGGTGGATGACTACAACGGAAAGGAATTCGCGATCAGCTCGATTGCCGTCTGCAAGCGTGTCCGTGCATCGGGCGACGTACCCGTGGCGAAGGACTTTGTGCCGCTTGTGGCCGGAAGCTACCAATTCACCCCGGCAGGCGACACTGCCTTCCGCAAAGGCGATTCTCTGATGGCGTACTTCGAACTCTACGAACCAACGCCTTTGATGCCGCAGCAACCACTGCATGTGAACTACACCATGCGAATCAGGAATGAGCAGACAGGAGCGGTCGTGCTCCAGACTGTGGAAAATGCGGATTCATGGATACACCATGGCAATACAACAATTCCGATTGCCGTAGAGCCAGTACTCAGTAAACTGAATCTGGCTCCGAGCGGATATCGATTCGAGATTCAGGCAACGGACTCTGCAGGTAGACGGACACCTCTGCGCACGGCAGAGTTCTCAATTGAGTAATAGCGGGAAGGACCTTTTTGTCTCCCCACTCCCTCTTTCTCGGCGTCCGGCCCCCTGTCCTGCGTTCCATTTCGCCTCCAGAATCGCAAAAACGTTCTCCCCTACTGCTGCTGCCACGTCATGTCCACCTTGACCGGGATCTCGTTCTTGATGGCCACGGTGAGAAAGCTGGGCGGAGGGATCTTGAAATCGGTGCAGGTGGCGGGTACGCTGCCGGCGATGTGGATGCGGTTGCCCGAGGTGGATTTCTGCAACGCGAGGTGCGGATAGTGCACGGTCTGGCCGGCGAACTGGACCTCGATGTCGGCATAGATGGCGCCATCGGCGGGGATGGGATTAGGCAGGGTGGTGCGAACGACCACCATGGGAAACTCGGCGCCACGCACGGTCTGCACCATGTGCAGGTCGCGGTTGGAGTCGCCGGAGGTGAAGCTTTTCACGGGTGCGGCAATGAGGAAGTCGCATTTGCTGTCCTGGCAGACTCCTTTGCCGCGGGCCTGGGTGCTGGTGCCGTCCACCTCGTGGATGGGGTGCGACATGTGATAGCTGAGGGTGGAGTTGACCAGCACGTACTGTGTCTGGGCGAAGGCGACGGGTGCGGCGGCAAGCAGGAGGGCCAAAAAAAGTCGGCGGATCATCTGGGAGTTCCCTTGGGGGCTGACGCCCCGTTTGGTTGGGGGTACGCTCAGTGGCGGTGGAATTTCAAGGGCCAGCTCACGGCGAGGATGGCGGCGGCGTAGGAAGCGATGGTGATGTCGGCAACAGCGCCGTGGGCGGAGGCGATGCCGTGGACCTTTTCGCCGGAATTCTCCTGCTTGTAGGCCATGTACCCGAGAATCGGCGTGGCGATCATGCCTGGCCCGTGAATCCACGCCAGCGCCTCATGAAAGCGGATGGGGCCGCGGTGAGGAACGCCGGGGACGCGAGGGGCATCGATGGCGTACCAGGCGGTGGTGAAATACATGGCGGCGGTGAGGCCGCCGAGGGCCGCGTGGATGTCGAGGTTGGTGTCGCTGGGTTCGCTGATGGTCTGGCCGTTGCGGCCCTTGGCCTTGGCCAGGGGTCCGGTAAACAGCGTGGCGGCCATGGGGGCGAGCGTGATGATGCCCAGCTTCTGATGGACCTTGAGCATGTGGGTGCGGCGGTCAAGGCGGGCCTGGAGCTTTGGATCGGCCTGGGTCTGCTGGGTTGGGAAGCCGAGGTCGCCGAGGTTGGGGGCGGTGGGCTGCTGGGACTGATCGGGTTTGGCGGGCGGCGGATTTTGCGGCTGTTGCTGTTGCGGTTCGGGTGCCGAGGGAAGATCGTCGGTCACGGAGGAGGATTGGGCGCGGCCGGGCAGGGAGAGGAGGAGGCAGAGGGTTGCGGGAATGAGGAGGATGGATGGAGCGCGCAAGATGGGAACCTCCAGGCGATGCTTCGAGGAAACCCGCCAGGCGTGCGGCGGCCTGGATTCATCGTAGCGAGCGCCAGGTCACTCTGGGTGCAAGGTGACGAAAAGTTCATGTTTGGCGGCGCGTGAAGTTCAGCGGACGAACGTGGCTTTGACGCGCTTCGATACCAGGAAGTAGGGAATCCAGAGAGCGACGCCAATGACCGATCGCGCGAGACCCATAGTGGCGCGGGAAGACAGCGGAACCGATGGCAGGATGGCGTGAGCTATTGCGGTGTCGGAAAGCAATACGATGAAATGCAGACCCAGGTAGAAGATGAAGTAATTCGGGAATGAGCGCCTCTTGGTGAAGAAGAGGTAATTGAGAGCGATGAGGAAGATGACGAAGATGAGGTTGGTAACGATCTCGAAAAACATCAAGGCCTGCATTCCGGGATGGGTCTGCAGCCAGGCCTGGACTTGAGGATTGTCAAACAGAGGCAGGAACGTGGAGAGGCTGGACGCAAGGATATAGAACGGCGAGATAACGAGGCCTAAGGCGACGAGAATAAGCCAGCCTCCGATGCCTTCGAGGTCATTTCCCATCGAGAACGTGGGAACGCTGAGGGGCGGCGCGGTCGCAGATACCGCGGCGGCCGCTTCCGGTGCTCCGCATGTCGTGCAGATGGCAGCGCCCGGTTCGAGTTCGGAGGCACATTGAGCGCAGATCATGAGAGATCCCCTTGAGAATTGGTTTCTGGAATCATCGCCGGGGAATGGCGGGGAGTCAAAGTAATTCTTTGAAGCGATGATTTAGAGCGGCGCCGGCGCCAGTGCGGAGTTGGGCGAAGAGCAACCGCGGATGTTTCGACTTCAGCCGCTGCGGCGGCTTGCGCTCAACATGACAGGCGGTTGTGCTGGACGTATGGAGCGCGACGGACATCCTGCCCCGGCGCGTCAATGTTGCCGCCATCCTTCGGGATATAGGTTCGCGCGTCTTCCCATTATTCCTCGCCGCTGTTGAGGCGGACGCTCTCCCCGGTTTTTGCAGATTGCCTTGCCGCGTCGAGAATCTGCATCACTTTTACGTTGAGATCCAGGGAGCTGAGGTCGTTGCGGGGATTGATTTTTCCGCTGAGCACGGCGGCGAGGTAGCTGAGGGAGTCGCGCTCGGCGGAAGGCAGGGATGGGGCGCTTTCCGTGTGCTCGCTGCGGTCGTGTTCGTAGCGCACGCGGAGACCGGTGGACTCGACGGTGATGGCGTAGCCGGTGGCGCCGTAGACTTCCATGTCCTTGCGGGCGAAGGGCCAGTTCCATGACGCCATGATTACGGCCTGGGCGTGCGGGTATTGCAGGAGGATGGTGGCGTCGTCGTCGACGTTGCGGTAGATGTCGCGCTTGTCGTGGTTGAGGATGGCGGTAACGGTTTGGGGCAGTTCGCCGTGCATGAGCCAGGTGGTGAGGTCGACGCCGTAGCAGCCGAAGTCGTAGAGTGCGCCGGCGCCGGCCTGGGCGGGATCGGTGAGCCACTTGAGGAACTCGGGTGGGACGCCGATCTCTTTGGGCCCCTGGTGGCCATCGTGTACGACGAGCTTGCGCAGGTCGCCGAGCCGGTTGGATTGGAGCAGGTCGTAAGCGGCGCGGTTGCTGGCGTACCAGGTGGTTTCGTAATTGGTGAGCACCTGGATGTGGGACTTGCGGGCTACGTCGCGGATGTGGAGAGCGTCGTCGAGTGAGATCGTGAGGGGCTTTTCCACCATGACGTTGACGCCGTACTGCGCGGCGATGTCGATGGCGGGGCGATGCTGGGCGATGGAAGTGTAAACCAGGACCGCCTGGGGCCGGCGGGCTTCGATCATGCCGGCTTCGCTTGTGAAGAGCAGCGAGGCAGGGAGATTGTATTTCTGCTGATATTTGGCCAGCAGGGCGGAGTCGGCGTCGGCAATGCCAACCAACTCGACATCCTGATGGTGAGGGAGGGCGGCGAGGAAGCCCTCGACGTGTCCGTGCTCCAGGCCAACGATGGCGACGCGGAGGGGCTGGGCGGCATCGGCGGTGTAGGTACTCTGGGCCGAGAGGGCGGAGGCGGCAAGGAGGAAGACGGTCAGCAACGAGATACGGGCGCGGATCATGAGGGTTTCTCCCGGAGAGACGATTGTAAGGTGAGAGGCCGGATAGGGACCAAGGGACCGAGGGAACAAGGGAACAGGGATTAGGAATTAGGACGTGCGAGCCGGGCCTTGAGTCTGGCTTTTGCCTTTTGGGCCACCCCGGAGCGGGGGCGTTCATCCATGCCAGGAGAGTTCCCTGGTGGGGTTGGATTGCGGTCGAATCGGGGAACCAGCCTGCGGGTCGAGGGGAGAAGCGTGCCGATTGGACGGACAATCTGGAACTGGTTCTTCGGATGCCGGCATCGGGAGCAGAGCCGGGCGTTTACCAGCGGCGGAGAGACCTATAAGGTGTGCCTGAAATGCGGGGCGCATCTGCCGTATTCGTGGGAGACGATGACGGTGGTGGATAAGAAGAAGGACGGGACCGCGGTGAAACGGGGATCGCGGTGAGGGGTGGAGGGGGCGGAAACCGCTCGTCTTTCAGGCCAATCCGGCCCCACTGAAGAGCTTGCGGAAAAGCGCATGGTTCGTTTCTTGAAACACGCAAGCGGGTGGGGAAATTCCGGGAATCCCACCCATCGCGCGGTGAGACTGCGCGTTGGATGGGACACCCGGTTTGGTTTCCGGGTTGGCTACCTTGGTAGACGCGATTCGGGTTGTGGGATGGGGGTTTGGGGGCGATAAAGAGGGTATGTTCGGGCTGGCGGAGTGTCATCTCGGGAGCTGGAAATTCGTCCATGTTGGTGTGGAGACGCGATTCCGCTGCCCGTGCTGCGGTTACCGGACGCTGCTGCTGCCGGAGGCCCTGGAGCTGTGCCCGGTGTGCTGGTGGGAGGACGACGGGCAGGAAGATGCCGATGCCGCGGAGGTGCGTCTGACGGTGAACGGCGGGTTGAGCCTGGCCGAGGCGCGGATGCACTTTCTCGAGTGCGGGGCGGCGCATCCCCGGTTCGTGGCGTATGTGCGTAAGCCGCTGGGGGCCGAAGAGTAGCTGGTCGTCAGGCATCAGGGGTCAGGGGTCAGGGCCTAGCTTCGAGCTTCTAGCTCCTGGCTTCTAGCTCCTGGCTCCTGGCCGGTGATCGATAGCTGATAGCCGGCGGTTTTCTAATCCCTAATCCCTACTCCCTAATCCCTAATCCCTTGTTCCCTAGGTCCCTCGGTCCCTTGGTCCCTTGCCCCCTGTTTTCCACCAGGGGCCGGATCAGTACATAACTTTCGATACCCCTCTACAACTTTTGAACAGTGCCGCGGGTTTGACCCTGTCTGCAATTCCCTCTTACCATGGGGAGAAGCATTTCCCCAGGAGAGCGGAGGCCATGAGCCTGCACCCCGCCTCTCCACGGCGTTTTTTCGATCGGCGCGCACCGCGCCTGGAAGGCGAAGAAGTTGAGCTCCACAGACACCCTCGAAAACAATCAGGAGCCGGCAAACATCGAGACCGGACACGAAGGCCACGATCACGAGCACGATCATGGCCACGATCCCAACCACAGCCATGGCCCGGTGCTGAATCCCGATTGCACGCGCGAGCTGGTTCTGGACATTCCCGCGGACGATGTTTCCAGGGCGTTCCGCAACGTGACGCGGAACTACCAGAAGTACGCGAAAATCCCGGGATTTCGCGCCGGCAAGGTTCCGGAGACGGTGATCAAGCGGAAGTATGCCACAGAAATCCGCAAGGACGTCATCGACGGATTGCTTCCGGAGCGGTTTAATCAGGCGGTGCGGGAATTGGGAGTGTCGCCGGTGGGGCAGCCGCAGGTGACGGAGCTGACGGTGGACGAAGGGCAGCCGCTGCATGTGAAGGCGGTGTTCGAGTTCATTCCGGCGTTTTCCATCGAGGGCTACAAGGATGTGACCGTACCCAGGCCGGCGGTGGATGTGACGGATGAAGAGTTCCAGCAGGAAATGACTCAACTGCGGGAGAGCCGGGCGACGGTGGAGCCGGTGGAAGAAGACCGGCCGCTGCAAGATGGCGACTGGGCGCAGATTTCCTATACCGGCAAGATCGAGGGCGAAGAAACGGCGCCGGTGAGCAGCGACGATGCGCTGGTGGAAATTGGCGGCGCGGACACGGTGGAGGCATTCACGACGGCGTTGCGCGGGGCCAGGGCGGGCCAGCAGCTTCATGTGTCGGCAAGCTACCCGGCGGAGTATCCGCAGACGCAGCTGGCGGGCAAGACGGTGGACTACGACATCGACGTGAAGGCGATCAAGAAGCGCACGGTTCCCGAGCTGAGCGACGATTTTGCCCGGGAGCTGGGCGAGTATGAAAACCTGGCGGAGCTGGAGAACCGGGTGCGCGAGCATCTGCAGAATCGGAAGAAGCGCACCGTGGAAGGCGAAACCAAGGACCGGCTGATGCAGGCGCTGATCGGGCGCTTCCCTTTCCCGGTGCCGGAATCGCTGGTGCAGGAGCAGGTGGATGCGCGGCTGGAGCGCGGGTTGCGGGCGTTGGCGGCGCAGGGCATGCAGACGGAGCAGATGCGCAAGCTGGACTTTGCGCGACTGCGGGCGGCGCAGCGGGACAGCGCCATGGCCGAAGTGAAGTCGAGCCTGCTGCTGGCCAAGATTGCGCAGGAAGAGAACCTGGAAGTGACCGATGAGGAACTGGACCGGGAGATACAGATTGCGGCCATCCAGAGCCGCGAGCCGGTGGAAGCATTGCGGTCGCGTTTGACTGAGGACGGCGGTCTGGCTAGAATCCGGGAACAACTGAAACGCGAAAAAACCGCTCAATTGTTGTATGAACGGCTACCGGCCTGAAAGGGGCCGGGTTTTGATCCCCACGCACCCGGCGAGAGGGTGACGTAAGCCAGGAATCAGGAGCGCAAGCGGCTCCTCACGACGAGCGAAAGAGCGAGAACAAGATGGCATTGGTACCCATGGTAGTTGAGCAGACGAGCCGGGGCGAGCGCGCCTACGACATCTATAGCCGTCTGCTGCGCGACAACATCGTGTTTCTGGGCACACCGATTGACGACCAGGTGGCCAACCTTATCGTGGCGCAGATGCTGTTCTTGTCCGGAGAGGATCCGGAGAAGGACGTGCAGCTTTATATCAACTCTCCGGGCGGGTCGATTACCGCGGGACTGGCGATTTACGATACCATGCAATTCATCAAGAACAATGTGGTGACGTATTGCATCGGTCAGGCGGCCAGCATGGGGGCGTTTCTGCTGCTGGCGGGAACCAAGGGTAAGCGTTTTGCGCTGCCCAACTCGCGCATCCTTATTCATCAGCCCTCGATGGGCGGGCTGAGCGGGCAGGCGACGGATATCGATATTCATGCGCGGGAGATTTTGCGCATTCGCGAGATTACCAACACCCTGATGGCGAAGCACACGGGGCAGCCGCTGGATCGCATCGAACGGGACGTGGAGCGGGACTTCATCATGAATTCTCAGCAAGCGAAAGAGTACGGCATTATTGACGAAATCATAGACAGGCCTCGCACATAAGGCCGCGAAATGCGCCCTGTCATCAGGGCGAAATTCAAAGGGGAAGCAAGTCCAGAGGAGTAGTCCAAACATGAAAACGCGCACGGGACCTGAAGAAGCATTGCGCTGCTCGTTCTGCCACAAATCACAGGACGCGGTGGCCAAGTTGATCTCGTCGCCCAGCGACTACCCACGGGCTTACATCTGCGATGAATGCGTCGCGGTGTGCAACTCGATACTCGAAGACGATCGAGGCGAGGCGCATCCATCCACCACCGCCGGCCATCTGCCCAAGCCGCAGGAAGTGAAGAGCTTCCTCGATGACTACGTGATCGGGCAGGATCAGACCAAGAAGAAGCTGGCAGTGGCGGTCTACAACCACTACAAGCGAATCCAGATGAATCGCATGCGCAACAACGAAGTGGAGCTGGCGAAGAGCAACATTCTGCTGATTGGGCCCACGGGGTCGGGCAAGACGCTGCTGGCGCACACGCTGGCCAAGATGCTGGACGTGCCGTTTGCGATTGTGGATGCGACCACGCTGACCGAGGCGGGATATGTGGGCGAGGACGTGGAGAACATCATCCTCAAGCTGCTGCAGGCGGCCGACGGAGATGTGTCGCGGGCGCAGCAGGGCATCATCTATATCGACGAGATCGACAAGATCGGGCGCAAGGACGAGAATCCGTCGATCACCCGCGACGTGAGCGGCGAGGGCGTGCAGCAGGCCCTGTTGAAGATCCTCGAAGGGACGGTGGCCAATGTGCCGCCGCAAGGCGGGCGCAAGCATCCGCATCAGGAGTTCACGGCGGTGGACACCACCAATATCCTGTTCATCTGCGGCGGCGCGTTTGTTGGCCTGGAGCGCGTGGTGGGACGGCGCGTGGGCAAGAAGGCGCTGGGGTTCAAGGCAGTGGACGCCGAAGCCGATGCGGCGACCACGCGCGCGCATCGCGACACCGAACTGCTGCGCAAAACCGAGCCGCAGGACCTGATCAAATACGGGCTGATTCCCGAGTTTGTGGGACGGCTGCCGGTGATGGGCATCCTGGACGAGCTGGACGAGTCGGCCCTTGTGGAGATCCTGACCAAGCCGCGCAACGCGATTATGAAGCAGTACCAGCGGCTGTTTGAATATGAGAATGTGCGGCTGCACTTCAGCCAGGACGCTGTAGCGGCGGTGGCGCGCGAGGCGCTGGCGCGCAAGGTGGGCGCGCGCGGACTGCGCATGATCCTGGAAGAGCTGATGCTGGACCTGATGTATCACCTGCCCAACAACAAGCGGGTGCGCGATCTGGAGATTACCAGCGACATGGTGGATCGGCGCGATCTGTCGCTGTGCCTGTTGGAGAAGGCGGGATAAAAGCGGCAGTACAACCGATCACGCAAATGCGAGTCTCGGATGCGAGGCTCGCATTTTCTTTTTGCGTGCTTAGGCGGCTGCGCCATCCTCGGAATCCGAGGATGCATTCGCGACGCTCTCGAACTGGTCGATTTCGACTTCTCCTTCGGGAAAGACAGCTTTGATTTGAAGCTGGCCGCCCATCGCCTGGATGAAGCTTCGCAGCGTCGACACATACATGTCGGTGCGCTTCTCCATCTTGGACACGGAGCCCTGGTTCACTCCGAGGATGTTCGCGAGGTTCGCCTGTGTCAGGTTTCTGGCTTCGCGGACCTGGTTCAGGGTAACGGAATCCACAAGCGCCTTCACCTTGCGCTGGATCTCTGCCTCCACCTCAGGGGAGTGCTTCCTGCGAATGTCTTTCCATTTATGGGCCACGATATCAACCTCCAATCTCATCGAGGTGCTTTGCATAAATGAGGTCGGCGCGACGAACGGCATCAACATACCATAGCTCATCGCCGGTCTTGTCTGCTCCCAGAAGCAAGTACGCGCACCGGCGTGGGTCGAACGCGAAAAGGATGCGATAGGGGCGGCCTCGATGCTGAATGCGCAGCTCCTTCATATTCGGGTATCGCGAACCCCTAAGCGTATCCACGTGAGGCCTGCCCAACGCCGGGCCTACCCGTTCAAGAGAGTCAATGACGACTTCCAGGCTTGCACATTCGTCATTGCTCAGCGATTCGAACCATTCCTTGAACTCGTCGCTGACTTCAACTTCCCAAGCCATAAATTCTTATTATTCCCCTGAAGCGATATTCCGTCAATGGAATAGCCAGACCGAACAGGCACCGCACCTGAAACCGAGAAGGTGCTGCAGCAACTCTCCGATATGGGCGCCTTGTCGTATCCGGTCTCAACCTGACCGCAATCGGGTTCCGCTGTACAATCCCAAAAGAGCCGTTCGGAAACGCGCGCATCCTCAGCAGTTTTGGCGCGTCGAATGGTCAGGTGCATATGACTACTATTTCCCGCGATAAAAACGAACCGCGCAAATTGCCCATGATGCCCATTCGCGACATGGTGATCTTTCCCTTTATGATGACGCCGTTTGTGGTGGGCCGCGAGTCGAGCGTGCGCGCGCTGGAAGAGGCGCTCAACGGCGACCGCAAGATTTTTCTTGCCACCCAGCATAACGCCAGCATCGACGAGCCCAAGGCCAAGGAGATTTATCAGGTTGGCGCGATCTGCAATATCGTGCAGAGCGTGAAGATGCCGGACGGCAACATCAAGGTGTTGGTGGAAGGCGTGGAGCGCGCCAAGTCGATTGAAGTGAACGACCGCGATGGGTTTTTCGTGGCCACGGTGCGGGTGGGCAAGTCGAACTTCGAAATGACGCCGGCGGTGGAGCAACTGATGCAGCGGGTGACGTCGCTGTTCGAGCAGTACGTGAAGCTGCAGCAGTCGCTCAACTACGAAACTATTATCGCCAGCGTGAAGATGGACGAGGCTTCGCGGCTTTCCGACGTGATCGCGGCCAACCTGCAACTGGGAATCGAGGAGAAGCAGGAGCTGCTGAGCATTTTCGATCCGGCGGCGCGGCTGGCGCGGATCGCCGACGTGCTGGACATCGAAATCGAAAAGCTGGACCTGGACCGCAACATCCAGTCGCGGGTAAAGCGGCAGATGGAGCGTGCGCAGAAGGAGTATTACCTCAACGAGAAGATCAAGGCCATCCAGAAGGAACTGGGGCGGGGCGAGAAGAGCGAGTTCGACGAGCTGAAGAAAAAGATTGAAGCCGCGGGCATGCCCAAGGAAGTGCTGGAAAAAGCCATCCAGGAATTGAAAAAGCTGGAAGCGATGCCGCCTATGTCGGCCGAGTCGACGGTGAGCCGCAACTACATTGACTGGCTGCTGGCGGTGCCGTGGAAGAAGCGATCGAAGGAAACGCGATCGATCGAGTATGCGGAGAAGGTGCTGAACGAAGATCACTACGGGCTGGAGAAGATCAAGGAACGAATTCTTGAATTTCTCGCGGTGCGGCAACTGGTGAAGAATCCCAGGGGCTCGATTCTGTGCTTTGTGGGGCCGCCGGGAGTGGGCAAGACATCGCTGGGGATGTCGATTGCGAAGTCGACGGGGCGGAAGTTTGTGCGCCTGTCATTGGGCGGAGTGCGCGACGAGGCGGAGATTCGCGGACACCGGCGCACGTATATCGGCGCGTTGCCGGGACAGATCATTCAGCACATGAAGAAGGCGGGGACGAAGAATCCGGTATTCCTGCTGGACGAAGTGGACAAGATGGCTTCGGACTTTCGCGGCGATCCGGCGTCGGCGTTGCTGGAGGTGCTGGATCCGGAGCAGAATACGGCGTTCCAGGATCACTACCTGGATGTGGATTACGATTTGTCGCAGGTGTTGTTTGTGGCCACGGCGAACGTGCTGCACACCATTCCGCCGGCGCTGCAGGACCGCATGGAGATTCTGAGGCTGCAGGGTTATACGGAGCACGAGAAGCTGGAGATTGCGCGGCAGTACCTGGTGAAGAAGCAGCGGGAGCAGACCGGGCTGAGCGAGAAAAACGTGGTATTCAAGGACGACGCGATTCTGGAAATCATTCGCGGATACACGCGCGAGGCCGGGGTGCGCAACCTGGAGCGGGAGATCGGCAACGTGTGCCGCAAGGTGGCGCGCAAGGTGATAAAGGGCGGGGCGAAACACAAGGAGGAGCTTAGTGCGGCGAACGTGGCGGAGTTTCTGGGAGTGGCCAAGTTCCGCGAGAGCGAAGTGCACGAGAAGAGCGAAGTGGGGCTGGTGACGGGGCTGGCTTGGACCGAGGCGGGCGGGTCGATTCTGACCACCGAAGTGCAGGTGCTGGACGGCAAAGGCAAGCTCACCATCACCGGCCAGTTGGGCGACGTGATGCAGGAATCGGCGCAGGCGGCGCTGAGTTACATTCGCGGGCGAGCGCAGGCGCTGGGGCTGTCGCGGGAGTTTTATCGCAATGTGGATCTGCATCTGCACGTGCCCGAGGGCGCCATTCCCAAGGACGGTCCTTCGGCGGGCATCACCATGGCCACGGCACTGGCCAGCGCGCTGGCGCGGATTCCGGTGCGGCGCGATATCGCCATGACCGGCGAGATTACGCTGCGAGGCAAGGTGCTGCCCATCGGCGGCTTGAAAGAGAAGCTGCTGGCGGCGCTGCGCGCGGGAATTTTTGAGACCATTCTTCCGCGCGGCAACGAGAAGGATTTCACGGAGCTGCCGGACAACATCCGCAATGCCATGAAGCTGCACTTTGTGGATTCGATGGACGAAGTGCTGGCGCTGGCGCTGGAGAGTCCGCTGCCTACGCCGGTTCCCACGGAGGCCGAAGTGCTGGCGGCGGTGACGCCTGGTCCGGAGGTCGGGGGACAGGTGGCGCGGCAGTAACGGTCTTTACAGGCTGCGGAAAAAGCGCCTTTGACCGCTTGCTTTGTATCAGGGCAAGACTTTGGTCGTGCCGCAAACGCTAGACAGCGATGCCGAATCTTTGACTAAAAGTTCGCTTCGAACGACTAATCCTGCCTCAAACTCAGATCGCTGCGAAGTCGCGACTGCCGCTTAAACTGCGAGATTAAATTAAGGCTGGGAGACGCTGAAGCGAATGTCTGTACCTGGGTCAGGCTTATATAGCTTTTCACCCCTGCGGGGACAGGAAGCTGTATCGCCCGGGTCCCTCGTGCTTATGGTGTATTCACCGGGCGGCAGATCGTAGTCTTTTCCCAAATCGAGAGGGCTAACGATGCATGTGTGCGGAGGAAGAGACCAGATAACGGTCGCCGTGCAAACGAGCGGCTCGACGTATCCCGAGGGATCAGCTTTGCATCGCTCGTCTGAAGCAATTTGCCGTTTGTTCAACATGCGATGACCGTATGCGTCATAGAGAACATAGCCGCCAGCTTTGAAGTAAGTCGGTTTTGATGTATTGCACCCGCCACGCTCCAACGGGTGATCGGTGGAGTTATTCGCCCAGAGGTATAGCGGGATCGGCTGGTCCCGAAGGAATTGGTGTTGCTCCATCGAGATCGCATATTCGGGCTCGTGCGTGCCTTCGATAGGGTAAGGCCATCCATGAACGAGCAACTCGCGCTTGTTGCACTCGGAGGAGACGGCCGGCTTCGGCGCTGATTCGGCAGCCTGCGCGAGTTTCGCTTGATGCAAATTGAGTGGGTCGCCGTCGTAGTGACCCTGACGCCACGCACTGATGTCCATCGAAACGCAGTCGTGCGCTTCAAAGGGCACCGTCGCAGATTGAGCGATGTCCTTGGGCTGTGGTCCGGTGCTGGCAGACTCAGTTAAAGTGGCGTCGCGATCGAAGCTCAATTCGAGCTTTGGCGTGAACATGCAGTAGCCCGTGCCCCTGCCCGTTGATGCGACCAGCAGGTGCGCCGTTTCGCCTTGGTTAAGATCAATCCGGCCGTTGGAGCGCGGTATAAAAAGCTCGTTTTCGCAATTGGGACACGCTAGGGAACCTCTGCGTAGGTGCTCAATTTTGTAGCGACCAAGCAACGGATGTTGGTCCCCTCGATTTTGGTGCGATTTAACGACGAAAAATCAGGTTGGTGTTTGTCATTCTGATCTCTGTGAGGCCGTTTTCCGGGCTC
>DASZLF010000077.1:0-4126 GCA_035552555.1 Occallatibacter sp.
TCGGCCTGTAATATTCCGTTCATCTTCTATGATTGGGGCGCATGCCGAAACTGCTTTTCAGACAAGCTCGAAGTTCAGCAGACCTGGAGCAGATCCACGTGCTCAACCATCGCGTGTTTGCCGAGGAGATTGCCCAGCATCGGCCGGAGCCATCCGGGCTGCTGGTGGATCGATTCCATGAACAGAACCACTACTTCGTGGCCGTCCGCGAGGATGTGGTGATTGGCATGATTTCCGCGCACGCGGGGCCGGAGTTCTCCGTGAAGCGGCGACTGCCGGATGCATCGCTGCTGGAGAGTCTGGCGTGCCCGATTGAGGTGCGGCTGCTGGCGATTGAGCCAAAGGAGCGCAACCGGACGGTGCTGGCGGGGCTGCTGTGGCAGGCGTACGACTACGCCGTGACCGGCGGCTATTCGCACCTGCTGATCTCCGCGATCTCCACGCGTCAGGCGATGTACCGGAAGATGGGCTTTCATGCGCTGGGCCCGGCGGTGCCAGAGGGTGAGGCGAGCTTTGTCCCCATGCTGATGCCGCTGGGCGAGCATCGGCGGGTGGAGGGAACCCGGGTTGGACTGCACGAGCGGCATTGGCGCCGCGCAGCCACGCCGCGTGTGCCGGTGAGCCTGCTGCCGGGACCGGTGGCGATCCACCCGCGGGTGGCGGAGGCGTTTGCCAGCGCTCCGGTGTCGCATCGCTCACCCGGCTTCATTGAGACCTACGAAAAGGTGCGAGAGCAATTGCGGGCGTTTGTTGCCGGGATGGAGGTGGTGCTCTTTCCGGGAGCCGGCACGCTGGCGAACGATGCGGTGGCCGCGAACCTGAAGGCGATCTTTGGCGAGGCCGAGGGGGTGGTGCTGGCGAATGGGGAGTTTGGCGAACGCCTGGTGAGGCAGGCGAGGGGCGCCGGCCTGCGCTGCAGACCGCTGGCTTTTTCGTATGGCAAGCCGTGGGAGCTGGAGGCGGTGGAGGCGGCGCTGGATGGCGGCCCGAAATGGGTGTGGGGCGTGCACCTGGAGACCAGCACAGGCGTGTTGAATGACGCGGCGGCATTGCAGCGTGTGGCCGGGCTGGCGGGATGCGCGGTGGCGCTGGACTGCGTGAGCAGCATGGGAGCAGCGCCGATTCCTGCCGGTGGAGAGCACCTGCTGCTGGCGAGCGGGGTCTCCGGCAAATCGTTTGGGGCGTATGCGGGGCTGGCGATGGTGTCCATGAGCGAGCGGTGCCGACGGCTGCTGAAGGACAAGGAGCTGTGCCCATCGTTCGATCTGCTGCGGATGCGGGAGGCGCGCGGTCCGGTGTCGACGATTTCGTCGCCATCGCTGTTTGCGCTGGCTCGAGCGCTGGACGATAGTTATGTATCCGAAGCGGCGAGGACGCACCGGTTTGCAGAGTACCGGCGGCTGGGTGAGCTGGTGCGCACGGAGCTACGTGCTGCCGGGCTGCCGCCGCTGGCGGCGGAGGCAGTGGCCGCGCCGAATATTACGACCTTCGATCTGCCGTATGCGAGCTTTCCGGAAGAGTGTGCGCGGGCCGGTTACGTGATTGCGCATGAGTCGCCGTATCTGCAGACGCGGGGCTGGGGGCAGATCGCGACCATGGGCGATATCGGCGAGGAGACGCTGACGCGTTTCTTCGAGGCGATGGGATCGCTGATGGCGCGGCGTGCGGTACGCAATACGGCCTAGCGTGAAACATCTCTACTCCGCGCGAAGCGCCTTTGCGGGATCGAGGCGAGCGGCGCGTTGCGCCGGGACAGCGCTTGCAGCCAGCGACACAAGCACGAGACACAGAATGGCGGCGATATAGCTGGCGGCGTCGAAGGGCTTGACCTGATAGAGCGCTGAGGCGAGGGTGCGGCTGATGAGGATGGCGAGTGGCGCGCCGACGAGGATGCCGATCAGAGTGAGCCAGAGGCTGCGCTGCAAGATCATCCACACGACCTGAGCGCGCTGTGCGCCGAGCGCCATGCGTACACCGATTTCCGCGGTGCGGCGGCTGACGCGGTACGCAAGGGTTCCGTAGATACCGGTGGCGACAAGCACGATGGAGAGTAGACCGAAGCACTCCGCGAGGCGCGCGAAGAGAATCTGCTGCGAGATGGATTCTTCAAACTGCGCCTGCTGCAACTCCGGCTTGAGCAGAGGGAGGTTGGGATCGATCTGGCGGACGGCGCTTTGCGCGGCGGGCAGGATGGCGAGCGCGTCGCCGGCAACACGCATTTCTACGTGCATTTCGCCGACGCCGCCGTCCTGCGTGTAAGGCATCCAGAGCATGGGGATGGTGTGCTCGGTGACGCCGGTGTACTTGTGGTCTTTCACGACGCCGACGATCTGCGCGTGATCGATGCCGAAGCCCGTGTTGACGACGGTGTGGCCGAGCGGGTCCGTGCCAGGGAGAAAGCGCTGGGCGAAGGTCTGGTTGACGATGATGACTTTCGGCGCGCGGGTGGTGTCGGCGTCGGTAAAGTCGCGGCCGGCGAGGATAGGGACGCCCATGGTGTGGAAGAAGTCCGAGCCGATTGTGTTTTCGCGGAACATTCCTTGCTCGCCATCGGCGTTCGGCGGTTTGTGACCGTCGATCTGAAGGCCATTATTGTTGTTCGACCAGCCGGAGCCGGGACGGTTTCCCGCGAGGCTGGCGGCTTCCACACCTGGCAGCGCACGGAGACGAGTCAAGAGCTGCTGGTAGAAGGCGACACCTTCGTCGAGGTTGTGCGTGCGCTGCGGATTGATGCCGAAGACGACCAGGCCCTGGGTACGCATGCCGAGCGGGGTGTTCTGGAGATTGCGCAGCGTGCGGACGAGCAGGCCCGCGCCGACGAGGAGCGAGAGACAGAAGGCCATCTGAAGCGCGATGACAATGCTGTTGCTGCGCGAGCTGGCGGCGTTTTGATTCGTAACCGCGGACGCGCTTTTTAATACCAGGTTAGTTCCACCGGCGAGCGAGATGCGGAGCGGCGCGAGGCCGAAGAGGAACGCGGCGAGGACGAGGATGGCGAGGGTGAGGGAGAGCGCGGTGGCGTCGGGGGAGAGGCTGGAGTCGATTTGCGCCCAGGCGGCGAGGGTGCGGGTACCGGCGCTGGCGAAGAGCCATGCGAGTGCCCCGCCGAACGCGACGAGCAGCGCGGACTCGGTGAGCAACTGGCGAAAGAGCTGCATGCGTCCCGCGCCGAGCGAGAGACGCACACTGAACTCACGCTGACGATTGGCGCTGCGCGCGAGGATGAGCATGACCACGTTGCTGAGCGCGATGAGCAGGACGAGAGCGACCATCGCCATCATCATTTTGAGGGGTGTGCCGTACTGCTCCGCGTAACCGGGAAAGGCTTTCGCGGGCTGGAAGCTGATGACGGGAGGCTTTTCGCCGACAGGCGGCCGGCCGACGCCGATGTAGGCGGCGCTCGCGTAGATGGCCTGAGTCTGAGCAAGAGCCTGCTGCACGGTGACGCCGGGCGCGAGGCGGGCGAGGAGACGGAGGCACCACCAGTTCGGGCGCGTGAGGTAGGTGTCCTTATCGGAGGTCGCGGTGCCCCAGGCGTTCAGCGCGGGACGGGACTGGAGCGGGATCCAGAAGTCGACGGAATCGCCGCCCTCGGTGCCCTCGAAGCCCTGGGCGCTGACCCCGACGATAGTGAGCGGCACACCTTTGACGTAGAACGTGCTGCCGAGGATATTGGGCGAGCGGGAGAAGCGACGCGTCCAGTAGTTGTAGCTGAGAACGGCGATAGGGCTGTGGTGTGTTTCGTCGTCATCGGTGAAGCCGCGTCCGCGCGCCATGCGGACGCCGAGGCCGGAGAAGAAGTTGCCGCTGACCATGTCGCCTTCGGCTTCTTCGGGGCTATTGCCGAAGCGGACGGCGGTTTTGCCGCCAAAGGCTAGCGGGACGTAGACCATGACGTCGGAGAGGCCGGCGTCCTGATGACGCAGGGCGTCATAAACGGGCCAGGAGAATGAGGTTTCGAAGTTGCCGGAGTTGGTGGCGCCGTCGGGGATGTTGTCGGTGTGGAGATAGACGACGCGCTCGGGGTCCGCGACGGGGAGCGACTTGAGCAGCACGGCGTTCATGACGCTGAAGACGGCGGTGTTGGCGCCGATGCCGAGGGCCATGATCAGGATGACGGTGAGGG
>DASZLF010000078.1:0-11749 GCA_035552555.1 Occallatibacter sp.
CGCTCGCCCCGCTCCAATGCCCACAGCACTCGATCCCGCAGGTCTTGCGAATAGGAATGCATCCCAGCCGCCTCCAGACGGCAGGAACATTATCGCACAAATGTAAACACTTAAATTAGAAATGCTCTAGCCCCTGAGGGACGGCTTGCGCAAACTGACCCTACCCGGCGGCGTTTCCAGCGGAAGGCACCTATCCAACAACGGACTATCCGGCCAGAGCGGCTTTCACCGCTTCGCTGACCAGGCGGCCTTCGGCGCGCAGGCCGCTGGCCTGGATCCTGGCCTGTACCCGCTTGATGATCTGACCCATCTCTTTCGGCGTCGGCTTCTGGCCGAATTCAGAAGTGTGGTCGGCAATGGCTTCGTCGACCAGCGCGCGCAGGCTGGCTTCATCGAGCGCCTTGGGCAGGAACTCCTCGATCAGCGTGATTTCGGCGGCCTCTTTCGCGGCGAGTTCGGGGCGATTGCCCTTGGTGAACTGCTCGATGGAGTCGCGCCGCTGCTTGATCATGATGGCCAGCGCCTGCTGCTCCTCGGCGGGGGTGAGGGCGGCGCGCTTATCGATGGCCTTGTTTTTGAGCGCGTTCTTGATCATGCGCAGGGTGCCGGTGCGCTCCGCGTCGTGGGCCTTCATTGAGGTGATGATCTGCTGGCTGATGTGGGCTTCCAGTGCGCCTGCGTCGTTCATGTCGGTTCTCAGTTCTCAGTGTCAGTGGACGGTGAACAGGGGTGCTCAGTTGCGGAACATTCAAGCTACGGGGGTATTTACTTGACTCAGGCGATCGCAACATCTTGCGCTTTCCAGCCTCGTTGGGTTGTCGCCTTGCCTGGGTTGTGGCCTTGTAACAGGGCACGACTTCAGTCGTGCCGCAAATAGCTGAAAATACGTGGGCTTTAGCCCCTGCGGGTGCCTTCTTCTTGCTGATCCCGACATGCCGACCCATCTCCTACAATATCAGCAGGTTGCCATGCCTGCGGCCTGACCACAAGTCATAGGGGCTACCCCATGTTTAAGTTTAACTCGCTCGCCTCATGCGGCCTGACGCGAACCATATCGCCGCAACTTCCAGGCAGAGTGCACCTGCGCGCAGGTTCCCATAAGGTCGAGATTTCCACAATTCCTCGGCCTGTGATTATTCACATAAATCACATCCGTGTGTATTCTGTGATTGCCGGTATGTCATCTCCGCCCGGCAAGGAGAGCCCAAATGATCCGCAAGACCCGCCTTTTTACTCCTGGACCCACACCCCTGCTTCCCGCTGCCCAGTTTGCCATGGCGGCGGCGGACATTCACCACCGGACGCCGGAGTTTCGCGCGCTGTTTCAGAAGGTGCTGGCGCAGCTCAAGGTGTTTGTGGGCACCAGGAACGATGTGCTGTTGCTCTCCTGTTCCGGTACGGGGGCGATGGAGGCATCGGTTTCAAACCTGACCTCGCCGGGAGACCGGACCGTGGTTTTGAGCGCCGGAAAATTTGGCGAGCGCTGGGTGGGACTGCTGAAGGCCTTCGGTTGCGAGCCGGAGGTGGTGAGCGCGCCCTACGGGCAGACGTTTGACCTGACGGCTGTGAAGAAGGCGCTAATCCGGGAAACCCGGGCGGTGTACATGCAGGCGACCGAGACCTCGACGGCGGTGCGGCATGACGTGGAGGCAGTGGCAAAGCTGATCGAGGAATCGGCGCCCCAGGCGCTGCTGGTGGTGGACGGCATTACCGGGCTCGGCACCACGCATTTTGACGTGGACGGCTGGGGCATCGACGTTCTGATTGGCGGATCGCAGAAGGCGGTGATGATTCCTCCGGGCGTGGCGTATTTGAGCGTGAGCGAAAAGGCGTGGGCGGCGATGGAGAAGTCGAAGAACCCCCGCTACTACTTCGACCTGCGCAAGGAGCGCAAGAACCAGGCGAAGGGCGAAACGGCCTATACGCCCGCCGTTGCCTTGGTGGCGGGGTTGGGCGCGGCGCTGGACTACATTGCCGGACAGGCCGGCGGGGACCTGGAAAAGGGCCGCATCGCGCTCATCAACAATGCAATTGTGAATGCGGCGGCGACGCGCGCTGGCCTTGTTGCGCTGGGTTTCACGTTGTTTGCGCCGGCGGCTCCGGCGGCGGCCGCCACGGCGGTTTCGGTTCCCGAAGGCATGGATTCGACCGCGGTGGTGAAGGCGCTGAAGACGCGGTTTGCTTCGATCATTGCCAACGGGCAGGGCGAGATGCAGGGCAAGATTTTCCGCATCGCGCACCTGGGGTATTTCGACTATCTCGACACCGTTGCCCTGCTCGCCGCACTCGAGCACATCGCGAAAGACACGCTGAATCTGCCGGTGACGTATGGGCAGGCGGTGGCGGCGGCGCAGGCGGTGTTTGCGGAAGCGGTTGCGAAGAGCCAGTAGCCAGTAGCCGGTAGCCAGTAGCTGGCCTGCCCAAACCGTGTGACCTACGGGCTACAAGCTACCGGCTACAGGCTTGGCACAAGAGGAAATCTATGGCGGAACTCACTTTTGGCGAAAAACTTGTCATCGCGCGCAAGCAGCTCGATCTGTACCAGTACCAGATGGCGGAGCGGCTGGGCGTGCACCCGAACTCGATCTGGAAATACGAGCGCGGCGAGGGCAAGCCCCACGCCGCGGTGCTGCGCATGTTCGATCTGCTGTGCGACAAGGAAGGCATCCGGTTTGACGAGTACATATCCGCGACCGCGGAAAAGGGAGAGGCGATGAAGGTTGTTCTGGCGGAGAAGCTATCGTCGGCCACGCTGGCGGTGTTTGCGGCCGAGCCCGGCTGGGAAGTGTTGACCCACGACCAACTGCCGGATGGGTTGGCCGCCGCGCTGAAGGATGCGGATGCGCTGGTGGTGCGGTCGGCGGTGCAGGTGGACGATTCGCTGATGGAGCAGGCGCCGAAGCTGCGGGTGATTGGACGCGCCGGCGTGGGCGTGGACAACATCGATGCCGAGGCGGCCACGCGGCGCGGCATCGTGGTGATGAATACGCCGGGCGCCAATGCGGTGGCGGTGGCGGAGCTCACCATCGGGCTGATGCTGGCGCTGGCGCGCAAAGTTCCCGCGGCCAACTCGTCGATGCACGCGGGCAAGTGGGAGAAGAAATCGCTGCAGGGGGCGGAGCTCAAGGGCAAGACGCTGGGCATCCTGGGGCTGGGGCGGGTCGGGCTGGAGGTGGCGAAGCGCGCGCGCGGCTTCGGACTGGAGATTGTGGGCAGCGATCCGTTTGTGTCGGCGGCGGTGGCGCGGGAGAACGGCATCCGCCTGGTGCCTCTGGAGGAGCTGATTGCGGCCTCCGATTACATTACGCTGCACGTGGGGCTGACGCCGCAGACCACGGGAATTGTGAACGCCAAAACGCTGGCGGCGATGAAAAAGGGTGTGCGGATCATCAACTGCGCGCGCGGCGAGCTGGTGGACGATGCGGCCCTGGTGGATGCGCTGAAGAGCGGGCAGGTAGGCGGCGCGGCGCTGGATGTGTTCACCGTGGAGCCGCCCACGGACTCGCCCTATGCGCAGTTTGAAAACGCGATTTTGACGCCGCACATTGCCGGATCGACAGCGGAGGCGCAGGAGGCGGTGGGCATCCAGATTGCGCGGCAGGTGCGCGAATATCTCAAGCTCGGAGTGGTGCAGAACGCGGTGAATCTGCCGTCGCTGAGCCATGAGGAGTACGTGCAACTGGCTCCGTACATCGATCTTGCGGGACGGCTGGGGTCGTTCCTGGCGCAGACGGGGAAGCCCGCCGCCGAGGGGAAGGGCGGCATCGAGGCGATTCAGCTTTTTTATGGCGGCGCGCTCACCGAGGCCAAGACGGACCTGGTGCGCAATTCGGCGATTGCGGGGCTGCTCGAGGGCTCGGAAACCGTGAACCTGATCAACGCGGCGGCGATTGCGGGCGAGCGCGGCATCCGCGTGCACGAGGAGAAGCAGGACGGGCATCGCGGGGGCGCGGCCAACCTGCTGGCATTGGAGCTGCACTCGGCCGCGGGCACCAGCCACGCCACCGCGACGGTGATTCACGGAGCGCAGCCGCGGCTGCTGGAGTTTGGCGGCATTGACGTGGAGGCGCCGCTCGAAGGAAACCTGCTGGTGTGCCGCAACCTCGACGTGCCCGGCGTGATCGGCAAGATTGGAACTATCCTGGGCGAGCATGGGGTGAACATTGCGAACTTCGCGCTGGGCCGCGACCGTTCGGGCGTGAAACCGGTGAAGGCGCTGGCGGTGGTGCAGGTGGACGCTCCGGTTTCGCAGGAGGTGCTGAACGCGCTGATGGGCATCGAGGCACTGCTGGAGGCGCGGCTGGTAACACTTGCAGAGGCAAACAGCTGATATTGTCCGCCACACAGATGGTCGTTTATGCTTTGAAAGGGCACGACTTCTAGCCTGCCCTGAGCGTAATCAAAGGGTGCCGATAAGTGCCGCAGAATCATTCGGGCTTTACAGGCTGCGGAAAAACTCCCTCGACCACTTGCTTTGTGTCAGGGCATGACTTCAGTCGTGCCGCAAAGCTTGATAATAAAGATCCGGGCTTTAGCCCCTGCGGGTTTTGCGCCCGATAATCGCCTCCCATCTCGACTTTTTCCGCAGCCTCTTTAGCCCCTGCCGGGATACACCAACTCTGGAACTGCTCTAGTAAACATTCCCTGACCCGAAACGATTCCCAGATACCATCGCTGATGAACTGGATTATGCGCCTGCGATCGGGCCAGGCTGCATCGGCGGTCACAGGTCTGGGGTGATTTGGCTGGATGAGCGATATGGGCTGTTCCCATCAGCTGAGATTCACTGTCACGGCAGTTTCGAAAGAGTCAGGCCGACTTCCAGTTATCCATTCGCGCTCGGTGAGCGCACTGAGAATGCACTCACTAGGGGTCTCCTCTCAGCTGAGATCCGGCATCACGTCAGATTCTTCCAGGCGCGGCGAACCTTGAAAACAGTGCCATTGCCTCGACGGTCTCGTCATCTCATAATTGATGCATCACATCCACATCTGAACGAGATTTGAGGCGCGATGAACCCGTACACCATTAACCCGCCGGAATCAGAAGTTGTCTTCGAAGAGCTCTGTCTCGCCGTCTTGAAACGCCACTGGAGCCGGCCGGGCCTCGAGCGCTTCGGCAAAAAGGGAGAGGAGCAGTTCGGGGTCGACATCTTCGACACCCTGGGCGAATGCCCGATGTATGGGGCGCAGTGCAAGCTCAAAGAAGCTTCGAAATCACTCGAGCCGGCGGAGATCCGCACAGAGGTCGAGAAGGCTGAAGCCTTTCCTGCGAAGCTCGACCACTACGCCATCATGACCACCGGAAAGGTCTCCGGAGCGGCGCAGCTCACGATCCAACAGATCAACCAGAAGCACCGCAGCGCAGGTTCCTTCACGGTGGAGCTCTTCACATGGGACAAGATCACCAAACTTCTCCGCCAGTATCCGGAGATTGAGCAGCAGTTTTACGGAGGCCTGCGCCCGGAAGAAGTCGCCGAGGTCAAAATCAAGCTCGAGGCCATCCACTCTGCCGTCGCCGTCATCGGACCGGCTACGGCCGCGACAGCAAAGACGGAGATCGATGCCCTCATCGATGAAGCCAGGGAGCGCATCAAGCCAGGCGAGGCGCAGATCGCAATTGCGCTTCTGCACCGGGTTCAGAGATTCAAGGGGGACCAGCTCAACGACTGGCACCGCTTTCGCATCTATACCAACCTTGGCGCAGCCAATCTCATGTTAGGAAAGGGGAACGAGGCTGCGCGGAACTTCCTGGATGCCGCACCGCTGCGCCCCGAGGACGAACTGGCCGTGACGAACGAGGTGTTGGCACACCACCTGTTGCTCCAGGACCAAACGACGCGCGAGAAGGCTGAGGCGGCGGCGATCCGGTTCCCGAATGCGACGCGGATTCGCTCGCTCCTGATTCAGGCTGCAAAGCACGAAACGCCCTACGCGGATCTCCTCGCCGAAACACCGGAACACATGCGCACCGATGCGGAAGTAGCTTCCGCACTCTCGCGCAGGGCTATGATGGCCAGTCTGACCGAAGCCGGGCTCGAACACGCCAAAGCAGCGGTCGCCGACAAACCCAAATGGGCTCAGGCGCACCTTCTTCTTGCTCAGGCCCATTTTGCACGCGTAGTTATGGCCGAGCGAACCATCAAACCGCTCAAACCCGAAGAGAAGAAAAAGCACCTCGATAACGCCATGAGCGCGGCAGATGCAGCCATAACGAATGCAGAGACAGATGACCTTGCCTACGTTAGGGCACAAGCCTTTGCGCTCAAGACAGACATCGCGCACGTGCAGGGACGCAAAGAGGACGCGGCACAATTTGCTCGGGAAGCCCTTGCGGCCGATGCTTCAGAGCTCCAGAGCCAGATGGCCATTGCGCAGGCGGCCTTCAGTCGAAACGATGTTGATGAAGGAATCCGGATACTCGAGCAGGCCAATCTCCAGTCGAAGTCCATGCCGAATGTTTGCTTTATGCTGGGACAGGCTTTGATGGCGCGCGGGAAGCACGAAGACATGACCCGCGCCTTCGAAGTCTTCAGTTCCGCCAACATCGCCAACATCAAGCATGACCTCGCCGATCCGTTGACGCTCGGAGCGGTCCGCGCGCTCGTCCGCGTAGGCCGGTTCCAGGATGTATCAGACTATTTGGAGCGTCCTGAGGTGAAAGGCTCGCCCGCATTTGTCTCCTCGATTCAGGCATACTCCGCTCTGAAGCAGGCCCAGGAGATGCTGTGCTCTCAGAAGCTTGATGAAGCGCTTGCCTCCAGGCGTCCGGACGACACCAGCACTACAATCGATTTTCTTGCCCGTACGCTGGTCGAAGCCGGCCGTCTGAACGACGCGCTGCCTCTCCTGCAGGAACTTTTCCGCGCTCACACTCCCAACTTCGATGTGGGACTGTTGTTTACCTGCGCCGGCCGGCTAAAAAAGGACGAGGTGATTCTCGATACCTGCCAGGAGCTCTACGACCGCGGCGTCCGCGACTGGGAGTCTCAGGAGTTCGAATCGCAATTTCTCGAGGAGTACGACCCGATGAAGGCGATCGGCCGGCTCGAGGAGTTCATCCGCAACAACCCAGATCATCGCACCGCTAAACTCCGGTTGGCGATTGTCGCGATGCGCTATGGCAAAGAAAACATGGTGCAGCTAACCGAGGGGGTCGTCCCTACGCCTGAAGATCTTTCGATGGGCTATGCAGTCGCGGCTATCCAAGCTCTGCAGTGGCAGAACCGCGAAACCTTCGCAGTCGACTACGCCTATCGGGTACTCCGCGCGCATCCTGAAGAGATCGAGGCCCATAAGGCGTATCTTGCCAGCCTGAGCCCGGGCGTCCGGCCCGATATTCCCGCCACGATGGAGGAAGTCGTGGTCGGTAGCGCGGTCCAATACACCGAAGAAGGCACTATCGAATCGGAGTGGGTTGTCATCGAGGACACGAAGAAGCCAAGTGCGACGTTCGAAGAGATCTCCGCATCCGACGACCTTGCGAGGAAGCTGCTGGGCAAGCGCGTCGGCGAGAAGTTTGTCCTGGCAAAGAATCCGGTAAAGGACCGAGTCGCGACCGTCAACCAGATCCTCAGCAAGTTCACGAGGCGCTTCCAGGCTGTCGGAGAGAAGATGGAGATCAAGTTCGGCGACCAGACCGTCATCCGGACCATGCGCTTTCCGAACGCCGAGACGCTTGTCGCCGCAGACCTCCAACCCATCCTCGACTCTGTGAAGCGTCACTCGGAAGCCGTGGCAAAGCTTCGCGAGATATACAAGACAATGCCGGTAACGATCCACATGTATAGCGACCAGCTGGGGCACAGCGCCTACGATGGCCTCTTCGACTTGGCCGCCTCCGAGACATACTTCGTCCGTTGCGCCCATCCTCAGATGGACCTTTTCGTGGATGCTATGAACGCGCTCGGGACAAAGAGCACTGCCGTTCTGGATGTAGTTGCGTTAGGAACCCTGCGCCTGCTTGGCGTAACACGGCAAGTGCTGACGAGCGGCGGAGCGCGCTTCGTCCTAACGCCCGGCACCTTCACCGCACTGCAGCAGATGCGCGCCCAATCCCGATTCGCGACGACGCACGGCACGATGTATTACGAAGAGGGCCAGCATTACTTCACCGAAACAACCCAGGAGCAGTCGGACAAGGAAAAGGCTTCCTTCGAAGAGTGGATGCAAACGGTCGAACAGAACACGACCATCCTGCCGGTGCCGGAGCTCGCGGCAGTTGATCCGAGCCGCCGCGAAAAGCTCGAGAGTCTTTTTGGACGAGATGGCCTTGAATCAGCGGCTCTTGCCCTGAAGCCTGGGAACATCCTCTGGACGGACGATCTGGTGCTAGCCGAGGTTTCGAAGTCGGAGCTAGGCACCGAGCGCGTGTGGACGCAAGCTGCGATTGAAGCCCTAGCTAACCGCGGTCTTATCGATCGATCGCTGGCTGATGAGAGCCATGCAAAGCTTCTTGGTTTTTGCTACCAATCGACGCACTTCACCGGAGGGATTATCGCAGCAGCATTGCGAGTCTCGAACGGCTCGGTCGATAGGTTTCCCATGAAGCAGGCAATCGAGGCCTTTCGAGGCATTGTCGCCAACCAACGCACCATCGCGTTCCGCCAGCTTGCCGAATTTGTGTTGTGCCTCTCGATAGAACCGATGCTGCCAGAAACGAAGTGCGTCGCCCTCGAAAGTCTCCTGAATGCGTTTCCGACGGACTCGGCGACGAGGACGCAGCTATCGTTGTTTCGTGACCAGTGCGCCGTACTGATGATTCTTAACCCGTTTGAACAACGGCGATTTCTGGCCTGCTTTGACCTCTGGAGTAAGCGGAACCGAATCATCAATCCATTGATAGTGAGCTGACTCTCCAACATGGGGCAGCGCCGGTCGTCGGAGAGAGTCAGCGTTCGGATCGCTCACCACCCCTTCCACCATGAGGGATAGGTCCAGAAGGGGCTAACCGACCTAATCCCTAATCCCAAATCCCTGTTTCCGTGAGCAGCATCACATTCGAATGTCCCGAATTACGGCAGCTTTTACCCCAAAATGTCCCGCTTCATGGGGACCTTTTGCGCGAAAAAGTCCCATTCCATGGGGACATGCACACAAAATATGTCCCATTCCGCGTGGACATTTGCTATCAAAAGTCCCCACGAAACGGGACATAATGCGCGATCGTTGTCGCATTTATGGTGCAATTATACCGCGCCAAAGCCATCTCTAAGTTGCTTATTCTAGAGCGATCCGCCCCGGACACGGCCCTCCCTGAGAGTCCCGCTACCCGCCAGAAATCACTTACTTTTTCTTGTTTGGCGCGCGCGAGTCGGCCGGTCAGCCCATTAGTCCTTTGTGGCCGAGGAGGCAGCGGAGCAGGGAGATCTGGCCTACGTGGTAGGTTTCGTGCCAGGCAAGGAAGTTGACTATGCCGGATTCCTTGCCGTCGCTGCTGGGCGGGCCGTTCTTTGCGGGTTGAGCCAGCATTTCCTCTGAGGCGTTTTCGAAGGCGCCGGCGAGCACGGTGGAGACTTCGCGCCAGGCGTCGAGCAGCGCATCCGGCGAGGGATAGGCCGCGCCGTCCTCGACTTTGGCGCCGCGGGCGAACATGCCCAGCCAGGGGGCGGACCACTCCGTGCCGAGGCGGCCGAGCAGAGCCTTGCGGGTCCAGATGACGTGGCCGACGACCCAGGCAATGTGGTTGGTACAGGGGCTGGCGCGCTGGAGCCACTCTTCGGGGGAGAGGTCCTTGACGCTTTTGACGAGGAAGTCGTTGTTGAAGCGGTATTCCTGGGCGGCGCTGGCGATGGCGGCGGGAACGGGCATGGTGGACCTCCGTAACGTGCGTTTCAGGCGCGGCTGAGGTAGGCGCCTTCGCTGGTGTCAACGCGGATTTTTTCGCCTTCGTTGATGAACGCGGGAACCTGGACGACGAGGCCAGTTTCGGTCTTGGCGGGCTTGGAGACGCTGGACGCAGTGGCGGACTTGAGGCCGGGCTCGGTTTCGATCACGGTAAGCTCGACGGCGCCGGGGAGCTCGATGCCCACGGCCTGGCCGTCGTAATAGCTGACCTTGATTTGCAGGTTGGGGGTGAGGTACTCGACGGCGTCGCCGAGGGTGGAGCCCTTGAGCACGGTCTGTTCGTAGTCCACGGGGTTCATGAAGTAGTAGTCGTCGCCGTCGGCGTAGAGGAAGTCCATGGCGATTTCATCGACCACGACTCGCTCGATCGCGTCGGCGGAGCGGAAGCGGTGCTCGAACATGGCGCCGGACTTGAGGTTGCGCAGCTTGGCCTGGATGAAGGCGCGAAGGTTGCCGGGGGTGCGGTGTTCGACCTTGAAGACCAGGTGGAGCTGATCGTTGTGCTTGATGATCATGCCCGGACGCATTTGTGTGGCGGGAATCGCCATAGACGTTGAAGCTCCTTGCTGAGATTGCGCGCGGGGCGCAAAAAGATTGGCCTTGC
Organism: Occallatibacter sp.; assembly: GCA_035552555.1. Classification (GTDB taxonomy): domain Bacteria; phylum Acidobacteriota; class Terriglobia; order Terriglobales; family Acidobacteriaceae; genus Telmatobacter. The sequence continues at coordinate 10,450 of DASZLF010000078.1, forward strand.
GGCGTTTTCGGCGATCGCGGGAACTGAGGTGAATGTTCCGCCTGCGCCGCCGGCTGATGGGCGTTTGGCGGCGCCTGGCCGAGCTAAAGGAAATGCGATGGCCCAGGGATCATTGTAACTTAGGGGCGAATGGCGGGGCGAATGCGGGGGGCTGGCGATGAGCGTCGATGGGTGGCTTCGCGCGGCCCTACGGGACGCGGGGTTCTGTTGGGCGTTGTTTCCCAGGAGTGCCCCTTCGCGCTGCTCAGGGTTCTCCTGGGCTATTCTCGTTTTCTTCCCTCCGGGAAGACGGCGACCGGTGTTACATCTGGTCGGAGATGTCGCGGAAATCCCACACGCCGGGGGATTTTTGGGTGGCGAGCCATTCGGCGGCGCGGACGGCGCCGAGGGCGAAGCCGCGGCGGCTGAAGGCGTCATGGCGGAGTTCGAGCACATCGACGTCGCTGGTGGCGGTGACCATGTGTTCGCCTTTGGCGTCGCCGACGCGATGGGAGGCAATGGGGATTTCGGCGCCGGGCCGTGCGGCCTGGATGATCTCTTTCAATGTGATGGCGGTGCCGGAAGGGGCGTCGAGCTTGGAGGTGTGGTGGGTTTCAGCGATGGAGAAGTTGTAGCCGTCGAGGCGGGCGAGCTCGGCGGTGAGGCGGAAGAGTTTTTGCACGCCGATGGAGAAGTTTGACCCGTAGAGGAGGGAGCCGCCACGGCGGAGGGCGAGCTCGCGCATGGCGGGGATTTGGTTGTACCAGCCGGTGGTGCCGACCACCATGCGGCAGCCGAGGGCAAGGACGGCGCGCATGTTTTCGACAGCGGCCTCGGGGCTGGTGAAGTCGATAACCACGTCGACTCCGGCGAGGGTGGGGGCGGTGAGGGCGGAGGCGGCGCGGTTTTCGTGGATGTCGAGGGCGCGCACCCCGTGGCCGCGCTGGCTAGCGATTTCGGCGACCAGGGAGCCGGTTTTGCCTTTGCCGAGGATGAGGAAGAGCATGTTTTGCTCCTAAATGCCAGCTTGTAGCCGGTAGCTGGTAGCTGGTAGCTTTCAGCCGTCAGCCGTCAGCTTTCAGCTAAAGACCGATTTAGACCGTTCGCAATGTTGTGCGGGTCCGGGCATTGCCTCAGGGGCTAAAGCCCGGATCATTCATTAGCCAGTTTCGGCACGACTAAAGTCGTGCCCTAATAAGAAACAAAAATGCTGATCAGGCGGCCATGGGCTGTATCTGGACCGTGTAGCCGAGTTTTTGGAGACGTTGGACGAGGCGCAGAGCGTGCTTTTGCTTGGCGAGCGGGTCGAAGTGGTTTGGGC
>DASZLF010000079.1:0-131235 GCA_035552555.1 Occallatibacter sp.
GCCGGACTCCGTGTAGGTGTAGTCGTTGTGTTGCCATCCGCCGTTGATCCAGGAGTAGAGCCGCGCATACAGCGTCACGCCATAAGCGGGAATATTGGTGATCAGCGGGCTGGTGAGAGCAGTTGTCGTTGTACCAGACACGTTGTACACGTCGCTCGAGCCAGGCCCCGTGGTGCCCAGCCGGAGCTCGTACATTTTGACGCCGACGCCGGCCGTCCAGCTGAAGGTGGCACTGGTTCCGGTAAGTGTGCTGCCCGGGGCGGGAGAGATCAGCGCCGCGGCCTGGTTGACCACCACCGTCCTTTGCACTTCGGCCGCCGCCGCGAATCCGGCGCTGCCCGCCTGGTTGGCATCAATGACCAACGTGCCGGCTTCGGTGACCGTCAGCGTGTTGCCCGAAATGGTTCCGGAGGCGGTGCTGGCGCCGTCGATGGTAAAGACCACCGGATTGCCCGATCCGCCGCCGGTGGCGGTAAGCGGGATGGTGAGCCCCACGCTATAGGTAACCGGCGAGGCCGGCTGCGTGAAGTTGATGATCTGCGGAGTAAGCGACGTCAGGATCTCCCACGCTCCGCGCCCGTGTGTTCCGACGGCGAGCACTTGGAGGTTGCGGTTCAGCTCGAGGTCGTACCCCTGCGCGTTGGGCAGGCCGGTTCCAAACTGCTCCCATGTGCCATAGGGGCTGGCCGAGGCATAGACACCCGCGTCGGTGGAGATGTACACGGTGTGATTGGCGTCGGTATCCACCTGGACCGACCAGGTGGGCAGGTTGGGCAGATTACCGCTGATGTCGGTCCACGGCGCGCCTTCGTTGGACTTCCACACATGGCCGGCGCCCGCGGTGAAGTTACTGGTCACGGCAAAGGCAGTGTGACCGGTGAGATCGTTTGGATCGGTGACGATCTGGTTGACCCTGCATCCCTGTAGGAAGCTGCTGGGGTTGGTCCTGCAAGCGGGCAGATCGATCTGAGTCCATGTGGTCGCCGTTCCGTTTTCCCGGGCTACAAAGATATGACTGCTTGAGGTGAAGGTCCCTCCGACAGCGGCGTAGACGATGGCTGGGTTGGAACCATTGGCGGGGGACAGGGCAATCGAATCGACAGCCAGATCGTTCGGATTGAAGTTGTTGGTTCCGGGCGAGCCTATCGGATTCCACGAATTACCGCCGTTGGTGGTGTCGTTGACATAGTCGGTCCCCAACAAGACGTGGTCTCCGTTGGTGGGATCGACCGTGTAAGGGGTGTAGAAGTTGGAGTAAACTGCGGACAGGCCGAAAGTAATGGGGTTCCATGTTCCGGGCGCGCAACTGCTGTCGGACCGCTCAATCGCCCCGTATACATATTCTTCGTAGCACCGCGTGGGATTGGTCTGGCTTATCTGCGCGAAGCCGCCATCTCCGGCCTCCACCTGCTTCCAGAGAAGGTTGTCGGTGTAGAGTTCGGCGCCGTTGTCCTGGCTTCCGCCGATGACGATGCCGAGTGAGGTGGGGTGCAGGCCGATTCCGGTGAACTGGATGGTGTTGAGATTGGTGTTGAGGTCGGTCCAGCTGCCGCCGCTGCTGGGATCGTAGCGAAAGATGCCTCCATCGTTGCCGGCTAGCATGCGGCCGCTGGCATCGAAGGCGATGGCGTGATTATCGGTGTGGGGCTCGAAATTATTGACGATGGAGATGTCGGTCCAGGTTACGCCAAGATCGGTGGAACGAATGATGGCCTGGAGGCCCTGGGGAGTGGAACCATAGTTCTCGACGCCGGCGCAGTACACCACTCCGTTGGCATCCACGTTGACGGCGATGTCATACCAGCCCTGGCCGCTTCCATTTTCGGCGCCGAGAAAGTCCGGCGTTCCGGAGGTGAGGTCGGTAAAGGTCGGCGTCGCCGCGTCGGCGTTGTCGGAGCGCGAGAAGATTTGGAGGCCGTAGGGGCTATTCGCGTCGGCGACCGCCACATAAAGAACGTGGTGCCCGGCGGTTTTGGCCGCGGGCGACACCGCCAGCGCGATTCTGCCCACGTCGGCATTGACAAGCCCATTGGGCCCATTGGCAAGCTTGGCCCAGGTGGATCCGCTATTGGTGGAGCGGTAGACGAAATTGGTGAAAAACGCGTTGTAAATAGAGCCGATGGCTGCATAGATGGTGGAAGGCGTGTTGGGATCGACAACTACCGATGTCCATGGCCACTTGGTGCTCAATGTGGCCGTGGTATTGGTCCAGGTTGTGCCGCCGTCCGTGGTCTTCCAAATGCCCGCATTAATGTAGGAAATACCGTTTTCCGAATAATCGCTCCCGACCGCCGCGTAGGCGGTGTTCGCATTGGTGGGATCGACTGCGATCTGCCCAATGACGTTGCCCGCGAACGCACCTCCCGCGTTCTCCAGCGTCCAGGATGCGCCGCCATCGTTGGACACGAGGATGCCGTAGCCCTGATTGCTGTCGCCGGAGCTATTGGCCTCGCCGGTACCGGCGTAAATCTTCTGGCCGTTGCTGGGTGCGACGGCGATAGAGCCCATGGCCAGGGTCGTCTGGCTGTCGGTGAGGGGCGTCCAGGTAGTTCCGCCGTCGGTGGTTTTCCACACCCCTCCGCCGGCCGCGGCCACGTAGAGGACGTTGGCATCGTTGGGATCGGCAGCGATCCCGGTGACGCGCCCGCTGGTGTCGTCCACGCTAACGGAATTGAACCCGTTGTTATTGAGAGAAGCGGGGCCGATCGCGGTCCATGAAGACGCATTCAACGACCCGCTGGGGCCCGGGCTATTGGTAGGCGCAGGCGCCTCGGCGTCCGGCGCGAGCGGCTTGAGCGACCAGGGCGTCTGAGGCAGGACCGGGGGGTTCATGGGGCGCGGGTGAGATTGCTGGGCGATTGCCGGGCAGAAACTACCAACGAGGGCTGCCAGGAGCGCGGTCCAGATTCCGCGAATGGGGGAATGGGACGGTTTCATAAAGGATCCTTTGATTGCGGCTGGCCTGTGTGGGAAGACCGGGATCTCAATGGTTTGGGCCATGGAACCCATCCGCCAAGCGACTCCGAGTTTGAGAATTTGCACTGCCCGAGGGAAGAATGGGGGTGAATAGGAGAGCCGCATGGTGATCTTTTCCTCCGGCGGATGCCCGCTGATTTGGGAAGCTGACCGATGTATAGCGCGACGATCGTGTCCTGCCGGGAAAGCGGGTCGAGGGAGGAAACCAATGCTTCTCGCGAGACGGATGAATGAATGAAGGAGAGGTTTCAGTGCGGATTGTGACATTCCTGAGGGAGATTGCGCAAGCACTTTCATTCAGCACCGACAGACCGCAGGTAACATCGAGGTAACTTCCGGTCCGCGGACAAAGGTGGAAGACCTCAAACTCGCATGGGGCAGAATGCAAGAGCGGGCGGTTGACGGGAATGCGAGAAAATTGGCCTCACAGAACCGCGCCGGTCAGGAATAAGTGCGCGCGGCATTCCTTGACTGTGGGTTATAACCTGTATACAGCTGAATCATCTGGGAACAAGCGCGATGGGCCAGCCCGGATGTCCGCTTCTTCCATGTTCTGAATCCCATCTCTCCGGATTGCGCACACTATTTCCCAGTTTCAAGGAGAAATGCATGCCGAACCGATCCTGTTCGTTCAGGGCAATGGTTTTACTTCTCCCTCTCCTGGTATGCGGACTGTTGCCCAGTCCTGCTACGGCACAGTCATTCCGCGGCTCCATTCTGGGCGCCGTCAGCGACAGTTCGGGAGCGGCGGTCTTTGGCGCGCAAGTCTCCGCGAAGAACGTCGACACAGGTCTTGAGCGGAAGACCGTGACCTCGTCGGACGGAAGCTATCTTATCCCCGAGCTACCCATCGGAACCTACGACGTGACCGTCGCCATGGCTTCATTTCAGGTCTCAATCACAAACGGCGTGCAGGTCGCGGTGGCATCGCAGAAACGCGTCGACGTGGTGCTCAAGCCGGGCGCCGTCACCCAGCGAGTGGAAGTATCGGCCTCTGAGCTGCCGCAGGTGGATACCACTTCGGACGTGCTCGGAGGTGTTTTGAGTTCCGGAGATATAGAGAACCTGCCCCTCAATGGGCGCGATTACCAGAAGGCAATCTATCTGACACCGGGGGTAGCAGGTTCCCCGGATCAGATCTCCGATTCTCCCGGATCATACGGCGTTTTCTCGGTGAATGGCGCGCGGGGCCGTTCCAATAACTTCCTGCTTGACGGCACAGACATGAACGACGGGTATCGCAATGATCCCGCCATCAACGAAGCCGGCGTCTTCGGCACTCCGGCAACCATCCTCCCTGTCGATGCCGTTCAGGAACTCAATGTGCTCTCCAACTACATGCCGGAGTACGGACGCAACGCCGGGGCGGTGATCAACATTGTGACCCGCAGCGGCTCCAACGCCATTTATGGAACCTTTTTCGATTACTTCCGCAACAACGCCTTCGATGCGCGCAATTATTTCAACTTTCGTCCCCAGCCGCAAGCGCCGTTTCACAACAATCAGTTCGGCGGCGCTCTGGGCGGCCCCATCGTAAAGAACAGCACATTCTTCTTCTTCGATTACGAAGGACAAAGGGAATCCGTAGGAGTGGTGACTCTGGCCTGTGTGCCCGACCCGGCACAGATCGGCGCCGACCTGGCTGCGCTGGGGGAGACTGCCAACCCCGTCATGCAGGCTCTGCTGGCCCGCAATCCGTTTCCCAAGCCAAACATCGCGGGGACCTTCGGAAGCTCCTTTGTCGGGAGGGAAGATACCGGCTGCCCCAATGGCCCGAATGCGTCGGTCATCTCGCCCTCCTACAACAACCTGAGCAGCGCCATCGCCAAGATCGACCACACGTTTCATGACAACGATCTCATAAGCGGCCGCTATTTCTTCGGCGACAGCTCGCAGGCGTTTCCTCTGGCTCTCACCGCAAGCGGAGGCCAACTTCCCGGATTCGATACCGTCACCCCCACGCGCGTGCAACTGGTCGCTCTGTCCTTCGTGCACGTGATCAACTCAAGAATGGTGAACGAGCTCCGTTATGGATGGAACCGTTTTGCCGAAGGGTTCTTCCCGCAGGACCAGAGCTTCCAGCCCAGTTCGATCGGTTTGTGCAACGCAAGCACGACCGATGGCTGCACCGGAACCGCCGCCAGTAATCAAGGGCTGCCCATCATTCTGGTAGGCGGCCATGGCTCGCTCTCGGACCCCACATCACCCTTTTCGCAGTTGGGCTCAACATCCTCAGTTCCGCGCCATCGCATCGACACCAATCACCAGGTCATCGACGATTTTTCCTGGAAGCTGAACAAGCACGATCTGAAGTTTGGTTTTGAATTCCGGCGCACCAGCGTCGCGCAGTATTTCGACAAGGATTTCCGCGGCAAGCTTAGCTTCGACAGCCTCTCCGCCTTCCTGTCCGGCACGGTGGATACCGGCTTCGGCAAATCCTTCGACTACTTTGGCAACTCGCTACGCCACACCTTCGAAGACAGCTTTGGCCTTTTCCTGCAGGATGCTTACCACGTTGCGCCCCGGCTAGTGCTCAATTACGGGCTGCGATGGGACTATCTGGGAGTTGTGGGAGAGAAGAACAACCTCCTCAGTACCATCACCAGCTTTGATCCGGCCGGCGCAACCATCACGCTCACCCAGGTGGGCACTCCCGGACTGGACAAGCTTTACAACCCCGACTACAAGAACTTTGCCCCGCGCGCGAGCCTGGCCTGGAACGTGTTCGGCAACGGAAAGACTGTGCTTCGCAGCGGAGCCGGTCTGTTCTTCGATGCGTTTTCGCAGGACTTCTTCCTCGGCCATCTGCCCTATCCGCCGTTCTTCGATCCCGGGCCCGCATACAATCCCATTGGGCCGGCACAGATTATTCCCGCCTCGGCCACCGGCTCCATCACCGCCGGAGTTCCCATTTACGGGCCGGCAAGCTGCGGCAGTGTCGAGTGCGACATCTTCTCGTTCGATCGCAATATCCGCACCCCGTACATGGAGAATTACAACCTCAACCTCGAGCAGCAACTTGCCGGTAAAGTCGTTCTCGAGGTCGGCTACGTAGGCTCGCAGGGGCACCACCTCTTCCGCTTCCGCGACCTTAATCAGCCCAGCCAGGCGACCATCACGGCCAGCGACATCGCTTGCGGCTGCATCTTGAGTTACGGCGTGCCCCGCGTTTTTGGCAACAATCCATACGGCGCGTTCTACATCATGCAGGAGGAGTCGAGCGCGAAGTCCAATTACAACTCCTTGCAGGCCAGCCTGAGGATCAACGGGTGGCACGGCATCACCTCGATTGCCAACTACGTGTGGTCCCGCTCCATGGACACGGCCAGCGACGGGGAAGACTTTGAGCCCAACGCGGCACAGCCGAATGACAGCACCTCGCCGCGGCGGGAGTACGGGCCGTCGAACTTCGATGTTCCGCGGAGGCTCACCTGGATCTTCGGCTACCAGCTCCCCAGGGCGGGCAATAACCGGCTGAGAAATGGCTGGGGCCTTGACAGCATTGTTTCCATGCAGAGCGGGCAGCCATTCCAGTTCAACTACAACTTCGAAGACGATTTCAGCGGCAGCGGCGAAGGAGACGACCGGCCCGACCAGGTCGGTAGACCCATTTACCACGAGCGTCAACCCGGCAATTTCGTCGAGCTTTCTTCGTTCGCCATTCCGTGCCAGATCACGCCCTCCGCCCTGGCCAATCCTTTCAACTCGGCTCAGGACTGTGTTCCCGGCACCCGTCATTTTGGCAATCTCGGCCGAAATGCGCTGCGCGGGCCGCAGTTCAAGCAATGGGATGTTGCGTTGTACAAGGGCACGGCCATCACCGACCGGCTCAACGTGCAATTCCGTGCCGAGTTCTTCAACATTCTGAATCACGCAAACTTCGCCAACCCGTTTCTGCCCGCCTTCATTGCCGATCCAGCAATCGGCGGGTTTGCTATCAGCAACGGCCGTGAAGTAGGCAGCGGCGGTTATCCCCTGGTGGCCACCGGAGATGTAGGAATCGGCAACCCATTTCTGGGTTCCGGCGGGCCAAGGGGAATTCAACTTGCGCTCAAATTTACCTATGGCACGCATTAGTCCTCGACCGGCGTTGCCGACCCACGGTGGATGAAACTTGGGTGGGATGGCGAGCGCTCGCAGGATCACTCGCGGTGTGGCGGCGCGGCTGCGTTTGCGATGCCAAGCGCGTCCACGCTGCCTTTGCGTATTGCGCTATCCTTTGGTCAATCCATCTCCCCTTATTCGAGGAGCTTCGTTGTTCCGGTTGTCGCTTTCTGTTCCTGAATTCCTTCTCCGTCGACGCGCGGCATTGGCGCTTGCAGCTCTTCTCGCCGTCTGTGCATCGGCTTTCTCAGCGCAGCAAGGTACCGCACATTCCCAGACGCCCGCCTCCAAGGCCCAGGCGCACCCGCCGGCGCCCGCCAAGCCACAGGCGCAGCAGCCCTCCGGCATGTCAGGCGGCATCTCCTCGGCCGGCCAATTTGCCCCGGTCTACGACGCACAAAAGCGCCCCATCACTGCCGGCGGCTTCGTAGATTCCGGCCCGGTTGTCTTTGAAGACGCGAGCAAATCCTCCGGCCTTGCCCGCTGGCAGCACGTCATGGGCACAAAGGAAAAGAAGTACATTCTGGAGACCGATGGCTCGGGCGTGGGCCTCATCGATTACGACAACGACGGCTGGCTCGATATCTACCTGGTCAACGGATCGACCTACGACGCGCTCACCGGCAAGACCACGCCCCCGCATGCCGCGCTCTTTCACAACAATCACGACGGCACCTTTACCGACGTGGCGGCCAAGGCCGGCGTCACCAATGACCGCTGGGGATTCGGCGTGGCCATTGCCGATTACGACAATGACGGCTGGCCCGATATCTTCGTGTGCAATTTCGGCAAGAATCGCCTCTACCACAACAATCACGACGGCACCTTTACCGACGTGGCCGAGAAGGCCGGGGTGACGCTGGGCAACTGGAGCGATGGGGCCACCTGGGGCGACTATGACGGCGACGGACGGCTCGACCTGTTCGTCACCGGCTACGTGCATTACGACCTGGCGCATCAGCCGCTGCCCAATGACGGCACAACCGCGTTCGCCTTTTGCCAGTTGCATGGGATTCCGGTGATGTGCGGCCCGCGCGGCCTCAAGGGCGAGCCCGACCATCTCTTCCACAACAACGGCGACGGCACCTTTACCGACGTCAGCGCGAAGGCCGGGGTCAGCGATCCCGGCGCTTATTACGGCTTCACGGCAACCTTTGTCGACATCAATAACGATGGGAAGGTCGATCTGCTGGTGGCCAACGATTCCGAGCCCAACTATCTCTATATCAACAAGGGCGACGGCACGTTCGAGGACCAAAGTTACGTCTCCGGATTCGCGCTTAACAAGGACGGCCGCGAGATTGCATCGATGGGACTGGCGGTGGGGGACTACAGAAACAACGGGCTGCTCGATTTGCTGGTGACCGACTTCTCCGACGATTTCAAGGCGCTGTATCGCAATGATGGCGACACCAGCTTTACCGACGTGGGCGACGAGGCGGGAATTACCCAGATGGCGGTGCCGTTTGTGGGCTGGGGCGCGGGATTTCCCGATTACGACAACGATGGCTGGAAGGACATCCTGATGGTGAACGGACACGTTTACCCGCAGGTGGACGAGCACGACTGGGGCACAACTTTCAAAGAGCGCCCCCTGCTGTTCCATAACAGCGGGAACGGCAAGTTCACCTACGTTCCGCCGGTGAAGGGGTCGGGACTGGCCACCATCGTTTCCGGGCGCGGCGCCGCCTTTGGCGACCTGTTCAACAACGGCAAGATCGACGTGGTCATCAATCCCATCGACGGGCCGCCGGTGTTGCTGAAGAACGTGAATCCCGACCATCATCATTGGGTGGAGTTGAAGCTGATCGGCGGCGCGAATGCGGCCACCGGCCGGTCGAGTCCGCGGGATGCAGTGGGCGCTACCGTGTACCTGATCGCCAACGGCATGCGCCAGCGCGAAGACGTGATGAGCGGGGGAAGCTACATTTCGTCGAACGACCAACGTGCACATTTCGGGCTGGGCGACGCCACCGATGCGGGCACGGCGGAGATTGACTGGCCGAGCGGCGCCAAAGAAACCGTTCTCCTGCCTGCTGTAGATCGCATCTACACCTTACGGGAGGGCGCGGGCATCGTGAGCGCACTCTGTGGAGGTAAACCGTGCAACGAAGCGCAGCGGCGGCGGACCCATTGATGGCAACCGACATGGACAAGGCGCCCATCCTCTTCGATCACATCGAGCGCTACCTGGGGCAGATCAACGCGAGTTGGATGGACATGCTCGATGGGGAGCAGTGTCCTTTCCAGGTGGCTCGTTGCGCGGGAGGCGTGGAAGACACGGTGTTTTTCTGCACTCTGGGACTGGGAAACTATCCCCTGAAGGGACGCGCCGGCGCAGAGGACAAGGCGATCCGGCACGAGCTTCTGATTGCGGTGCCCAGGTTCTTCGGAACTCGCAACGTTCCGCCGCTGTTGCAGCAGTTGGGCATGATTTCGTTGAACCGAAAGAAAGCGTTTTGGAAGGGCGAAGTGATCCAGGGAACCAACCCGGTTTTCGCAGCGTGGCCGTTTCGCGGGTTCTACGTGTCGCATCCATGCGTGATTGCGGCGGACGAGTTTGCCGAATGCAGGCGGGAGGATGGAGAACCCGTGAATTTTGTGTGGATGGCGCCTCTGTATCAGGTCGAAATCGATTTCGTGAAGAAGCACGGAGTGACCAGGCTGGAGGAAATCTTCATGGAAAAGGAGATGGACCTGGTGGATCTGAACCGCAAGGCGGCAGTGGAGTGACAGTTGTCAGTGGTCAGTGGTCAATTCTGAGCCATTCGCCGTGGCGGGCAGCTTGCCTAAAGCCGGGGACGCCGGGGTGGGTGACGGGCTTGTTTACTCTTTCGTAAACTTTTCTGCTTTATTCGAGGGCGAAACGCTGGTGTTGATTTAACAGTTAACAAGGTCTGAAAAGGACGATAAAGCGAAAATCAGGTGAATCGGAATCCTTCGCCAATCTTGTCTATGTTATTCCATTGATGGCAGTTAAAAGATTGCGCCAAAATTTGGGGCTGTGGATAATTATTTGGAAATTGTTATTTTTCTGGTTAACATTTCTGGGTTCGGGCCGGTGGAGGGAATTGCGGGTGCGAAGCTGGGCAGAACACAGCATGAGTAAACGATTGTGCGCCGGAGAGCTTTTGGCGTATGTGATGGCGAGCACGTCAGAAAACAGGAACCAAGGGAACAGGGGCCAAGGGACCAAGGGAACAGAGACCAGGGATCAGGGACCAGGGACCACGGATCGTCCGCCCATTCCATAACAAAAACATTCCCAACAACCCCGGGCAGTTTTTCTAATCCCTACCACACCTACTCCCCTGTCTTTAAAACACGCCAGCGAGGAAGGTTTCCACCGGGGAGACGCGATCGGCGGTGACGCCGGAAGCTTCCAGCACCGCGGGCGAGAGCGTGAGCACCGGGCACTGCGAGTGGGCCAGCACCTTGTAGACCACGCCATGGCGGGTAATGGCGGCAAAGGCGGATGCGCCATGCGCGCCCAGCACGATGAGGTCGGCCAGTTGCGCGCGGCCCTGGTAAAGCAGCTCCTCAGTGGGATCGCCGGGAACCACGATGGCCTGCACTTCAATCTTCTGCTGCAGCTCGGCGGGAATCAGTCCCAGCAGGTCGGCCTCGATCTGGTCGATGCTGCGTCCGGCCAGGACCTCATGCCGCTCCTGAGGCCGGATCACATGCTGCAGGATAAGCCGGGCGTTGTGCTGCGCGGCCAGCTCCGCCGCAAATTTGGCCACCACCGGGCTGCCATCAAGCAGGCTGACGGCGCAGAGGATGGTCTGGGTGGCGAAGTCGCGGAAGCTGCCGTCCACTACCTCCGGCCCAACGATGAATACCGGGACAGGCGAGGTCCGGAGCACGGCTTCCGCTACCGAGCCCACCAGCAATTTCCCAATGGGGCCGGGGGAATGGGTGCCCATGACGATACGATCGATTTCCCGCTCCCGCGCATAGGCCAGGATCTGGTCCGCGGCCAGTCCGGGGCGAACCACCACCTCGCAGCCCAATCCGGCTTGCCGCGCGCGCTCCGCCAACGGCTCGAGCCGCTGCATTTCCGCCCGCGCCGCCGCCGCGTAATCGTAGTAACGAACCCCCGAGGTTTCCGAGGCGGAAATCACCAGGGTGTCATAGGCATGAAACAGGACCAGATCCGCCCCGAACTCCGCAGCCTGCGCCAGCGCATAAGAGAAGGCCTTCTCGTTGGCGGGTACTTCCGAGGCAAAAAGAATGGTGGAGGGCTTGCTCCATTCCGGCTTCAAGACGGTTGCCATGGGCACCTCCTGGCACTTCGGACTAAATAGAATGACACGTTCGCTTATAGGTTTACAGTGCCCGGAGGCACACGCGCGGGTGTTCTATCTCACAAAAAGCTGACTGTGACTGGGAAACCACGTTTTTATGATTCCAAATCGGGAAAAAGCGTTGCCTGAGGGGATAAGGATTTTCGAGAAAAAACTCCGCCGGGGAAATCCTCTCTCTTTCGAAAGACATGAGTATCCTGGCCGGAATGCGCCCGGTCTTTCGCCCTGCCGGACGCCGCCAAACGTGATCCTAATCACAGATTTCGCGCCTCCCACCTGCTTTCCTTGATGTGCAGGGTACGTGCTTCCCCCGCGAATCGATTTCGCCCGGCCGCCCGTCTCCTGAGGAGGCCCCATGCAGCCGATGCAGCAGATTCCCGCACGCGGCGGGTTGAATTTTGACGAGACTCCGTTCCTGGCCATCTGGGAAGTCACACAATCCTGTGACCTTGCGTGCAAACATTGCCGCGCCGCCGCGCAGCCCATCGCGCACCCCGACCAGCTCTCCACCGAGGAGGGCAAGCGCGTGATCGACCAGATCGCCGACATGCACATTCCCATCTTTGTCTTCACCGGCGGCGATCCGCTGAAGCGCCCCGACGTATACGAGCTGATCCGCTACTCGGCGGAAAAGGGCGTGAAGGTGGCCGTCACCCCCAGCGCCACGCCGCTGCTGACGCGCGATGCCATCTTCAAGATGAAGGAGGCGGGAGTGGTCCGGCTGGGCATTTCGCTGGACGGCTCGACCCCCGAGATTCACGACCATTTCCGCGGACTTCCGGGCGCATACGCCCGCACCATCCAGGCCATTGAGTGGGCCAACGAAGCCGGGCTGCCCATCCAGGTGCACTCCACCATCAGCCGCCACAACGCCCAGGACCTCGACGGACTCTGCAACCTCTTCGGGAAGCTGAAGATCGTGATGTGGAACGTGTTCTTTCTGGTTCCGGTAGGCCGCGGACAACTCAATGACCTGCTCTCCGGCGAGGAGTTCGAGCAGGTCTTCGGGAAAATTTACGAGTTAAGCCATCGCGTGAGCTTCCAGATCAAGACTACAGAGGCGATGCACTACCGGCGCTACCTGCTGCAGCACAACCTGGAAGAGCGCCGCATCCGGCACGCTGGACCGGCCAGCCTCGGGCATCCCCAGGCAGCGGCGGCCGAATACGAGGCCGGCGCTCCCACCGCCGATGCGCAGGCGCGCACCCAGGGCTGGGCCACGCGCCGCGTCAACGACGGCAAGGGGTTCATGTTCATTTCGCATGTGGGCAACGTTTACCCCAGCGGATTCCTGCCCATTCATGCGGGTAATGTGCGCGAGCAGCCGCTGGCCGACATTTACCGCAACGCGCCGATTTTCAAGGCATTGCGCGACACCAGCCGCCTCGAAGGCAAGTGCGGCGCCTGCGAGTACAAGGAAATCTGCGGCGGTTCTCGCGCCCGCGCTTACGCCCTCACCGGCGACCCGCTGGCCCAGGAGCCGTGCTGCATCTACCAGCCGCGCAACTGGACGCCGCGCGTGGAGGAAGACCTGAAGGCGCTGTGCCAGCCGGAGATGGCCAGCCCGCTGGTGACGCTGTGAAGCAGGGATTAGGGATTAGGGGTTAGGGATTAGGGGTGGCCGAGGCCGGGGAAGCGGCGCAGGCCGGTTGCGAATTTTGAGACTGGGCACCACGAATCCTGCTACTCTGAATGAGCGAAAGAGGCGAACGCATGCCTCTCGCGCTCGACATTCCCAATCGAGGAGCCTTACGGCTCCTCGTGTTTTTCTTGCGGTCGCTCAGCCCTCGAGTTTCCGCCCCCGGTCGCATCCGTTTTCGAACTCAGGTCATGAGGAACAGGGCCAGCGGTTTCTGTGACTTAAAATCACATGCGTGCCCGGCCAAGCCTTTTATAACTGGTACGGAGCGATTTCCGTCTACTCGCCCGCTGGGATCGAACAGCCGTCCTTTTTCCCTTGCCACCTCGCGCCATCAGGACTCGCCATGACCGCTGAATTGATTCATCGCCTGCATTTTGCTTTCACCGTCACCTTTCATTACCTGTTCCCGCAGCTCACCATGGGGCTGGGGCTGCTGATCGTGGCCATCAAGACCGTGGCCCTACGTAACGGCAGCGCTGCCTGGGATCGCGCCGCGCAATTCTGGGGCCGCATCTTCGGCATCAATTTCGTCTTCGGCGTGGTCACCGGCATTCCCATGGAGTTCCAGTTCGGCACCAACTGGGCACAGTTTGCGCGCGTCTCCGGCGGGGTCATCGGGCAGCCGCTGGCGATGGAAGGCGTCTTCAGCTTCTTTCTTGAGTCGGCGTTCCTCGGTCTGTTCCTGTATGGCGGAAGCCGGCTGTCGAAGCGAATGCACTGGTTCTCGGCAGTCATGGTATGGCTGGGCTCGTGGATTTCGGGCTTCTTCATCATCGTGACCGACGCCTGGATGCAGCACCCGGTAGCCTACGACCTGGTGAATGGCCACTACGAGGTTGCCAGCTTCTGGCAACTGCTCATGAACCCGTGGGGACTGTTGCAGTACATTCACAATATGACCGGCGCCACCGTCACCGGCTGCTTCGTGATGGCCGCGGTGGGCGCGTTCTACCTGCTGGAGGGCCGCAACCAGGAGTTCGGACGCATCTTTCTCAAGGTGGGGGTGATCGCCGGCCTCATCGCGTCCATCCTGATCATCTTTCCCACGGGCGACCTCCACGGAAAATATGTTGCGCGCCACCAGCCCGCCGCCATGGCCGCGATGGAAGGCGTTTTCAAGACTGAGCCCGGCGCCGGCATCGTGCTGATTGGCCAGCCCAACGAGGACACCGGGAAGATCGACAATCCCATCGTGATCAATAACGTGCTGAGCTTCCTGATCTACGGCACCACCAGTGCCACGGTTACCGGCCTCGACCGCATTCCGCACGACCAGTGGCCCACCGCCCTGCCGCTGCTCTATTACTCCTACCACATCATGGCCGGCCTGGGGACATGGTTTGCGCTGCTGATGATCGTCTCCGCATTCCTGCTTTGGCGCGGGCGGCTCTACCGCGTGCGCTGGGTGCAGTGGGCCCTGCTGCTCAGCTTTCCCCTGCCCTACATTGCCAACACCGCCGGCTGGATGACCGCCGAGCTGGGCAGGCAGCCGTGGCTGATTTACGGATTGATGCGCACCAGCGAGGGCTTCTCCAGCACCGTGTCGGCGGCCAACGGACTGTTTACGCTACTCGGATTCATGGGCCTCTATGCGCTGCTGGGCCTGCTGTTCACGGTGCTGATGTATCGCGAGATCACCCACGGGCTCGACGCGCAACCGGCAGCGGAGCCGGTGCATACCGACGGGCTTTAAAGGAAACTGCTGCGGAGTGAGGAATAAGAAATGGGATTCATCTGGTTCTGGCTGGTGGCGGTAATGATCGTCGGCTACGTTGTCCTCGACGGCTTTGACCTGGGCGTGGGTGTGCTGCATCTCTTCCTGGTGCGCAACGAAGCCGAGCGCAGGGCGTCGTTGCGCTCCATCGGCCCGGTTTGGGACGGCAACGAAGTGTGGCTGCTGGCCGCCGGCGGCACGCTCTACTTCGCGTTCCCGCTGCTCTACGCCTCGGCCTTCAGCGGATTTTACCTCCCGCTGATGATCGTGCTCTGGCTGCTGGTGGCGCGCGGCGTCAGCCTGGAGCTGCGCAACCACCTCGACATGGGCGTGTGGCAAACCCTGCTCGATCGCCTCTTCGGCATCGCCAGCGCGCTGCTCACCATCTTCTACGGCGCGGCGCTGGCTAACGTGATTCGCGGCGTGCCCCTGCAGGCCGACGGCTACTTCTTCCTGCCCCTGTGGACCAACTGGAAGCCGGGCCAGTTGCCCGGCATTCTCGACTGGTACACCATCATTGGCGGCCTGGTGGCGCTGGTGGCGCTCACGCTGCACGGAGCGCTCTGGCTCACCATCAAAGTTTCCGGCGACCTGGCCGAGCGCGCCCGACGCATCGTTCATCCGCTGTGGATCGCGCTTGCCGCGCTCACCGTCATCAGCCTCGTGGCCACCATCGCGGTTCGCCCGCAGACGCTGGACAACTACTACCGCTACCCGTTCACGTTCGTGGTGCCCGCGGGGGTGCTGGCGTCGCTCGCCGCCATTCAGTTGTGGAATCGGTCGCCGCGGCGACCGCAGCCGGTCAAGGCGTTTCTCGCGTCGTGCGTCTATCTGTTCTTTATGCTGGCCGGCGCCTGCTGGGGACTCTATCCCACGCTGCTGCCCGCCTCCACCAGCTCGGGCAACGACATCACGCTGGAGCGCGCTATCTCCGGCCCGCATACGCTGGCGGTGGGGCTGGCGTGGTGGCTGTTCGGCATGGCGCTGGCTGTTGGCTACGTGGTGTTTGTGTATAGCCGGTTCAGGGGGAAGGCGGATGTGGAGGCCGGCGGGCATTGAGGGCTGGGCGGCGTGAGAAGAAAAAAAGTAGGTGATTTTCTGCCTCTCTTCGTGGCCTCGGCATGGGGTGGTGTGGTGCGGAAGGCGCTTTAGAGTCAGCAACCTAGCTGCAGCGTTTCGAGGCTGAAGTTGCACCATTTTTAGTGCAGTGGAGGCACAAAAAGACCCAGATTAAGGGGGCTTTTTATACAAAAAGTCTATGCGAAGTGGGACATATTTTGTGTGCATATCCCCATGGAATGGGACTTTTTCGCGGAAAAGGTCCCCATGAAGTGGGACATTTTGGGGTGAATGCCCCCTTGGTTCGGGACATTCGAATGTGATGCTACGCACAGGAAGGGCTGCGGGGCGTGGGGTCGATCCGCCTGAAAATTGGGGTTTGCGGCGGTTGTAGTGGGACCTTACCTACATATGTGGTAGAAAACTTTGGCCATTTCCGTTGGTTCGGCGGAGATGAGGGTCGGGTTTTTCGTGCCCTTGGCGAGAAGCGAAGGATGGGTAGCCGGCGTGAAAGTCCCCTTCAGATGGGGCTAAAGTGGAGCGCGTTTTCCCGGAGTGTGGGGGAAGGGCGGCGATGCGGGACGATCTGGCAAGTTGAGCTCGCGGCTTTCGGGAGGCGCTGAGTTCCGTGCTTGGCACCAGTGGCATGCATCGCCGATTTGGCGGGAATCGAAAAGCGCTCCCGGCGACATCGACGTTTGTCCGGGACCGATACGTAATCCTCACTTGTGTCGGTATGTCCTAAGTTCCTCGGAGCTGATCTCTGCAGAGGGTACAAGCCGGTAGTGTTTCTCTTCGACGATGACGACTCGCCCGGCTTCGACTGCCAGCTCGAACATTGCAATCTTCTTTTTCTTGTCCTCGATATCGATAAACTGCGCCGAGACGGACCGACATACGAGCGAGGGAAACTTTTCCAAGCAACAGGCCAAATCTTGATTCGTCTGCACAATCGCAAGCTGATCTCTCCCGCCCTTCGCCTGAACTGGAATCACGTATTGAACACCCTGCCGGTCGAGGGCAACATAGACCTCGTCGATCTCGATCTGACCAATGCCCTTAACAGTGGTGCGCATATGGTTTTGAAGGGAGTAGGCCGTTACTCCCAGGAAGACATCGATCAGCCGGTTGTATCGGACCCTTGCCAACAATGCTTGCTCGTCATTGAGTGCGTAGGCACCGATAATCTCTGGCGTTGCATCTGGGACCTTAATCGCTCTCAGATTCGGATTGGGCAGAATTCTATTGGCCGGGACCAAGCGGAATCTGTAGCGAGCGCGACCTGCGCCTTCGATGATCCATTCCATCCCCGCGGGCTGAGTCTCGATAATCTTCTGAGGCAACGGTGTCCGATATCGAATAGCATAGACAACATCGCCGAGGTTCTCGGGAAGGACGATCTTCAGTGCCTTGGCCGCACGCTTGAGCTCCTTGCGCGCGAACTCTATTTCCTCTTCGCCTTCTTTGAACGCCCCGAAATCCTTATCGAAGAAGATGTGCTCCAAAAGACGCTTGTACCGGTTTTCTTTCTTTTCAGGAATCAATGTGCCCCTCACAAATCAATCGGGCCGAGTCGCGCCTAGATTGTCATTTCGTTCATCTGCTCAGGTGTGGCGCGAGATACTTGGCCGGCAGTTGCTGCAAGGATGATAATGCAACTTTGAACTCTCTCGCCTTGATGGCATGGGGCTTTGCACCATGGTGGATAACCGATCACCCGAGAGCCGAAGCGCATTGATGTCCCGCATAGGCGGAAAGGATACCGCTCCGGAATTGATCGTGCGTCGATTACTGCACGCGCTTGGGTACAGGTTTCGTCTGCATCGGCGGGATTTACCCGGCACCCCCGACATCGTATTTCCGTCGCGTCGGAAGGTAATTCTCGTAAACGGCTGTTTTTGGCATGCCCATGGGTGCCGAATTGGCCATCCTCCAAAATCCCGACCCGACTTTTGGTTACCGAAGCTGCAAAAGAACCGTCTCAAGGACGCGCGGAACACGCGGGCACTACGAGCCTTGGGATGGGGTGTGCTGACCGTTTGGCAGTGCCAAATAGGCCTTGGCGTCCGACTGGAAGCTCGACTTATTTCCTTTCTGGGACCTCCGAGTAAAATTCCGATCGACAAGTCTCCCGGAACCCGATAAGCTGATACCTGAAGGCAGGAGACTACGGGGTGCCAAGACCGATCGGAATCGATTTGTTTGCTGGCGCTGGGGGCCTTGGATTGGGCTTCGAGCAGGCAGGTTTCGATGTCGTGGCCGCCGTTGAAATCGACCCCATCCATTGCGCTGTACATGCATACAACTTTCCTCAATGCGCGATGTTGTCGCGATCGATCGTTGGGCTGACCGGGGAAGAAATCAGGAAGCAGGCTGGGATAGGCTGCCGACACGTGGACGTTGTATTTGGCGGCGCCCCCTGCCAGGGATTCTCCATGATTGGTCATCGGGTGCTCGACGATCCGCGCAACAGCCTCGTTCGAGAATTTCTACGCATTGTGACTGAACTGAAAGCTTCCTATTTCGTCTTCGAGAACGTCAAGGGGCTGACAATCGGGGAGCATAAGGTTCTCCTGAACGAGCTGATAGAAGAATTCGCGCGCTTGGGCTACCGAACGCGGCTCCCGTGGAGGGTTTTGGACACGGCGGATTACGGCGTGCCGCAACACCGCGAACGCCTGATCCTGATGGGCGCAAGAAAAGGACTTCGATTGCCCGAGTATCCCGATGCTCTGTTTCGGCGAGCCGACGCTGAAAATCGGGATTTGCTGCCCTGTGGACCGACATGCCAGGATGCGTTGGGCGATCTTCCGAATGCCGAACAGTTCGAGGCTCTCGTCTACTCCGACGAAGTTCCGGCAGAGCATTGGGGGCGTTCCAGCCGCTATTCCCGGGAGATGCGTTGCATCGGAGACGATTCATGGCATTTCGGATACATGAGACAGTGGGACCGGAGCATCCTCACATCCAGTCTGCGAACGGATCACACGGAGATTTCGAGAAGGCGGTTTGAAGCAACGCCCCCCGGTCAAGTTGAACCGATTTCCCGCTTCTACAAGCTGTCGGCGGAGGGGCTAAGCAACACGTTAAGAGCAGGAACCGATTCGTCTCGCGGAGCTTTTACGAGCCCCAGACCGATCCACTACGCCTATCCGCGTTGCATTACAGTCCGCGAAATGGCCAGGCTCCACGGATTTCCAGATTGGTTCCGTTTTCACCAGACGAAGTGGCACGGTGCGAGGCAGATTGGCAACGCAGTACCCCCGCCATTCGCCAGGGCTATAGCGATGCAGGTCATCAGGGCTCTTGGCCACGGGCCGAGGCGCCCAGGAGAGAGTATCTCGCTCGGAGATCCAAGATTGTTGCGCTTGGGAATGTCGGACTCTGCTGATTATTTCGATGTTCCAGTGGTGATTGGAAAGCGAGATCGGAAGAGCGGCTCAAAGAAGCGGAAGCAGCACGAAATCGAGGCAGCGTTGGCTTTGACGCTTCCGTTCGGCGGTCCAATTCCGGTCAACTTCTAAGGGTCTTTTGTTGCACATTTAGCCAACGCCCTCATCGAGCCAGATTTGTACTCCGATGCCGGCTTGTGGAAGGGGACCTCGCGGCTGGTACCATGCCAGCCATGAACAAAGTTGCGCCCTTCCTCTGGTTCGATGACAACGCCGAAGAAGCTGCCGAGTTTTACCTTCATGTCTTTCCGCATGCACGCAAGGTCGATGAGCTGCGTTCCAAAGGCGTCGGTCCCTGGCCCGTGGGCAAGATTGCCACTATCACGATCGAGCTTGAGGGGCAGGAGATGGTGTTTCTCAATGGCGGCCCCGCGCATCAGCTCAACCCCGCCTTTTCGTTCTTCGTCCGCTGCGACTCCCAGGAAGAGATCGACGGCTACTGGGACAAGTTGATGGAAGGCGGCAAAGCGATGGCGTGTGGCTGGCTGACAGACCGGTTCGGCCTATGCTGGCAGATTGTGCCACGCCATATCGGCGAGTTGATCAGTCACCCCAAAGCCATGGAAGCCATGATGGGAATGATCAAGATGGACCTGGCCGCGCTGGAAGCGGCTGCGCGCGTGGATGAATAGGCGGCGATTTTCCACGCAGAATTCTTTGAGCCTGGCCGCGCAACGCGCAACGGAGGCCTCGAATGAACTCGGAAGCTCAGGGCAGGCGGATCGTTTTTCGCAATGCGCGCATCTTTGACGGCGACTCCGCCGCGCTGATCGAAGGCGCCGACGTGGTGGTGTGCGGCAACACCATCGAGGAAGTGACCGCAGCGCCTTTCCCATGCGGCGATTCCGTGGAATTGATCGACTGCGGCGGGCGCGTGCTGATGCCGGGGTTGATTGACGCGCATGTGCACGTGTATGCCGCCGGGTTGAACCTGACGCGGCTGGCGCAGTTGCCGGTGTCGTACCTGGCGCATTTCGCGGCGCAGTTTCTGCACGCCTGCCTGGATCGGGGGTTTACCACGGTGCGCGACGTGGGCGGCGCGGATGTGGGACTGGCATCGGCGATCCGCGATGGGCTGCTCACGGAGGTGCCGCGCCTGATTTACGGCGGCCGCGTGATCACCCAGACCGGCGGCCACGGCGACTTCCGCCCCGGCGATCATGCGCTCGACGGCGCAATGTGCTGCGGCTGCGGGTTTCACTCCGATGCCATGGCGGTGGTGGCCGATGGCGTGGACGCGGTGCGGCGCGCGGTGCGCGAGGAGCTGCGCCGCGGCGCTTTGCACATCAAGATCATGGCGTCGGGCGGCGTGGCTTCGCCCACTGATCCGCTGGACCGCTGCCAGTACTCCGACGAGGAGATTCGCGCCGCCGTGGACGAGGCGGAGCGCGCGGGCAAGTACGTGGCCGCGCATTGTCATCCCGCGGAGGCGGTGCGGCGGGCGGCGGCTCTGGGCATCCGCTCCATCGAACATTGCACGCTGGTCGATCGCGAGACGGCGGACTTTGTGGCGGAGCGCGGCGCGTTTGCGGTTCCGACGATGGCGACGATTGTGGCGCTGGCGGAGGAAGGCAAGGAGCTGGGCCTGCCGCCGGCGAGCGTGGAAAAACTGAAGGGATTGCGGGATGCGGCCTTCCGCAGCCTGGAGATTCTCAAGGCCGCCGGGGTGAAGATGGCCCTGGGGACCGATCTGCTCGGCGCGCAACATGTTCGCCAGAGCACGGAGTTTGGGCTGCGCGCGCAGGTGCTGCCGGCGATTGATGTGCTGCGGTCGGCCTGCGCGGTGAATGCGGAATTGGTGGGGCAATCGGGCACGCTGGGCTGCATTCGCAAAGGCGCGGCGGCAGACCTGGTGCTGGTGGACGGCAACCCGCTGGAAGATATTTCGCTGCTGGACAGAGGCGGCGAGCGGCTGGCGGTGATCGTGCAGGCCGGCCGTTTTCACAAGAGGGCGATTCCCGCAACGGCGTGAATTAAACACCGCAGCGCATTGGCCCGCGTACCCTCAAGTTGAGGCAGCGAGGCGGAGGCGGCGCGGCGGCTTGCGCGAAGTGATTGTATCCGCCGGAGTAACCTAATCAAGAGGAGGCTCATGCGGACGGCAATCATTGGCGGCGGCATTGCGGGATTGGCGGCTGCCTATGAGCTGGAAAAGGCGCGCGCGGAACATCCGTCGATCCAGTACACGCTGTTCGAGGCGCGCGATCGCCTGGGAGGATCGTTGGCCAGCCAGGTCGTGGATGGCACGGTGCTGGAGCGCGGCCCCGACTCCTTTCTGACCGAAAAGCCGGCAGCGGCCGAGCTCTGCCGCGAGCTGGGGCTGGGCGCGGACCTGCTTCCCTCCAACGATGCCGACCGCAAGACGTGGATCGTGGTGGGTAATCGGCTGGTGACGCTGCCCGACGGCCTCATGTTCCTGGTTCCGACCAAGCTGGTGCCCACGGCGCTTTCGCCGCTGTTCAGCCTGGGCACCAAGATTCGCATGGGGCTGGAGCTGCTGCATCCTCCGCGGCCCAGCGAGAAGGACGAATCGGTGGCGGCGCTGGTGGAGCGGCATTTTGGCAGGGAAGCTGTGGAGCGGCTGGCCGACCCGCTGCTCTCCGGCATCTATGGCGGCGATGCGGCGCAACTGAGCGCCCGCACGGTGCTGCCGCGCCTGGTGGAGATGGAAGTGGAGTATGGCTCGCTGACCCGCGGCATGCTGGCGGCTCACAAAAAGTTCAAGGCGGCGATGGCGGCGCGGGCGCATGCGGCGGGGTCCGGTGCACCGGGTACGGAGAGCGGGCGATTAAAGCCGATGGGGGGCGGGGCAGGCGGACCGCGCGGCATTTTCACCACGCTGCGCGGCGGATTGCAGCAACTGGTGGATGCGCTCGCGGCGCGGCTCGATCCGCTGGCGGTGCGTCTGAGCACCACGGCGAGCGCGCTGGAACGCGACGCCAATGGATGGAGACTGACCGCTGCCGGCGAAACGGAAATCTACGACTCGGTCATTGTGGCCACGCCGGCATGGGCCGCGGGCGCGTTGCTGGCCACCGCCGACGCCGAGCTTGCGCAGGAACTCGAAGCAATTCCTTACTCTTCGTCGATCACGGTGAACATGGTTTTCGATGAGGCGCAACTGGGACGCCTGCCGGATGGCTTCGGGTTCCTTGTGCCGGCCAGCTCCGGCCGCGCCATGCTGGCGTGCACCTTTGCGCATCGTAAATTTCTGGGGCGCACCGCGCCGGGAAAAGCGGTGTTGCGCGCGTTCCTGGGCGGGATGCGCCACGAAGCGCTGATGGCCGAGCCCGACAACGTGCTGCTGGCCACGGTGCGGCGCGAGTTGAGCGAGATTCTGGGCACGCGCGTGATCGGCCCGCATATCGAGCCGCAGGTGACGCAGGTGAACCGCTGGCGCCGGGCCATGGCGCAGTATGCCGTGGGGCACCAGGAACGCATGCAGCGGATAAATGAGCGCGTGGCGATGCTGCACGGAATCAAGCTGGCCGGAAATGCCTACGACGGCATCGGGATTCCGGATTGCATTCGGCTGGGGCGCAAAGCGGCGAAGGAGTTAGTGACTGCGGACGTTGCGGAACATAAGTAGTTACTGCTGATTCGGCCCTGACGTTTATCGCGATAAAAGCTGCTGCCGCACAAGATTTGGTTGTAAGATGTTCTTCGTAACTTCCCTGACTCCGAAGAACGTGGTGAATTGCATGCAAAGTGCTGCTCATGGCCGAGTGCTCCTGCCGAGTCTTTCTGTCGTGCTGATTCTTTGCGGCTGCCGGAGCACGATGGGGCCAAAGATGCCGCCCGCGATGGGTGCGCCGGGGATCACGACATTCAAGGCGGACGATTTCAAGGCGGCAGTTGCCCAATACCGCTGCCTGGTTTCGGGGTCCTGTAAGGACGCTGCGGGCAATTCCATTGCGATAGATCTGCCAGAAGCACAAGTTCTGCGCAACCAAATCGCCTACCGCGTGATGGTCGACATTGAGGCCGACTACTCCAGATTCGAGATGAACCTTACGACCCAGCGCGCCGGGTTCGAAACAGGCGCAGATACAATTCAGCTTGGGATGAGCGCGGCGGCATCGCTGGTTGGCGCTGCAGACGTAAAAGACATCCTGACCGCGTCGCTTACTGGCTTCCAGGGAACGAGACTCTCTTTGGACAAGAACTTCTTTCGCGAGAAGACTACGGAGTCGATCATCTCGCAGATGCGCGCATCGCGAAAGACCAAGCAGGCGATACTGATCAAGAGTCTTGCCAACCGAACGGTCACGGACTATCCATGGGAGGCCGTCTGGATTGACCTAGTAGATTTTTATTATGCCGGCACCGTACCGTCGGCTCTTGTGGAGATAGCCAGCAGCACCGGAAAACAGGCGGATGATGCAAACAAAGAGTTGAAAGATGCGGCGGGAAAGTTGGCAGAGAGGACGCCGGAACAGGCCAAGCAAGCTCTCGACATCACTGCGGTCTATTACAAACTTGAAGCGGCGGTAACGGACCCGGCAAAGAAAGCGGGGGCGATTCAGTCGCTGAAAAACATATTGACCGCAGTGGACAAAAAGCCGGATGACAATGCTTCTGCCGACGACTTGCTTGCGCAACTTAGAGCCGCAATGGGTGCAGCCCAAGATGACAAGTCAGGGGATAAGATTGCAAAATTGTCTGCGGCGATGGCTAAGGAAAAGATCGAATAGGGAGGACCAAAATGGCTGGAACCATTCCCGTGGCGGGCGATATGAAGGTGGAGAATCTCGCAGCCACGCTCACGACCGAGGAGCAGTTGAAGTTCGAGCGGCTGACCGTTCTCGAAGTCGATCCGAATAAGGTAGGCAACCTAGCCACCTTTGAAAACGAACCCAAGAGAAAGGGTGCGCTAGCGATCGTCGCCAGAGGGGTCAATTCACCGGGGATCAAAATTCTGTCTCCCACGGTGTTCATCAGCGGCACAAAGACTGATGTCGATGTGTATCGACTGTCAAGCTCGTGAGCGAGAGTCCGCGCAGAGTATGATTGACGGGGGCGAAATCGCCGGGCTTGACGAGCTGAGGCTGACCTTCACGATGATCGAGAAGATTAGAAAGATCCAGAATCCGCTCACGATAATTGCCATATTCGCGCTGTTGGCAGAGGTCGTGTGCACCGCAGGGTTAGCCGCCGAGGACCTCAGGCATATTTTTGTCTGGTTCGTGATTGGATTTCCTACGCTGCTGGTGCTCCTGTTTTTCCTTACGCTGAACTTCAACGCGAAAGTTTTGTTCGGTCCGGGTGATTTTCGAAGAGAGGGCAACTTTTTGGAATTTCAAAGGGTTCGCTCCGGTAAGCCAGCGAAGCAGGCCGTTAGTGCCCGCTCGGCCTACGAAAAGCTCGCCTCTGCTGTGAACGGCGAAGATCCTGACAGAGCATCGATGGGTGTGGACACTCTGCGCAAGATTCTGGTGGACGCTGGCTACACGTCAAGCGGACAAGATGGATCGACCCTGCTTGCCGATTTCCGGAGAGCAATGGTAGATGCCCGCGCGGATAACGATAAACTCGCCAAGCTCGGCCGGGCGATTGCCGCGGCACAGTTGCGGTAGGGGGATACGATGGCGGGAACAATCCCGGTGGATGGGAACCTGACAATGGAGGACCTCGCAGCGACACTCACCCGCGAAGAACAGCTTGCGTTTGAGCAGTTGACCGCGCTTACCGTCGACCCGTCACAACCACGCAATCTCGCAACCTTTATTGCCCAGGACGAACAACTTGGAATGCTGGCGATTTGCGCGACGGGTGCTGCCGCTCAGGGGGCGAAGATTCTGTCGACGACTGCCTACGTGAAGCAGACGCAGACGAAGATCGACGTGTACCGGCTCCCTCTCTAACCACTACCGAGACCGGCGTTGTGCCTCACAGCCCGCCGTGGCCGAGCAGAATTCCGATTCCATAAGTGACTGCGCCCTCGACTGCGCCGATGATGGTCATCTCCATGCCCGACGCCCACCACGAGCGCACCGTGATCAGGCTCTTGGCCGCGCCCACCGCGAAATGTGCGGCCAGCGAAATAATGGCGGCGGCAATGACCGCCGGAACGCCCTGCATGAAGAAGAAGGGGATCACCGGGATCATGGCGCCGACGGCGGTGGAGAGCGCGCCGGAGGTGGCCGAAACCATGGGATTCGACAGCGCCTCCTCGCTCGCGCCGAGCCGTTCGCTGGAAAGAGCGCGCAACATCTGTTCGGGATCGCGGGCGATGTGATCGACCACATGGAAGGCGTCTTCTTCGGGCAGTCCCTTGACCTGGTAATAGAGGCCCAGAAGCTCGCGGGCTTCGGCCGGGTTCATGCGGATGGCATCGCGTTCGCGAGCCAGCTCGGCGTGGAAGATTTCGCGCTCGCTTTTGGCGGCAAGGTAGGCGCCGGAGCCCATGGAGAGGGCGGAGGCGATCATGCCGGAAAGGCCTGCGAGCAGCACGTATTTGCTATCGCCGGCGGTGGCCCCTGACACGCCGGAGACGATGCCGAAGATGGCCCCGAGGCCGTCGTTGACTCCGTAGATGGCGTCGCCGATCCAGCTTCCCGCCTGCTTGCGGCCCTGGTTGCGCTTGGCCAGCAGCTCATCAAGGACCTCTTTGGGGTCCATCCTGGGCGCGCTGGCCGCCGGGGCGTAATGGCCGCGCAGCAGCGAGCCCAGTTCGCGGTGGTGGTCGCGCTCGTCTTCAATGACGTGGTTGAGGATTTCGATGGAAGCTTCGTCGCCGAGGTCCTTCAACTGCTTGCCGTAATTGGCAATGTGGCGGCTTTCTTCGATTTCCAGGCGCCGCAGGGCCATGGGGACGCCGCCGGCGCGGTTGGCCAGCGAGTCGGCCTCGCCGTGGGGAGAACCTTTGTACTCGGGCTCGGGGCCGCCCAGCTCGTGGATGCGGCTGGCCCACAGCGCGGCATGCTCCTCTTCGGCGCTGGCCAGGTGGCGCAGCACCTGGGCGCGCACCGGCTCAGAATCGCGATCGGCCAGGGCCTTGTAGGTATAGGCGCCTTCCATTTCGGCCTGCCAGTTGCTCTCCAGCGCCGCCAGAACCTTCTTGAGACGCTCTTCGCTCAGTATTTCCTTGGCCACAGGCATCTCTCCCGATCTCCTTGCTGAAGCTTGAGGATAGCTGAAAACGCCCCTGGAATGCTCGGCGGAACGAGTAAAAGAGCAGGGCAATCGCATGAACAGCGACGGTGGCCAACTGTTCGGCCTCGCGCCGCCCCTCCGGGGCTAACTCGTTGTTTTGGCCGCAATCCCAGGACTGCGTCCGCCGCGGCGGACTTGTCCTGGGCTATTCTCGAACCCTCCCTCCGGGAGGAAGAGCCGCGTTGGTCGAGTTGAAGCTGCGAAACGAACCAGATGCATCAACAAAACGCATTCATGCGATTGCCCTGAGTAAAAGCGCCAATGGCCTTCCCATGCGCGCGCCTTCCCGTATAGTGTTGTGTGCAGCCAAAATTGCGGTCTCCAGCTGAGCCTGTGGCTTCCGGCAGCGAAGCCGCCCGGCAACCCGGGGCCGCCGCTGCAGGCTCCAATCTGCACCACGCTCTTACCAGGGCGGAAATCTGAGAAATCGAGGGAACTACCTCATGGCCACGCGCTCCACACCACCCGCCGCGACATCCAACGCGCCCAGTTACCTTGGACCGTTTATTGCGGTCGCAGCCTTGTACTTCATCTTCGGGTTTGTCACCAATCTGAACATGGGCCTGGTGCCGTATCTGAAGCAGATCTTCGAGGTTCATAACTTCCGGAACTGGCAGGCGATGCTGGCTGAAGGAGCCTTTTTCACCGCCTATTTTGTCTGCTCGTCGCCCAGCGCCAAGCTCATCGAGGCCATTGGCTACAAGCGAACCATGGTAGTTTCGCTTTTCATCCAGGTGATTGGAGCGCTTCTGTTCCTGCCCGCCGCTCAGCAGGTTTCGTTTCCCTTGTTTCTGGCAGCCATTTTCGTGGTCGGCGCCGGCGTGACCGCCCTGCAGACCGCAGCCAATCCTTACATCGCCATTCTCGGGCCGGAGCATAGCGCGCCGGTTCGCTTGAACCTGGCACAGGCGCTCAATTCCCTGGGCGGCACCATCGCCCCGTGGGTGGCAGGCGCCTTTATCCTGACTTCCAAGCTTACCGATCCCAAACAGATGGCCCTGGAAACACCGTCGGCCCAACACGCGTACCAGTTAACCATCGCCCACACCGTGCGCATGCCTTACATCGTCATTGCCTTTGGGCTGGTGGTTCTGGGCATCGCCATCGCGCTCATTCACCTTCCGCATGTCACCGCCACACAGGAATTCCGGCCCGGCAAGGAAGGCGATGCCATCCTCAAGCGCAGCATCTGGAGCTACCGGCACACCGTTCTCGGCGCGCTGGGAATCTTTCTCTACGTCGGCGTCGAGGTTGGCCTGGCGACGGCCATGGTGCTCTATTTCAGCGATTCGACGCATGGCGGCCTCAACGCCCTCACGGTGCCGGTGGCCCAGAAACTGGTTCTTTACTACTGGCTGGGCGCCTTGATCGGCCGCCTGCTCGGCTCCTGGATCTTGACTCGGGTGAATGCGGGAAAGCTGCTGGGCATCTTCGGCGTGATCGCTGCGTCGCTGGTGCTGGTGTCGATCTTCACCACGGGCAACGTGGCGATTGGCGCGCTGATTCTGGCAGGCTTCTTCAACTCCGTGATGTTCCCCAACATCTTTGCTCTGGGCATCGCCGGCCTGGGGCCGATGACCAGCAAGGGATCGGGACTGATCATGACCGCGGTCTGGGGAGGCGCTTTGATCCCAGTCTTCATCGGCTGGCTATCGGATAACTTCACCTACGAGGTGGCGCTGGTGGTGCCGGTCATCTGCTATCTCTACATCGCGTTCTATGGGTTTGCAGGGCATAAGCCCTCGCGGACGCTTCCGCCGCCGGTGCTGGCGCCGTAGGCGCGCGCTATCGCTCTTCACCGCCTGAGGGCGATGAAGGTCCTCGCTCGCGCGGACAGTGCAGGCGCGAGCTGGATCGGCGGTAAACACTGAAGGCCCTCCGGAATTTGGAGGGCCTTCGCACGTCGAGCGCAGCATTCATGGATCTGAGCGCGCAGCCATCTCCCGCAGCTTGAGCACGGTGTTCCAGTTCCTCGCCGTGCCTGCCCCGCCGAGGATCTTGTCCAGCGCCTTGGCCGTGAACTTCGTATCCGCCGCGCCATCGGGCAGATGCAGATAGAGCGTGTGGCCGCTGAGGTGGAACCGGTCGCGCCGGTTTGGATACTGATCGACGATGCGCTGCAGGCCTGCCGCGGCACTGGCCGGCGCCGGTGCTGAAAGAAAGCCCACGTGCACCCTGGCGCCATCGGCAGCAGCTTCGTCCGCAAACGGATTGCCCGCGATGATACGGTCCAGCTCCTCAGGCGTGCGGACGATCACTCCCACCGGCGCGTGCATGTGTTTCTCGAGCGCGGCGCCCAGCTCACGTGCGATCTTTGCCGTGCTTCCGTTGGCGTCGAACACGGCATTGCCGCTCTGAATATAAGTGGTCACCCGGCGATAGCCGAGCTCTTCCAGCAGGTTGCGCAAAGCGGCCATGGAAAGCTTTCCATAGCCGCCCACATTGACGGCGCGCAGCAGCGCAATGTATGTGGGCATGAGCTGCTACGCCGGTTGCGCCTGGTGAACGAACTCCTTCACCGTCTGCGCCGCAAATTCGATCTGCTCTTCCGTCAGCTCCGGATAGATGGGCAGCGCCAGGATGTGATGGGCCGCCGCCTCGGCCTGGGCCATGGAACCGACGATGCGGCACTTGCCGGTGAAGCACTCCTGCAGGTGCATGGGAACGGGATAGTAGATCTCGGTGCCCACGCCCGCTTCGGTCAGCGCCTTGCGCACCGCGTCGCGGTTCTGCACGCGGATCGAGTACTGGTTGAAGATGCTTACGCAATCGGGGCGAATGTAGGGCGCGTCCACGGAACTGCCGGCGAAGGCGCGATCGTAGATTGCCGCGTTGCGCCGCCGTGCCGCCGACCACGCATCCAGATGCGGCAACTTCACCAGCAGAATGGCCGCCTGCAGCGGGTCGAGCCGGAAATTTCCGCCGACAAGTTTGTGGTAGTACTTGGGCTTCGACCCGTGGGAGCGCATCAGCAGCAGCCGCTCGTGCAGCGCCGCATCGTTGGTCACGCACATGCCGCCATCGCCCGCCCCGCCCAGGTTCTTTGACGGGAAAAAGCTGAAGCAGCCGATCGCGCCGATGCTGCCGGCCTTGCGCCGCTTGTAGGTGGCGGAGATGGCTTGCGCCGCGTCTTCGATGACCGGCAGGTTGTGCCGCTGCGCGATCTCCATGATGGGGTCCATGTCGCACATCTGGCCGAACAGGTGCACGGGAATAATGGCTTTGGTGCGCGGCGTGATGGCCGCTTCAATGTTCGCGGGATCGATGTTGAAGGTGCGCGGATCGATATCGACAAACACCGGCAGAGCGCCCAGCCGCGATACGCAGCCTGCCGTCGCAAAGAAGGTGAAGGGGGTGGTGATGACCTCGTCGCCGGGCCCGATGTTGAGCGCCATGAGCGCGGCCAGCAGCGCGTCGGTGCCGCTGGACATGCCTACGGCGAACTTGCAATTCGAGAGGGCCGCCACCTGCTTTTCCAGTTCTTCCACCTTGGGGCCGAGGATGCAGATCTGCGAGTCGAGCACTTCGCTCACCGCGCGAAGGACCTCATCCTTGATGCCGGCATACTGCGCTTTCAAATCGAGCAACGGTATTCTCATGAATTCGCTTCCTTGTGTTTCCCTAAGGATTCTACGGCATCCCTACAGCGAGCCATTCCACTTTCGGTGCACCTGCAACGCCGCGAAGGGCGCACTTGTGCCCGATGCGTCGAATGTCGCGACCCCGCCTGGAGAGGCTGCGGAAAAACTCGAAATCGGAGGCGAATTCCAGGCACAAGCCCGCAGGGGCTAAAGCCCACGTCTTTGTTAGCAGGCATTTGCGGCACGACTGAAGTCGTGCCCTGACACAAAGCAAGCGATCGAAGGCGTTTTTCCGCAGCCTCTAGAGCCGGTAACCTGTAGCTGGTAGCTACCGGCTACGCGCTGGGAGAGCCATGACGGCCAGGACCACCCTCATCCATGCTGCAGGCAGC
This sequence comes from Occallatibacter sp., assembly GCA_035552555.1. Lineage (GTDB taxonomy): Bacteria > Acidobacteriota > Terriglobia > Terriglobales > Acidobacteriaceae > Telmatobacter. The sequence continues at coordinate 30,383 of DASZLF010000079.1, forward strand.
CTCGCGGATCGCCTGCGCTCTCTGCTGCTGCGGCCATCCCGCCGTGCAGATGTGCACCCCTTCGACCGCGAACACGGCGTGGAGACCGGCGGCCTGATGTACGCCGACAAGCTCGCCACCGGGCACGCGCACGACAGGTACAGCGAGGGCTATTATGCCACCGCGCCGTCGCTGTTCCGTGAGCTGATGCGGGCATGGCAGGACACCCTTGCGCGGGCCGGGCCGGCCATCGAGGACTACAGCTTCATCGATCTTGGCTGCGGCAAAGGCCGCGTGCTGCTGCTGGCGTCGGAGGTTCCGTTTCGCAGCATCGCCGGCGTGGAACTGAACGCGAAGCTCGCCCGCATGGCGCGGCGCAACGTGCGCAAGTGGATGCGGGCCGCGGTGCGTGACGGCAATTGGATGGGGCGCGCGGGCCGCAACGTCACAGTGGAACATGCCGACGTGCTCGACCTGCGGCTTCCTCCCGGTCCTGTGGTGCTGTTTCTCTACAACTCGTTCGGCGCCGAGGTGGTGGGCGCGCTGATGGCAAAGCTGGCGGCCGTGGCACCGACGCGCAGTGGCCCCATCGACCTGCTTTACGTGCATCCCGACCACGACGCGCTGGTGGCGCGAACTCCGGGGATCGAACTGCTGCGTTCTGCCGAAATCCGCTTCAGCGAGGAAGATGCCGCGGCGGATGTGTTCGGAGTGGCATCCGATTTCTGCACGGTTTACCGGTTGCGGGGCACGACAAGCGCGAAAGGCTAGTGGCTGGATGCGGCGAAGCCGATGCGGCGGCGGGGCTTTTCGGGTGGGCGCATGAGTTCCCGAATGGCGTCGAAGACGGCTCGAAACTGGGCGTCGTAGCTGCTTTCCAACTTATCGAGGCGGCGGGCCAGGTCGCGGTGGGTGGCGAGAATTTCGCGCAGCTTGACGAAGGCGCGCATGATGGCGATGTTGACCTGAACGGCGCGCGGGCTGCGGAGGACGCTGGAGAGCATGGCTACGCCTTGCTCGGTGAAGGCGTAAGGCGTGGCGCGACGCGCTCCGCCCCAACTTGAAGTCACAATTTGTGACTTCAAGTTGGCAAATTCCTCGCGCGTTAGCTGGAACATGAAGTCGCCGGGGGAGCGCTCGATGTTGCGCTTGACAGCTTGCACTAACGTCTTTGGAATCACTTCATAGAGTTCCGCCAAGTCGGTGCTGAGCATGACCTTATGGCCGCGGATTAGGAGGATGCGGCGCTCGATGCGCTCGGGTGGGATGGCGTTTGAGGTCACAATTTGTGATCTCAAACTGGCTTTGGATGGACTGCTTCGCGCCACGGGGTGAGCCCTTGGACTAAAAACGACGCCCCCGGCGTTCCTCCGGGAGCGGGTTCAAGGTAGCAGCGAGGTTGAGTGCGGATGTGTGACTGCTGTCACGGGTACGGTCTGGAGGCGGACCTGCCGGCGAGTTTGAGGTGCCAAATTGGCACCTCAAAGATGTGAGCCGACCAACGCTATGGGCTTGCATGGGATGGAATTTGAGGTTGCAATTTGAAACCTCAAGTTGGCTGTGGGTGGATTGCTTCGCGCCACGGGGCGAGCTTGCGAGTAGACCGCGACGGTGCGAACTTCCTTCCCCGGTCCCCAAATGCGAGGGACCGGGGGCACCCCAGAACTGTGGTTAATTGGCAAATAGAGGACCGGGGCCACCCGCCAAGATTGAGACGTGGTCAACCCGCCCACCTCAGCTGGGAGCTGCGATCCTGCTCTGCCTGGCCTCCTCGAACTCTCTCATGTATTTCCGGCCTCTATCAAAGTCTTCCTCAGTCATGGGAAGATCGTTGACAAATTTCGTTCCCTCTTCAACCTGGCTCACAAGATTCGCGAAGTCGAACCGTGCGAGCCAGCTTCTCTCACGAAGACACTGCGCGAGGACTAGGCAGCCTCCTCTTGGCCGGTCATTGTTGTCGATGATACGGCGCATCAACCACAAGCAGACGTCCAATAATTGAAGACCGAAGCTTTGCGCGGACGGTTTCTCCACAAGTGAACAGTTGAAGCTGCGGATTTCTTCAATGTCGGAGATCATGGCAAGTGGATGGTTTTTTCCGACAAAACGCGAGAGGAGTTCAAAACCAATCTTGAAATACGGAACGAATTGATTCTGTTCGTCATGCACGAAACTGCCGACCGTGTCCCCTGTTTCTAAGTGCAGCCGGTGAAGGTGGTCGAATAGTCCGCTAAACGCGACAAAATTTGGTGAATCACCCTCGCCGAACGGGTCGAGTATCTCTTGTGGATGCGCCGAGCCCCAAGTCAGCACATCGGTTAGGATCGTCTTCGTCCGTTCGTCGTACGGGACTTGCCCGACTCGCGGAATGACCTTCGCTAACAGCTCCCCGAATTGGTGTGGTTCTTGCTTTTGAAACAGGTCCCAGAACTCCTCTAAATCTTCACGGTTTAGGAGCTGGATGAAATGCATGAGCGTCAGGAGGCGCAATTGCTGCAGTCCGTAGGCGTGGTTGGGCATCGCCGGGTTCGCCCCTGAATCGAATGCGAGGTCGAACATTTTCGAGCCGGCCAAGAAAGGCTTGTGCACTCGCCCGAAATAAAATCGAAATCGCTTCTCGCGTATGAACCATGCGAGCCGCGACGCGATTTTCTCAATTCCGCCAAAGCCGAGGTCGTTTCCGTGTAGTTCCGGTTTTCCAACAGCTGCCAATAGCTCTTTGTGGAATGACACGTACTTCCGGTCGACGTCTGCGAATGCGATGAGTGTTCCAGTCCAAAATGTATCCTGACCACTATTGAATAACTTGAAACCCGAATTGCCGGACTCGTCTGTGTATGCGTAGCGTTCCATGGTCGATCCAACTTCGTTATCCTACAGGTTCCATTGTCGACCGACTTGTGAGGATCGGCCAGTTTAATTCTGTATTTCGATCATGGTGTTTTCGTGCCGTTTGGATGCTCACCACCTTGCGCTTTCGATTCGAAACAGCTATTTCCTGGCTGCTCGCGTAGCGATTGAGAATGTCAGACACAAACTCGCTTGGCAGCGATAGCTTCTCGGCGATGCTTTCAATCATGAGGGTGCTACCAAAGAGAACTTCTGCCATCTGGCGGAGCGCACGAGGCTTCTCTACGGGTATCCAATACTCCGAAGGCTCTTGTGTCCTGTACGGGGCAAGCTCAATTATCAGACGGTCATAGCTCCGTCGCGTGATAATCTGCAATTCCTTCGCTCGAAAGAGAATCGCAGACATCGCTATACCCCATTTGCGCTTCAGCAGTCCAAGCTTTTCGAAAGTCAGAGCCCCACTTAGGTCGCGTACAAATGCCTCGCGGGGGGCGAGCAACTCCCCTGCGAAGCGATGTGCTTCTTTCTCGGCCTGCGCCATTGCCGTTGGGGAATTATGGAGGATCAGGTGACCAATTTCATGGGCCATGCTAAACCTAAGCCTGTCTCCGCTAGCGCACGGGCCTATTCCGATTACTGGTCGGCTTCCTTCCCAAACGGCAAAAGCCTCCCGCCCTTCTAGTTCGGGAAGGGCGAGAATCACACCACCTGCTTTTTCAAAGGCTCGCATAAGGTGCGGAATGGGACTCGAATCGTCAAGCCCTAGCATTGTGCGGGTTCTTGCAGCGGCTTCTTCTGGTCTGGCGGCTATGGGCTGCAACTTCACGCTGGGTAACTGGAACTTTTCTGCGAGCTCGACAAAGATTTCCAGGACGATATTAGCTGTCGCGTGTGTTTGCGCAAACTTCTTGGCCGGGGTATCCGCCCTAGCCCTAAATAACATGGACCCAAGGGGAAGAGTCGGCCCCGATGGGCGACAAAGGAATTCGCGCCGTGCTCCGGTAGATTTGGCAATCTTGTCCGCCAAATCCGACGAGCATTGTTTTAGACCTTGCTCAATATGCGCGATCATCGGCTGACTGACCGAAACGGCTTTTGCTAGACCCGCCTGTGTGAGTAAGGCTTTTTCCCTGGCTTGCTTGATTCGCAAGCCATTTACGACTCGTGAATCCACAAAATCGAAACTAAGATTCATTTGCCTTTTTCTCGCGCGGAAGTTGGTCGTCTTTGCTGCTGCCCGTTGCGCTTTCATTGTTAGGTCGGAGTTCGGGATTTTCCGCCGGAGGGTCGTTAAGCTTCAGAGGTACGTCCTCGTTGGCGGAGTCAAAAGCGGCTTCGAAGTACGATTCCTTGGTGTTGCCTGTCTCTGAAGGCTCGTCGAATCTGCTCCGGATTTCGCGAATATGCTTGGTAGTACGCTGGAATATCGGGATTCTCCATCTCCATTGGTTTCCTTCTACGCATACGAGAAGTAGGGTTTCGAGGTTGCCCTTCCGATCCTCGTTCCAGAGCAGCAGCACATGGAGCGGGAGAGGTTCATCGTCATCCCCTTGCGGGAAGACGATGAGATTCCAGTTATAGAACGAAAGGGATTGTTCGCTGCCCGCTGGAGGAATTTCACCGTCCCTGCTTTTCCGAACTTTCAAATGGACCAAGGGTAGTCTGAGTAGCAGGCCGCAGAGTGCCTTCGGTTCGATCTCGACCTGTTCTTCCTCGATATCTGCCCCGCCGATCCTCAGCGTCTCCAAGACGAGTTTTCGGGTCATATAAGCGGATAGGCCCGCGTCGGGAGACCACTTTTTGTCCGCGAAGTGCTTTGCAGTCTGCTCGCACGCGGCCGAGAAGGCGAGAGCCAGCGTCTGGAGTACGGGCTGCAGGTATGCTTCCACTCTCTCCGGTTCGGTAAACGGCGTGAATCCCTCTTCGGCCATCCCTTGCCCACCTCTGGTAATAAAATGACCGATTTATTGCTCGATGTCAAGAGGAAAGTGAATCGGCTCTACGGGTAGATGCGGTGGAGGGTTCTGGCGAAGGGGATGGTTTCCCTTACGTGGTCTAATCCGCAGACCCAGGCTACTACTCTCTCTATGCCCATGCCGAAGCCGGCGTGGGGGACGCTGCCGTATCTCCGCAGGTCTAAATACCACTGGAAGGCTTCTTTGGGGAGGCCGTGGTCTTCGATGCGCTGGTTGAGGAGCTCGTAGCTGGAGACGCGCTGGGAGCCTCCGATGACTTCGCCGTAGCCTTCGGGGGCCAGGACGTCTACGCAGAGGGCGAAGGTGGGGTCGGCGGGGTCGGGCTCCATGTAGAAGGCTTTGACGGCGGCGGGATAGCGGTGGACCATGACGGGGCGGTCGTACTGGGAGCTGAGCCAGGTTTCGTCGGGGGAGCCGAAGTCGTTGCCGTACTCGAAGGGATGGTCGAGCTCGCCTTTGGAGTGGGCCTCGTTGAGCATGCGGGCGGCCTCGTCGTAGCGGAGGCGCGGAAAGGGCGGCAGGACTGATTCGAGTTTGGCGACGTCGCGGCCGATCACTTCCAACTCGGGCCGGCGGTTTTTTAGGACGGACTGGACGATGTGGGAGATGTAGTTTTCGGCCAGGGTCATGAGGCCGTCGAGATCGCAGAAGGCGACTTCAGGCTCGACCATCCAGAACTCGGTGAGGTGGCGGCGGGTTTTGGACTTTTCGGCGCGGAAGGTGGGGCCGAAGCTGTAGACCTTGCCGAGGGCGAGGGCGGTGGACTCGATGTAGAGCTGGCCGGACTGGGTGAGGTAGGCGGGGTCGCCGAAGTAGTCGACGGGGAAGAGGGTGGAGGTGCCTTCGCAGGCGGCGGGGGTGAGGATGGGCGGATCGGTGCGGATGAAGCCGTTGTTGTCAAAATACTCGGCGGCGGCGCGCATGATTTCAGCGCGGATGCGGAGGATGGCGGACTGGCGGGGGGTGCGGATCCAGAGGTGGCGGCGCTCCATGAGGAAGTCGACGCCGTGCTCCTTGAGGGTGATGGGGTAGGGGTCGGACTCGGGGACGCGCTGGATGACCTGCACGTCTTCGACGTCGAGCTCGTAGCCGCCGGGGGCGCGCTTGTCGGCGCGGACTTTGCCGGTGACGATGACGCTGGATTCCTGGGTGAGGCCTTTGAGGGCGGCGAAGACTTCGGGCGAGACGGATTTGACGTGGGCCACGCCCTGGACGGTGCCGGTGCCGTCGCGAAAGATGGGGAAGACTAGCTTGCCGCTTTCGCGCAGGTTGTAGAGCCAGCCGCGGAGGGTGACGGATTGGCCTTCATGCTGGCCCAGGGTGGCGATGGTGGCCACCTGCGGTGGAGCCGGCGTTTCCGAACTGGTTGTTGGGGCCGGTGGAGTGGGCGTGGTGGCGGTTTCTTCAGGCATGATCGTTGGCTCTCTGGGCGGTCGGCCCACCCTAGCCGGAAAAACAAAGACCCGGCGAGGGTGGGGCACCCCGGTTTTCTTGCCGGTGGGCACCCGGGTTGATTGCGGGTGCGGCCGGACTCTTAAGGATAACGCGCATACCGGCACTCCCGGAGGGGGCACTCGCTGAGGGAGGCACTCGCTGAGTCGTACTGTTTTGGTTTATCGTCCAATGGGTATGGACACCCACGCGAATGCGACCCTTCCGGCACCCAACGTTCCGCGCCCCACGCCCGAGGCGGAGGAGATTTACCGCCGCTGGATTCAGTTTCTGGATGAGGAATTTGTGCGCCACTGCCAGGCTGAGCGCCGCTCCGAGATTGTGCGCGATCAGCTTTACCAGATTTATCTGGGGCGTCCGCATGGCGGCAAGCTCAACCTGACGCTGACCAGCGAGCTGCCCGGCAACGTGCTCAGCATGTCGCTGGACCCGGAAAACGTGACCATGGAGGCTGAGCATTTCGCCGATGTGGACAAGGAGCGGTTTGCGCGGCGCAAGCCGTTGCTGTGGTTCTGGCAGATGTTCGACCGGTCGCCGATTGGATTGAATCACTGGCTGGGGCTGCGCTTCCGCTGCATGCTGGGGCGGCACATCTTCGACCACCTGGGCTCGGGGGTGAAGATTTATCACGGGGTGGAAGTCACCTATGGTTACAACCTGTCGATCGGCGACGGCGCAGTGATTCGGCAGCGGGCGCTGCTGCACGACCGCGGGGGAATCCGCATCGGGAAGAACGCCGTGGTGGGATCTTACGCGCGCATCTACTCGCACAGTTACGCCGAGGACGATTACGACAAGGTGACGCTGCAGCCGACGGAGATTGGCGACGGCGCGCGCATCGGCAGCCATTCCATCGTGAAGGGCGGGGCGAGGATCGGCGAGCGGGAGATCGTGGGCGATTTTCCGGCGCTGCGGAATTAGTGCGAAGCCAATCGGGCGCAGAGCCCGCAGGGGCTAAAGCCCATATTTATTCTTGAGTCACATCCGGCACGACTGAAGTCGTGCCCCTACGCGTGTTGGTTGGACAGCGTGTTGGCTGGACAGCGTGTTGGCTTTCGCGAACCGTTTTTCAGCATGCCGTCGAGACCGGGCCGTTATTCCGAGGCCGGTGTCAGGCCGCCGTGGACGACAAAACGCGCGATGTAGTCGCGCAGCAACTGGCGGTGGTCTTTGCGGTAGGCCGCGTAATCCTGCGCGATGCCGGCGTCGGCGCCGTTGATCAGGATCCAGCAGTCGAGCATGCCTGCTTTGTCGAGTTCGAGGAGGTTGCGCAGGCTTTCGTCGAGCTTCTCGGGGTTGATTTTGGATCCCTTCAACGACAGAACGACGCTACTGAGAGCTTCGCTCTCCTCCTTCAATGTGTGGCGGTACTCCTTCTCATTGGGGAAATCCTTCTGGAACCGATCTCCGCGGTAGCCGGCGCGCACCATGGGGTACATCACCCAGGCCGACGCACCAGGGTTCTTCTTGTCGTCTGTGAGCGCGGGATCGAGCGTGATGTTTATGTTCTTCGGGTTCTTGGGGTCGACGGTCGGCCCGGCGGGACGCTGAATCTTGGGCGGCATGAGAACTGCACTCTGCCGCGCCGTCCAGTTCTCGATTCCCTGCCAGGACATCTGGTTGTAGGGCTCGGCCACGATCGCGTCGATGAACTTTTCGCGGGCGGCGGCGGGGTCATTGCTGAATTTGAGAATGGCATCGCCCCAGTAGCGATAGGCGGTTTCGCGATCGGGGTTGATGGCCACGGCGCGCGCAAACCACTTGGCCGCGGTGGGCAGGTCATGCTGCACATAGGCAGTGTCACCCGCGTACAGCGGCGCATCGTAGAGGGTTGGATCGGCATCCGCGGCAGCGGTGTACTTCTGCATCGCCAGGGGAAAGTCGCCCGCGGCGTAGGCCTTCTCAGCCTCTTTCAGCAGGGCTGCGCCCGGACTCACCAGCGAACCATACGGCACTTCGTTGGGGTCGGCGTCGGCCATCTCATGGATGTACCGTGTCTTATCGCCTAAGTCGACGGCGCGCCTGGCGGCATCGCGCATGCGCGTGCGAACTGCCTTGATCTGCGCTGGATCGCTGAGTTGGGCGGACTCGGCGCCAAGACAGTCGGCCAGCCGCTCCTGATAGAGCATTTCGGCAGGATGCTGCTGGGCAAGTTGTTCGTAGAGCGGCAGGGCATCGACTTTCCTGCCGTCCTGATACAGCGCGTTCGCCTTTGCCGCCGGGTCGTCCTGCGACCAGGCGGAAACCATTGCCAAACACAACGCGAATCCCGCGATCCATCTCCGCATCGAAGTTCTCCCTTCGGAACATCGGCCGTGATTTCGCTGCTTTCTTATGCTTAGACCGCGCGTGGAGCGGATTTGTTCCCGGCTCGACCGCACCAATTCAATGGAACCCACCATGCTACTCTGAGAATTCCAGCCCCGGAGCACAGAATTGCAGCCGAGCAGCTTCGTCATTGCCGTATTTGAATTTGTGTTGCTTATCTTTTCGCTCAGCGTGCACGAGTGCGCGCATGCCTGGATGGCCTCGCGGCTGGGCGACCAGACGGCGCGCCTGCAGGGGCGGGTGACGCTGAACCCCATGTATCACGTCGATCCCGTGGGCACGCTGCTGTTTCCGGCGATCATTATTTTCGGGCCGTTCTTCCACTTCAGTTTTTTCAGCGGATTGCTAGTGGGCTGGGCCAAGCCGACGCCGGTGATCACGCGGAATTTTCAGAAGATCCGCCGCGACGACAACCTGACCACGCTGGCTGGCCCGGTATCGAACCTGCTGCTGGTGGCGGCGGCATTCGTGGTGCTGGCGATCATCTCTCTGGCGGTGCCAGACGGTCATGCCCTGGCAGTGAACACCTTCGCTGCCATTCTGCAGGGCGGTCTGATGGGGCTGGGCACTTCATCGGGCCTGCAGGCCATCACCATCCTTAGCTGCCTGGCGATCCTGATCAATCTCTCGCTCTTTTTCTTCAACCTGTTCCCAATTCCGCCGCTGGACGGCAGCCACCTGGTGCGCAATATGCTGCCCTACAATGCGGTGCAGGTTTACGACCGGGTTCCGATCTGGGTGAGTTACCTGCTGATGATCTTTGTGGGCGGATGGGTGCTGATGACCTTTCTGCGGCCCGCGCTGCTGCTGGTGTACTTCGCGTTGAACCGGATTTGAGCGGCTGCGGAAAAATCGAAATTAGAGCAATTCTCAGGCGCAAAGCCCGCGGGGGCTAAAGCCCACGTCCTTATTAGCAGGCATTTGCGGCACGACTAAAGTCATGCCGTGTTACAAGGCAATCGATCAGAAGGCGTTTTTCCGCAGCCGGTTGAGCCAGCGACCTCCCGGTACAATAACAGCAGCCGTTCCTTGCATGGTTTGGCGTCTGAGTGGCTGCATTTCCGGCATCTTTTCGAGAATCGACAGAGCACAATGGCAGAATCCGCAACCCAACTCTCCCGCCCGCGCGTTTTGAGCGGCATGCGACCGACGGGCAAGCTTCACCTGGGCAACTACATGGGCGCGCTCCGCAACTGGGTCAACCTCCAGGACAGCGGGCAATACGAGTGCTACTTCTTCATCGCCGACTGGCACGCGCTGACCACCGATTACGCGGATCCATCCAACGTGCTCGCGAACACGCGCGAAGTCATCCTCGACTACCTCGCCGCCGGACTCGATCCCGCAAAGTCTGTGCTCTTTGTGCAGAGCCACGTGACCCAGCATGCCGAGCTGCAACTGCTGCTGAGCATGATTACCTCGCTGGGCTGGCTGGAACGCGTGCCGAGTTACAAGGAGCAGCAGGAAAACATCGTTGGCAAGGACCTGACCACCTACGGGTTCCTCGGTTATCCGCTGCTGCAGTCCGCCGATATCCTCATGTATCAGCCGAAGTACGTTCCTGTGGGGCAGGACCAGGTTGCGCACGTGGAGCTGACTCGCGAAGTGGCCCGGCGCTTCAACAACTTCTACAAGCTCGACGGCCAGGAAGTGCTGCCGGAGCCGGACGTGTTGCTGACGCCGTCGCCCAAGCTGCCGGGAACCGACGGGCGCAAGATGTCGAAGAGCTACGGGAACACGATTCTTCTGAGCGATCCGGAGCCGGAGGTGCGCAAGAAGCTGAAGACCATGGTGACGGACCCGGCGCGCGTGCGGCGCACCGATCCGGGCGACCCGGACAAGTGCCCGGTGGGCGATCTGCACAAGGTGTTTTCGAGTGCGGAGACCGTGGCGAAAGTGTACGAGGGCTGCCGGTCGGCGGGAATCGGCTGCATCGAGTGCAAAAGCTGGGCCGCCGACGCTCTGGTCCAGGTGCTGAATCCGATCCAGGAGCGGCGCGCCCGCTACAGCGATTCGGACGTGGAGAATATTCTGAACGACGGCGCGGCGCGGGCCCGGGAGCGCGCGGAGCAGACCATGACGGAAGTGCGGGCGGCCATGCAGTTGACTCCCTCCCCGGCGGCGGTGCGATAAATGCAGGCACCAAGGGACCAAGGGACCGAGGGAACAAAGAAGAGAGCCACTGTGATTGAACACTCTTTCCAGAACAGGCTTGGATGGGACAACAGCGCCGTAGTGCGCGAGCCCGACCCCGGCCCTGCGCCCATGACCGATCCTCCGCCGGGCCTGGAGCCTGACCCGGAGCCGAATCCCGACCCCACGCCCGATGCACCCGATCCCGAGCCTGACCGCGATCCGCACCCCGGCCCGCCGGAGGACCCCAAACCCGATCCGGCTGAGCCGCCGCGGATCGAGCCGCCCAGCAATCCAGACCAGGCGCCGGTGAAAGCTGAAGCCGTCTCCGACGGCGCGGGGCACGCTGGGCCGGATGCTCCGCCGCTGGTTCTTACCCACCCCGACCCGCCTTCCCCGGAGAAGGCTGCATCCAAGCCCGCCGCCAAGCCGAAGAAGCCGGAAGAGGAGCAGTTTTCGCCCTTCGACGTTCTGGTGGGGCAGGTGTATGACGGCCCCCTCGACCTGCTGCTGGACCTGATCCGCAAGCAGGACATCGACATCTACGACATTCCCATTGCCAGGATCACGGCGCAGTTCCTGGCTTATGTGAATCAGCTCAAGGCCAGCGATGTGGATGTGGCCGGCGAATTTATCTATACCGCATCGCTGCTCATTCACATCAAGAGCAAGATGCTGCTGCCGCGTGCGCCGGCCGGTCCGGAAGATGCCGAAGACCCGCGGCGGGAGCTGGTGGAGCGGCTGCTGGAGCACGAGCGGTTCAAAAACGCTGCGCAGATGCTGCAGCAGAAGCAGATGCTGGAGGCCGCCACCTGGACCAATCCGGGGGTGCGCGAGTTCAAAGACGACGCCGCGGCGGAACCGGAGATCGCCGCCGACACGGACGACCTGGTGCGCATCTTTCGCGACATTCTGGAGCGGGCCCGCAAGCGGCCCATTTTCAATGTGCAGGACGACACCATCACGGTGGGGCAGATGATCGAGTTTCTGAGCCGCCGCCTGAGCATGGAAGACAAGCCTGTGGCGCTGCGCAAGCTGCTCAGCCACTCCAAGTCGGAGCGGGCGCTGGTGGCCATGTTTCTGGCACTGCTGGAGTTAGTGCGGCTGCAGGCGGTTTTGCTGCGGCAGGATCGGGCGTTCAGCGAGATATTTATCAAGAAGAATGCCCAGTTCGAGACGGTGATCAACGATAGCGTGGCGGTGCGCGACGACTGGAAGTAACCTCGTTATAACTTAGGTTATAATCAGGCGTGGAGGTGTTGGTATGGCCACCGCGGTGAAGGTTATCGCCATCGGCAATTCTCAGGGCGTCATCCTGCCCAAAGAAACGTTGGCACGGCTGAACGTAGGAAAGGGTGACACGCTCTACCTGACGGAAGGACAGCAGGGAATTCGCCTCGTTCCATACGATGAGGAGTTCGCGGCGCAAATGGATGCGGCGCGCGAGATCATGCGGGAGAATCGGGACGTGCTACGGAAGCTGGCGGAATGAGCGAACCCCGCTGGATTCAGGATCGTGCAGTGCTTGGAATGCACGAGGAACAACTGAAGGAGCATGGCGGACCTGAGGGCGTGCGCGACATGGGTCTGTTGGAATCCGCCCTCGCCCGCCCCAAGAACATCCTCGCCTACGCGGAACAGACGCCCTCTTTGGGGCGACTCGCGGCAGCTTATGCCAAGGGAATCGTAGCCAATCATCCGTTCGTGGATGGAAACAAGCGGACTGCCTTCGTGGTGTCGCTGACATTTCTCTCTTTGAATGGACTGAAGGTAACGGCGTCAAAGGAAGACCGGATTCTTACTTTCTGGAAATTGGCGGATGGGTCGCTATCAGAGGATGAATTGGCAGTCTGGTTTGAGCGCAATTCGGCGCCACGGTGACCGTGCAGACTACCCGATTCGGCTGATAGCGGAAGGTCGGTAACCCCCCACCCGGTTACCGCGAAGTTTCCTACTCCCCGGCTAGCCCGTGTAAAATCAATGCAGGGAGTTCCGAATTACCGGCACTCCTGAGCAAAACAACCAAGCATCGAACCGGTTGTTGGAATTTTATGGACGCCTTCTTACCTGGCCCACGTTCCACCCCCTGCCATCTTCTTCATCTTCATTTCATCCGCTTTTCTACTCGTGATTCGCACTGCAGCCGTGTGCATCGTTGCTTCTCGGGAGCGCTCTGATGGCGGATCTGGCAACCTTCGCGCCGCCGGTGCGTCACGGCCCGTCGCTTCTTGAGCACAAGCTCAAGCCGCGCAGCAGTCGCGGCAGCGTGGCAGTGTTCTTCCTCGCGCTGATCGCCGGACTCGGCTACATCGTCTTTCACGTGTCGCAAGATCTCGACACGGTGAAGAACATCAGTTTCTGGCCTTACATGCTGCTCGGCCTGGCGCTGCTGATCGCCCTCGGCTTTGAATTCGTCAACGGTTTTCACGACACCGCCAATGCGGTGGCCACCGTCATTTACACCAACTCGCTGGAGCCCAACTCGGCGGTGGTGTTGTCGGGCATCTGCAATCTCTGCGGGGTGCTGGTCTCCAGCGGCACCGTAGCCTACGCCATCATTACGCTGCTGCCCGTCGACCTGATACTGCAGGTCAGCTCCGGCGCCGGCTTCGCCATGGTGTTTGCGCTGTTGATCGCGGCCATCCTGTGGAATCTGGGCACATGGTGGCTCGGCCTCCCGGCTTCCAGCTCGCACACCATGGTCGGCTCCATCATCGGCGTGGGCATCGCCAACCAACTGCTGAATGCGCATACCGGCACCTCCGGCGTCGATTGGGATCAGGCCAGGAAAGTGCTGGAGTCGCTGCTCATCTCCCCGGCCATCGGCTTCCTCATCGCCGGCGCTCTGCTGCTGCTTTCCAAGTGGCTGATCCGCTACCCATCTCTTTACGAAGCGCCCAGGGGCAACGAACCGCCGCCCTTTCCGGTGCGCGCGCTGATGGTGCTCACCTGCACCGGGGTGAGTTTTTCGCATGGTCAGAACGATGGCCAGAAGGGCATGGGGCTCATCATGCTGATCCTCATCGGGACGGTGCCCACCGCTTACGCGCTCAATCACGCGGTGAGCCCCATGGAGGTGCAGGACTTTATCGCCGCCTCGGAGAAGGCGGTTCATATTTTCGATCGGCACCTGGATCCTCGGGCCCCGGTGGTGGCCAATCCGCGCGCTGAAGTCACCGATTACATTCGCACCCACCAGCTTCAGCCGGCCACGGTTCCGGCCCTGCGCTCGCTGATCGACGACCTCGATCGCGAAGTGACCCACTATCGCGAGTACAAGGCGCTGCCCGCACAGGACCAGGCCAACGTGCGCAATGACATGTACGTGGCCAGCGAAGGTCTTCGCCTGATGGAGAAGGCCAACAACCCTTCGTTGAGCAGTGAAGAGTGGGCGGCGCTGGACAACTACAAGAGCAAGGTGGACAAAGCCACCAAGTACATTCCCGACTGGGTGAAAGTGGCAGTCGCCCTCGCGCTGGGGCTGGGCACGATCGTGGGATGGAAGCGGGTGGTGGTTACGGTGGGGGAGAAGATCGGCAAGGCCCACCTGACCTACGCGCAGGGCGCCGCCGCGGGCCTGGTGGCCATGGGCACCATCTTTGGGGCAACCAGCTTCGGCTTGCCGGTTAGTACCACGCACATTCTGAGCAGCGGAGTGGCGGGGACCATGGCGGCCAATGGCAGCGGGCTGCGGTTCAAGACGATTCGCAATATCGCCGCAGCGTGGGTGTTCACGCTGCCGGCGGCGGCGCTGCTCTCGGCGCTGCTGTATTGGGGATTTCGCCGCCTGACGTAAGGCGCGGGCGTCGTGCCCAACACACAGAGAGTCCTTCCGCGACGGATGAGGTAACATCTTTGCTGACTTGCCGGGAGTCATCCGCGTTGGCGGAAGAATTGAGCTTTCCCAGGTCTCAGAAGCGAGAATTGGGTCACCCTCATCATGAGCGAGGAAGCTCACTGAGATCCGAGCCACCCGTCCCCACCTGATATTTCGTCTACTTTAATTCTTCATTTGCTTTGCAAGCTATAAGGCAGTCAATTGTTTTTTCGACGTGGTCCGCGTCGAGGGCTCCGATTGCGATCAGCGCCACTTCGCCGTCAGGGCGGATGAGAGCATACGCAGGAATCTGGCCAGTCCAAAGATTCGTCGCAATTCCAAAGTCAATCGGCAGTTGCGCCATAGGCCCCATCATCGCTATCGGCGATTTGATCTTATAGCCCTGCCGCATGCGGCGTACCGCCTCCGCGTTGTCACGGAGCGCAACCATCAGCAAGGTCAGCTGATCGCGATCGGCACTGTTCAGCACCTTTGGCAGAGCTTCCATACAAGGCGCACACCATGTGCCCATGAAATCGATGAGCAGCCACTTGCCTTTGAATTGTTCGAGTGTCAGTGGACGATCATCGATATCGTTAAACTCCGCATCCGGTGCGCTGAAACCACTTGCCACATGCCTGAAAGGATTGGAGCCGACTGGCTCGTAATCCTCCCCGCGAATCTCGCGGAGTCGAGTCTCCATACGGAGGCCGCCGCGCTCTATGAATACATTGATTGCTCGGCGGTATCCCTCGTTGAAGAGGCTCGCTATGACCATTGGACCGGTTTCAGCAGCGTTTTTCCCGTCGATGCGGACGATCAGGTCGCCTTTGATCAGGTTGAAATGGATGGGTGCAGTCGATGCAGAAATGACGCGCCAACCCTTATGTTCGTGGGTGACAGCAATATTGTCGACTGCGACCATGGGTTCGGATTGCGCGTAGGCGAGACCCGCGTAATGGGCGATACAGATGCACAGGAATAGCCTTTTCATGATGATGAGCGGATACCCACGTTTCCTTTCAGACCGCCAGCACCAGTTCGCGCGGGATTTCCGGCACGGCCGGTGTGGCGATGACCGCGACGGGGGCGATTTTGGCTTCAACGCGCGGGGCGGCAAAGGTTGTCCCCTGGCCTGCCAGCAGCTCCAGGATGCGCGCCGGCGAGAAATTCCACTTCGATGGCAGGGCTTCGATATTGCGCGTTCCATCCCGGCCCGTCCACTCGTAGCTCTCGAATAAGCTGCACTGGCCGGTGCGGTCGGCGGTGTCGCGCATGCGCGCGGCAATCTCGTCCGGCGAAGCGAGATAAATGCGCGGCAATTCGTGAATCGCCGCGCCCTCGAACTGCACCAGGCAGCAAATGGTGCGCGAGCCGTGGCTGGCGCGCCACATGTCGACGGCGCTGCGGCAATCGATGCGCATGCCGCTGGTCTCGGCGACGCGGCGGGTATAGCCGCTGGTGAGGCTCCATTGCCCGTTTTCACTGGCCTTGACCGAGACCTTCAGCAGGTTTCCCCCCCGCGTGACCACCAGGTCGTACCAGGGTTTGTCGCGGCCGGCCTGCACCAGGACGTCAAATCCGCAGCGTGCGAACTGCGCTGCCGCGATGCCCTCGGCGCCCACGCTGATGGGCCAGGTTGCTGGTTTGCTGGGTGGGACGGCGAAAAGTGCCATGGCTGCTCCTCGGGTTCGGTCGGCGGTGTCGATTGCCTGCAAGCTTGTCCGAGGTTCAACCCCGCTCCGTAAAAAATGAGGAGCAAATAGAAGAAAGCCGGTGGTCCAAGCATCGCACTTGCCTGCCTGAACATGCGCTGTTCCGGTTGCGGAGCGAAAGCTGGATATCCTGTTTCGCCCGCAATCTGTGCTGCGCTGGTCAGGTGGGACTGTTATCGGCTGATTTCCACAGTTTGTAAGTGATTTGAATCACTGTGGATTATAAATTTTTCTGACGGAGCAAAATGGAACCGATTCCGCTTTCGGATCGCGGCTTTTTCCTGCCCCTCGGCCCGCCCAATTGCCCCGCGCGGCTGGATTCTCCCGAGCTTTCGGCAGGGCTCCCCCCGGTTCCGTTACCATAACGAAGGACCCTTGAAGAATGAGCCTGAAAGCCAAGCTGGAAGCTGTCATCTACGCCGCGGAGGAGCCGGTCACCCTGACCCAGCTCGCCGCATTGTTTGCCGCCGATGCCCTGGAGTGGAAGGCCGCGCAGCAAGCGGCCGCCGCCGAGCAGACCGCCGAAGTGGCCGGAGAGATGCCGCAGACCTCAGAGCCGACGCTGCTGGGGGAGGGACTGGAGTATCTGGGCATGGCCGATACCGCGGCTTTGAGTATCAAGGCCGGCAGGCAGGCTGCGGAGACGGCGCTAGCGAAGGATGTGCCTCCCGCGGAGCAACCGGCGGCGACCAAGGAACCGGCTGTGTCTTCTGCAGCCGAAGCAGCCGATGAAACGCGGGCGGCCGGCGGATCGCAGGAAAGCGAAGCTCCCTCTGCCACCGAGGTGGTGAGCGGTGAGTTGGCGTCCGAGTCTCCCACCCTTGCGCCCGACCACCCCAGCGACGAAGACCTGTCGCTGGGGACCCCGGAAAGGCGCAAAGATGGGGCACGGGACTCTTGGTCGGATGGACGGGAAGAACACGAGGGCGAGTTGGCTCCCATCGATCCGGAAGCCGAGGCCCGGCGCCTCGCCCGACAGCGCGAACGCGAGATCAAGTCCATCCTCAAGCAGATACTGGACGAGCTGATTGCCGCTTACGAATCCGATGCCCGCGGGGTGGAAATCCGGGAGATCGCAGGCGGTTATCGCATGGCCACCAAGCCGGAGTGCCACGACGCCGTTCGCCTGTTTGTGAAGAGCCTGAAGCCGCCCATGCGGCTTTCGCTGCCGGCCCTGGAGACGCTGGCGGTGGTGGCCTACAAGCAGCCCGTCACATCGCCGGAAGTGAACGAGATTCGCGGCGTGGAATCGGCGGGGGTGCTGGGCTCGCTGCTGGCGCGCAAGCTGATTGCCACCGCCGGGCGCAAGCCGGTGATCGGCCGGCCCATCCTCTACAAGACCACCCGGGAATTCCTGCTTCGTTTTGGCCTCAAGGATCTTTCCGAGCTGCCATCCATGGAGGAGTTCGAAAAGATGGCTGCTGAGGAGATCGAGGAGATGGAGCCGGAAGTGGTGGCTGCCGACGCCGCAGCCGAAGCGGCGGAGTCGGTCGAGGATCTCACGGAGCTGGAGGACAACTCGCCCAGCGGGTTGGAGCTGGCGGAATTGGAAGACGCCACCCAGGAGGGCGGCGTGGCAGCCCCAGCGGCCCAGGAAGAATCACTCGCCTCATGCGAAGACTCGACCGGCGCGACGCCAGCCGAATCTTCGACACCATCCAATGAGCAGGACGCGAGGGAATCGTCTCCTGCTGCGCCCGCCGAGCCGGAAGCATCCGCGCCGGCAGAAAATGAGGCTATCCCCGATGCCAAGGAAATCGAAAAAGAGCGCTGATACGGAAGCGGAGCCGCAGCAGCCCAGCAAGTCGCGGATTCAGATCGAAGCGGTGGAAACGCCCGTCGCGGCCCAGCCTGAGGCGGAAGCCAAAAAGCCGGCGCCCAGGAAGCGGGCGAAAAAGACTCTGCCCCAGCCGGCTCCCGATGCCACTCTCGATCTGGAGGCGCTCCATCGCGCGCCGGGCAAGAGCCGTCGGAAGTCCAAAGGGGTGGAGGCCAATGCTGCCGTGCGTGAGGCTGCCCCGAAGGAAGCTGCCGAGGAGGAAGCGGCGGCGCAGGCCGCGGATACTTTCGAAGAGGCATTCGAACCCACGGTCGCGCGAGCGGCGCGTGCGATTGCGGTGGAAGCAAATGCGGAGCCGGCTGCGACGGAGGCTGGCCAGGCGCGCCCGGAGACCGCAGGCGGGGTGGAGTCCGGCGAAACCGAGGAGGCCGGAGATTCGGGCGAAGGCGAGCAGGCCGAACGAGCCGTGGGGCAGACGCCGGGCAAGCTCGAGCGCCTGCAGAAAATCCTGGCCGCCGCCGGGGTAGCCAGCCGCCGTCACGCCGAAGAGCTCATGACCCAGGGGCGGGTGCAGGTCAACGGCAAAATCGTGACCGAGCTGGGCTCGAAGGCCGACGCCTCCCGCGACCACATTCGCGTCGACGGCAAGCTGCTGCATGGCGCGGAGCGAGCGCGCTATTTTGTGCTCAACAAGCCGCGCGGCTACGTGACCACGGTCAGCGACCCCGAAGGCCGGCCCACGGTGATGGAGTTCTTCGCCCGAATGAACGAGCGGCTTTACCCGGTGGGGCGCCTCGACTACCTCAGCGAGGGTCTGCTGCTGATGACCAACGATGGGGAACTGGCAAATAAGCTCACCCGGGCTGCCTCCGGAGTGGAGAAGACTTACCTGGTAAAGGTAAGCGGTCAGCCCGTCGAGGCCATGCTGGAAAAGCTGCGCGAGGGAGTGGGCATCGATCGCGGCCAGCCGGGCGAGGGCCGGGTGCGCACCGCGCCGGCGCGCATCCGCCAAGTGCGATCGGGCGACAATCCCTGGTTTGAAGTGGCGCTGATCGAAGGCCGCAACCGCGAGTTGCGCAAGATGTTTGAGGAGATCGGCCATCATGTGGAGAAGATTCGCCGCGTGGGATACGGGCCGCTGATCCTCGACCTGGAGCCCGGGCAGATGCGGGAACTCGATTCCCAGGAACTGGATCTTCTGCGCCGCGCCGCCGAGGGCAAATGGAAGCCGAAACCGATCAAGGCGGCGGGCATGCTGCCCAGGGAAGCCGGCCGCGCGGTGGATTTCGAGGCGGGCAAGCGACGCGGTGGAAAGCCGTTCCGCCCGGCGGAAAATCGGCGCGGCGAGGAGCGGCCTTATCCGGCGCAGGATCGCGGCCGGGGTGGGCAGCAACAGCGGCCCTACCCGGCGCAGGATCGAGGGCAGCGGCCGGCCTATGGGCGGAATGCGGAATCGACGGGCGATCGCGGCCGTGGCCAGATTGGGAGCCGGCCTCCCAGCCGGCCTCAGGAAAGGAGGCAGGACTGGCGGCAATCGGAGCGGCCTGCGGCGCCGGGTCGCGGGCCGGTGACGGGACGAGGGCCGGTGGCGCAGCGCGGTCCCGATCGCAGGCCGGCTCCAAATCAGGCGAGCGGCCAGGGTCGCGGACAGTTCGGAGGTCAGTTTGGGGGCCAGCGACGGGCGGCGGGCGGCGGATTTGGACGCCAGGAAGGCGCTCGCGGCAGCGGCGCGGCGAACGCCCGCGGACCTCAGGGCCAGGGATCCGGCGGAAATCGGCCGTTCCGCCCCAAGCCGGAGTTTGGCGGCGAGCGGCCACGTTTCGACCAGCGCCTCAGCGAGGCTCCGCGCACAGGAAAACCCAGCTTCGAGCGGCCGCAGCGGGAAGAGCCGCCGCGCCGTCCCGGGCAGCTGCACATCGAGGAAGAGCGTGGGCAGCGCTTTGGCGCAGGACGTCCCGCAGGCAAATTCCGGCCGCAGCCGAGCGGCGGATTCCGCAGGCCACCCGCGTCGGGCGAAGGCCGCGGCTTCGGCGGCGGCTCCAGCCGGGCCGGCTCGCGCCCGCCGCGCACCCAGGGCGCCGCACCCGCACGAGGCAGCGGCAAGCCCGCGTTTGGCGGGAGGCCCCGCACGGAATCGGGCAGCAGACCAAGGCCCGGGTCCGTCAGCAGGCCAGGGGCCGAATCGGGCGGCAGGCCGCCCGCGGGGGTAAAGCCTCGCTTTGGATCCGGAAATCGCGGCCGGTCGGGTGGCGGCCCACGCGCGGGAGGCAGCCGGCCGAAGCCCGGTTCCCGTGGCGGTCCCGGCGGAAAGCCCGGCCGGCGCCCGCGTTAGCCGGCTCCTGGAAGATCCCTGTACTGCGGTGCAGGGTCGTCCGGGGCTGCAAAGGCTGCGGAAAAAGTCGTACATGGGGTCGCAAAGGTCGGAAAACCGTCCCTCGGCGACTAAAGCCGGGCTCAATTGAGCGCAGTTATCGGCACGACTAAAGTCGTGCCCCTTCAAAACAGGATGGTGAGGCGGAGTTTTTCCGCAGCCTGTAAAGCCCACATTCTTTTTGGGCCACATACGGCGCGACTAAAAGTAGCGCGCCTACGCCGTCTGGCCTCCGCTAAGCGTTTTTCCGCGGCCCGTAAAGCCCAGCTCTTTATTATGGGGCGTTTGCGGCACCCTTCGACTACGCTCAGGGCAGGCTAGAAGTCATGCCCTGACACAAGGCAAGCGATCGAAGGAGTTTTTCCGCAGCCTGTGCAGGCGGCATTTCCGCTGGCGATGAATCTTCTAAACGGGAGGCATCCAATCCCGCAGCCCCGCCGCCTAACCCATCGAGCGGTGTTTTCCAATTCGGACGAGGAGTTCTCCAGTGCGGGTGCTGATGATCGGCGCGACGGGGCGGTATGCGGGCCATGTTCTTCCAGAGTTGCTTAAACGGGGGATCATGGTGCGCGCGCTGGTCCGTACACGGGCGGCAGAGCATGAGGCCCGGAAGCGGGGCGCCGACGAAACGGTGATGGGCAACCTGGAGGATCCGCGAGGGCTGATCTCCGCGGCGGTGGGCGCCGACGGCGTGTTCCACATCGGCCCGGCCTTTCATCCCCGCGAGGCGGAAATGGGCGTGACCATGGTGGACGCGGCCAAGGCCGCCGGGGTGCGCAGATTCGTCTTTTCCTCGGTGATCCACCCCTCCATTTCGAGACTCGCCAACCACGCCGCCAAGCGGCCGGTGGAGGAAGCCCTCTACGAGTCGGGAATGACGTTCACGGTGCTGCAGCCCGGCAGCTTCATGCAGAACGTGGAGAGCGACTGGGACCGGGTTCTCGATACCGGAGTGTTCGCGCTGCCCTATTCGCAGCGCGTAAAGGTCTGCTACGTGGACTATCGCGACGTGGCGGAAGCCGCAGCCATGGCCTTTATCGGCGACCGCCTGGATAACGGCACCTTCGAGCTGTGCGCGCCGGGGCTGTTGAGCCGCATCCAGGTGGCTGGGCTCATGAGCGAGGCGCTGGGCCGACGCATCGAGGCCGCCCGCGTCGACTTTGAGGAGTGGGCGGACCGGGCCGGCCTGCCCCAGGGTCCCCGCCGCGCCGGCATGCAGCGCCTCTTTGCCGACTATGACCAGTTCGGCTTCCACGGCGGCAACGGGCTGATCCTGCGCTCCATTCTCGGCCGGGAGCCACGCAGCCTGCGCCTGTACTTCCGCGAGCTGGCCGGCAGGGTCCGGAAGGCGGCGGCGTAACAGTGAACAGTGATCAGTGCTCAGTGAACAGTGAAGGCAGTTGCAGTCCGAGACTGTCGATTCTGGACAGAGGACCAGTGAAGACAGATGGCCAGCCCGCGCGTTCCCGGAAAGCGCCGAGCTGACCACTGAGCGCTGAGCGCTGTATTCGCGGGAAATGTTACCGATGGGCCGGTTGGCGCATCTCTACTAACATGGCTGAGGAAAAAGCGACATTTGGCGCAGGGTGTTTTTGGGGCGTGGAGGCAAAGTTCGCCGCCATTCCCGGGGTTACCGCGACCGCGGTTGGCTATGAAGGGGGAACCACGGATCAGCCCACCTACAAGGACGTGTGCACCGACCAGACCGGGCACGCCGAGGTGGTCGAGATCGAGTTCGACATCGAGAAGGTCGGCTACGAGCAGATCCTGGACGCGTTCTTCTTGCTGCACGACCCCACCACCATGAACCGCCAGGGGCCCGACTGGGGCGCCCAGTACCGGTCGGTGATCTTCTTTCACTCGCCGGAGCAGGAGCAGAAGGCCCGGACAAAGATTGAGCAGCTCACCGCCGAGGGCCGCTACACGCCGCGCCGCATCGTCACCCAGGTGGAACCGGCGCGGACCTTCTGGCGCGCCGAAGACTACCATCAGCGCTACCTGGAAAAGCGCGGGCTGGCTAGCTGCCACATCTGAACAGTGGTCAGTGGTCAGTGCACAGTGGTCAGTGAACCGTGAATGGTGGTCGGCTCGGGCGGATGCGAGCCACCGATCACTGAACACTGTGCGCTGTACACTGTCGTTGGTATGCCGCACGCATTGGGACAGGCTGTGGAGCTGGTGACCACGGCGCTGGCCGTGGCGGGGATAGGCTACTTTCTGGCGGCGCTTGTTGCGGCCTATGTGTTCCTCGGCAAGCGGCAAGCCAGCCTGCCGGCAATCGCGCCCGCGGTCTCCATTCTCAAATCGCTCAAGGGCGTCGATCCCACCATGCTCGACGCCTTCCGCAGCCACTGCCGTCAGAACTATGCCGGCGAATACGAGTTGCTGTTCGGAGTCTCGTCGATGGACGACCCCGCCGTCGCCGCCGTGGTCGAGCTGCAGCGCGAATTCCCCCAGCACCGGATTCTCCTGGTGGTCTGCCCTGAGCGGTTGGGGACGAACGGCAAGGTCAGCACCCTGGCGCAGCTCGTCTGCCACGCGCGCTACCCGTACCTGCTGATCAACGACTCCGACATCACCGTCTCTCCGCATTACCTGCAGCGGGTGATGGCGGAGTTTCAAAAACAGGGAACGAGGGAACTAGGGAACGAGGGAACAGAGAAGCAGGCGCCAGGGCCCAGGGACCCTTCGGCTGCGCTCAGGGCAGGCTCCGGGACTGAGGAGACGAGGGATCGAGGGGCCAAGGGATCGCAAAGACCCGTTGGGCTGGTGACCGCGCTCTATCGCGGCAGGATGCACGGGACGCTGGGGTCGCGGCTGGAGTCGCTGGGAATTTCCACCGATTTCATTCCGGCGGTGTTGCTGGCAAGATGGCTGGAGAGGGGGCTGCGATATGGGCTGGGATCGACGCTGGCGGTGAGCCGGGAAGCGCTGGCCGCGGCAGGTGGGCTGGAAGCGCTGGTCGATCATCTGGCGGACGATTACGAGCTGGGGGCGCGGGTGTACGGGGCGGGATACGCGGTGGCGCTGAGCCGCGAGGTGGTGGAGACGAGCGTTCCGGCGTACCGGTGGCGGGGATTTGTGGAGCACCAGTTGCGGTGGTACCGGACGGTGCGGGATGCGCGGCCGTGGGGGTATGCGGGGCTGGTGTTCACGTTCGGTCTGGGGTGGGCGGCACTGAACGTGGTGGCCAGCGGGCTGAGCCTGGTGAGTTTGTGGCTGCTGGCGATGAGCTTCTTTCTGCGCCTGGCGCTGGCCATGGCCGTGGGCGCGAACGTGCTGGGCGACCGGCAGGTGCTGGAGAATTTGTGGCTGCTGCCGGTGCGGGACGTGGTTGCGATGGGCGTGTGGGTGGCGGGGTTTGCGGGGGACACGATTGTTTGGCGCGGGGAGCGGTTCCAAGTGCGGGATGGGAAGCTGAGGCGGATTTGAAGGTCGCATGATCGGGCGATTGTGGTGCGGACATCCAGGTTTCCCACCCATCGCGCGATGAGGCCTGCGCGATGGATGGGGCACCCGGCATCAGTCATGGTCAAATGGTAGCGCGAATCGCGCCGAAGGGTTCTCCGGGCCCATTTCACCTGAATCATCGGCAATCGGAAAACTGGAAGGTTGGCGGGCGCGGCGCATTAGCACCCGAGACATCGGGAATGCTATCGTGAGTCCCAAATGCCGTTTGTGACCACGACCGAGGCGGGGGTGCCGATTGCGGGGCCGAGCGCCACGCTGATTTACGACGATTGGTACCCTGCGCTGCGCACCGACACGCTGCGCAAAGGCAAGCTGTCCACGGCCATGCTGCTGGATATTCCGCTGGTGCTGGGGCGGCGCGGGGACGGGCGCGTGTTTGCCATGCGCGACTCCTGCCCGCATCGGGGGATTCCGCTGAGCTACGGGTGGTTTGACGGCGAGCGGGTGACGTGCCGGTATCATGGGTGGGAGTTTGAGCCGTGCAGCGGGCGGTGCGAGCTGATTCCTTCATTGACCACGCATGACCGGCTGGATGCTACGCGCATTTACGCCACCGCGTTCCCGTGCGAGGAGCGCGATGGCCATGCGTGGGTTTATGTGCCGGGGCCGGGCGCGGGACGGAAGAGCGAAGGGACGCGGGCGGCGCCGGAGCTGAAGAAGTTTGGACCTCGGTACCGGACGGCGCATTTGTCGGCGGATTTGCCCTGCAACGTGGACCACGGGATCATCGGGTTGATGGACCCGGCGCACGGGCCGTTTGTGCACCAGGCTTGGTGGTGGCGGTCGCGGGCGTCGATACGGGAGAAGACGAAAAAGTTTGAGCCGATTGCGGAGGGGTTCCGCATGAGCGCGCACGCGCCCAGCGGCAACTCCGCGCCCTACAAGCTGCTGGGCGTCTACGGCAAGCCTGTCGAGACCACGATCGATTTTGTGTTGCCCAACCGGCGGACGGAGACCATCCGCTGCGGGGAGAAGTGGTTTTCGTCGCTGACCACGGTGACCCCGGTGACCAGCTCAACGTGCCGGATTGACGTGATTGCGGCGTGGAACGTCTTTTATCGGGTGCCGCTGGTTACGCCGATCGCGAAGTTTTTCGGCGCAAAGTTTGTGCGCCAGGACCAGGAGACGATGATCCAGCAGGCCGAGGGTTTGCGGCACAACCCCAGCCTGATGCTGATTGACGATGCGGACAAGCCGGCGAAGTGGTACTTTGCGCTGAAGCAGGCGCGGCTGGACGCCTCCCAGGTCCGAGAGTCCGGACCTGGGGCACCCGCAACCGCTGCGGCGAAGCATCCCATGGACGGGCCAGTGGAGCTGCACTGGCGAAGCTGACACCAGGCACGCGGCAGCGCCGGGACCCTTTTTTCTACTCCCTACTCCCTATTCTCGACTCCCTGACTCTCAGTCTCCCGTCCTGGCTACCGCCAGATCCTGCGCCTCGATGGCATCGGTGTCGATGGACAGCAGCGTGCCCAGTTCGGCGAAATCCCTGTCCCATCGCGGACGGTCTTCGGGCGAGAGCGAAGTGAGCGCATAGCTCGAAGTGCGCATGATCTCGTACCAGATGTTCTGCGCCTGCCACAGGTTCAGCTCGAAGGGCAATTCCACCAGGGTGCGCGCCAGGGTAAGCGCGCGATCCAGCATCTCCAGCGAGCCGGTAGACATTTGCAGCTCGACCATGGAAAGCTTCATCCGCTGATCGGCGATATACGACAGGGTTGCGGTCTCCAGTTGGATCTGGTCCGCCTTGGCCAGGCTGAGGAACGAGCGCAGTTGCGGCGGGTCAATGGGATCGCCCTCCAGGGCGCGGCGCAATCCCGCATTCACCGCAAACCCCGCGGCCAGCGTGAGCGCGGGAGGCTTGGGGAGCCCTGCCTGCGACAGATAATGCAGCAGGCTCGCGTGATCCTCGTAAATGCCGGTGAGCGATTTCTCGATGTCCCACAGCGTCGAATTCAGGATGAGCCGGACGATGCGCCTCTGCTCATCGGTGAACAGCGATCTCAGCGAGTAGTCCACATGGCCGTAGAAGCGATCGAGCAGCCGGATCACTTCGGGGAAATCGGCGCGCTGCACGTGATCCGTGGCTTCCGCGGTGAAGCTCTCGAAACTCTCCGGGTGGGCCTCGTCGTATTCCTTCACCGCCGCGGTAATGTTCTGATCGCCGAAGTGCAACACCGCGAAGCTGAAGGATTTTTGCTCGCCGGTGAGGGTGCTGGAGATGCTTGCCCGGCCCAGCGCCAGCCGTCCTCGGCCCGAGGTGTGAATCTCATACGAGATGCGCCGCACGATGTAACAGAAGAGCTGTGTCTCCTCAGTGAACGAAGAAAAGATGGAGCTGATGGCATAGTGAGCAGCCACCTGTTCCAGCCCCAGTTGCAGGCTGCCGATTTTCTCCTTGTAAATGCGCATGCCGTCGCCGGCCCGGGTGTTGTTGGATTTGGCCTCGGCGATGCGCGCCAGAAATGCCGGCTCCAGCGACGCGGCATCGGCGCCGAATACGGACTCCGCGAGCTGCAGCACGCGGGCGGCATAGGCGATGATCTGCACGGTCTCGATTCCGGCGACATCGTCGAAGAACCACCCGCAACTGGTGTACATCAACTGCGTGTGCCGTTGCATCTCCATCAACTCCAGCGCGCGCACTCGCTCGGCATCGTTGAGCCGGCGGGTGCGGTGCTCGCGCAGAAACTCCTCCACCGTCTCCTCGCTGCGGTCGAGCACCACCTGGATATATGCGTCGCGCGCGGCCCACACGTCGCTGAACAGCTTGTTGCCTTCGCGCTCGGTAAGCGGAATAAGCGCATCGCGCAGCTCATCGAGCGCGCGGCGCAGCGGGGTACGCCATGCCTGGCTCCAGCCCGGCTTGCCACCGTTGCAGCCGCAGTTGGAGCGCCACCGTTCCACTCCGTGCGAACAGCTCCACGAGGTGTTTTCGACGATCTGGCACTCGTACTCCGGGGGAAACTGTGCCAGGAAATTGCCATAGTTGGTGAGCTTGACCGTCTTGTCTTCTTCCAGCAGGCGGAGCGCGTAAGCCAGCGCCATTTCGCCATGCCGGTGATGATGGCCGTAGGATTCGCCGTCGGTGGCCACGTGCGCCAACTGCGGCTGCGGATCGTCGCGAAATCCGGCCAGAAGACGGGCGGCAAGATTCTCGCCCGAATTCAGCAGTCCCTCAAAGGCGATGGCGCGCGAGCGCGGGCCATCGTAGAAAAACACCGCCATGGATACGCCGGAACCGAAGCGAATCAGGTAGGGCCGGGTGGTGTTCACGCTCGCATTCGGCGTGGCCGCCCAGTCTTCCCCGGTTTTCAGCGAACGAATGCTCTTGCACTGGTGCGGCGCGAGCACCGTGAACTTGATTCCATGCGCGGCCAGCATTTCCAGCGTGTCGGTATCGGCCGCGGTTTCAGGCAGCCACATTCCCTCGGGCGGAATGCCGTAATGAAGTTGATAATCTGCGATGCCCCAGCGGATTTGCGTGATGCGGTCGCGCCGGTTGGCCAGGGGCATGATGATGTGGTTGTAGCCCTGCGCCATGGCCGAGCTGTGCCCTTTTAAGAGCTTGCGGCTGCGCCGCTCGCCGTCCAGGATCATGCGATAGGTGCGCGGCGCATTCTCCTTGAGCCAGCTCAGCAGCGTGGGGCCGAAGTTGAAGCTGATGCGCGCGTAGTTGTTAACAATGCGCGTGATCTCGTTTTTGTTGTTCACGACGCGCGCGGCGCCGTTGGTGGCGTAGCACTCCGCGCAGATGCGCTCGTTCCAGTCGTGGTAAGGCGCGGCTGAGTCCTGCGTCTCCACGGTTTCGAGCCATGGATTCTCGCGCGGCGGCTGGTAAAAGTGGCCGTGAATGCAGATGAAACGCCGGGTAGGAGGCATGCAGATTCCCGCTGCGCCGGACCAGGGGAGTCACCCGGCGACATTGCTCCTTATTCTAGGCCCTGCCGGCCGAGGGGGTGGCGCGGGCCAGGTCGCAGGCGCGCCACAAGTACCAGCTCGCCACGGAACGGAATGGTTTCCACCGCTGCCCGCGCTTGAAAACCACATCGGGTTTGGGCAGATCTTCGGCGGCGATCGGACGCGATTTCGGCACCTTCATAAATGTCAGCGCGTATCCCTTGCGCACGCCGTAGTCCGTCACCGGCAGCACGTCCGGCCGCCCCATGCGGAAGATCAGCAGCATCTCCACGGTCCATGGGCCGATGCCGCGCACCTCCGTCAGCCGCTCCACGATATCGGCATCCGGCATCTTGCGGATGGCCGCATGCGAGGGCACCGTGCCATCCAGCGTTTTCGCGGCCAGGTCCTTCAGTGCCTTGATCTTGTTGCCGGAAACGCCGGCGGCGCGCAGCACTTCGTCCGGGGTATCGATCAGGGCTTGCGGCGCGGGATCGCCGCCATAGTACTCCCGCACCCGGCGATGAATGGTCGCGGCGGCCTTGCCGTGCAACTGCTGATACAAAATCGACTCCAGCAGCGATTCGAACGGCGACGGCGACGAACCCAGCCGTAGCGCGAACGGCCCCACGCGATCGATCAGCGCGCCTAATTTGGAGTCGCGCGCGCGCAGATGCGCCAGGGCTTCTTCAGGGTCGAAGGGAAGTTTGCGCCTGCGTCCGTCGTGGATCATAGGAAGCAGTCTATCGCAGCGGCGCGCATCGCTGATTCGTTGGTAGTGGGTCAGTTTGCGCAAGCCGTCCCTCAGGGACTAAAGAGGCTGCGCAAAAACGCGCCCATCGAGCTGCCAATGTCCAAAAACCGTCCCTCGGCGGCTAAAGCCGGGCTCAATTGAGGGCAGTTATCGGCACGACTAAAGTCGTGCCCCTTCAAAACAGGGCGATGCGGCGAGTTTTTCCGCAGCCTGTAAAGCCCGACCGCATCTTTGGGCCATTCGCGGCACCCTTCGACTACGCTCAGGGCGGCTAAGAGTCGTGCCCTTTCAAAGCCGGTTCAGGCTGACCCACTACGGATTCGTTCGACCGCGCAAAAAAGAACCCGCCCGGCCTGCCGCGGAGCGGCGGATCGGGCGGGTTCCGGTGAGCCGGCTTATTCGGTTTCGCTTACAAAGACTGCTGTGGTGAGCGCCGGCACGGTGGCCGTGCCCTGCTGGCTGTTGAACGTGGACTGCTGCGCGATGGGGTCGGCGGAGCTACGCTGCAGCGGATGCAGGTGCAGCTTCATTCCCTGCAGGCTTGCATTGCTGAAGTTCACCTGCCCGTTGGTCGCGTTGAACACCACCACGATGTGCTTATACACACCGTAGCTTCCGCCATTGTCATCGAGCTTCATCGCGATCAGCCCGGGGATCTGGTTCTGGCCGGTGTTGAGGAACGTGAGATTGCTCTGCACTTCGGCCAGCGTGGCCATGTGGAACAACGGCGAGCTGTAGCGAATCTTCAACAGCTCCTGGAATACGGCTTCGCTGTATGCGATGTTCTGCGGCTGCGGAGTGTAGGCGGGGTTGCTGAGCAGCGGCGTCATCAGTCCCCATTGGCCCTGATTCTGGCTGGCAATGGGAAGCCCGATGCCCCAGTTCGCCGTCTGCCCAGTCCAGTCGATCTTGTTGAACCAGTCACCGGAGTTGTAGCTGTTCTGGTCCATGTCCTTTGAGCGGAGCATGTCGTCGCCGGCCTGGAAGAACGGAATGCCCTGGCCGAGCATCACCAGGCTCATGCCCATCACCTGGCGGCGAGCGCGCGTGGCAATGCTGTCGCTGAAGCTCGACTTCAACTGCACCGCGTCGAACAGGTCCTGGTTGTCGTGCACCGAGGCGTAGTTCACCGCCTCGATGGGGCTGCTGGTGTAGCCGGTGGGCTGGCCGTTGTAGTCCACCTGCGCCCCGGTGACGGTGGCGCCGGCGCTGTTGGTAAAGCTGTAGTCGCGCAGGTTGCCGGTGAGCCCCACGCGAAGCCAGTCAGCGTCTTGCAATAGCTGACCCTGCTGCGAGCCCGGCGATGAGGAGCCGTTGGTGAACGTGCTGGGATCGGTGAATAGCCCGGTGGCGAAGCCCTGCGTGCGCTCATCCGTGAACGGGCTGCCACCGCGAATGCCGTCGCGAATGCGGTCGTTGAAGGTCCCGATCCCAAAGCCGTACAGGTTCACTTGCGAAGCATTGGGGCCGATCTGATTGTTTACCGTGTCGCCGAAGTTGAAGCCTTCGCCGTACAAATAAATCTTCGAACCGTCCACGCCATCCTTCTCCAGGGTGAGCGCGTTCAGCGCCTGCTGGATGTCGCGCATGTTGTAAGTGAACATGAAGCTCATGATGTCGAAGCGGAAGCCGTCGATCTTGTACTCGCGCGCGTTGAGCACGAGAGTGTCGACGATCAGCTTCTCCATCATGCGATGTTCCGCGGCCGTATCGGCGCAACACGAGCCGGTCTCCAGGCTTCCGTTGGCGTCGAGCCGGTGGTAATAGCCGGGCACGACCTCATCGAGATTCGAGTTGGGGTTTTCGCCGTTGGCGCTGGTGTGATTGAAGACCACATCCTGGATCACGCGCAGTCCGGTGCGATGAAGCCCCTGCACCATCGAGCGATACTCGAGCACGCGGCTGTAGGGATCGATGGCGTAGCTTCCCTCCGGGGCCATGTAGTGCACCGGATCGTAGCCCCAGTTGTAGGGCGGGCTCTTGAGCGTGGCCTGCACCGCGGCCTGCTGCTGATCGCTGTCCGGCGCGTATTGCGACAGATCGCCGGGGAACAGCCACGTGCTCTTGTCTTCGTTCACGCTGGCAAAGTGGAACGACGGCAGAAGGTGCACCGCCTTCAATCCGCTCTGCGCAAGGGAGTGCAGGTGGCTCATGCCGTTGGAAGTGGAGAACGTGAAGGCGTCGTACATGCCCCGCGCCTGCGCCGGAACGGTCTGGTCGTTCACGCTGAAGTCGCGGATGTGCAACTCGTAAATGCTCATGTCGCCCACGCTGTTCAGCGCCGGCGACTGCTCCTCATCCCAGGCCGACGGCTTGGTCGCGCCCGCGTCCAGGTCCGTGAAGCGGCTCCTGGTTCCATTGATCGCGAGGTCCACCGAATACGGATCGCTGGTCACATTCGTATCCAGCGCGCCGTCGACGGGCACCCATACGTTCACGCTGTAGAGGTAATACTTGTTGGCCCAGTCCGCCGTGCCATCGGCCACCCACACGCCGTTGTGCTGGTGCATGGCGATCGTGGAAGACGGCGCCGCATCGTCGGCGTGATCGAATACCTCAAGCGAGACGCTTTGCGCGGTCGGCGCCCACAGCTTCACCTTCACCGGGAAGTTTTCATCATCGGGCCAATCCGACCAGGCCGCTTCGTTGCCGTGGTTGAACACCACGCCGAGTGTGCCGTTGTAGGAATAGAGGTCGTCCAGCACCCCCGCGATCTGCAGTCCGGTGGCGTATTGCAGCGTCCCGCCGGAATTGACTTCAGACAGCGCCAACTGCCCCGTCAAAGCGCTCTCGATGGTGGAGAGAAGCACCGACGAAGGGACTTCCAACACCGCGTAATTGGTGAGTTGCGGATACCGCGCCTGCTCGTCGGCCGTAAGGCTGCCCCCGGTGACAAGCGGAATGGTGATGCCGCCGGTGATTCCGCCGGGCGTGGCGGAAAGCCCGCCGGTGAGGCTGGCGTTGATGGCATAGGTGCCGCCGCCCTGCAGAAATTGCGGCTGAATGGCTACGCGCTGCCGGTCGAGCCAGTAAGCCTGTTCGCCGCTCAGCTCCGATTGCAGAATCTGCGCCGGCGTGGGCGGCGAAGTCAACACGGCCGACTCGCCGGAGAGCACCCAGGCCTGGGTGTAGGTGTTTACGGCCAGGTGCATGTCCGGCCCGGGATCCTTCGCGCCCGTTCCGATGTTATGCACGATGAACCCGAGGTCTTGCGGATTGGGCTTGAGGCTGATGTCGAAGTACGCGCCCAGCGAGTCGTACTGCGTCACTCCTGTGAGGCCGTCGTTGTAGTCGCCGGTGAATTCCTCGGTGTCGTTCCAGGCGTAGACGGTCCAGTTGTAGTAGTTCCCGTCGGCACGGAAGTAGTGAATGCGCGCATACCCCGGCAGCAGCGCGTTGGGATTGCTCACGTCCACCATGCTCTTGTAGAGCTTGCCGATGCCGTTGTAGGCCCAGTACTCAAAGCCCTCGGTGGATGGATTCACAAACTCATTGGGCCCGGGATCCTTCTGGTCGCCGCCGTAGTTCGACGGATTATGAAGGATCAGTCCGACGTTCTGCGCGCCGGAAGTTACACCCACATCGAAGTAAGCGCCATACGAGTCGTAATTCGTGGGAGGGACGGGGCCGGCGTTGTAATTGCCGGTAAACTCCGTGGTGTCGAAGAACGAGTAGATCGTCCACGGGCCGTAGTTACCATCGTTGCGGTGGTAGTGAACGCGCACATAGCCCGGCAGCAGCGCCGTGGGATGATTCACGTCAACGGCGGTGTTATACAGCTTGGCAATGCCCGTGAAAGCCCAATACTCATTGCCCTGGGTGGCGGGATCCACATACTCGTTGGGGCCAGGATCCTTCTGATCTCCGCCCGGAGCGGTGGGATTGTGAATGATGAGCCCGACCTGCTGCGCCCCGGTGGTTACGCCTACATCGAAATACGCACCATAAGTGTCGTAGCCCGTCACCTGTACCGGCCCGCCGGAATAATTCCCTTGGTCTTCCGTGGTGTCGTAGAACGCGTAAACCGTCCATCCGGAGTAGTTACCGTCGGTCCGGTGGTAGTGGATGCGAATGGTGTTGGCTGGAATCGCCGGGTTATTGGCGAACAGGCCCTGGGTGGTTGCGAGAAGGAACAGCAGAGTTGCGAAAGCACGTGCGGCGGTCCTGAAAAGAAAACGAGGAGTACCGGGAGTGGAAGTCACTTTGTTGTCTCCTTATGTCATCGTTGACTCCGGTTGAGGGCAGCGCCTGCTGGTCCAGTGCAGGCGAAAGAGGGGTGGATACAGCGGCGGAATCGTAGAAGTTCCGCAACGCCAATGTCAATGAAAGAGTGGCCGCCGGCCTCGCGCATACGGGTTGCATGCAAAAGCAAACGAGTTGTAGCGAGTTATCGCGCCGCTGGGGTTGCCGAGCCGACGGGCTTCGTAGCGGCTGCGCGAAAATTGCGATTCGGCGAGCCACGCCTGAGGCTTGTACCATCAGGAGGGTAGGAACACGGACAGGAGCGGACCGATCATGAGAATGCGGCCGGGAACGCAAACGGGATTTCTGCTGTGCGGCAAGGAGTGGGACGAGGGCGAAGCACTGGAGGTGCATTCGCCATGGGACAACGGCCTGGTGGGCCGCGTCACCCAGGCCAGCCGCGCCGACGCGCGCCAAGCCGTGCATCATGCCGTGGCGTCGATCCGCCGCACCCGCGCGCTGCCTCGCTGGAAGCGCAAGGAGATTCTGGAAGACGTGACCGCGGCGCTGATCGAGCAGAAAGAGCGGTTTGCGCAGCTCATTGTGGCCGAGGCCGGCAAGCCCGTGCGCCTGGCCCGCGCGGAGGTCGATCGCGCCATCCTCACCTTCAAGACCGCCGCGGAAGAAACCTCGCGCCTGGGCGGAGAAACCATTCCGCTGGACCTGACGGAAGGCAACGAAGGCCGCTGGGGATTGGTGCAGCGCTTCCCTGTCGGCCCGGTTCTCGCCATCACTCCGAATAATTTCCCCCTGAATCTGGCGGCGCACAAAGTCGCGCCCGCCATGGCAGCGGGATGTCCATTTCTGTTGAAGCCGGCGCCGCAGACGCCGTTTACCGCATTGGCGCTGGGCGAAATCATCCTCAAGGCCGGATGGCCGCACGAGGCGCTCGCCGTTCTGCCGCTCTCCAATGCCGATACTGCGTGGCTCGCGGAAAAAGAAGACCGTATCAAGCTGGTCACGTTCACCGGCACGTCCAAGGTGGGTTGGGAACTGAAAGCGCATTCCGGCCGCAAGCGCGTGCTGCTGGAGCTTGGCTCCAACGCCGCCCTCATCGTTCACAGCGACTGGCCCGACCTGGACGATGCCGCGCTGCGCACCGCTCACGCCGCATTCGGCTTTGCCGGCCAGTCCTGCATCAGCGTGCAGCGCGTGTTCGTCGAGCGCGGCGTCTTCCAGACGTTTCTCTGGAAGCTGGTGGACTGCGCGAAGAAGCTGGTGGTGGGCAACCCGCATGAAGACGCGACGGATGTAGGTCCAATGATCCGCGCCAGCGAGGCCGAGCGGGTGGAAACCTGGATCAAGGAGGCCGTGAGTGGCGGCGCCAAGATGGTGACCGGCGGCGAGCGACGCGGCTCCATGGTCACGCCCACGGTGCTCACCGGCACCAAACCCGGCATGAGGGTTCGCGATGAAGAGGTCTTCGGGCCGGTAGTGCTGGTGGAGCCGTACGACGACTTTGAGGAAGCGCTGGCGGAGGCGAATCATTCGCGCTACGGACTGCAGGCGGGCCTGCTCACCCGCGATGCCGGCCGCATTCTCACCGCATTTCGCGAGCTGGAGGTCGGCAGCCTTATCGTGGGCGACACGCCCAGCTGGCGCCTCGATCCCATGCCCTACGGCGGGGTTAAGGATTCCGGCCTCGGCCGCGAAGGCATCCGCTCCGCCATCCAGGAAATGACCGAGCCGCGCATGCTGGTGATGGCCGGCGTCAACTAATTCACTCGCACCGCGAATCGAAGGGGAGAGCCGCGCATGGATCTCGGTCTCAAAGAAAAAGTCATCCTGGTCACCGGTGGCGGAGCCGGCATCGGTGAGGGCATCTCCCGCGCCTGCCTGGCCGAAGGCGCGCGCGTGGTCGTGCTCAGCCGCCGATCGGAAAACGTGCAGCACTTCCTGGCGGAGATGGAATCCGCCGGCGCCACCTGCTCGCTGGTAGAGGTTCATCTCGAAGACACGGACCGATGCCGCGAAGCCATCGCGGAAGTGGAGCAGCGCTTCGGCGCCATTGACGGCCTGGTCAACAACGCCGGCGTCAACGACGGCGTGGGCCTCGCGTCCGGCTCCGTCGAGCGCTTCGTCGAGAGCCTGCAGAAGAACCTGATTCACTATTACGCGCTGGCCCATTACGCGCTGCCCGCGCTCCAGCGCTCGCAGGGGTCCATCGTGAACATCAGCTCCAAGGTGGCGATCACCGGCCAGGGCAACACATCAGGTTACGCGGCCAGCAAAGGAGCGCAGCTCGCCCTCACCCGCGAGTGGGCCGCGGAACTGCTACCGCACAACATTCGCGTGAACGCGGTGCTGCCCGCGGAGGTGATGACCCCGCTGTATCGCCGCTGGCTGAATACCCTGGGCGACCCCGACGCCAAGCTCAAGGAGATTACCGCAAAAATTCCCCTGGGCAGGCGAATGACGCTGGCATCGGAGATTGCCGCCGCCGTGGTGTTTCTGCTCTCGCCGACGCAATCCGGACACACCACCGGCCAGCACCTGATCGTGGATGGCGGCTACGTGCACCTGGATCGCGCGCTGACGTAAGGCGAAACCAGGGCTGGCACCCTGCGGGTGCGGTCGTCGATTAATGCGGCAATGTGGGGATCTGGAGATCCCCACGACGGTCTGGGGACCGGCGGTACTCTATCCCTGCTCCAGGGCGCGCGTCCGGCAGCGAGCGAGCAAAAAAGCGCCCCTCGATGAGTCCTGCCTGGATTGATCCAGGTCTGGCAAACGAGGGGCGAGGAGCCGCAATCACAAGAAAATGCGCTTAGAGCACAGGAGCTACGAGAGCGAAGAACGCACTGCACACCGATGCTTTCGGCTCATCTTCTGGACCGAAATCGACTATAAGGAATTCCTGTGGGACGAGAAAGGTTCCATCGGGTAGCGTTTCAGCAGAATTCTGCTAAAGCGTTTCAGCAGTGCGCTTTAATTCACTCTGGACAAGTACATTACCTCCACGTATGATACGCATGCAATTGAATTCCAAGGCGGTTTTGCTCAGCGCAGTCAGAAGACTCGGCGAATTAGCTCCGCAAAGTCCCTCCGACAGCAGGCATGTGAGTACGACCGGGCCGGGGACCGGGTCGTCCGCGGACTCATGCTCGTGTCCGTAGATGGAAAGAGGAAAGAGCAATGGCTGCCGGGCAGAAATCCGGGCTGGACATTTCCGAACTGAGTCTGTTGACCGATGCGCCGCGCATCCGCGAGCAGTTGGAGCGGCTGCTGGTCCATCCGCTCTTCGCCAACAGCAAGCGCTACCCTGCGCTGCTGGGCTACACGGTGGAGCAGACTCTGCTGGGCCACGCCGCCGACCTGAAGGAGCGCAGCATCGGCGTGGAGGTGTTTGGGCGCTCGCCCAGTTACGACGCCAATGCCGATCCGGTGGTCCGCATTACCGCCGGCGAAGTCCGCAAGCGCCTGACCCAGTATTACTATGACCCCGCGCATCGCGGCGAACTGGTGATGGAGCTGCCCACCGGCTCCTATGTGCCCCTGTTTCGCGAGGCTGAGCAGTTCTACGAGCCCCCGCTGCACGAAACCGCCCTCGATACGCTCGCCGCGGAAAGCGCGCCGGCCATCCCTCAGCCCGCCGCGCCCCTCCGCCTGTGGCGGCTGCGCTGGTTCATCAGCGCCGGGGTTGCTCTGCTGGTGGTGCTTGCCGGCGCGGCCGGACTGCTGAGCGGACTGCGCTACCGAACCGACCCTCCGCCACCCTCCAACATTGAGCGCTTCTGGGAGCCGGTCACCGGCAGCGTGAATCCCACCACGTTCTGCCTGGGCGAACCGGCCAAGAACATCGATGTAGGGTCCATCAACTCGTTCGATACCCCGGTGAATAACTCGAAACCAGAGCCGCTTTACTTCCGCCTGCACTACTCCGGAAACCTGGCGCTGGCCGACGTGATTACTCTCACCCGGACGGTGGCCGCCCTGGCGTCGCGCCACAAGGCCTTCCGCGTGGTTCCCGCATCCGACGCCACCTTTGCCCAACTGCGCGAAGGACCGTTCGTCCTCATCGGCGCTTTCGACAACATCTGGACCCTGCGCGTCACCCAGAAGCTTCGCTTCGGATTCGAGTCGGAGGACGGCGTGGCGCTGCTGGTGGACCGCAACAGCCCGAAGAAGACGACCTGGGCCACGGCATGGGATCTTCCCTATCAGAAGCTCTCCCGCGATTACGCGATTGTTGCGCGCATTCACGACCAGACCACCGGCCAGCCGGTGATCATTGCGGCCGGCATTTCGGAGGAAGGCACGGAAGCCGCCGGCGAGATCCTGTATAACCCCGAGTATCTCGATTCGCTGCTGGCCAAGGCTCCGCGCGACTGGGAAGAAAAGAATATGGAGGCGGTCATCGAGACACAGGTGATCGAGGGCCACGCCGGCCCACCCAACATCCTTGCCGTGGAGACGTGGTAACTCAGGTTGGGCTTCCGCGGCCGCATCGATCCCGATCTACTCAATGAAACGCGGCCCTCTGCAGACGGCATCTCAAGCCGGCTTTTCCCGACACCAACTCAGGCGTAGTCCACGCCGGAACTCGCGGCCGCGATCGAGTGAGATCAGGCTTCTTTTTTTGCTTTGGATTTCTGAGCCGCCCAGCGCTTGCGCTGTGCATCGGCAATGCGCTTGCGCGCCTCGGGACTGAGCACGCGCTTCTTGCGCGTCTTGGCCGCCTTCTTTGCACTGCTCTTCTTGGTTGCGGACTTGCCTGCACCCGCGCTCGCCAGCAAATTGCGCGCCTGCGTCAGCCGTCCAATTTCAGCATCGATCTCAGCAAGAATAGAGTCAATCGTCATGCGCTCAGAATAGCGCAACCGGGTGCATGTTGGCGAATCATTCAAGCGATCCGCAACCTATATCTCACTTAGGCAACCGTCCTCCGGTGGCGCTTAACCCGGCAGAGTTGCCTAAGTTATCACCGCAACTCTACTCATTAGTCGGGCTTGCCTACGGAGCCTTGCTTATAAGCCTGGCGCAAAACAGAAAACGCCAGCTTCTTCTCGCCCTTCTCCGAGATAAGTCCCTTGCGATTGTAGTCATCCTGAATTCCGGCCAGCGGACGCAGCGGCGAACGGAAATCCATCAGCAGCCACGCGCTCATTCCGCGCAGTTGCGGAATGCGATTGAGCATCGCCAGTTGATGCCTGTACACATTGGCCTGGTACTCTTCGGTCCACCGCTTGTTCTCGCTTCCGTGCAGGCCGGCCTTTGCGGCGGCGCCAAATTCGCTCACGATCAGCGGCTTGGCAAACTCGACTTGCCACTGCGTGATGTCCGCTGTCTCCGG
Organism: Occallatibacter sp.; assembly: GCA_035552555.1. Classification (GTDB taxonomy): domain Bacteria; phylum Acidobacteriota; class Terriglobia; order Terriglobales; family Acidobacteriaceae; genus Telmatobacter. The sequence goes on from DASZLF010000079.1 coordinate 68,444, forward strand.
AACTCCTTCGTACCACCCCACGTACTCATTGAAGCCGATCACATCGAGCGCCTTTGCCAGCGGATCGTCGAGAACCTTGGTGTGTCCTTGCGTGCGCACCAGCAGCGCCGCCGTGATCAGGCGCGACGGGTCAAGCTGGCGCGCCCGGCCCGCGAGAGTCTCGATGAACTGCGTGCGCGCCGGGGTGTCCGGCGTCTCGTTGGCCATGGACCACAGAATGATCGATGCATGATTGCGCGACGCGCCGATCTCCTCATCGAGCTGCTGTTCGGCTTTGGCCAGCACCGCGGGATTGTCGAACTCCACGGCCTGATACACAGGATTCTCCGACCAGATCAGCACCCCCATGCGGTCAGCGGCGCGCAGCATGTTCTCGTCGTGAGGATAATGCGCCAGCCGCGCGAAGTTACCTCCAAGCTCCTTCACCCAACCGAGCAGCGTTTGCGCATCCTGCTCGCTCCACGCGCGGCCGGTGCGATATGGCGCTTCCGCGTGGATGCACACGCCGCGCAGAAAAATCGGCTTGCCGTTCAACAGGATTTCGGTGCCGCGTACTTCCACGGTGCGGAATCCCATCTGTTCATGAATGACGTCCTGGCCGGCGTGCAAATCCACGTCGTAGAGCTTGGGATCCTCGGGCGTCCAGCTCTCCAGGCCGTGCACGCTGAAGTGAATTGCGGCGCGCCCCCGCTCGTCCACGGTGCCCGATCCCGTCGCCTGCAGCGCGGGAATTTCCACCTGTATCGGATCTCCCGCCCGCGCGCCCTGCACATGGACCCACCCCTCGACGACATCCTCTCCGGTGCGGCTCAGGTGCAGGTCGTACTGGTCAATGAACTGCTCCGGCACTTCGATAAGGGAAACCTCGCGGGTGAGTCCGCCGTAGTTCCACCAATCGGTGACCGACGAGGGCACGCCATCGTCATGGCGCGTGTTATCCACCGCCGCAACCACGAAGTTATCGCCGGGGCGCACCGCGGCCGTCACTTCACAGGCAAACGCGGTAAAGCCTCCCTCGTGCTCGCAGATTTTCTTGCCGTTGACCCAGAAATACGACTTGTAATTAGCGGCGCCGATGCGCAGAAAGAGGCGCGTGTTCGCCTTGGGCTGGAAATGGAAATCCCGTTCGTACCACATCAGCCCTTCATAAAAGAACAACTCCGGCTTCTGCGTGTTCCAGTCGCCGGGCACTTTGAGCTTCGGCGCCTTGCTGAAGTCGTACTCGATGGGGAAGGTATCGCCGGGCTGCGCCTTGCGGTTCATAAACCAGCCGTTCGCCTTTTCCTGGCCGTGAGCGTTGAACAGCCCCGCAAAATACGGATCGACGATCGTGCTCCACTCGCCATTCAGCGAAATGGAAGGCCGCCGGTCCGCACCGGTCAGCACCATGGGCGCGTTTCCCTGCGCGGACAGAGACGCCAAAACCGCGGCAGCCAGAAACGCGAGAAGACAAGCACGCACTACACCTGGCCGGAAGAAAAGATTCACACGCTACATCCTTCCCTTAAAATCCCGCGCACTTTCGCGAAGAACTCATGTTAGCCTCCACCCCCGCGAAATGTACAACCGGCCGCAGATACAAAGAGGGACAAGCCCGCGGGCCTGTCCCTCTTCTGTCCTGCGTTTTTCCCCGGCGCGCTATCCACCCATATACATCACGTGCACATAGGTTCCCAGGCGCGTGTTGTAGGCCAGATACCATCCCGGATGATCCGGATCTTCGTAGATGACCACGTCATCCCCGTCCCAGTTCCAACCGGAGACAAACGCCATGTCGTAGGGCGCCACGCTCCAGTACCAGTTATTGAACCAGAACCGTTCCGGCCCCCCGCCGCGCATCCGCCACCTATGACTTGGGCCGAATCCGCCGTCGAAGCGGCCGTGCTCAAATGGACGTTCAACCCGATAATGGGGATCATCGCGGCCGGTGTCGTGGCCTACCCATCGGCGGCCATTATCCACGTGCGGCGCATTGGGGTGGCCGGGGCGATCGCTGTAATTCCGATTGTGATCCTGCTGGGGCGCGCGCGGAGTGCCATGATACGGCTGTGGCCCATGCGATGGCGCCCGCGGAGTCGCCGGCCGCTGTTCATGATGCTGTTGCGCAAACACCGGCACAGCCGCAACCAATACTGCTGCCGCCAATGCAAATCGAAGGGTTTTCATTGCTTTCCTCCCGATGCCCTCACACAGCGGGACATGGCTGGTTTCTCATCCTCTGTGTCGAGTCATCCTACTTACATTAGATGCAACCCTAACACGGGGACCAAGTTGCGTGGCGTGCTTTGTTCGTGACTGCGGCGACCGATGCTCAGACGCCCACCGGGGTTTCCTGCCGCCGCCATGCGTACAGCGGAAAGTGGTTCGCCAGCTCCGCCACTTCCCCGCGGATGCGCGCCAGCGCGGGCTCATCGTTGCGATGCTCCAGCGCCTCCGTGATCCACTTCGCAATCTGCCGCATCTCCGCCTCTTTCATGCCCCGCGTGGTCAGCGCCGGGGTGCCAATGCGAATGCCGGAGGGTTTCAGCGGCGGGTTAGTGTCGTAGGGAATCGCATTCTTGTTCACGGTGATGCCGGCTTTGCCCAGCGCCAGCTCCGCCTCCGAGCCGAGTATGCCCTTGGCAAACACATCCACCAGCATCAGGTGATTGTCGGTGCCGCCCGAAATCAGCCGATATCCCTCGGCCTGCAGCGCCTCGGCCAGCACCTTGGCGTTGGTCACAATCTGCGCCGCGTAGGTGCGGAACTCCGGCCGCAGCACCTCGCCGAACGCCACCGCCTTGGCCGCAACGATGTGCACCAGCGGCCCTCCCTGCTGGCCCGGAAAGACAGCCTTGTCCACGGCGGCCGCCAGATCTTTGCCGCACAGGATCAACCCGGCCCTCGGTCCGCGCAACGTCTTGTGCGTGGTGGTGGTGGTGATGTGCGCGTGCGGCACCGGCGACGGATGCACGCCGCCCGCCACCAGGCCGGCGATGTGCGCCATGTCGAAAATGTAAACGGCGCCCACCTTATCGGCAATCTGGCGCATGCGCGCGAAGTCCCACAGCCGCGGATAAGCGCTGCCGCCCCCGATGATCACCTTGGGCCGCTCGCGGTCGGCAATGGCTTCGAGCTCGTCATAGTCGATGGTTTCGGTGTCGCGCCGCACTGCATAAAACGTGGGCCGGTAAAGCTTGCCGCTGAAACTCAACTTATGGCCGTGAGTCAGATGGCCACCGTGGGCCAGGTCCAGCCCCAGGATGGTGTCGCCCGCCTGCAGCACCGCCGCGTACGCAGACGCGTTGGCCTGGGAGCCGGAGTGCGGCTGCACGTTGGCGTGCTCCGCGCCGAAGATTTTCAGCGCCCGCTCCCGGGCCAGGTTCTCCACCACGTCGGTGTATTCGCAGCCGCCGTAATAGCGGCGGCCGGGATAGCCCTCGGCATATTTGTTGGTGAACACGGAGCCCGCGGCCTCGAGCACTGCTTCCGAGACAAAGTTCTCGCTGGCGATCATCTCCAGCCCCTCATGCTGGCGGAGCCTCTCGTGTTCGACGGCTGCTGCAACCTCTGGATCGGCCTGGGCAAGGGAAAGCGACATGCGGTCAGTCATAGGAAGATTCTAGAGCAGCGAACAGTGGACAGTGGACAGTGAAGGAGTGAAAAAAGTGAAAGAGTGAATCCGGGGTGGCTCGCTGGCTAGCCCATCCATTCGCCTCCAAAGGCCGGACGAAGGGAGGGGCATCCGGGCAGAAGCGGATTTGCATTTCGGTTTCATGGATCTCGCGAAACGCGGTGGCGCGCCTCCGAATAGTGCACGCGGTCACGCATCTGGTATGTTTTCCTCAAGTCCGGAGTTCGCGATGCAAATTCCTCGTACAGTTTTTCTCGCCGTCGCTCTTGCGGCGTCTGCCGCTTTTGCCCAGGTCGCCGTCGATCCGGCCCTGCTGGCCAAAGCCAACGCCGGGGATGCCGCTGCACAGGTGGCGGTGGGCGAAAAATACGCGCAGGCGGCCGGCGCCGCGAAGGACCGCGACGAAGCGACGGAGGACTGGAATAAGTCGGCGGAGTGGTACATCAAGGCCGCGGCGCAGAGCTATATTCCCGGCGAAATCCATCTCGCCGAGGCCTACAGCTACGGCCACGGCGTTCCCCGCGACAAGGTGAAAGCCGCCGAGTGGTATCGCAAAGCCGCGGAGCAGGGCGATCCCGGCGCCCAGGGAACGCTGGCCATGCTCTACACCATGGGCCAGGGGGTTGCGCAGAGCGACGTCGAAGCCTACTTCTGGTTCGACCTGGCGGCATCCAGCAACACTCCCAACCAGGAGCGATACCTGACCAATCGCCAGAACGTGGGCACGCGGATTACCGCCGACGAGCTGGAGGCGGTGCAGGAGCGGCTGAAGAAGTGGAAGGCAGCGCATCCGCGGCTCGTCCCCGCGCGTTGAATCGCGACTCATCCCAGGAAGACACCCGGTATGCTGAACCCATGACCGGCCTCCGCCTGTTTCGGCTCCCTGTCTTGACCTGTTTCGTGGCGCTGTGTTTCGTGGCCGTCCCTGGCCACGCGCAGTCCCGCGCCGGCGCTGCACCAAGCGTTCGCCTCACGCCTGCGTTGGTTGTCGCCGGCTCTCCCGAGCTGATCCGGGTCACGGCTCCCCAAGCCACTTCCGTCGTCGGCGAGTGGCTGGGGCGCAAAATCCAATTTTTCCGCCGCGGAAGCGAGTGGATCGCGCTCGCCGGCGCGGACGTCGAAGCGCCGGTCGGCCCATCCACGCTGCACATTGCCGCGCACGTCGACGGCCGCACAATCGACCTCAGCCGCTCCGTTGACATCCACGCCGCGCACTATCGCACGGGCGCGCTCAGCGTCGCACCGCAATTCGTCCAGCCGCTGCCGGAGGCGTTGAAGGAGATTGAGGAGCAAGGCAAGCTCAAAGCGAAAGTCTTCGCCTCCAGCTCTGCCGTGCCGCTGTGGCAGGGGAGCTTCCACGCACCCGTCGCCGCCCAGCCCACAGATAGCTTCGGCACCCGGCGCATGTTCAACGGCAAGCTCGCCAGCATCCATCGCGGCGCCGACTTCCGCGCCTCCATGGGCACGCCTGTGCACGCCTCCAACAGCGGCATCGTGGTCCTGGCGCGCCCGCTCTACTATGAAGGCAACTGCGTCATCATCGATCACGGCATGGGCCTGTTCACCGAGTCGATGCACTTCAGCCGTATCGAGGTGAAAGAGGGCCAGCACGTGAAGACCGGCGATCGGCTTGGCCTCAGCGGCGCCACCGGCCGGGTCACCGGTCCCCACCTGCACTGGGCGGTGCGCTGGCAGGGCGCTTACCTCGACCCATTGAAGCTGCTCCATCTCGATCTCAACGGCGTGCGCTGATCTCTGCCCCAAACGCGTGGTATCCCAGTCGCCCGGAAATGTGTAAAGTGCCAGCAGGGTTCCCACTTCACTCCGGATACGCATGAAATCGTGGACAGCGAGTATCGCCGCGCTGACCGTCGTGCTCTACGTGAGCGCCATCGTCCTCGGCCTGCGCGTCAAGAGCCTCTCCACGTTTTCGGCCCACGCCGCCACCCATCGCATCCTGCCCTGGCAGCCGCCGGCGCGCGCCACCCTGCCTTTGGGCCCGCTCGGCGACAGCATCCGCCGCGGCGCGCAGATCTTCAACAACACCCGCCTCTATGCCGCCGCTTACACCGCATCGCGGGTGAGCTGCACCAATTGTCATTCCGACGGCGGCATCCAGCCCTACGCGTCGCCTGTAGTCGATTCACCCGGCCGATACCCGGTCTACAGCCCGCGCGCCGGACGCGTCATCTCGCTGCAAGACCGCATTGAGGAGTGCTTCGTACGCAGCGAAAACGGCCAGCCGTTGCCCTACGATTCCGCGGAGATGCGAGCGCTGGTCGATTACATTGCGTGGCTCTCGCAGCCACAGCCGGATCGCGTGGCGTTCGAGGGCATAGGCTTCATCCGCCTGCCCCAGCTCAAGCCAGACCCTTCGCGCGGCGCTCGTGTCTATGCCGGCCAATGTGCCGGCTGTCATGGCGAACACGGCGAGGGAGCGCCTCCGCTGTTTCCCCCGCTCTGGGGCCCGGACTCGTTCAACGACGGGGCCGGCATGGGCGACATCGCCAAGTTGGCGCCCTTCGTGCAGCACAACATGCCCCAGAATCGCATGGGAAATCTTTCCCCGCAGGAGGCTTTTGACGTGGCCGCCTTCATCCACGCGCAGCCGCGCCCCGCGTTTCAAGCCGCATACAAAATGTACTGAGAAGCGCCTTCAGCGCGAAACGGCCTCTTCTTCCTCTTGCGCCACCTCGGCGGGGGATAGGGCTGCTGGTTGCGCGCGCAGCGCTTTGAACGCGCGATAGATAAACGACCCCATGTACCACCCGTCCATATATTTGTACGGCGTCTCGCCGGTGGTGTAGTGCCCGCAGGGCAGCACCCGCGGCTCGAAGTTCACCCCGTAGCGGCGGAACGCGTCCACCACCTGCAGCGAGTACTCGCGCGGAAACGTCAGATCGTAGTCGGCGTAGATCAGCAGCACTTTCTTGTCCGGGCCGCCCGCCGCCTCGCCCGCAAACTTGTCGAAATAATTCATGGGGCTGACCGCCGCCCACAATGCGCGCAGCCGTTCCTGGGTCAGGCCGGCCTGCTCCAGCGCAGCGCGAATGTGCCGCGTGCTCTGTCCCGCCCACACTACATCGCCAAACGCGGTAGACGCATGATTAAACGCGTTCACGCGGATGCGCTTGTCGTGAGCGCTGGCCAGAAACGCGTAGCAGGAGCCCAGGCTCGTCCCCAGCACCCCGAAGTGCTCATAGCCCTGCTCCTCAAGCCAGTCGATGCAACAGCGAATATCCACCACCGCCTGGCGGCACGCCGACAGCGTGCGCCCGATGTTCGCGCTCACCGCGTAATCGCTGCGCTCCAGCTCCGTGGGCCGGCGAATATCGTGATACGGCTTGGAGAGCCGCAGCGCCGAAATGCCCATGCGGTTGAACACGTGACACAGCGCGTTATGGCTGAACGCATCGGCATTCCATTGCGGCAACACCACGATGGCCTGCTTGGGGCGCGATGGGTCCTTATGCGCCGGAGCAGGAAACCAGCGCGCATTCACCAGGTCGTTCTCCGGATACGGCGTGCGCTCCGGCGAAGTAAACCGTAAAAACTGGGCGCGCGGAATCTCGCCATTCTCCGCCCGCCGCCGCAGCGCCGCTTCCTGGGCCAGCGTCTCCGGCCGCACATTGGTGGGGAAGAGCTGCGGATAGCGTTCCTCGAGCCGAAAATCCGCCGGCCGCCGGTAGCCGAAAAACTCATTGCTGTGGCTAATCAATATCCGATTGATGCGCGCGATCGCTTCTTCCGCCGCGGCATCGTCGCCCGCCGCAGCCTGGCGCAGCTCCGCGAGCCCAAAATCATGCTCCGAAAGAAACCCCTCGATCCACTCCAGGCCCCACTCCAGCGGCCGCACCACGCGATTCTCGTCGCGCGTGGTCAGCCGCGTCTCCCAACGGTACATCCAGCGCGCGTAGCTTCTCTTCAGCATTCGTCCCCTTCAAGTTTACCAGCGGGCCTCTGCCGCCGAAGAGACGCTCATCACACCACTCGACGAGCGGCGAACGCACGGCGCCGAAGAGATGCGGGGTGCAGGAAGGATGGGTGATACCGAGCGCGCCCCCGCCCGCCATCGCGATACGATGGGCAAATGGATCAGGACAGCCACAAACGCATAGCCTTCTTTGGCGGCAGCTTCGATCCTCCCCACCTGGGACACCTGGCCGTGGCGCGCGCTGCCCGCGATGCGCTCCGTCTCGACACGGTCCTCTTCGCCCCCGTGGGAGCGCAGCCGCTCAAGCCGCAAGGTTCCGCCGCGACCTTTGCCGACCGCGTGGCGATGACCGAGTTGGCCATCGACGGCGAGCGCGGCTTTGCGGTTTCTCAGATCGACGCCCCCGATGCCGAAGGCCGGCCCAACTACACTCTCGCCACGCTGCGCCGCCTGCACGCCGAAATACCCAGCGCCACGTTGTTCTGCCTGATGGGCGCGGACTCGTTCCTCAGCCTGCGCCATTGGCACGGCGCCGCGGAGGTTCCCTTTGCCGCGTCGATGGTCGTCGCGTCGCGGCCGGGGCAGGATATTGGCGCGTTGGCTGCCGCATTGCCAACCGGGATCGCCCTTGAGCCCGCGCAGAATTCCCCGGCCTCGGCCGATCCGCGCATCGAGCTGCGTGCAGGCACGCTGCGCAATGCTTCCGGCAAGACTGCCGCCTTCTACGTGCTGCCCGGGCTTGATGTGGAGATCAGTGCCTCCGAGACCCGCGCCCAGCTTCGCGCGGCCATCTCGCCGGCCGATTCCCGCCAGCTCGTCCCAACCGCAGTAGAACGTTACATCCACGACCACGCCCTCTACCGCTAGCCCGCGGGTTCTCAGTCCCTCAGTCCCCACCTTGCCCACTCTTCCGCCAAGGGGCTACGATGAAGCACGGAGACCGTCCCGAACGCATGGCGACACATCACTCGCACCAGCAGACCCGAATTCTCGTGCAAGCCGCAGCCGCGGCCTGTGAAGACAAAAAAGGCGAAGACACCCGCATCCTCGAGCTCGATCCCATCGACTCCGGACTCTCCGACTTCTTTCTCGTCACCTCGGCGTCCAACGACCGCCAGGCGCTGGCCATTGCCGACGAGATTGAAATGCGCCTCAAGCGCAACTTCGGGGCCATGCCCAACTCGGTCGAGGGCCGTCGCCACGGGGAGTGGATCCTCCTCGACTACGTGGATTTCGTGGTCCACGTCTTTCTCGCTGAGCGCCGCGCATTCTACGACATCGAACGCCTGCGCAAATCCGCGCGCCCGCTCACCCCCGCTGAGTTCGACGAGGAGCTGAAGCACGAGCTGGCCGAGAAAACCCGCGCCGCGCGTAGCAAGACTGCTGCCGCTCCGGCGAAGTCCGCCACCCAAGCCGCCGCTCGCAAGAAGACCCCTGCAAAGAAAGCTGCGCCCGCGAAAACGCCGGCGAAAGCCAAATCGGCCTCGGCAAAGAAGTCTCCGCCCAAGCCCGCGGCGAAGAAGGTTTCCCCAAAGAAATCACCGGCAAAGAAAACCACCGCATCGCGGCGCACCAGGTAACCACGCGAGCAGCCTCAGGCTACCCGTAACATGAAAGAGGGCGCCCGCTCAGCGGGCGCCCTCTTCGGTACCGGTGCGCTTTCCGTCCCCGTTTGAGTTAGAACGTAAGCTTGCCGGTGAATTGCACGATGCGAACGGAGGCATCGCCGCCCAGGAACGCGCCGTAGATGGAAGTGGGCGGGCTCACAGTGCTGAAAGTTGAGCCTAAGCTGGGGTTGAGAACGTCGCTGACCGGGTTGGCGAAGTTGGGGTGATTGAAGACGTTGTATGCGCTCATACCGAGCTTTAGCTTGACTGCCTCGTGGAGGACGAACGACTTGTAGAGGGTGGCGTCGGTGTCGAAGTAGTCGGGCCCGGTGAACTGATTGCGGTCGCCTTGCGAGAACATGGAGGCGGCGTCGCCAGCCGTGGGAAACTGGGGAGGCGGAGCGCCGGGCATGGAGGCCGGAGTAAAGCAGGGCGTCTTGGCCGCCGAAGCACCGCAGTGATGCGGTGTTCCCGGTGTTGCGGCAACCTGTGCCACGCCGGAACCCCCCACGTTCCCGAAGGCGGCGACAAACTCACTTTCCGTCACGCTGAAGGGCAAGCCGGTGTGCAGGAAGATGACGCCGGCAAGCTCCCATCCGGCAGTCAACACCTTAGGCCCGCCGAAGTGGGGCAGGTCATAGAGGTAGTTGCCGTTGAAGTAGTGGCGGATGTCGTAGTCGGAGTTGCCGTAGTTGTAGTGCAGGCTGTTGGGGTTGATCTGGCTGGTGATGGAGCTTCCGCTAAAGGGCAGTATGCCGCCATTGGAGACTTCGTCGAGGTTGTGGCTCCAGGCGTAGTTGAGCTGCATGTTGAGGCTCTTGCCCTTGTGGACAAAGGAGGCCACGAGGCCGTTGTAGGTGCTGACGGCGTTGGAGCGAATCTCGGTGACGGTGCCAAAGGCGGAGTCAGCCGGGGAAGTGCCCGTAGCGGGCGAGGCCGGGAAGGGCGGGCTTCCATAGGCATTGAGGGCGGCGTTCTGCACCGGTTCGTGGTACCCGCGATTGCCTACATAGGAGACCTCGAAGGCGTTGCCGAGGCCGAGGTCCTGCTGGACCTGGAGACTGTACTCAATGTAGGTGGGGTACTGCAGGTGACTGGCGACAGTAGTGAAGTTGGGCGCGGAGAAGTTGGGATCCGCGGCGGAGATGGAATCAAATGTACCGCCCGAGTTGTAGCCAGCCTGGAAGTCGCTGTTCAGAGTAGCCGCCTGCTGTGCCGAGCTATAGCTCTGGGACGGGTCGATGCCGCCGAAGAAGATGGTGAACTGAGGGTTAATCGGGGGATTGGAGAGCTCAGTGTCCGCGATGGTGCCGGGGAATACATCGGTGAAGTATCCGACGCCGCCGCGGAGGACGGTTTTGTTCGACGGGGAGAAGGTGAAGCCGAAGCGCGGTTCAACGAAGGCGGGCGTGTAGTTGACGAACGCGTTAGGCCGGTTGGCGTCGATCAGCTTGTTGTACGGGGTTGTAGCAAAATTAGCGGCCCCGACGTTGGAAACATAGGTGTTGAAGTCGGCGCCGAAATACGACAGGCTTTTCTTGGCTGCGAAGGGATTGGAGTTGCGTTCAACGCGGACGCCAAGGGTGGCGGTAACGTTGGAGGCAGGTTTCCAGTCGTCCTGCACGTAGAAGCCCAGGGTGTAGAGGCTGATGGGGACGTGGGTGGCCAGGGGGAAGTCCTGAATGGCTTCGAGAGAGACGCCTTCTCCGAAGAGGTTGCCGAAGGGGGCGCCGAGGATGGAATCGCAGGTGGCTGGGCTGCCGCAGGTGAGAACCAGGGGAGTGGTGAGGACGGTGGTGTCGTAGTCGGACACGTAGTCCTTTTTGTAGGCAAAGCCGGCCTTCAAAGTATGCCTGGAAATGGAGTAGCTGAAATCGTCGCTAACCTGGTCCTGAGATACATTGCGGCCTTGCGGGAATACGAAGTTGAGGGCATTCAGGTCAGAGAAGTAGCCGTCAAGAGCACTGAAGTTTAGGCTCTCGGGCATGGTGGAAGTTGCCAGCGTCTGAGTCACTTGCTTGAAGATGGCGCTGTAGTAGGAGCCGGTGACGAGGAACTGGTTGACCGCCTTCTGATTGAAAACGTGAGTCCAGGAGAGCTGTCCCTCGTAATCCGGCTGATCGGAATTCGCGTCGAAGGCAGAATTGATGGGATCGGTGTAAGTGGGCTGCACGCCGTGGTCGTACTTGAAATGGAGGAACAGCTTGTTCTTGTCGCTAAAGTCCTGGTCGATGCGGCCGTTGATGAGTTTTTCGGTGAGACGGGTCTTGGGGGTCTCAGTGACGTTCAGCTCATCTTTGGAACCCATCACAGCTGTGGCGGAGGCGTGGTTGGGGACGTTGTTGTAGAGGGTGAAGATGTTGTTATAGAAGGCGCACTCGCCGGCTGCCCCACTTTTGAAGAGCGAGCTGGAGGAGTCGCTGCAACTGCCGTTGTTGCCGACGACGCCTGACTCGTAAGTGGTGGTGGGCACGAAGAGCACGTTAACCGGCGCGGTGATGAAGGACAGTCCCTCATAGTTGACGAAGAAGAAGGTGTGGTCGCGCACTATGGGCCCACCCACGGCAGCCGCCCATTGATTGCTGTTGGAGAAGGGCTTGGGGTTGCCGGCGTTGAACCAGTTGTTGGCGTTCATGGAGCGGCCGTTCCACCAATAGCTGGCGTTGCCGTGGAACTTGTTTGCACCGGAGCGGCTGACGGCGTTCACCTGGGCGCCGCCGAGGCTGCCGAACTGGACGCCATAGGCGTTGGTGATGATGTTGACTTCCTGGACGTCGTTGAGGCCGAGCAGCAGGTTCGACGGACCGGAGTTGTTGAGGTTCAGGAACGGGTCGTTGGTCTGCATCCCATTCATGGTGAAATTGTTGGAGGTTCCGGGAAGCCCGAATACGGAGAAGTTGCCGTAGCCGCCGCCGGTGTTCATGACCACGCCTGGCGAAGTTTGCGCGACATAAGTGATGTCGCCTCCGGGGTTAGGAACGCTCTGCAATTGCTCGTATTGGAATTGCGAGCTGAGCTCGGCGGAGTCAGTCTGCAGCAACTGCGCGCCAGCGGTGACTTCGACGGTTTCAGTGGCGGCACCGACGGTCAGCCTGATGTTGGAAGTGGAGATTTGGCCGGTAGTCACCACGGCGGTGGTGGTGGTCGCCTTGAAACCGGCGGCGGAAGCCGAGATCGTGTATCGGCCGGGTTTGAGCAGGGAGAATCGGTAGGCTCCGGTATCTGAAGTGGTGGTGGTGGACACGGTGCCCGAATCCATGCTGGTGGCTTTCACGGTTGCGCCGGACACAGCATTGCCGCTGGGATCTTCGATTGTGCCCGTAATGTCGCCGGACACAAGAGATTGAGCATGGGCCACGGGTGCGAAGTTTGCTTCGAGGAAAATGCCGCCGGCCAACAGCAGGAAACACGCCGCCACGGGGAGAACCGCGGTATGCAATCTGGTAATTCGCATCGAACTCCTCCAAAAGAAGTAGGGAGCTAAGGCTGGGCGCCTTGCTCCGTATAGCTTTCCTTAGCGTCTCGGCTAGCGATCAAGACCCGATTCGCACTTTAGAAAACCGCAGAAAAGACCCATGACAGAATGGTCAGATGGGAAAAAGAAGAGCGGCGTTGGGAACCACGGCCCCGGTTGCATCGGAAGCCGCGCCGCACCCGCTAGTCCATACGGCTTCTTGGCCCATCCGCCCTCAAACCGTGCACTTGCATTCCCATTCATACAAATGTGGAGGGGCACCCAGCTGGGCACCCCTCGTTGTGGTGTCCCGAGCCTGCTTAGAAGTTGATGGTCAAGCCGTACTCGAGGATGCGCGACGCGCCCTGGCTGAACACGCCGGAGCCGTTGCCCAGGCGCAGAGCGTTGCGGTTGAACTGGTCAGCATCGCTAAAGCTCGTATCGGTTCCGTTGGCCGTACCAGGCTGCTGGAAGTCCGCCAGATTCCCGGCCACGGAACCGTAGTTGGCAAAGTTGAACAGGTTGAAGAAGCTTACCTTAGGTTCGATCGAGAATGCCTCACCGAGGCGTGGAATCTTGGTAGGACGAGCGAGCGTGAAGTCGAAGGTCCGCAGGTCGCCGTTGCCCGCGGGACTGGTCGGCGGAGCTGCGATGGTGCGCGTCACCGCGCCCAGCGAAACGAGCTGAGCACTTGTGAAGAGGTTGGCGTTGATGAGTGCGTTGCCGGCTGGGGTCAACTGGCCGGCAAACTTCTGGTTATATTGGTTGATCACCGTCGCCAGCTGATCGGGCTTGACTGAACGCATATACGCACCCGACTTGAAGGTGGGCAGAATGTCACCAGTCGTTCCGTCACCAGTGACGTCAGACCTATAGATCTCAGCGCTGGTGTTGCCTTCTCTATCCAGGGTCAGTGTGCTGGGCAGCGACGAGTAGTAGTGGCCGATGATGCTGGTCTGAATGCTGTGTCCCCACTCGATGATGCCGCCGAACGACAGCTGGTGCGTGCGGTCGAGGCCGCTCGGTCCCATGAACGCTGTCGGATGGCGGTAGTCTACCGAGCCGGGGATGAAATTCTGGTCGGCGCCGCCCGTGCTGACGAACCGCGAGAGCGCGTACGAGATTTCCAGGTTGGTGTTTCGCACGCCCGGCAAATCGACCTTTGCCTGCTGACGAAGGTTGAGCTGCAGTCCGTTGTACACCGATCGGCCGATAGGCATGTTGAAGTGCATGGTTCCGAACGCCGGGTTCTTTCCGGGGAATGCCGCTCCCGTATCCGGAGTGAAACCATCGTAAGCCGCCGGTTCGCCGAAGAACAGGGCATTGCCCGAATCCAGCCCATTGCCTGCAAAATCGTAGATGGTGGCTCCCTTAGCAATCGCATCGTCAATGTTGGTTACACCGAATTCGGCGAGCGTGGCATTGATAGCGTTCTGCGCCGCAGTCGTGTTCAGGTATCCCGCGTCGCCGACGTGGTTGAGGTCAACCTGCTGCAAGAACTCCGTTCCCACGTTGCGCAGCCAGTCGGCGGAGAGGATACCGCCTTTCCAGACCTGCCGCTGTATGCCCAGATTCATCTGCACGGAACGCGGCGTCCGGTAGTTGGGATAGAACAGCGAGTTGCCGTTAGCATTGCCGCCCGCCGCCAGGGCATACGCCACGAAACCAGGATTGAGGGCGGCGCCCGCCTTCTGCGTGGCCTGCTGGAACGCGACCTGCAAGTCGTGGAAATACTTGTCCGACTGGCTGATCGGCATGTTCCAGAGAGAGGCGATGGAAACCCCGTCGATCGAGGTGATCTTGGTTCCGTCCGGCAAATCGAGGGTGCCACTCGGGGCTGCAATGAACCCGGGGCTCCAGAACAGGCCAGTGGCCAGTCGTCCCGGGCGGTCGAAGAGCACGCTGTTGAAGATGATGTTCTCGTAGTAGATGCCGCCGCCGCCGCGAATCACCGTCTTGCCGTTTCCTGCGATGTCCCATGCAAATCCCACCTTCGGGCCGAAGTCGCTGTTGGGTTGGCGGACACGGGCGCCGAGGCCCGGCTGAAGAGCATCAAGCAGGTTGCCGCTGGTGCATGGCGAAGCCGAACCGTAGAACGCTGTTGCGGCGGAGCAGGGAATCGGCGCCATGTCCGAATCGGTGCGGCCGGTATCGCGCGAGTAGCGCACCCCATAGTTCAACGTGAACCGGTTTGTGATCTTCCATGTATCGCCGAAATAGGCGCCGAAACGCCAGTCATCCTGCCCACCGGCGGGGAATCCAAAGGCTTTCTTGTCGGTGAAGAAGCCCTCGCCGTTGCCCATGACCACGTCGGCCGCCGCGTACGATGCAGGGTCACCCGCGTTCCCAGTCAGCGAGCCGCCCGCAAAATTAGCATCGAGTTCCGGAGCGATTCCAAAGAAGCTGGCGAAGCCGCCGCCGAGAATGCGATTGAAGCTGAGGCCGAAACTGAACACGTGCGACTTGATCGTCACGCCGCCGTCGTAGCGGATCTGCTTGTCAGACTGGAACGTCTGTTGCGGAGCCAGCAGGTTGGGGCCCGAGATTATGGGACCGTTAAACAGCTCCACTCCCGGCGCAAAGTTGGGCACGCCAGTCCCAGTCTGATCCGCAATCTGGTTGTGGAATTTCAGATAGCTGCCGCGAATGCTGTGGGTGAACCTGCCGGTGAGGAAATCGGCGCCGCCCGCGAATGCCGGCGTGTTGTCCTTGTTGCCGTAGCGGGAGAAGCCCAGGCCGAACGCCGAGTCGTCCAGGTTGTCCTCATACGCGATGCGGAAGAACGTGTGGATGCCATGCGGGGCGTTCCAATCCTCGCGGGTGGCGTAATAGTTATCGCGGAAAGGCGCGATAAATCCGCCATTGAGCGACGAGAACGGCGGGCCTACCTCGACCGCGTTGAACGAATCCTGCTTGATTCGTTCCGCGGTGCCAAAGAAGAACAGCTTGTCCTTGATGATCGGGACCCCAAGCCGGCCGCCGAACTGATTGCGCTGGAACGGGAAGTTGGTTCCTCCAGGCCCATATGCCGCTCCTGCGCGCTGGTCGCGGAACAACCCGAAGGCTTGGCCATGGATTTTGTTCGCTCCCGAACGCGTGCTCACTGTCACGGCGCCCGAGCTGGTTAGCTCGTTTGAGATGTCCAGCGAAGAACGGCTGATCTGAAACTCTTCGATCGAGCCCTGGCTCACGTTGAGGGTCGTGGTGCCCACTGTTTCGTCGGAAATGTCCTGACCGTCAAGCAGAATGCGGGCGGTACGGCCGTTCACGCCGTTGAACGATATCGACGAGTAGCCGGCCTTTGTGGGATCGAACGTCTCGCCGCTCTGCAACTGAACGCCCGGTTCCAACTGCGACAGATCGAGGAAGTTGCGCCCGCTGATCGGCAGATTGTCGATCTGCTGCTCGGTCAGCACGCCTTCCACCGTCGACTGGGTCGTGTTCACCTGCAGGCTTTCGGTGCTTACCTCCACCTGTTCGGTGGCTGCGCCGACCTTCAGTTTCGCGTCGCCGTTGGTGACGACACCTATCTGCACCGTCACGGTGGTGATCTGCTTCGCAAACCCGGCCGACGCAACAGATATCTGGTATCGGCCAGGCGTCACGGTACCTGCGTTGTAGAACCCCGCAGAGTCAGTGGTGACTATCTTCTGTGCACCTGTGGCGACGTTGGTGATCGTCACGGTCGCGTTGGGAATGTTGGCGCCATTGGGATCGCTGACGGTGCCCTGGAGTGAGCCTGACGCTGCCGATGCCTGACCGTACACAGCATGGTTTGCAAATTGCAGAGTCAACCCAGAAGCGAGCGCAACGGCGAGTAGGGAAGCCAAGCCGTGCAACCGGAAAATTTGCATTGAACTCCTCCAAAAACAAGTAACAAATCGAAGAGCCCGGGAGCCCCTCGGTTCCGTGTAGTTTTCCTTAGCGTCTCGGTATTAGGAATCAGCCCCGATTCGCATTTGAGAAAACTGCAGAAAGACCCTTGAGAGATTGGTCAGATGGGAAAAAGAAGAGCGGCGTTGGGAACTACGGCCCCGGTTGCGTCGGAAACAACCCGCAAAGGGCGCCCGTCACGGCGGTTTGGGCGAAAGCCGCCGGATTCGGGATGCTCAGAACGCATCCGGCAGCCAACAGAAAGGTCAGCGCCATTGCCGGGCGCTGCAACTTGATCGTTTGCATGCATTACCTCCAAAAAAAAGCGCATAGGAACAAAGCCCAACGGGATCTGTTCCTGCCGGGGTTTTAGGTTTGCAGCCGGGCATTCCCGGTCTGCTATTTGACCCCGCAGTAGACTTCTCCTTCTCGAACGCGATTGGCCGAGTCAGCGGTTCAAACCAACGAGGACGATCTGCCTCCGCCTGTGCCTGCGCCGTTCCATCCAGAGAAGCCGCGTGCACGCGTAAACGGGTCGCATACACCTCTTCGAAACTGCGGTATAGGCCCGTGCGAGATAGACATCCGGTTCAGGCAGAGACAAATATGCCGGAGTTTTGGATGCAGGAACCGAGGAATGCTTTTCCCCAGCGTGTCAGGTTGGCTTTGATTCCAAGCAAAAGCTTTTTAATCCGGCAAAAACCCTTCCTCAACAAACAGGCTGCCAATAACTCCTTCGATCGCTTGCTTTGTGTCAAGGCATGGTGCGCGCAAGTTGGAGAAGCCTTCCGCACCCGTTTATTCTCGCCATGTGCAGATCACCCTGGCCTACGTTGGACCGCGGCCCTCATCCGGCGACGAATTCGAGAAGCTCTCCCAGGCTTACCTGCGGCGGACCATCTCCCTTGCCCGCTGCGGGACTTCCGCCTTCCGCTCCGAGGAGGCGCTGCTGCAATGGCTCGATCGCCAACCGGGGCGCACCCCGCCAGCCGCCGTCCTTCTCGACAGCCGCGGGCGGCAGATGACCTCGGAGGCATTCGCTGCCTGGCTCGGCGGCCGACGCGATCAGGGCGCCCAGCACATCGTCTTCGCCATCGGCCCAGCCAGCGGCTGGAGCGAGACCGCCCGGGCCCGCGCCGCACTGCTCTTCTCGCTCGGTCCGCTTACTCTCGCCCACTCTCTGGCTCGCCTGGTCATGGCCGAGCAAATCTATCGTGCGTCCACCATCCTTGCCGGCCACCCGTATCATCTTGGGCACTAAACAGTTCGTAGTTCACAGTTCGTAGTTCATAGTTTGTAGTTCCGGCATTTCTCCGGTCTCCTTCAGCGGTCTGTGAACAGCCTCGGCGACTGTAAACTGTGAACTGTGAACTATGAACTCTGAACTGTCTTCAAGACGCGGCCTCCTCCTCATCCACACCGGTCCCGGCAAAGGTAAAACCACCGCCGCGCTGGGAACCGCGTTGCGCGCCGTCGGCAACGGCATGCGCGTGCTGGTGCTGCAGTTCCTGAAAGGCTCGTGGCATTACGGAGAGCTCGATGCCGTGCAGTCGTTCGGGTCCAGTTTCGTGGTCAGGCAGATGGGCCGAGGCTTCGTGAAGGTGGGCGGCGCCGAAACCGATCCGGAGGATATTCGCCTGGTGCAAGAAGCCTGGGCCGAAGCTCGCGCCGCCATTCAATCCGGAGAATGGGACCTGGTCATCCTCGACGAGATCAACTACGCCATCGGGTACGGCATGCTCGATCCCGGCGTGGTCGCGGAAACCCTTCGCAAACGGCCTGAAATGGTCCACGTTATCCTCACCGGCCGCAACGCCCATCCCCTGCTGGTGGAGATCGCCGACACCGTGACCGAGATGCGGGAAGTGAAACACGCGTACCAGAAAGGCGTCCTCGCCCAGCGCGGCATCGAGTACTAGACAGGGTTCAGGGGTCAGGGGTCAGTGATCGGTTCACAGTTCAAAGACCGTCCTGCGCAAGTGGTCTATGGTCCACACTCCTTTGGCCCTTGTTGCGTCTTGCCTGTTCGGTTGGTCTCGCCCTCCAGAACCCTGAACCCTGTTCTACAATGACTTCTGTCTATGTCCTGGTTTAAGCGAGAGAGCGGCGACTACGAGTCGGGGCAACCTGGCCCCAGCAACGGCGATGCCGAACGGAGGGTCCGCACCGAAGGCCTGTGGGTTAAGTGCCTCGGCTGCCGGCAGCCCATTTATAAGCCCGATCTCGCCGCCAACCTCAACGTCTGCCCCAAATGCCAGCACCATTTCAAGCTCAACGCCCGCCAGCGCATCGACCTGCTGCTCGAGCCGGGTTACGAACTGGTCGACGGCGGCCTGCGCTCCACCGATCCCCTCAAGTTCGTCGATATCAAGCCTTACAAGGCCCGTCTGCGCAAGGCCCAGGAAGAAACCGGCCTCGATGATGCCATCCTCAATGCGGTCGGCCAGCTCGGCCCGCACCCTGTCGTCCTCAGCGCCATGGAGTATGGCTTCATCGGCGGCTCCATGGGCGCCGTGGTGGGCGAAACCATCGCCCGCGCCGTGGACCGCGCGCGAATCGCCCGCAAGCCCCTCATCGTGGTGGCCGCATCCGGCGGCGCGCGCATGATGGAAGGCGTGGTCAGCCTCATGCAGATGGCCAAAATCTCCACCGCCCTGGCCCAGCTAGACGACGCCCGCGTTCCCTATATCTGCGTGCTCACCGATCCCACCACCGGCGGCGTTACCGCCAGCTTTGCCATGCTGGGCGATCTCAACATCGCCGAGCCCGGAGCACTCATCGGGTTCGCCGGCCCCCGCGTCATCGAGCAGACCATCCGCCAGAAGCTCCCCGAAGGCTTTCAGCGCTCCGAGTTCCTCCTCGAAAAAGGCTTCCTCGACGCTGTCGTACCCCGCCGCGACCTGAAGAGCTATCTCATTCGGGCCATCGATTTCCTGCGACCCGCCGCCGCAGCCCCGGATACCCGCAGCGCTGTCTCCCTATAAAAATGGCATTGACGGCGCCTACGTCGATCCCTCCCTCGCCGGCGCCGACTACGATATGGCGGCCCTGAACAACAACCAACTCCAGCAGGTCGATCCCAGCAAGGCCCGCTGGCTCAATCCCCTCGGCCGATAATTGGGTTCGCTCAAACGCGTAAGGCCACGGCTTCAATCGCGCCGCAAGCGTCCCCAAAAGGGCCCCGGGCTTTACAGGCTGCGGAAAAAGTCGATATCGAAGGCGATTTTCAGGCGCAAAGCCCGCAGAGGCTAAAGCCCACATTCTTTTTGGGCCACATACGGCGCGACTTAAGTCGCGCCCCTACGCGGTCTGGCTTCCGATAAGCGTTTTTCCGGAGCCTCCGATAAGGGTTTCTCCGCAGCCTGTTTAGTCCCTGCGTGCTTTTCGGCCGAACTCGCATCACAACCTGATCAGCTCCCGAACGAGGTATCCAGCCTCATAGCGCTCCCACCGGCTGCGGCTCCGGCGCAATCACAGCCGCTACCACCGTCGCTACCGGCGCCGCCGCTCCCCCATACGCCTGCTGCTCCTTAGCCACCTTGGTGGCCTGCAGAATATCCAGCAGATGGTTCCAGAACGCCGATCCGCCGGAAACCAGGATTCCCGTCACCACCCAGCTCAGCCAGAAGATCGGCTTGTCCCAGGCAAAGGCTGCGCCCTTGGTGATATTCAGCGGATCCAGGGTGCTGAGCGCCGTAACCAGGATGCCGGAAACGATGGCAATGGTCTGCACCGTGGCCGCACTCGGGCCTTTCGCGTTGGGCTGGCCGGAAGCCGGACACATCCATTGCTTGATGGCTTCCGTCACGCGCTCTGCGGCAACGCTCAACCCCACCATGGCCATTAGAAAACTCTGAATGCTGGTGGTAACACCCGCCTCGAGTTGCATACAACCTCCTTTTCACGGGTCGGTATACCCGTCCTCACGGAAAGCTCTGAGATCGCAGGAAAGGGGAAAGGGATATGACTGCTGCTGGTCGCGTTCGTGCTGGTCTGTTTTGCAGCAAGCCTACGCAGCGCGGAGGTGATTTCGCAAGCCTTTTTTTGGTTCCGCGCCGGTTACTCCATCACAGCCGCCCGTCCATCACATCGCATGCGTAGCCCAGGGATCGTACGTGCCCACACTCCACGAATGTCCTTCGCGATCCTTGACCGTGAACTCGCGGCTGCCGTAGTCGGTGTTTTGAACCGGGCGAACTACCTCGGCTCCGGCGGCCTGCGCGCGGGCGTAGACGGCGTCAGCATCCTTTACCACTACATACGTGCTGCGCGTCTCGACTCCGCCCAGCTCGCCCGGCGATCGGAAGCCCTTGCCGTACTCGTCGTCCTTGTGCGAGCCCAGTATGATCATGCCGCCGTTCAGGGTCAACTCGGCGTGCGAAATCGTTTTGTCCGGCCCCGGATACACCGCATGCGGCGCGCAGCCCAGCACTTCGCACAGCCAGTCGATCGCCGCCAGCGCATCGCGATAACGCAGGGTGGGCATGATAGTGGAGCGGCTATGTTCGTTCTGCATGAGGACCTCCCCGAATCGCAAATTATCCATCAAGGCGTGGCTTCCGACCTTAATCCGCGAACTGGGCCAGTTGCTCCGGAGCCGGCTTGGGCGTGAACAAGCTCACCACAATCATCGCAATCACAGAGACAGTGAGCGCGGGAAAAATGGCGTCGCGCTGGGCAATGGCCGGCGGAAGATTCTCCTTGACCCACTTCAAATCCCAGGTGAGGGTCACGATGGTCCCGCCGGCGATTGCGGCCACCGCTCCCCACGCTGTCACCCGCCGCCAGTAGAACGCCGCCAGCACCACCGGAGTGAGCGCCGCCGAGTAGATGGTGTAAGCCCAGAGCATCTTCTCCAGAATGCTGGGCGCGTAAATGGCCTGATAGAGCGCCCATGCACCAAGCAGCACCACGGCCAGCCGGGAGACAATCAGCACCCGCTTGTTGGAGGCGCCCGGCGCCATGTAACGCACGAACACGTCCTCGATGAGATTGGAGGCGGGCGAGAAGAGGTAGTTCGACGCGGTGGAGATGACCTTGGCAAAGACCGCGCCGAGC
Source organism: Occallatibacter sp. (assembly GCA_035552555.1). GTDB lineage: Bacteria > Acidobacteriota > Terriglobia > Terriglobales > Acidobacteriaceae > Telmatobacter. The sequence continues at coordinate 89,983 of DASZLF010000079.1, forward strand.
AGCAGAGCGCCCATCAGCGCGGGCAGTCCGTGGCGCGCGGTGTAGGGGATGATTTCATATGGCTGCTTGAGCACTTCTCCGGTCTGATACATGGCCGAGCCAAAGACGGCGATGGCCACGATCAGAGTTTCGAGCAGCAGGGTGCCGAGAATCCAGCCAATGACGGAGACGCGGGCATCCTTCTCCGATCGCGCGGAGAAGAATTTCTGATACATCACCTGGTTGCCCAGCATGAGCAGCAGGGTTGGCACGAGAAATTCCATGGCGCGAACGAAGGTAAGGTTGCCGAGGACCTGGAAGTGCGTGGGCGGCAGCGCGGCGTGGAGGCCAGGCCAGCCGCCGGCCTCGTGGAAAAGCCACGGCGTGGCAACGATGCAGATGACGGTGACCAGGGAGCCGATGGCAACGTCCATGTAAGCCACCGAAGACATGCCGGCCAGAGCCGTGGTGACGATGACGAAGGCGGCGATGATCCATGTTCCCAGGTTGGGCGTGACCTGGTCGGGGAAAATCAGGTGCAGGACGTTGCCGCCGCCCTTGAACTGATAGCTGGTGATGCCCACGTAGGCAAACAGAATGGCGAACGTGCCCAGTACGCGCGCGACCTGGTTATAGCGCGCCTCAAGCAAGTCAGGCAGGGTGAACTGGGCGAATTTGCGCGCCCGGGGCGCGATGAAATAGATGAGCAGCAGGCCCAGCCATCCTCCGGCGGGCTGCCACAGCGCGGCGAAGCCGTTCTTGTAGGCGTTCTCGGCGCCCGCAAACAGCGACCCCGCGCCAATCCACGATGTGAGCAGGGTGAGCACCAGCACCACGGCGGGCAAAGACCGTCCCGCCACCAGGTAGTCGGCCTTGGTTTTCACCAGCGAGGTGCGGTAGATCGCAACCCCCAGCAGGACCGCGACAATCACAACCAGAACCACGACGTAGAGCTGGGACATGCGGCGAACCCCTCGTCTTAACTTTCAACGGTTCCCAGCAGTGTATCGAATGGCGCTCATGGCGGGGCGAGTGGTTTCTGGAGGCGAGATACGAGCGCCCGGGGGGAGGGACCTGCGGACGCAGCTTTGTGACTCGTGGCGACGTCAACCCTTGGTCAGGTAGTTGTGAACCTCGAAGAACGTGACGTTGGACGGTTCAGGTATTCCAACCTCTGCGGTAAGTGGTCGAACCTTCTCGGCGGAGAACTTCTCAAATTGATCGCGGGTCTCCCACACATCGACGACGCGGATTCCGGCATCTGTTTTGGCCACCCAGTGAAACAGGCCGCCGGGTGCGCCTGGACCCTGAGGGCGAAATCCCATCTTTTTGACCACCTCATCGTATTGCGCAAGGGTACCGCCGGGAAAATCCATCTGTACGGCAATTGCCATGGTTGAAACCTCCTTCGGTGCGACTGATCCAACAAATTACACCCACGGGACGATGCCGGAAAAGTGCAATCGAGGTTCCGGCTCAGTTGGTGCCTGGACGGGTGGCGAGGATGTCCGCTCAGCAATCGAGCGTGGTATTTACTTAATAGCAAATGAGCCTATTCTCAAAGAATCTCGCAGGAAATCATTCTTTACCTTCTACATCCGTTTCCAAAGGGGTTATGCCAGGGGGGATGGGGTGGGGGTATTCATTTTCTGGTAAACATCCCGATCCTTTTCGAAAAGATTGAACCTTTAATCCTGGCGTCCGGATTCTCCGCGAGCGAACGAGGCGGATCAACTCGGACTGGAGGTCCGACTGGAGGAAGGATGCTCCTTCTTTTCCGGAAAGTATGTGTTGGCGATCACGGGTCGATGTTCATGGGAGTGTTCACCGATCAGTTGACGCAGGCAGAGGCGGCGGAGCGGTGCGGGGTGACGCAGCCGCGTATCAACGATCTGCTGAGGGGAAGGATCGCGCGGTTTTCGCTGGATGCGCTGGTGAATATCGCGGCGGCGCTGGGGCGGAAGATCACTGTGAAGGTGGAGGATGCGGCGTGAGGCGGGATGAGGTGGGTGGTATTCCCAGGTCCCCAAAAGCGAGGGACCGGTGGTTGCGGCGGGGATGCTGGCGGGCGCGGTGGTTCTCTACTGAGGCAGCCGGAGCGTCCGGAATTCGGGCGCAAATATACGTAGGAGTCCCGGTTTCAGGTTGTGCTATAGTCCGGCATGGTTCAGCTCAGCGACAAGGAAGATGCAAAGAGCAAGGAGGGCGCCATGGGCAGTTTCGGCAAATGGCTGGCGGGCATTGTCGGAAGCATCATCGTGGGCTGCGCGATCTTCTATCTGACCAGGCCGAAGCCGGTCCTGCCGCCTCCTCCGCCGCCGGCTGTAACCACGTTTGAGGGCCTGATCTACTCGGGGGGCGCGCCCGTGCCGAAGGCGATGGTTGCGGTGAACTTGACGGGCGACCCTGCCTCGAATGGGGCGGCGCACAACTTCACAGACGATAACGGGTCTTACCGCATCGACTTTACGGGGCTCCCCTCGGGGACGGGCGCAACGCTGCAGGTGACCGCCACGGGATACCAGGACGCCGGGGCGAAATCGCTCGCGAGCCCGCTGCAGTTCGACAATCGTCTGGATTTCGCATTGACTCCGGCGGCCGAGACTGCCGGCCAGGGCACCGGCGTGAAGCCGCCTCCGCTCACTGTTTTTCACATGCCCCCCTACGTGCGGAAAGATGCGTCGCATGCGACACAATTCCACATTCGCTGAGTGGGAAGGAGCAATGAAGTGCGGGTGAGGCGGCGATGATGGCGGGCGCGGTGATTCTCTACTGAGACGGCAATTCCTTCAAGATCGCTCTCAATGTAGCGAGAGAGTTCTAAGCGCATTCTTCGTGTTCTCCCGATGCATCCGAGATGGCCTGGTACTTACGTTCCAGCCTCTCGAAGACGTCACGGGGAGAGACGCCGGGTGTGTTGTCCTCCAAAGCTTGTTTCCAAACGCGGCGCAGTTCCGCAAGACCCTGCTCGCGCAGCGCGCGCTTATGTGTCCAGTCGCGCAGGGCTTCGCGCACGACTTCACTGGAAGAGGAGTACTCGCCGGCTTCTACGGCCTCGCGGACAAGCGAGATCATCTCCGGCGGCAATGCGACGCTGATTTTTTCGATAGACCGCAAGCGCGCCTCCGGTAGGAATAATTCCTACCGACTAGTATGCCACCATTTTGGCGCTTGCGGCCCAGCATTTGCTTGATGCCGCGGAGCGCTTGGCGGGTCCGTTCCTCGTTTTCAATGAGGCTGAAGCGCACGTGGCAATCGCCGTAGTCGCCGAAGCCTATGCCGGGGCTTACAGCTACTTTGGCTTCGGTCAGCAGGCGCTTGGAGAACTCCAGCGAGCCGAGGTGGCGGTACTTCTCGGGGATCTGGGACCCGCAAGGTGCGGCAAATCATAGCCATATGGTCCCGGCAAAGGCCTTGCTGGGCACGCCTGGGTCTTTGCAATGAAAACGGATGCAGGAAACGGACCTGGCGAAGAAACCTGGGTGTAACATGGACCGCAACCTTAGGCAAGGCCGAAATTCCGGCCGAACATGATGGCCGCGAGCGAGGGACTATGCGCATTCTGCCGACGATCGTTCTGATGGCTCTGCTGGGCGTCTCCGCCGTGCTGCACGGCCAAACACTGGACCCGGCAGCCACTCCTGGGGCGGGCGCCGTCACTTACGACCTGACCACCGCGGAAGACGCCAACCGCGGCGGCATCAATCCCAGCGGGCCCTGGGGATTGCTCGGCGGCAGCACCGTAATGCACTTCAACACGATTCCGCAACCCTCCGGCAGTTGCTTCAGTAGTTATGCGGGCCTTACGACCGATTGGTCGCTGCCAGGGAACTGCATTCCCGCCTTTGTGGTCGCCTCCGGAACGGGGCCCGGCTCTCCGCCCGATTTTTTGGCGGGCGACGTTCTCGTCCATAGCCAGGACCCCGTGAGCGGCTCCGCCGGCGGCCAGGCAGCCGTTACATGGACGGCTCCCGTCAGTGGCACCATCACCATCGCCGGAACGATTTGGTACGCGCAGTCGGCCCAGCAGCGCAGCAACAATTTCACTCTTACCCTCGGCGGCATCAACGAATTCGCGCACGGTACCGTAGCGTTTGACTTTCCCCCCGGAAACAGCCGCGCCAATCCGGTCCGCTTCGACGGCGGCGGAACGCGCTGGGTCGCCGCAGGGGAGGTGCTGGCGCTCGAAATCCAAAGATCCCCGGGGCAGCAATATGGTTCGATCGCGGGGATCAATCTCACCGTTACCGAGACCCCTGCAACTCTGCGACCTGGCAATCCGGTTACGCTCAGGGTGGAGAGCCACACCGAACTCGACGGAGTAGTCAACGTGGATGGCCGGCCTTTGTGCTCGCTTCCTTCCGACTCGTTTTGCACTGCGAACATTCCGCCTGGTACTCATCATTTTGAAGTGATTTATCACGATAGCAATGATCCTGCGAAACGCCCAACCAGCAGCGTGAAGATCAATGGCAGCTTCAATCCGGGAGAGTATCGCCTGATGAGTGTCGATGTTGACGAAGCCGTCTGGGGCAAGTACGACTAGCCGCGTCGCCGCACACATGCAAACTTGCGCTGGCTTTTCTTTCTGTCATTCCCGAAGGGAATCTGCTGTGGCGCCTCTCCGCAACGTGTTTTGAAGGGGCACGACCGGGGCACCCGCTTCAGGGGATCGCGTGCCGCAAGCTCGCCAGTCGCAAATTGGCCAGAGATCGTCTAACAATAACAGCTTACTTGACCATCTCTTCCCTCTTTAAGTCCAGGCTCCGACTAATAAAGCTCTCGCGAACATCTGCCTGGTGCCTCGCAGCGCTTGGCGCGTCCGCTCTTCGTTTTCTATCAGGCTGAATCTCACGTGGCCATCGCCGTAGTCGCCGAAGCCTATGCCGGGGCTGCCCACAGAGAGAGCCGCGAACGATGGGGCTTTCGTTCGCCCTTTGCTCTCTCAGTCGGCGTTGTCCTCGTCGATTTTTGCGAAGAGCTCGGGAAGAGACAGGTAGATGGGGGAGTTGGGGACCTCAAACCGCTCCTTGCGCACCCAGTTTCCGTCGCTGCAGTCCCAGCCGGAGCGCGTTTGAGGGTCCACGACCCAGAGATTGGGTACGCCGAAGCTGGCGAAGTTCCTCAGCCTCTCGTCGATGCGGGAGTGGCGGTCTTCAGGTGACAGAACCTCGATGGCGATGAGTTGAGGCCTGGTGAAGACTTGCTCGATGGGGATATAGCGGGAGAAGACGCTCACGTCGGGGATGCGGACCCTGGTGAAAGCAACTCTGGTTCTCTGCTCCTGAATCGACCGGATGCGCCAGTCTTTCTCGTGCAGGTAGAACCAAATCATGATCGCCCGCTGCACGATGTTGTGATCGTACTCGCCCACATTGCGCTGCTCGAGGACGCCGTCGACGTAATCAACGTCCGGCTCATAGGACGTGGTCAGGTAGGTATCAAGAGATATCTGCGTAGCAGTGCCCATCGTCCTCGCCCCTTTCTCACGACTAGTCGACTGGCTGCTATTTTACCGCAGAGCGGATTAGCGGCATCGGTTTTGCCTGGGGCAGCGGACGAGACCACCGCAAACAGCAGATTCCCTGCGAGACAAGAACAGCAAGTGAGATTTAGACCTGTGCGACGGCTTCAACCTTGGACTTCGCGAACATCTGCTTGATGCCTCTTAGCGCTTGTCTTGTCCGTTCCTCGTTTTCTATCAGGCTGAAGCGCACGTGCCCATCGCCGTAGTCGCCGAAGCCTATGCCGGGGCTTACGGCTACTTTGGCTTCGGTTAGCAGCCGCTTGGAGAACTCCAGCGAGCCTAGGCTGCGGTACTTCTCGGGGATCTCGGCCCAGACAAACATGGTGGCCTTGGGCAACGGGACCTGCCAGCCTAACTTGTTCAGGCCTTCGACCAACACGTTGCGGCGGCTGCGATAGGTTTCGCAGATTTCGGCTACGCAGTCCTGGGGGCCTTCCAGAGCCAGAATCGACGCCACCTGGATGGGCGTGAAGGTGCCGTAGTCGAAATAACTCTTGAGGCGGGCGAGGGCGTTGACCAGTTCCGGGTTGCCGACCATGAATCCGACGCGCCAGCCGGGCATGTTGTAGCTCTTCGACAGCGTGAAGAACTCGACGGCCACATCTTTGGCGCCGGGGACCTGGAGGACGCTGGGCGGCTTGTAGCCGTCGAAGGCGATGTCGGCGTAGGCGAGGTCGTGGATGAGATGGAATCCGTACTGGCGTGCAAGTTCGACAAGGCGCGCGAGGAACGGCAACTCGACGCATTGGGTGGTGGGGTTCGACGGGAAGTTGACGATGAGGGCCTTGGGGCGCGGGGTCATGCGCGGGATGAGGTCTTCGAGCTGGGCCAGGAACTGGTCGCAGTCGTTGATGGGCACGGAGACCACGTGGGCGCCGGCGATGACGGGCCCGTAGATATGGATGGGGTAGGAAGGATTGGGAACGAGGACGGTATCGCGGGAGTCGAGGATGGCGAGGCAGAGGTGGGCGATGCCCTCCTTGGAGCCGATGGTGACGATGGCTTCGGTGTCGGGGTTGAGGTCGACGTTGTAGCGGGAGGAGTACCAATTGCAGATGGCGCGGCGCAGGCGGGGCAGGCCTTTGGAGACGGAATAGCGATGGGTGACGGGCTTCTGCGCGGATTCGACGAGCTTGTCGACGATGTGTTTGGGCGTGGCGCCGTCGGGATTGCCCATGCCGAAGTCGATGATGTCTTCGCCGCGGCGGCGGGCGGAGATCTTCATCTCCCCGGTGATGTTGAAGACATACGGGGGCAGGCGCTGGATACGGCTGAACTCTTCCATGGGTTCAAGTGTAAGGGATTAGGGATTAGGGATTAGGGTTCGCAGTTCCTATGTTCACAGTTGCCTGGGGCGGGGAGTGGGGATTCTGCTGCGCTTGGGTAATAAGGCGGCGGACTACGGCATGGATGATCTGTGAGCCCTGGAAGGTACCGCCGAAGCCAAGGAGAAGACTAACGGGGCCCGCGAAGAGATAGAAGCTGTCGTGGTGCTTGAAATAGCTGAGGAGTTGGAACAGTCCGATACAGCAATAGAACGAGAAGCAGACGGTGACGGCGATGGCTCTATTGAGCGAATATTTGCGGGAGATCTTGTCGTAATAGGCCTGCAGGCGGCTCATGTTGGGAAGTATAGCGCGGAGGTTGGTCGGGCGGGAGACTGGAACAGCAGATCCTCCGCTGCGCAAAGGATGACAGAAAGAATGGCAACGGCAAGAACAACCGCGGATCCTTCACTGCGTTCAGGATGACAGGCCCGTTTTTGACTGACCATTGACCACTGACGACTGAAGGCTGACGGCTGCTCTTAGTGCGCGTGGTGATGGTGATCGGCTGTTTCGGCGGACATCTGGTCGATGGGGACTACGCAGCCGTGGAGTTCGGGGCAGTTTTCGTGCTCGAACTGGATGGTGCTGTGGCAGATGTTGTGGTGGTCTTTGAGGATGTGCTTGATCTGGCCGAGAATGGCGCTGCTCTCAGACGGCGGGATGTCGGCGATGGTGACGTGGCAGGCCAGCGCGCGGGACTGCGAGCCCAGCGACCAGATGTGCAGGTCGTGGACATTGAGGACACCGGGGATTGCTTCCATGCCGCCGCGGATGTGGGCGAGATCGACGCCGCGGGGAGTGCCCTCGAGCAGGATGTTGAGAGTTTCGCGCACGATGCCGGCCGAGGACCACAGGATGAGCGCGGCGATGAGGAGCGAGAGGACGGGGTCGATCCAGTTCTGCCCGGTGAAGAGAATGGCGGCGCCCCCGGCGATGACGGCGGCGGTGGAGAGGGTGTCGCCGGCCATGTGGAGGAAGGCAGATCGGAGGTTCACGTCGCGAGCCACGCCCCACAGCAGCGCGGCGATCACGCCGTTCATAATGACGCCGGCGGCGGCCACCACCATCATCGTGCGAGGGTGAACGGCGACCGGCGCGTAGAGGCGATGAACGGCTTCGATGGCGATCCAGATGGAGATGACGATGAGACTGCCCGCGTTGACGAAGGCGGCAAGGACGCCGGCGCGCTGGTAGCCGAAAGTGCGGGCGGTGTCGGCCGGGCGGGTGTGGAAGTAGACGGCGGCGAAGCTGAGCAGGAGAGCGAGGAAGTCGCTGGCGTTGTGGCCGGCTTCAGAGAGCAGAGCCAGAGAGTGGGAGCGCAGCCCGGCGATGAAGGTGATGCCGACATAGAGGGCGGTGGCTACCAGGGAAATGCGGAGGACGGTTTGTGTCCGGCTGGCGCCCGGGCCGGAAGCTGAGAAGTCGGGCGCTGCGTGGACATGCATACAACTCTAGTGTAACCCGGGTTGGGTATGGAAAGACAGGGAACAAGGGAACAGGGGAACAGGGATTAAGGATTAGGGGCGAGGGGCGAGGGCTGAGGGCTGAAAGCTGTTAGCTGTCGGCTATTTTGGGCTTGGGATTCAGGTGGGAGGTGTCGATGGGCTCGGGGTTTTCCCAGGCAGTGAAGACGGGGACGGTGACCCGCAGGCCGGACCAATTTTCGGCGACCACGATGCTGTTCTGGGGGTTTCCGGGCTGGTAGCGAACGGAGCAGGGGAAGCCGGAGCGGACGTGGGCGACGGTAACCACATCGCCCATGAGGGTGATGTCCTGTGAGCATTCGTAGTCGACGCCGCCGATGCGGTACTCGTAGAGCAGCATGGTGAGGGCATGGCCGTCTTCCGCGGGAACTTCGGCGACGTCGAGAAGGGTGCCGTCGACGATGCGGCCGGACTGGGTGAGGAACAGACGGCGGGCGAATTCGATCTCTTCGGGGGTGGGGCGGCGGCGCAGGATCATCCAGAGGCCCAGGGCGGAAGCGCCGGCCAGGACGGTGGCGCCGGCGGCGATCTCCCAGATTTTGGCGTCGTGGAGGCTCATGGCGGGCGGGGAATCTGCGCGGAGATGCCCCAGTCCCAGCATAGCGCAGGTGCGGATGGCGGTGTGAGATGGAGGCTGAATCGAGCGGGTCGTGTACGGCGGCCGAGATCTTCCGTCGATTTTCGAATCACGGCTCCGGGTTGGCTTCAAACCCTTCTGACTGGCCGATGCCGTGGGCGACAGGCGTTATACTCGATTCTGCGACTTTGCGCGCGGATGACTCATTTCAGCGCGCATTTCAGAGGTTTTGAGGCATTGAGCAAGAGCGAAAAGAACACCCGCCGCATCCGTTCGACGACTGTGATCTGCGTGCGTCGCGACGGGCAGGTGGTGATGGCCGCTGACGGGCAGGTGACGCTGGGCGATCACGTGCTGAAGCACTCCGCGAAGAAGATCCGGCGGCTCTACCAGGAGAGAATCCTGGCGGGCTTTGCGGGATCTACGGCCGATGCATTCAACCTGTTTACGCGGTTTGAGGCCAAGCTGGAGCAGTACGCCGGCAACCTGAATCGCGCGGCGGTGGAACTGGCCAAGGATTGGCGCACCGACAAGATGCTGCGCAACCTGGAGGCCCTGCTGCTGGTGGCCGACAAGGGACAGACATTTTTGATTTCGGGTTCGGGCGACGTGATCGATCCGGACGAGCCGTATGCGGCGATCGGATCGGGCGGCAGTTATGCCACGGCGGCGGCGCGGGCGCTGATGGAGAACACGGAACTGGGCGCGCGGGAGATTGCGGAGAAGGCGATGAAGATCGCCGGCGAGATTTGCATTTATACGAATGATCGGGTGACGATTGAGGAGCTGAAGTAACAGGGTTCAGGGTTCAGGGTTCAGGGGTCAGTGAAGAAGTGAATGAGTGAACGCGATCGAGTTTGGGCACTCGGGCAAAGAGCAACCGCGGATCCTTCGCTTCGCTCAGGATGACAATCGTTAGTTGGCAGTTGTTAGTTGGAGTCGTCGAACACAGAATGGCTATTTATCTTCCCGCATCCGCTGAAGAAACCGACGTCTCGCTGGACGAACTGACGCCGCGCGAGATCGTCACCGAGCTCGACAAGCATGTCGTGGGGCAGAAGGCCGCCAAGCGCGCGGTGGCCATTGCGCTGCGCAACCGACAGCGGAGGCAGAAGCTGCCGCCGGATATTGCCGACGACATCATGCCTAAGAACATCATCATGATTGGGCCCACTGGCGTGGGCAAGACGGAGATTGCGCGGCGGCTGGCCAAGCTGACCAACTCGCCGTTCCTCAAGGTGGAAGCCTCGAAGTTCACCGAGGTGGGCTACGTGGGGCGCGATGTGGAGTCGATGATTCGCGACCTGGTGGAGATCGCCATCGACATGGTGCGCGAAGAGCGGCTGGAAGAGGTGGAGGACCGCGCGGAGATGAATGCGGAAGAGCGGCTGCTGGATGTGCTGCTGCCGCCTCCTCCCATGCCCACGCCGCCGCCAGGGCAGGATGGCCAGCTCACACTTCCGGGGGCGGAGAGCCATCAGCGATCGCGGGAGAAGATGCGGCAGCAGTTCCGCGAGGGCAAGCTCGACGACCGCATGGTGGAGATCGACGTGCGCCAGAGCAACACCCCGCAATTTGGCATCATCAGCAACCAGAACCTTGAGGACATGGAGATGAACCTCAAGGACATGCTGCCCAACATCTTCGGATCGGCGCCCAAGAAGCGCAAGATGAAGGTGGCGGAGGCGTTCGATTACCTGGTGCAGGAGGAAGAAGGCCGGCTGATCGACATGGATAGCGTGAACCGCGCGGCGGTGGAGCGAGTGGAGTCGAGCGGCATCGTGTTTCTGGATGAGATCGACAAGATCGCCGGACGCGAGGGCGGGCACGGGCCGGATGTTTCGCGCGAGGGCGTGCAGCGGGACATTCTGCCCATTGTGGAAGGAACCACGGTAAACACGCGCTACGGCATGGTGCGGACCGACCATATCTTGTTCATCGCCGCGGGCGCGTTCCACGTGTCCAAGCCGAGCGATTTGATTCCCGAATTGCAGGGGCGCTTCCCCATTCGCGTGGAACTGCAGTCGCTGACGGTGGAGGATTTTCTGCGCATTCTCACCGAGCCCAAGGCGTCGCTGACCAAGCAGTATTCGGCGCTGCTTGAGACCGAGGGCGTGAAGCTGGAGTTTGCACCGGACGCGCTGCGGGAGATGGCGGAGTTTGCCTTCAAGGTGAACGAGCAGACAGAGAACATTGGAGCGCGCCGACTGCACACGATCATGGAGCGGGTGCTGGAGGATGTAAGTTTTCTGGCGCCGGACGTAGCCAGGCGCACGCCCGATGGGGAGCAGCCGAAGGCGCTGCCGGACGCGATCCGTGCAGAGGCCTCGTCGCCCCTTCCCTACGAGGAGCGCATGACGGTTTCCGGGCCGGAGAAGGTGTTTCTCATTACCGACGAGTATGTGAAGCAGATGGTGGCGTCGGTGGTGAAGGACCAGGATTTGAGCCGCTACATTCTGTAGGTTTGGTTGCAGAAGAAGGCTTCCCGCAGGGGCTGAAGCCCAACACATTTTGTGGCACTTAACGGCGCGACTGAAGTCGCGCCCCTACGCGTGTTTAGTTTCCCGTGCGTTTTTCAGCAAGCTGTAAAGTCGTGCCCTGACACGTTTCGTTCACCGGATGGGTTTTTGAGCAGTCTGTAAAGTCGTGCCCTTTCAGGCTTTGTTTATGCAACCTATTCCAGCTTTCTCTCAATAACGGCGGGTGAGCGCGGCCGGCGGGGCGCCGGTTTTGCCGCTGGTCAGCCAATCCACCGCGTTGCGCACATCTTCTTCGCGGGCCTCGCCCATGATCCGCGCCACTATCTCTCCCTCTTCATCGAGAACCACGGTTCCGGGGACGATGTCTCCGAGGCCGAAGCGGCCCATGGTGTCTACATCGGCTCCGGCCCAGCTCTCCTGGTCAACATGGAGGCGGGCGAGCACGGCGGGGATTCGGGGGCGGTTCTTGGGCTCGTCAATGGAGATGAGGACGAAGCGGACGGGCTTGCCGGCATAAGAGGCGGCGATCCGCGCGAGGCGGGGAAGCTCTTCCTGGCAGGGGCCGCACCACGTAGCCCAGAAGTTGACGACGGTCACCTGGCCGCGGAGCTGGGAGAGCTTCCGGGATTGGCCATCCAGCGTTTTGAATCCGGGATCAGGAGCGCGCTTACCCGCGAGCGGCAGCGCACCCAGGCACAGCAGCAGGAAACACGCGGTTCGGCGTAGCCATGTCAAACGGGGAAGCATGGTCCTCCGACTATACCGGTCCTTGCTCCCCATCGATCTCCATCGAAAGGTGGAGATTCCTCTCCATCGCATAGGTCACGACTGCATCACTGACAGCCTGCTACTTTCGGGAGCATTATCCACCTCCGCCGTTGTTTGCCGTCGCGGACAGGTGGAATTCGAGGCCATTTCCCAAGGAGATCAAAACAACATGAAAAACATTCTCCGCCCCGCGGCGGCGACCGCTGCCCTTCTGCTCCCTGCGCTCGCCTTCCTTCCACCAGCCGCCCGCGCCCAGGGTTGCGTTGCCGCGCACTCACCGCAGCCGGTCATTTCGGGCCTCGATCCCACGGCGGAGTATGCCAGCCGCGGCTTCGCGCACGGGCAGTGGATCCACGGATTGACCGTGACCACCGGTTATCGCGTGTATAACTCGTACCGGCACTACATCGGGACCGTGTACCAGGTGCAGAGGCAGCTTCAGCACAGCGCGGTGGTGAACCACGTGAACCTGTTTGAACTGGACCTGAATTATCAACTGACGCCGCGGGTGAGCTTGATTGCCTCGATACCGGGATTGGAAGCTACGCGGCATGGGCAGAGGAGCCCGTTGAACGTGTATCGCTCGGGAGGGATCGGGGACATCACGGCGGGGGTGCAGACGTGGATCTTCCGGCCGCCGACGGAAAATCATGGGAACGTGTCGCTCTCCGCACAACTCAAGCTGCCCACCGGAATCAATGACGCCAAGGGGACCACAACGCTTTCCAATGGGACCAGGCAAACGGAGCCATTCGACGAGTCGATCCAACCCGGCGATGGGACCTATGGATTCAGCCTGGCCACGGAGGCGTACCACCCGGTGGTATGGGGGACCGCGGCGTACTTCACGGGATCGTGGCTGTTCAGCCCGCAGGATACGACGGGGGTGCAGACATTTCGGTCCGCGCCGGGAGAGGGCGTGGTCTCCGCGACGGATCAGTACTTGTGGCGGGGCGGGTTCTCGCGCCCGGTGACGGGACTGAAGCTTGCTCGCGGCCTGGCGCTGAGCATGGGCGGCCGCATGGAGGGTGTTCCGGTGCGGGACGCGTTCGGCAAGAGCGACGGATTCCGCCGGCCCGGGTATGTGATTTCGATTGAGCCGGGGCTGATGTACGCGCGGGGACGGACCATGATCAACGTCAGCGGTCCCTTGGCGATGGAGCGCAATCGCAAGATCAGCGTGACCGACCTGGAGAACCACACCCACGGCGACGCCGCGTTTGCCGATTACACCGTGATTGCGGGCGTGACGCGGTCGTTCTAGGCCGCGTTTTCGCAATGCAGTGAAACATCTCGGGCAGCAATGCCAAAACCCTCGCTCAAGCAAGAGCGAGGGTTTTGCTTTTGGGGGGCATGCTTGCACCGCACGTGCAGCCGGTTAGCGGCTGAGAATGGACTTACTTGACGGTCAGTGCCAAGGTGGTGAAGTGCGTGGTGGCCGTGACCCCGTTGCTGGACTGAGCAGTGACGTTCAACGTGTAGGTGCCGGCCGGGGTGGGCAGATTCTGCGGTGGGCCGTGGTTGAAGTAGTTGTAGCGCGGAGCGCAGGCGGTGGCGCCGAGCACCGTTACCCATCCCACCAGGGCGAGCAGCGAGAGCCGGGTGAGCCAGCGGCGGCGGCGGGCGGAAAAGACCAGGCTTAGCAGGCCGAGCGCGCCGGGGAGCAGGACGGCCCAGGAGACCGGACGATCGCCGGGACGGGACGGGGAGATTGCGCTTCCGCGGGTGCCCGCGGACTGAGTGGTGATGACCATGTCGCTGATGATGGCATCCGTCGTGGTGGACAGAATCTCGATATTTTCCGGTGTGAAGCTGCAGGAGGACTGATCGGGAGCGCCGGAACAAGAGAGAGTAACGAACATGGGCGCGGTGAGCGCGCTGGCATTGACGGGGGTAATGGACGCGACAACGGTTCCGGACTGGCCGGCGGTAAGACTGAGCGACGCCGGGTTGACGGAGATCTGGAAATCGGGTGTGGTGCTGGTCTGGGCGCGGACGCCCGAAATCTCGGAGGTGGACGCCGCATGGGCGGTGTCGCCGGCGTATACAGCTCGAAGAGAATGTTCGCCGGGGAGCATGCTGAGCACAACATGCGCCGTGCCCTGATCGTCGAGGGCGACGCCGGCCAGGGGCTTGCCTTCATCCTGAATCACTACGGGCCCCGAGACGGGCGCGCCATCGTCGCCGCTGACGGAAATGGACAGGGTGACCTGGGTGCGGCCATTAAGGTCGCGGGTCTGAGCGGAAAGCATGGTTTGGGTTGGCTGCGGATGAGCCGCGGCCAGTGCCGGGATGGCGAGGGCCATGCCCAATGCCGCAAAGCCTGAAAACCGCATTCCGCGGCAGAAGAAACTTGTCACGTGCACCTGCTCCAAAGGATAAGAAAATGGCCGTTCGCCCAGAATGCGGGAGCCTACGCCCCATTGTATCCGGCGCGGGCGGCGGCGAGCCAACCGGGTGGATGGTGATTGGACGCGGGCGGCGGCCAGTTGTCAGTGATCATGTGCCAGGGAACAAGGGACCAAGGGAACAGGGTCCCTTGACCATCGTCGGGAGACAGAGGACCCGCACCGCCGCCGAAAGCGCAGGGGTGCTATGCTTGCTGCCATTGAATCCCCCTGAGCGAAACCCACTCCGCGACCCATGCCGGGATGCGGCGGGCGAGAGTTGGCGATGAAGACCTGCCCGGTTTGCGATACGCCGTATCCTGACCAGCAACACAAGTGCCCCACCGATGGGGCGGTGCTGATGGAGTCGCGGGAGTTTGCCCCGGGGCACCTGGTGAGGGGCAAGTACCGCATCGTGTGCAAGCTGGGGCAGGGCGGGATGGGCGAGGTGTACCTGGCCGAGCATCTGCTGCTGGGCGGACAACTGGCGCTGAAGTTCCTGGCTCCGGAATTGAGCCGGAACCCGCAATTCATCAAGCGTTTCCGGCAGGAGGCGCGAGCAGCCTACCAGCTCCGGCACCCCAACATTGTGGAAGTGGCCGACCTGGACCAGGAAGACGACGGAACGCTTTTTATCGCCATGGAATACGTGGCGGGGCCAAGCCTGCGGGAGGAGCTGCACCATTCCCACGGAAGTTTTGCGGCGGATCGGGCGCTGCGCATTGCGCGCGGATTGGGCGCTGGGCTCGCGGCGGCGCACGCCCGCGGCGCAGTTCACCGCGACATCAAACCGGACAACATCCTGCTGAGCAGCCACGACGGCGAGGAGCGGGCGAAGATTCTGGATTTTGGAATTGCGGCGATGACCGACGGCATTACCAACATCAGCCGCACCCATGGTCTGCTGCTGACGCCGGAGTATGCGGCGCCGGAGCAGTGGCGAGGCACGCCCGCCGCGCAGTTGGATGGGCGAACCGACCTGTATGCGCTGGGCGGCGTCCTGTTCGAGATGCTCACGGGACAGACGGCATTTCACTCCGCCAGCACGGAAGGCTGGATGTTCCAGCACCTGCAGGGGACGCCGGAGCGGCTGGGCGATCTGTGCCCCGATGCGGCGAAGAAGTATCCGGGTTTGGAGAAGCTGGTGATGCGCCTGCTGGCGAGGGAGCGGGAGGACCGGCCGGAATCGGCAGTGGAGTTTCTGCGGGAGATGGAAGCTGTTCAAACCGCGGGAGAGCCAGCCGGGCGGCGCGAAACCGTGGTGGAAAGTTTGCCGCGGCGGCGCGCGACGGTGGTGGAGGAGACGCTGGAGCGGCGCGAGCAGGAAACGCAGGACGAGGAAGGCCCCGGCTTCGAGAAGATCCCGGACTGCTCCGCGGAGGCCGTGAAGGGCAAAGGGAAGCAGTCGGCGCTATGGCCGCTCGCCCTAGTGGGCGCGGTGGTGGTGGTTTCCGCATTCATCTTCTGGGCCAGGGCCAGGGTGCCGGCAACCGAGCCGGACCGTTCCACGCCACCGGCGACGCAGCAGCAATCCGCTGCGCCGCAGCCTGAAACGCCGACGCCCGCGGAGCCTCCCTCCGCGCCCGTCTCCACCTGGACCGATTCTGCAACCAAATTGATGTGGGCCGGGCGCGACAACGGCGCCGATGTCACTCTGGCGCAGGCATACGACTATTGCACCAGGCTGCGCACCGCGGGGCACTCGGATTGGAAGCTTCCCCAGTTGGATGAGCTGGAATCGATTTACGACGCCAAGGTGGAGAACGCGAAAGGCAACAAGATCAAGGGCAACATCCAGCTTTCGTCGTGGTGGATCCGGTCAGGCACTCCCGGCGAGAAGGGCGGCGAGAATTGGACGGTGAACTTCGGAATCGGGTACAAGCAGTCGGACAAGACCGATTCGGCGACGAATGAGCGGGCGCTCTGCGTGCGGGGACCGTAGAAGAACACCGGGCAGTGACGACCATCCAGCTGGCGGCGGCCGGATGCAATCGCCTTGCGGTGCTCTACTACTACGGCCGCGGCGTGGAGCGGGGTGCGGACACGGCGAAAAGCATGTTCAAGAAGGCCTGCGACAGCCCGGCAGAGCCTGAATAATATTCAATAGCCGTGCCAGCCGTAATCAGACCCGCCGTCACAGGCCTGCCGGTGCAAAGCGCGCGCCGTCCGCGCGTTATCCTTTTTGTTTGAGGTGCTCTCATGTCATCCACCGCTACCCGCCCCCAGCTTGCTCACCTGACTGCCGTTCTCGATGAACTGAAGGCGAAAGGGACCTACTTCCGCCTGCGCGTGCTCGACGATCAGCAGGCACCGATGTGCCACTATGACGGCAAGCAGGTCATCAACCTGGCCAGCAACAACTATTTGGGGCTGGCGAATCACCCCAAGCTGATTGAGGCGGCGCTGAAGGCCACGCGGGAACTGGGCGTGGGCTCGGGCGCGGTGCGGACCATCGCCGGGACAATGAAGATTCACATGGAGCTCGAGGAGAAGATTGCGCGCTTCAAAAACGTAGAAGCGTGCGTGGTCTTCCAGAGCGGGTTCGCGGCCAATGCGGGCACGGTGAGCGCGATCCTGGGCAAGGACGACTTCATCCTGAGCGACGAATTGAACCACGCCAGCATTATCGACGGGGCGCGGCTGTCGCGGGCCAAAATCAAGGTGTTCCGGCACAAGGACGCGGCGCACTGCGAGGAGTTGCTGCAGGAAGTGGCCAACGAGCCGGGCCACAAGCTGGTGATCACCGACGGCGTGTTTTCGATGGACGGGGACATCGGGGCAGTGGACAAGCTGGCGGCGCTGGCGGAGAAGTACGGCGCCATCATGATGGTGGACGACGCGCACGCGAGCGGGGTGCTGGGTCGCAACGGGCGCGGGTCGGTGGATCATTTTGGGATGCACGGGCGCGTGGATGTGCAGGTGGGCACGCTGTCGAAGGCGATCGGGGCGCTGGGCGGGTATGTGTGCGGTTCGCGCGACCTGATCGATTATCTATATCACCGCGCACGGCCGTTTTTGTTTTCGACGTCCCATCCTCCGTCAGTCGCGGCGACGTGCATCGCGGCATTCGACATTCTGCAGCAGGAGCCGGAGCGAATCGAGCGGCTGTGGGAGAACACGCGCTACTTCCAAAGCGAACTGCGCCGGGCCGGGTTCAACGTGGGTGGAGTGACGACGCCGGCCACGGAAACGCCGATTACGCCGGTGATCCTGGGCGACGGGCGGGCGACCATGGACTTCAGCCGGGCGCTGTTCGATGAGGGCGTGATGGGCACGGGGATCGCGTTTCCCACGGTGCCGGAGGGCAAGGCGCGCATCCGGCTGATTCTGACCAGCGAACACACCAGGCCGCAACTCGACCAGGCGCTGGAGACGCTGGAGCGCGTGGCCAAGCGGATGGGGATACTCTAGCTAGTGGTCAGTTGTGAGTGGTTAGTGGTCAGGAAAGAGACGGATGATCGCTCATCTGCGCGGAAAGCTCATCTATAAGCAGCCGGGGCAGGCCATTGTGGAGGCCGCCGGCGTGGGATACGACGTCACCATTTCTGTGCCCACGTTTACGGCGCTGCCCAGCGTCGGCGCCGAGGCTTCGCTGCATATTCACACCCAGGTGAGCGACGACGCGATTGCGCTGTTCGGATTTCTGGAGCGCGAGGAGAAGCGTCTGTTCGAGCGGCTGATCACGGTGAGCGGCGTGGGGCCGAAGCTGGCGATCAAGATGCTCAGCGGATTGTCGAGCGAGCGCACCGTGCAGGCGATCCGCGCGCAGGATCACGCGCAGTTGACGCGGATTCCGGGGGTGGGAAAAAAGCTGGCCGAGCGGCTGGTGGTGGAGCTCAAAGACAAGCTGGACGACTTTGCGGTGGCTCCAACGCCGACGGCGGTGCAGGGGGCGGCGGTGGACGATGTGCTGAGCGCGCTGACGAATTTGGGGTATCAGCGCCTGGCTGCGGAGAAGGCGATTGAGCAGGCGGTGGCGAAGGACAAGGCGCTGGCCGGGGATTTCGATGGGCTGTTCCGCGGGGCGCTGAAGGTGATTCGTTAGGGTCAGTGATCAGTGGTCGGTGATCAGTGGTTGGATTTCCATGAGCTAAGGTACGGATTCGACATAGGAAAAGGGCGAGGGGCGATAGCGGCCTTTGGCGGGGTCCCAGCGGAAAATTCGGCGTTCCACCGTCAGGTGGCCATTCAGAGTGCTGCTGCGAGTCTCTTCGATAGCGCGAGTGGTGGAACTGCTGATAGGGATGACCGTGAAGGTGCTGGATTGATCCAGATCGCGAGGTTTTTTGACGGCTGTTGGGTGTGAATGCAGGACTTCATCGGCTTTTAGCTCGGTTGCGAACTTCCCATTGCGAATGGCCAAAACCTGAATCTCCTGTTCGAGGTAGCCGGTGCCATGGCCCTCACAGGAGTGATGCACTATAACTTCGTCGCTTCGGGGGCTGCGAATCGAACCGACTTCAAAGGACACGCTGTCGTCGTAGTGACAATCCATTTCGATGTTGTCGGTTGCGTGCCACCTTTTGCCGGACCAGTTCATTGCGTAAAGGTGCGCCAGCTCCGTCCAGTCGCATGGCAGGAATAGGAGTGCGAAAGAGCCTACACCTTCTGCTCGTGCGTATTGCCACTCCGGGACGACAATTCTGGTGTTATCGCTCGATTCAGCGAATTGTTCAGCCGTCCTCTTGTCGACACCGAGTTCAATCATGCGACTCGAAAGCGCGGCTTGGTCAGAAGGATTGTCTATCCAATTCTCCATCTCGATCGGGTAGCGAGATGGCGGGGGCTGCGGAGGTTCAGGACGGACTTGCTTGCTGGCGCCCGGCGGCGTGGCTGAGGGGGACTGCGACGACGGTTGCTGGGCAAGAAAGGTTGGAGACAACAGGACGGTGAAGAGCGATGCGATTCTCAGGAGGGACACGCTAGCACCTGAATTGGGAACGACTGCAAGCGTAGCGCGATACACTCATTTCTGCAATGGCCACAAAGAAAAGTCCTACGTTGCCCGCCGCCGCTCTCCCGTACTTTCACCCCGAGGCGCTGAAGTTCCTGCGCAACCTGGCGCGGCACAACGATCGCGAGTGGTTCACGCCGCGCAAACCTGAGTTTGAGGCGCTGCTGAAGGAACCCATGCTGGCCATCGTGCGGCGAATTACGGACGCCATGCTGGACTTTGCGCCGAATCATGTGCGGCCAGCGGAGAAGTCGCTGTTTCGCATCTACCGCGACACGCGTTTTTCACATGACAAGCGACCGTACAAGACGCACATCGCCGCCTGGTGGACACACACGGGCCTCGATAAGACATCGGGCGCGGGGTACTACTTCCACGTGAGCGCCAAGGAAGTGGTGATTGCGGCGGGGTCGTATATGCCGGAAAAGGAGCAACTGGCGGCGATCCGGCACTGGCTGCTGGATCATCACGCCGAATTCCGCAAGCTGCTGGCGCGTCCGGCAATCAAAAAAGCTTTCAGCGAGTTTGAAGGGAATGCGCTGACGCGGCCGCCCAAGGGCTTTCCCTGCGAGCATCCGGCGCTGGACCTGGTGCGCTGCCGGCAATGGGGACTGAGCGCGACGCTACCGCCCGAGGCGGCGCTGGACCCCAAATTCGCGGCCACGGTGATTCGGTATTTCCGGTTGGCGGCGCCGGTGGTGGATGCGCTGAACACGCCCATTGCGGCGGCGCTGAAGCCGAAGAAGAAGGTGCTGTTCGGGCTGCATTGATTCAGTAGTCAGTATCAGTGATCAGGGTTCAGGGATCAGTGGTCAGAGTCAGACAGTGGTCAGGGATCAGCGATCGGTGGGACGGCTGGGGTGGAAGCTTGGCGGCTGCGATACATGGCAAAAATGGGAAAAAACCGGCGATTTCGCCTGTTTTCCCACAAAAACCGCTGAAAACCTGTGGAAATCGGCTGTTTTCCATTGACTTTTCCTACCCTCAGGCCGCATTGTTTTGAACGACAGGGTTCTCCGGACCCGCATGAATACAGGGGATTCGCGCACACGTTGCCTCAGCGGCGCCTCTCATGCGGACCCTTAACGGTGGTCTTCACAGCGAAGATTCCGGCGGAAACCGAGGCAACCATCAGCTGCCCCAAGGGGCGAGCGCAGAAGGAGAAGAGACAAATGGCAACTGGATTGACCAAGACCGCCCTGACGCGGCAGATGGCCGAGAAGCTCGAACTCACCAACAAACAGTCAGCGGCGTTCCTCGACCTGCTGGCCGAGACCGCGATCAAGGAAACCAAGAAGAACGGCGTTTTCGTGATTCCCGGCATCGGCCGCCTGGTGAAGGCAGAGCGCAAGGCGCGCATCGGCCGCAACCCGCAAACCGGCCAGGCCATCAAGATCAAGGCCAAGACCGTGGTGAAGTTCCGCGTGGCCAAGGCCGCGAAGGACACCATCGCACCCGTCAAGAAGTAAATTCGCATTTCGAAGTTTGCATGCAAGAAAGGGAGAGGTCTATGGCCTTTCCCTTTTTGCGTCCACGGGAATGAAAATAAACTGCGCTCTTTCGGCTCCCCGGTCGATCCATTGCAGTATGAGCAAAGCGCCCTGCGCAGAAGCCGAAGCCAAGGTCCATGCGGAACTGCCCGCATCCGTTCTCTACATCCTTCGCTGCGAAGGCCTTGCGGTAGCTGTTCTCACCGCGATTCTCTATGCGCGCAGCGGCGCGAGCTGGTGGCTTTTTGCCGCGCTGTGGCTGGCGCCCGATCTTTCCCTGCTGGGATACTTTGCCGGTCCATCCCTCGGGGCGCGCATTTACAACAGCGTGCACGCGTATGCCACGCCGATCACGCTGGCCGTGTGTGCGCTGCTGGTCGGCGCTCATGCGCTGGTGCCCATCGCGCTGATCTGGGGCAATCACATTGCGGTGGATCGGCTGTTGGGCTTCGGGCTCAAGTATCCCGCGGGGTTTGGCTGGACGCATCTGGGGCGAGTGGGCCGGGCGCAAGCTACGCCGAAGCTGGCGTCGCCTGCGCAGCCGAGGGCAGCAGCGCACGAAGGATCAGCGACACGCCAAGGCTGATAAGAAGAGCCTTCAGCATCAGGCGATCGTTGTAGCTCCATGACAGAAAAGCCATGTCGATGAAGACGCCGATGGGAAAGATTTCGGCGGCGATGCCGCGCAGCCAATGCGGCCTGGCGCCGGCGCGCGGCGGGGCGAAGCGCAGGCGGGGGAGGAATCGTGGGACGGTGCGGAAATAGGCAAGGTAAGGCTCGCCGAGTTGCGTGGAGAGGAAAGTTTCTTCTCCCAGAGTGAGCCGGAACAAAAACACCGTGAGCAGCGCCATGGTGACCAGCGCGCCGCTGGGCGGCATGAGGAAAGCCGTGGCGGCCACGGTGCACCAGAGTCCGACGTAGAGAGGATTGCGCAGGTAGCGGTAAGGGCCATCGGCCATGACCGCGTCGGCGCGCATGTTCATGTTCTGCACGGTGGCGGGGCCAAGATAGGCCGTACCCCAGACGCGCAGGGCTGCCCCGGCGGCGGCCAACAGCGCGGCCACGACGATCACCACGGGAGCAGCGACGGTGAAGCGCGCGAGGCCGGTGCGGCTCAATTCGAGGGCCAGCCATTCCAGCAGAGAAACGCGTCGGCCGGCGCCGAAGCCGCCCATCCAGGGGGCCCAAAAGCCAAAAAGAATGATGGCCGCGTTGATGGCCATCCGCAGGCGAAATTCGATGGCGCTTGCGCGCATGGTGCGGTTCCTTTCCGGAACGAGTGCGAATCGATCGCGTCGGGCTTATAGAAAAGATTAACGCGGCGGGTCGATGGGCACAGAGGACGAAGGCCGAAGGGGTGTAGAATCGCGTGCGATCCCCGGAGGCTGAACAGAGGCGTGGGCTAATGTCCGCGGTGGGAGCTGGTATGCGGCGAACGTGGTACGCGTTGGCGTTGCTGATGTCGGGGTTGGGAATGGCGGTTGGCGCGGTGGGGCAGGAACGCATCGCCGAGCCGGAAATGATCAAGGCCATTGAGAAGTCGGATGTGGCGCAGGTCACGTTGCTGATCGAGAAAGGCGCGAACGTCAACTATCAGGACGACAGCGGGACCACGCCGCTGATTGCGGCATCGGCGATGGGGCGACTGGAGATTGTGAAGCTGCTGCTGGGGAAGGGCGCAAAGCCGGATCTGGCCGACAAGACCGGCTACACCGCGCTGCACTTTGCGGCGATGACGGACAACCTGGAATGCGCACGGTTGTTGCTGGAGAAGGGTGCGAACGCGGAGTTGGCGGCGCAGGACGGGCTGACGGCGCTGATGATGGGGGTGGTTTCAGGATCGGCGGAGATGGTGAAGCTGCTGGTGGAGACGGGCGCAAAGGTGGACGCACGGGACGGGAAAGGATTCACAGCGCTGATGGCGGCGTCGGGAGGAGGGTTTAAGGAAGTGGTACGGGTGCTGCTGGAGCACGGCGCGGACGTGAATGCGAGGAGCAATGACGGGACCACCGCGCTGGGGCTGGCGACAAGTAACAGCCACCCGGAGGTGGCGGAGATACTGCGGGCCAAGGGAGCGCGGTAGCGGCAGGCTCACTCCGTGCGGAGCGCCTCTCTCAGGGTTCGCATGGGACCTCCCGATCTCCACTCCTAATCTCCGCGGAGTGCCTGCATGGGATCGACGGATGCGGCTCTACGCGCGGGAATGCATCCGGCGAGGACTGCAACCGTGAGCATAGATTCCCTTGCCATGATGGCGCAACCAACGGCTGTGGTAGGCTGGCGCATATCGCGCGTTACGGTGTATGGAGGAGGTTCCCATGTTGATTCTGCGGGCGTTGGCGGTGGTTGCAGCGGGATTGTCGGTGTTGCCGATGGCTGCGCAAGCATCGGTGGAGGTGAAGGACTCGGCAGCGGCCCAACTCCCTGCCCTGACCGAGAGCTACAAGCATCTGCATCGCAACCCCGAGCTTTCGCACCACGAGGACAAGACCTCGGCGTACCTGGCAGCGGAGTTGCGCAAGCTGGGCTACTCGGTCACCGAGCACGTGGGCAAATACCAGGATGGAGTGCAGGCGTTTGGCGTGGTGGCCGTGCTCGAGAACGGAGCCGGGCCGCGAGTGCTGATGCGCACCGATATGGATGCGCTGCCAGTAGAGGAGAAGACGGGGCTTGATTACGCGTCGACGGTGCGGACCAAGAACGACCAGGGGCAGGATGTGGGGGTGATGCATGCCTGCGGGCACGACATCCACATGACGGCGCTGCTGGGCGTGGCTAAGGAGCTGGTGGAGCGCAAGGCGCAGTGGCATGGGACGCTGATGCTGATCGGGCAGCCCTCGGAGGAGACCATTGACGGCGCGAGGGCGATGCTGGCGGATGGCTTGTATGAGCGCTTCGGGCGGCCCGATTACGTTTTGGCGGAGCACGATATCAACCTGTTTCCGGCTGGCTCCATCGCCATCAAGGGAGGGCCGCTCAATGCCAGTTCCACCAGCATCGACGTGACCATGCGAGGGGTGGGCGCGCACGGATCGGCGCCGCAGAACAGCAAGGATCCCATCTACATGGCCGCCGAATTCGTGGTGCTGGCGCAGGGCATCGTGGCGCGGCAGGTGGACCCGCAACAGCCGGCGGTGCTCACGGTGGGCACCATCCACGGAGGAGCCAAGCGCAACATTATTCCCGAAGAAGTGACCATGGGGCTGACGCTGCGCACCTATTCCGACAAGGTGCGCGACCAGATCATCGAGGCGGTTCGCCACCTGGCGGATGGCATCGCGACCGGTTATGGCGTACCGCAGGATCGCATGCCCGTGGTCACCGTCAGCAAAACGGAGATCACGCCGGTGAATAGCAACGACCCCGCCCTGGCCGAGCGGCTGCGTGCGGTGGCGATTGCCACACTGGGTGCCGATCACGTGGAAATGGCGCAATCCACCATGGGCTCAGAGGATGTGGGACTCTTTTCGCTCCATGGCCAGATCCCAGAACTCATGTACTGGCTGGGCGCGGTGGACCCGGGCAAGCTGGCCAACGCCAAGGAAACAGGCGAGGCGCTGCCGGGGCCGCATTCCCCGCTGTTCGCGCCAGTGTACGGGCCAACCATTACTACCGGCGTGACGGCAATGACCGCGATGGCGCTGGATCTGCTGAAGTAGCGTCAGGGCATGACAGGTAAGATTCGGAAGTGCGTAAGTGAAATGCGATGTGGACGCAGTTAACACACTCGCTGGGAGCTATTGATTCCCTGCGAAAGTAAAGTCCTTTGTCGAGTTCTCAATGCAAATCTCCGAAAGGCTGCCCGACAGTGTCCCTCAGGGGCTAGAGCCCACGTCTTTATTGGGCGGTCTTCGGCACGACTGAAGTCGTGCCCTGATACAAAGCCGATTATGGTAATCGCGCTGGACCGGATATTGGTTTTGCAGTGATCAATAAAGCCCGGTCTTATTCCACGGCCGTGCGGGCTGACTAAAAGTCAGCCCCCGATACAAAGCGTGCGGACAAAAGACTTCTCAGAAATCGATTATTTGGATGGATCGACAAGCGCGCCGTAGACGATGGAGCGGCTGAGGTACTGCAAGTTGGGCGAGCCGCCGTTCATGCGCTGGATCATGCCGACGAAGACGATGTCGTTGGTGGGATCGACCCAGAACCAGGTGCCCGCCGCTCCATCCCAGAGGAACGTGCCTTTGCCGTCGGGAAGGTTCGCTTCCTCCGGATCGTATTCCACGGCGCAGTTGTAGCCGTAGCCGAAGCCGGGACGAATCTGCTGCAAGCCGATGCCGAAGCCCTGGGTGAGCAGCGGCACGGGAACATGGTTGGTGGTCATCAGCTTGACCGTAGCGGGCGAAAGGAGCCGCTTGCCTTCGAGTTCGCCTCCGTTGGCCAGCATCCGCGCAAAGCGGTAGTAGTCCTCGATGGTGGATACCATGCCGCCGCCGCCCGAAGGCTCGACCGGCGGCTCTTCGTATTCGTGAGGGCTGACGAAGCCGCGCGGCTTGGCGGATACGGTGTTGGTGTCCGGGTCCCACCAGTAGTTGGTGGCAAAGCGGCTGCGCTTCTCCGCGGGGACATAGAACCCTGCATCCTTCATGCCGAGGGGCGCGTAGATGCGGTCGCGCATGAAATCCGGCAGCGACTGGCCGGAGAGTTTCTCGACGATGTAGCCCTCGATATCCATGGAGAGCGAATAGGTCCAGCCTTTGCCGGGCTGATAGAGCAGCGGGATCTTGGCGAGCTTGTCGATCATCTCCTGCAGATTCTTGCCTTGGAACACCTGCGCATCGCGGACCATTTTATCGACGGGCGTATTGCCGAAGAAGCCATAGGTGAAGCCCGCGGTGTGCGACATGAGCTCGTGCATGGTGGGAGCATGATCGGGATCGACGAGAATCATTTTGCCGACGGCATCGACGCCGTTGAAGACTTTCAGATGGGCGAATTGAGGAATGTATTTTGCGATGGGGTCGTTGGGCAGCCACTTGCCTTCTTCAAAGAGGATCATCATGGCCACGCCTGTCACCGGCTTGGTCATGGAGTAATCGCGAAAGATGGTGTCCTTGGTCATGGGCGCGCCGCTGGCCATGTCGCGTTGGCCGTAAGCGCGGTAGTCCACGATCTTGCCGTGCCGCGCCAGAAGCGTGACCACGCCTGCGACTTCTTTCTTGTCGACCGCCTGCTGCATCACTGAGTGCAGGCGCTGCAGGCGCTCGGAACTGAACCCCACAGACTCCGGCCGGTCTGTGGTCATTTCGGTAGAGTGAGGTGCGTGATGCGAAGGCGGCGTCGGCTGCGCAACCGCCGTTGACGCGAGCGCAACGGCGAACATAGACAAAGAGACAACGGGACGAATCCATTTGATGTTCATCAGGCTCCGGCGGCGCTGAACTTCTGCCGATGGTTTCCAACCGGCAGAAAACTCAGGGAATTGCAATGGAACTGCGGAACCTTTATATCAAACGCTCGTCAACGGCCTAATAGATGAGCTTCAGCGAGAACTGGATCTGGCGTGAGTTGCCGGCGGTGCGGCTGATCTCGCCGAAGCCGGAACCGTTGAGGATATTGGCGGGCAGGCCCATATTGACTATGTTGAACAGGTTGAAGAACTCGGAGCGGAATTGCAGGTCGATGCCCTCGGCTCCACTTTTGCGGCGGCCAAAGGGCGTGTCCTTAATGAGCGCAAAATCGTAATCGTAAAATGCCGGACCGCGGAAGGTGTTGCGCCCCAGAGCGCCGAATCGTCCCTGGTTGGGACCGCTTCCACCTGCGGCGTGGATGGGAATGGAAAAGAAGTCGGTCGCATTGTTCACGCCTTGGCCGAAGTAGTCCTGCCGCACCTTGCGGGCGGTGGAGAGATGCGGCTTCGCGATCTGGTCGGGCCGGTCGACGCCGTTGGACCCGTAACCGGTCTGCTGAATGCCGGAGAACACCGTGAACGGCGACCCCGAACTGATGCTGGAAATACTCAGCATTTCCCAGCCGTAGGTCAATTTGCGGCTGAGCGGATGGAGCAGCCTGGCGCTCTCCAGATGCAGGTCCTGGGCGATGCTGAGGTTGAAGGAGTGGGTGGCGTCGAACGTCGACGGGCCCTTTTCAGGGCGCGTGTCAAAAGGATCCTGCGAGAAGCCGGAGACCACCGCGCCCGTGGAGCCGGTGCCCCCGAGGACCATGCTGGTATCGTCGATGGACTTGCTCCAGGTGTAGCTGGCCTGGATGCCGGGTCCTCCGGGGCCTACCGTGCCCGAGAGCGAAGTTTGCAAGGCGTGATAAGTCGAGTGGGCGTCGTTGGTGATGATGTTCTCCACGCCAAAGCCGCCGATGACATTGCCCGCGCTGTCGAATTCCGTGTGCGGAGCGAAGCCCGGCGAAGCGCCCGGATACGCATTGGGGAAACCGTAGCGGGGCAGCTTTTCCGCGGCGGTGCCGACGTACGCCGCGTCTCCTGTGAGGTTGCCGAATTTGCGTTCCAGGCCAACCGTCCATGTGAACAGGGTCGCGTTGCCGAAGTTGCGATCGATTCCGCTCAAGTTGAGGGCGCTGACCACGTGACCGGGCGCAAGCCCCGCAACGTCCTTTTCATATCGATCGACATCCATGACCGTATTCGCGGGAACGGTGGTGGTTTTGCCCGAGGCAAAAATGTCCTGGCCCGACGGAGTGTAGACGCGCGGCAGTTGGCCGGGCGTGATCTGAAATCCATAAGGAATGGGCGCGCCTGCCGAGGCAACCGATCGAGGGTAGACGGCGAAGGGCGTGGAGCCGGTGAGGAAGTTGTCCTGCCAGATGTTGGGGGGAATCACCATAACGCTGCCGCCGACGTGGGCTTGAAGATTGCCGGCGACCTGCCAGGCGGCCTGCACACGCGGCTCGAAGGCATGCCAGTTGGTCTGATAGCCGGGCTGCGGGTTGACCACGAATTCCTGTTGCCCATTCACCGTGAGGAAGCTGGAGGTGCGGTGGGCGCGTTCCGTAATCGGCGTATAGAGATCCCAGCGCACGCCGTAATCGAGCGTGAATCGCTGGGTGATCTTCCACGTGTCCTGAATGTAGGCGCTGAAGTTGTTTCGGCTGATGGCCGCGGGGCCGATGTGCTGGCCGCTGGAAAAATAGGGCGGCGCGATGCCCACGGTGTATACGAATGCGCTGCCGGACAAGAAGCCCGATAACGTGTCGGGCAGTGGGTCGCCGGCATGGATGTTGTGTTTGCCGCTGGCTGAAGGGATCGCTTCCGTGGCGTACGCCGTACCGCCGCCGAAATCGTACTCGCCGTTGGTGCTGATGCCGAAATAGGTGGTGTCGCGATTGATGCGGGCTTCGAAACCCGTCTTCCACGCGTGATGGCCGGCGGTGTACGCGACGTTTTCGCGGCCTTGGAACAAATTGCCATAGGCTTGCATCACCGAGCCGGCCGCAGAGTTGAAGGCCTCATAGAGGCTGTCGCCAAACTTGACCGCGGGATCGGTGTGGTTGGGCGTGGGGAAGCCCGGCGTGGAGCGAGTGATGCTAATGGAGGACTCGAAGGTGAGGCGCGGGGTGGCGGTGTGGGTCCAGGTTCCCACTACGTTCCGCTGGCGATCGATATAGGTTACGCCGAACGATGGATCGATGGCGGTCTGGTCGGGGTTGGTGGTGGGTCCGGTCAGGTTGTCGAGATTGAAGCGCGCGAAGAACTGGTTCTTATCGGAGAACTTGTGATCGATGCGCAGCGAGAACTGGTTGGCATCGGTTGCCACCTTGGAAGGGGTGGCGTACGTGCGCGCCTGGTACGGGCCGGCGGGGTCGTTGGGCATGGGATAGCGGGCCAGGATAGCGGCGATCGCCGCGTTGACAGGAACAGTCAGCGTATCGGTGCTGCCGTCGGGGTAAATGACCGGGTCGATGCCGGCTCGTTCGTCGGCCGTCGGCACGGGCATCACCTGCGTAGTGCCCAGCACCTGGCGAAAACCCTGGTACTGCGTGAAGTAGAAGGTGCGGTTGCGGCCGTCGTAGATGTGCGGCAGCAACACTGGGCCGCCATTGGTAAACCCGAACTCGTTGCGGCGGAACGGCGGAATGCGGCCCGGATAAGCCGGCGTGGGATGGTCAAAGTAGTTGCGCGCATCGAATGCGGAGTTGCGCACGAATTCAAAGAACGATCCGTGGAAGCCGCTGGCTCCGGAGCGCGTGAGGATGTTGGTAAATCCTGCAGCTCCGCGGCCAATCTCGGCGGGCATCACGCCTGAGCTGGATTGAATGCTTTCGACCGCGTCGACGTTGAAGTTGGAAAAGGTGGACCCGCCCATTTCGGGGTCGCTGATGTCCGCGCCGTCCATGGCGAAGGTGGCTTCCACGCCACGCTGTCCGTTGATGGCGAACTGCTGCGTAAAATTGGTGGCGCCGTTGGAGTCGGTCATGGTGCCTGCGGCAAGTAGCAGGAGCGCGCTGAAATCGCGCTTGTTCAGCGGCAGCTGGCTTACCGCCTGGCTGGAGAGTGCCTCGCCTCCGGTAGCCGCAGCCTGGCCTTTGACGATCGAGATGGCTATCTCGCCGCGATCTGAAAGTTCGATGGTGACGGGATTCGCGCCGGGCGTGAGGTCGATGGCCTGCGCATACTCGCTGACGCGTCCATTGGCCTCGATGGTAAGCCGGTAAGCGCCTGCAACCAGCGGCTCCAGGTGGAAGCCTCCGTCGTCCGCGGTCACCGCAATCGCGGACTTATCCGCGCCGGCCAGGCGGATCCTGGCGCCGGCGATGGGTGCGCCCGCCGCGTTATGAAGGCGTCCCTGCCAAATGGGCAGAGCCGGCGCGGCGGGTTGCGCGATAACAGAAGACGCGCAGAGCAACGCCACCGCCATCGATAGACACAGGCCGAAGAGTGTGAGTTTCGCAAGCCAGGTGGTAATTTTGCCTGCGGAATTGCCGGAAAACCACATCAACATAGGACTTCAACCTTCGATGAAAGCGGACCAATTTGTGATCGGAATTATGTGGACGAACTCAGCTCGGATTATACCCGGACCTTCCGCTAAAAGGTTTTTGTAGAGGGTTTGCCGAGCTTGGCGTCGGAACCACGCCCCATCTGCTGGTGCGTGGTTGGTTGCATCCAGGTTCCGGGTGCCGGGCCGAATCCAGAATGCTTTTGGGGCAGTTACTCTCGCCTGCGCTTCTTACAATAGAAGCAGCCGTATGCTGGATGCCGTTCAAGACCGGAGTGGTGAGTCTCGCCCCGCTGTGGACACAATTGCGGCGATATCGACACCGCCGGGCCGCGGCGGTATCGGCATCGTGCGCCTGAGCGGGCCGATGGCCGCGCCCATTGCCATGCAGCTGCTGCGGCTGCGCCAGCCATTGGAACATGGATGCGCGCGCCTCGCCGATGTGATGGACGCCGAACCGGCTGAAGGCGAGACGGCGCGGATCGACGAGGCGGTGGTAACCTTTTTTGCTGCCCCCAATTCCTACACCGCGGACGATCTTGTGGAGATTGCCGCGCACGGGTCTCCGGTGGTGCTGGACTTGCTGCTGCGGCGCGCGCTGCAAATGGGAGCGCGCTTGGCCGAGCCGGGCGAATTCACCCAGCGCGCATTTCTGGCCGGCCGTATCGACCTGACCCAGGCGGAGGCGGTGCGTGATCTGATTGAGGCCCAGACTCTGACCCAGGCGCGGCAGGCCGCCAGCCAGATGGGTGGCGCGCTGAGCCGCCGAGTGGCGCCCATCAAGCAGGCGTTGCTGGAATTGATTGCGCTGCTCGAGGCCGGCATTGATTTTGCCGAGGACGACGTGGAGGTCGCTCCGCAAGCCGAGATTGCACGACGCATCGACGGAATCGCGGCTCCATTGGCGGCGCTCGAGGCATCTTTTTCGCGAGGACGCATTGTGCATGATGGTCTGACGCTGGCCATCGTGGGTCGGCCCAACGCAGGCAAGAGCTCGCTGTTCAATCGCCTGGTGGAGCGCGACCGTGCCATCGTAACGGCGTCGCCGGGCACCACACGCGACACCGTGAGCGAGCGGATTTCGCTCGACGGAATCCCCCTGGAGCTTGTGGACACGGCGGGATTGCGTGAGGCGCACGACGTGGCCGAGCAGTTGGGAATCGCACGCAGCCGCGAGGCGCTGGCCGACGCCGCCCTGGTGGTGATTGTGGTGGACGCCACCGAGGCGCTGAACCAGGACGAGCGCGAGTTATTCCGGGCGGTGCAGGGGCGTCCGGCGCTGATCGCCATCAACAAGAGCGATCTTGAAGCACATCCTAAAATGGCTGCCGCCGATCTGTGGGGAATTGCGGCAGTGCGCACATCCGCGCTTACGGGCGAGGGCGTCGCCGATCTGCGCAAACGAATTCTGGAACTCGCCTCAGGCGGCGCCGCAAGCGAGCCGGGGATGCTGACCAGCCTGCGTCATCATGAAGCAGTTTTGACGGCTCTCGGGGCGCTCAACGATGCCGCGCGCGCCAGCCACCAACGTATTCCCCACGAGATGGTTCTGCTGGACCTGTATCGCGCATTGTGGGCGCTCGATTCTCTCACCGGGCAAACTACTGCCGACGATATTTTGAACCTGATCTTTTCCACCTTCTGCATCGGAAAATAGAGTGGTGCATCATGGCGTCTCAAGAAAGATAGAGAACCGTCACATTTCCCTTTATTTCCTGAAACAATCGTCTTAGAATGTCTCTCAGAGTCCCAAGACAGCACAAATGTTTTGGGACTCCAGTGGGACTCCAAGGCCAGAACGCTGGTGGAAATCGCTATGGAGTCCCAGGCGGGAGGCAGCATGGCGCTCACAGATGCTCAAATCAAGGGGCTCAGGCCCAAGGCAGCAACTCGGTACAGCAAAGCCGATGGGAACGGCCTGTTGCTCGACATTACGCCCGGCGGGGTCCGCTCTTGGGTGTTCCGCTACCGGCTGAATGGCCAGAGGGAAAAACTGGTGCTGGGGCGGTATCCCGATCTGTCCCTCAAAGCGGCGCGCGCGAAGCGGGACACGCTGGCCGCACAGGTAGCGCGGGGTGAGTCACCCGCCATGGAAAGAAAGCTGGCGCGGGCGGGCATGGTCACAAACCCGCTGGTGCGGGAGTTTGCAGAGCTGTACTACCAAGAGCAAGTGCTGAGGCGCTGGAAGGACCCTAAGAGCGTTCGACGGTATCTCGACAATGAGATTCTCCCTGCGCTCGGAAACAAGCTGCTCAAGGACGTGAACGCGCTGGACGTTCAAGCCCTGGTGTACCGCAAGCGGGACAACGGGCGCATTGCGGCGGCCATGCAGCTTCGCAACGTCATCAAGCAGATGTTTGACTATGCCATCGAGCGGCGCCTGGTGACAGTGAACCCCGCCGCGATGGTGGCCGCGCGGTTCATCGGCAAAGCCCGCAAGCGGACCCGCGTGCTCATCCCGAATGAAATCCGCCTCTACCTTCGCACCGTCTATCAGTCGAACATGCGCCGGCAATTCAAGCTGGCGCTGCATATTCTCCTGCTCACGCTCTCCCGCAAATCGGAATTGCTGCTGGCGCGATGGAAGGATGTGGACCTGGATAAAGGCGAGTGGCTGATTCCGCCGGAGAACGCAAAGAACGGCAAGCCCCATCTTGTGTACCTCTCAACCCAGGCAGTCACCATGTTCCGCGAGTTGATGGCGCTGGCCGGCGAATCGGATCTGGTGCTGCCCGGCCGCGGGAGTAGCATCCGGCCATTTGCCAAGAACGCGCTGAACAAGGCCCTGGAGGGGCTGACATTCGACATGGACCCGCTCACCATTCACGATCTGCGGCGGACGGGCGCAACCATGCTGACGGAGCGCGGATTCAACAAAGACGTGATCGAAAAGGCCCTAAGCCATGAGCGTGAGGGCATCCGCGCGGTATACATCCTGGCCGAATATGCGGAGCAGCGAAAACAGATGCTCCAGTGGTGGGCTGATTACGTGGATTCCATCGTGACCGAATCCAAGGTGATCGTGGGCAACTTCGGGCAGATGGCCGGGTGAGATTCCGTCCCTGATTTGCACATGACGCTATTTGACGCTGTGAGCGTTTGCGGTACGATGGCGCTGTACCACTTCTTCGGGTCTCCCAGCCCGCAAACGACAACGAAGCCGCCGGCAATGAGGAGCAATGCTCATGCACCCCTCAGGCATTCGGCAGGGAGACTTTGCGGCGCGTCCCAAGGCGATAGGTTCAACGCAGCCCCCGCTCCCTTCACACAATGCAGGAACGCCCGCAGATGGCGGCCCTTTGCGTTTCTTGCGGCTCTCCGAGGTCCGGAACCGCGTCCCCTACTCCCGCGCCACAATCTATCGACTCATAACAGCGGGGCAGTTTCCGCAACCGTACAGCCTTGGCGCGCGCGCTGTCGCTTGGCTCGAATCGGACGTGACCGCCTGGATTGAGGCGCGACTGAGCGCACAAGCGCCCGGCGCGAATCCGCAGTCGTGACCACCGAAGCCTTCGCGGACCTGTTGCAAGCGCAGCGCACCAGCGCGGGCCGCTGGAAGGCTCGCTGTCCGGCCCATGCGGACCGTTCTCCAAGCCTCAGCATCCGGCAGGGGGACGATGGGCGCGTCTTGCTCCATTGCTTCGCGGGCTGTGCGCTGGATTCGATTCTGGCCGCGCTGAAGCTATCCAGCCACGATCTATTCCCGGGAGCGCGTCTGGTGCCCTCGGAGGCCCGCAGGATTGCCCAGGAACGCGAACGGTGCGATGCAGAGGCCCGCAATCGGCGCGCGGTGCATGGCGCAGCCTGTGATCGCGTAAGGCGCTGGGAGGCCATTGTAAGCGCACTAGGCGCAAAGCTGGCCCGCTCACCAGAGGCGGATGGGGCCGAACTCACGAGGCTCTTCCACCAGGCTTGCGAAAGACAGCGGGAAGCTGAGGCGGAGGCGGACAAATGGCTGCGCCAGATATGCCCGAAACTGACAACCGGCGAATGAACATGAGAGGCACACTGCCGCTCTTTGAGCTTGGCGCGCTGATAGCGCCGGACAGGATATTCCGCGCCAGTGACCCGCTGGCAGGTGTCACGGCGGAAGAGACGGGGCCGGAGATTGCCGCCGCGCTTGAGCTTCCCCCCGCCCCGAACGTGATCCTGGAAGCTGAGAATCTCATCCGCCGGTTCGCAATTCTCCCTGATGCTGCTTACCTGCCGCTGGCAACGTGGGCGGTTGCAACGTATATGCCAGATGCCTTCGATGCGTTCCCCTACATCGCGCTTGTTTCACCGGCAAAACGTTGTGGCAAGACGCGCGTGTTGGAGTTGCTGGAGTTGCTCTGTGCCCAGGCGTGGCGCGGAACGTCTCCCACTGCCGCCGCGCTCTATCGCATGATGGAGGACACTCACACTCTGCTCTTGGATGAAGTGGAGGCGCTCCGTGGCAGGCAGGTGTCGGAGGTCTCGCAGGCGATTCTCGCCGTCCTGAATGCTGGACACCGCAAGGGCGCAACCGTTCCCCGTTGCCATGGTCCAAAAAATGAACTCAAGTATTTCCCCGTCTACGGGCCAAAAGCGTTCGCCGCAATCGGCAAGCTGCCGGACACGCTTGCAGACCGCTCAATTTGCATCACGATGCAACGGAAGACGGCTGCGCAGGCTGTTGCGCGCTTTCTGCAATCCAGAGCACGGGCTCAGACGGAGCCGCTTCGCAAATCATTGAACGAATGGGCAGCCTTGAACTGTGAGACCGTGCAAATCGCATACGAGAGATCGCCTGACCTCCAATTCATGGAGGATCGGGAATCGGACCTGTGGATGCCTTTGTTCGCCGTCTGCGCCGTAGCCGCGCCGGATCGCGTTGAGGAGTTGAAGAAATGTGCACAGGCGCTCACAGGAATCAAAGCTGCCGATGACCTGGAAGATTCTCTCTCGCTCAAGCTGCTGGCAGATGTACGAAGCGTGTGGCCCAACGGAATCACCCACATGCTGAGTGCACCCCTGCTCGATGCGTTGAAAAGGATCACGGATAGCCCTTGGGGGGAACGCGACCGCGAGTTGACGCCGAGAAAGCTGGCAAAGATGCTTCGCCCGTTCGGGCCGGAGCCGCGCCAGGTGCGCGTAAACTCCGGGACTGGAAAGGGCTATCGGAGCGCGGATTTTGAGCAGGCATATTCCCGTTATCTGCCCACTGGAGTCACTGAAAAGGAAACATGCGAAACAATCCGCATAAACACTGGCGAGGACGCGGATTCCTGATCCGAAACATTGGGCTTCTGTTTCGGATGGGAGAATGCGCGCGAACCCGCATGAACACTGAGTTGTTTCGCATGTTTCGGATTGAATGGAGTTATAGGGTATGGAAGAGCAAAGCGCAACGCTCCGGCGAGCCTTGGATGCTCTCGCTTCGATTTGCCGGACGCTACCAAAGAGGAACACGGCCATCCCGGAGCGCGATGCCGCGCCACGGATTCCCGTACAAACCGATCCGAGCGTCACGCAAGCGACCGTGGCCAGCATCCCGCCGCACGATCCGGCGGAGTGGCGGAAACCGTTCGTCCAATGGCTGGATTCCGCTTGTGTGCTTTCGTCGCGCTGCTTTGGTGGTGTCGGCTGCCTGCATATCGCTTTTTGCGAGTGGGAAGCAGGGCGGGGCGGCGTTCCCTGCAATCGGAAGACGTTCGAGCGGCTGCTATCAGAGCTCGGCTTTCTGATTGGCGAGGTGCGCGGGGTGATGCTTGTTTCCGGTCTGATTCTTCGGGAAGACTTTGAAGGAGCTGGACTGTGATCGCCAACGGGCGTAACCGATTGGGGCGCGGGCGTGCTAGACTCTTCGCTGAAACGAGGCAGTGATGAATAAGTGGATTGTCGCAGCTTTGACTTTCGTGGCACCTGTCATGCTTCTATCTCAGGCACAGCCTCTTGTTTCTTCATCCTCGGCTGTGTCATGGCTGGAGCCGACTGACGCGATTTTGACGAAAGCTGTTGATGATGGATTCTCTGGGAAAAAGCTACCGAAGGACGCCCCGTACCACAAGTACGTGAATCGGATTAAGCCCGGAGAAGAGTTGGGCGCGCGAATCGAGGTCATCCCACCACTGGTTTGTGCGAAAGATTTAGGGCAAATGGCGCATGACAAGCTCGAATCCAAACCCGATTTGAATTACGTGAAG
The DNA here is from genome assembly GCA_035552555.1 of Occallatibacter sp. Taxonomy (GTDB): domain Bacteria; phylum Acidobacteriota; class Terriglobia; order Terriglobales; family Acidobacteriaceae; genus Telmatobacter. The sequence goes on from DASZLF010000079.1 coordinate 126,036, forward strand.
GTCGGATGTTTGCGCAAAGTCACCGTCAATCTGATTCACTTTTCGCAAATACTCAATGCGAACTGGCCATGTGTATTTCAAAAAGGTGACCAGACATTGCAGCCATCGTACAAAGGCCTCGATGAGAACCCGGATGTCGTAACATACTACACAGGTTTTGTGGCTGGCGATCAAGCCGGGTACAGCTATTTTGATACCTATGCATTCCAGTTTCCGCAAGCGATGATCGACGGAGCCTCTCTCGTCTATGCCGACGAAACAGGCCAGCATCATACTCTGAATTACGATTTTTCGGTCTTTGCGAAGGACGTTCCGCGCTCCGGGGAATTACCCCCGGCTCAAGCGTCCGCATTGACAGAAACCATGAAACAGAAAATCACAGCGAATTCGGAAGCAGGGAAGTCGTCACGTGCGGCGGCTGCAGCTTTGGCAGACGTCGGGCACGTGCAGACGCCTCAAGAGATGGCTGCGCTAGTAGAGGCGGGCAAAGCATCCAAGTGTGCCGTGGTTACTGACCCGCCTGGAGCCGAGATTGACGTTGATGGCAACAAAGCGGGAGTGTCGCCGATGGCATTTGTACTTTTGAAGCATGGCGACACGCCCCGCACCATCACAGTCAAAATGAGCGGCTATAAGACAGTTGAAATGCGAGTGGTTCCTGATGGAAAGACCATTCCGATAGGGCTGACGCTGGATAGGGAGCCACAATAAACGCATGGCAGAATCCCCGAATAACCCCGCAAATCGGAGACCCACGGTAAAGCAGGCAAGGTTTGTGGAAGGGCTGACAGAAGGCAAGAGCGCCCGCAGAGCCGCCTTGGACGCCGGTTATAGCGAGGCGAGCGCCGATCATGCGACCACGGAGATTCTGCCGGCCGCGGAGCGGGCGTTCGGCGAAGTGATCCGCAGCTCGATTCCGGTGGAGCGCCTGGTACAGCGGTTGGATGAGGGACTGGACGCTGTAGAGATCAAGGTGGCCGCATCCGAGGGCAAAATCACGGACGAAAAGACGTTTGCCGACTATGGGGAGCGGCGGGCATACGCCGAGTTGATTGTGAAGCTGGGCGGCCACTTCGTTCCCACCAGCCGGATTGAATCACCATACCTGCCAATCGACACTCAGGCGATCATAGACAAAATCATTGGGAAGCGGGACAACTGAAATCGCGGCTTTGGCCGGGCGCGAAGCCGCTTTGGGACTCCAGCGGGACTCTGAGAGCGGCGGTGTTTTCAGAGGCCGCATGGATATTGGCGATTCTTCCGATTTCTACTTTCTGCATCGGAAAATAGCAGACCCTGGAGTGCTCGATTGCCCCGCGATGCCGGGGCCGCCGAGTCGCGGACCGCTCTGGATAGGTCGCAGACAAAAACGCAGCGATGAGTGGACCTTTATCAACTGGTGGGACTTTTTAGCTGGCGGCTTAGTTGGAAAACGAGATGGCGGGCGAGATGCGGTTGAGGATGCTGTCTTTGCCCACCATGCGGACGAAGATGCGATGGGAGCCGGAGCGGAGTCCGGAGAGATTCCATGAGCCGCTGACAGAGGCGGGCACGCGATCGAGGAGGGTGAGGTTTTCGCCATCGGTCGAATCGTAGATTTCAATGTGGGAGACGGTGGAGAGGTTGGCGAAGGGGTTCGTGGAATCGAGACGCCAGGTGAGGAGCTTTCCCTGGATGGCGGCGCGGACGGTGTAGCAGTTGTCGATGCCGGTTTCGATTTCGGTGCCCTCGTTGTAATCGTTCCAGGTGATGAGCTGGAGGTAAGGCAGTGCGGCGGTGATGTAGTAGCGATTGCCGGCGGAGAGGGAGGCGATCCACAACTGGCCGCACGCCTGGTCGAGGATGCGGTTGGCGCCCCAGGCGGAATGCGAACTGTTGAAGCCTTTGAAGGCAGCGCCCCAGGCGAGTTTGCCGGGATTCTGCCGTGCGGCCTCAAAGAACTGCTCGAGGGTTTCGGTGCTGGATGGGGCGGAGATGTTGAAGACGAACTGGGATGATGCAGGATCGGTTCCGGCGGTCTTGATCCAGTAATAAGAACCGGAGGAAGACGCATGGGTGAAGCCGCTGGCGTCTTCAAAGACCATCAGGGGCACGCCGTTGTCGGCATTGAACGGGGGGCGGACACAGTTTTTGTGCAGGTCGCGATTCCATTCTTCGATGTGGATCCAAACGTCGGTCCAGGAGGGGGCGGCTCCGGTGGCACGGATGACGCCTTGGTCGGGGAAGATCTGGAGGATGGGCTGGCCATCGGCTTTCTGGTAAGCGCTATTGCCCCAGTGCATGCCGTTCATGTAGCACATGTCGTTGCGGAGGTGGGCGATGGCGCAGTTTTCGTAGTCGGCTCCGGATTTGCCGCCGCAGCCCGCGCCGCTAGTCCCCGGGATGCCGGTGGAAGCGACCGTGTAGGCAAAGGAAGCGCCGTCGTACATGAGGAAATACATGGGGTCGCACTGCTGGGGTCCGGCACAGTGACGGGAGCCGATATAGTTCTGGAACCTGAGGGCGGCGGCGTCTTCGGAGCTGCCATTGCCTTCCCAGGTCAGGATGGCGCCGTCGATATGGCGGCGTCGGAGATCCTCGACCTGGGCGGCGACGGTGGCGTCGTCGTTGGAGTTGTAGCCGCTGCGGACATTGTTGTAGCAGGATTCGGACTTGCCTGCGGTACAGAATCCGAGCATGAAGTTGGCAAAGATTCGAGTCTTGTCTCCGTGATCGAGGTAGGCGTGTGGGTCTTCGTCGGAGACGTTGCCGGCGGGAGCGTCAAACAGCGGGGTGGCGACGAGCGGGCGCTTGTCGGCGTGGCCGGGGAAGGGCTGGCGGCAGTAGGGCGGCAGCGGCGCTGCGGCAGGACACGCGGAGGTGTTGTTGGACGTAAGCGCAGAGAGAGTGGTCTGGGCAGACGCCGCGATGCAGGAAAGGAGTACGGCGAGGATCGCCAGCCACGCAGCCAATGGGAGGATGAGTTTCTTCAAAGATATCTCGCAAACGAGGCCCGCGCGACCCTGGCAGGATTCCTTGCTGGTCCCTTGGTCCCTGGTCTCTGGTCCCTCTTCGTTCCTCGGACGATGAACGCCCTGTGCCCCATCCATTGTGCGTCTTTTGCACAATGGGTGGGAAGCCACAAGATTCGACCCTGACCGTAGGCACTTCACTCAAAAGCGCACTAGTCCCTTAGTCCCTCGTTCCCTCAGCTTTTGCTTCTAACGTGCTAGCCATCACAGACGCCAAAAATCTCTCCGGCGCACAATCATCTACTCATGCTGTGTTCTGCCCAGCTTCGTACCCGCAAATCCCTCCACCTGATCCGCCCCTCAAATGTTAACCAGAAAATTAACAATTTCGAAAAAGATGTTTTCCGCAGGTCAGATTGGGCAATCTTCTAAAGACAATAACAGCAATGACATGGACTATTTGAGTCCGGTACTTGTATTCGCCTTATCTTCTTTTATTCTTCGCTTTCCGGGCCATGTTTACTAGATAATTAACACCAGGCCTTCGCGTCGACTGAAGCAGAGAAGTTTGCAAAAGAGTAAACAAGCTCGCCACTGCTCGGCGTACTGCCTTTCTTTGGCGCCGGCGCCGCCGCTATTTGTTCGGGTAATCGATGAGACTGCCGATCGCCTGTATGCCAATGGAGACACCGATGAAGGGTTGCAATTTCTGTTCAGACGACTCCCCGGGCAACGGGGAATCGAGGTAGCTCTTGTTCGCTCCGCCGAGCAGTGTTCCAAAGAATTGCAGGCGATTCGGAATAATGTCCTTTGTGACTTGAAATCCTCCCTGGATGGTATAGGTGATGCCGTTCTCATCCGGAACAGGGCTATTGAAGGTTCTTCCCACCCCCGGCTGAATGAGAACGGAGATCTGATACCCCTTCTTGCTGAAGAAAACATAAGCGGGCTGCAGATAGCCTTGAATATTCGAGCCGGTATAGTCCGTCGGGTGACCGGAAACGGTGAGGGGGCGCGCGTGACCAAAGGCCGAGATCGCACGGTTTTGGCCGTACTGAATAAACCCTCCGAGCTGGAATCCTATGTCGTCTGGCTGGAAGATGTAGTTCAAACCAGCGGCAATGTTTGGCTGGTAGGCCTGGTAGAGGGCCGAACTCGGCTGGCCGGGTGGCTGCTTGCTGCCCAGCCCGGAAGGGCCGCCCACCGGCACCTGAACGTTCAGTGGGGTAAATGGCACTTGAATGACCAGGCGCTGGTGTTCATCGGGCTGCTGCGCGCCGGCGTTTGGATTTGGGTCGCCGCCGGAAGGCGCGGGCTGTTTCTGGTCTGGCTTTTGGGGAGTGACCTGTGGCTGTTTCTGGGGCTGGTTCTCGGGCTGCGTCGGTTTGGGCTGCGGCTGATTCTGCGGCTGATTCTGCGGCTGATTCTGCGGTTGGTTCTGCGGCGGACCCTGCGGACTGGGTTGCGCAGGCGTGGCTGCAGTGACCGGCTGCACCACCACACTGCGCCGGTCCGCGGCATTTCCAGGGGTCGGTCCATGATCGATGATTTTGGAAATCCGGGTTGCCGGGATTCCAGCCGCGATCAGCAGCTCCTTTGCCTTGTTGGCACGGGCGCAGGAGAGCTCGATGTTATACGCCTCAGGACCTTCGGCGCTGGCGTAACCATCGATCTGAATGTCGGTGTTTGGAGGCAGAGTTTTGATGAATTCGCGCAGATCGTTGGCGGCGCTGCCCAGCCAATCGTCGCAATTCACGACGAAACGAAAAGTCTTGCCCGGCGTGAAGACCGGGGTACTGGACTCGCAGCCGGTGGGATTGCCGATGGCCTTTGGACCGCAAGCCCGGCGCAGCGTTTGCGTTCCATCCTGTTGCATCACGTGGGCCAGCTCATGCGCCAGCAGCATTCCGCCATTGTTGGAGTGGGGCTGGTACTGTCCTGCGGAAAAGACCAGGTCCGTGCCCACCGTATAAGCCAGCGCATTTACGGCGCGGGCCGATTCGGCGGCGCGGGCGTCTGTGTGCACGCGGACGCGGCTGAAGTCGGCCTGGAATCGAGGTTCCATGTAGCTGCGTATTCCGGCGTCGAGGGACTGGCCGGGCGATTGGAGCACCTGATGCACGATGGGCGGCGCGGCCATCCCGGAGTCAGAGCCGGCGCTCTTGCGCTGCAGATTTTCCTGCTTCTTTTTGCTGCATTCGGCGCAGGATTGGCCGCTCGATCCGCAGGCGCATTTGCGGCGCAGCAGC
>DASZLF010000080.1:0-4463 GCA_035552555.1 Occallatibacter sp.
TGTGGCGGTGGCGGAAGACGCGCTCTCCGAGGCATTTCTTTCCGCGCTGGCAGACTGGCCGCAGAATGGCTGTCCGGCCAATCCGGAGGGGTGGCTCCTGACGGTGGCGCGGCGCAAGGTGATCGATGCGGCGCGTCGGCATTCGACCACCGAGGCTGCATCGGCGGAGCTGCAGATCCTTGCCGAGGGTCTGGAAGCGGCCGCGGCAGAGTCTGCGGAGATTCCGGACCGACGGCTGGCGCTGCTGTTCGCGTGCGCACATCCGGCGATTGAAGCCGGCGTGCGTGCGCCGTTGATGCTGCAGGTGGTGCTGGGACTGGACGCGAAGACGATCGCGTCGGCGTTTCTGTCGTCGCCGGCGGCGATGGGCAAACGGCTGGTGCGTGCGAAGGACAAGATCCGGCAGGCGGGGATTCCGTTCCGCGTCCCGGAGCGTGAGGAGCTTGCCGGCCGGCTGGACACGGTGCTGGAGGCGATCTATGCCGCGTTTGCGGAGGGCTGGACGGGGCCTGGCGGAACAGAAGGAGGCGCAGATGGCGGCATGGACGTGGTGCGCCGCGACCTGACGGCGGAGGCGATGTTTATGGCGAGGCTGGTGACAGAGTTGCTGCCGGACGAGCCCGAGGCATTGGGACTGCTGGCCCTAATGCTGCATGCGGAGGCGCGGCGGCTTGCGCGGCGTTCTGCCGCGGGTGAGTTTGTGCCGCTGGCGGCACAGGATCCGGCGTTGTGGGATGCGCGCATGATCGATGAGGCCGAGGCGCTTTTGCATCGGGCGGGCACGCGCGGCGTGGTCGGCCGCTATCAACTGGAAGGCGCATTACAGTCGGCGCATGTCGATCGCTGCCGCACCGGCAAATCCAACTGGGCCGAGGTCGTCGCGCTCTACGATGCGCTGTTCGCGGTCTCCGGATCGCCGGTGGTGGCAATCAACCGCGCGGTGGCCATCGCGGAGCTGCGTGGGGCTCAAGCGGGTGTGGACGCGCTGCCGGAGCCGTCGAGCGATGCGCGGCTGGCCGAGTATCAACCCTACTGGGCGGCGCGCGCGGAGTTGCTGTCGAGGACAGATGCGCGTCGCGAAGCGTGGGACGCTTACGAGATGGCGATTGGCCTGGAGCGCGATGCTGCGGTGCGGCGCTTTCTGCAGGGACGGCAGGCGGCTCTGGCGTCTACAGAAACGAAATCATCCTCGTAGCGTCCCGATACATCAGCAGAGTCGTCTGGCGTAAACAGCATCTTCGAGGCGCTGGCGGAATCCAAACGGGATGGATACTGTCCCGTTCGTTTTTGTGGATGTGTTTTCGGATCGACCGCTCGAAGGCAATCCGCTGGCGGTTGTTCCCGATGCGGATGCGATTGACGAGCCGACGATGCGCCGGATCGCGCGTGAGTTCAATCAGTCTGAGACCACGTTTTTGCTGAAGCCCGCCGAGGCGGCCGCGGATTGGCATTTGCGGTCGTTCACGGCAGCGGGACACGAAGTGACCGGCGCCGGGCACAATGCGCTGGGCGCGTGGTGGTGGCTGGCGGTTTCGGGACGATTGCAGCTTCACGACAGTACGACCGAGTTTCGTCAGAAGATTGCCAGCCAGGTGCTGCCGCTCCAGGTGGTTTCCAGTGGCGGCTCGGTGCGGTCGATCGTGATGCAGCAGTCGCCTCCGGAGTTTGGCGAGACGGTGCGCGACGCGCGAGCACTCGCCGATGCGCTGGGACTGGAAGCCGAAGAGTTACTGCCGGAGGGTCGAGCGGCGCAGGTGGTTTCGACCGGAGCGGCGCACTTATTGATTCCGGTACGGGATCGTTCGGCGATCGAACGGGCCAAGCCCGATGCGGCGCGGCTGCTTTCTGTGCTGCGAGCGAGCGGAGGGGAGGGTGCGTATCTCTTCTGCCGCGATGTGGCTCGCGCTGGATCTGCCGCGCACGCGCGGTTCTTCAATCCGACGATGGGGATCAGCGAGGATGCTGCGACCGGGACCGCGGCGGGGCCGCTGGGAGCGTGGCTGGTGAAAGAAGGTCTGGTACGCGCGAGCGTCATACGGATCGAGCAGGGCTTCACGATGGGGCGGCCAAGTTTGATCGAGATCAAGGTGGGCAGCGGCGGCGTGAGCATCTCCGGGCGAGGATGCGTGTCGATTGAGGGAACACTGCGGATGGCCTGACGGCGCGCGTACGCTCGAAGGGCACGCGATTCTATGCCGGCGAGGTCCAGAATGCCGGCAGCGACGGACGCTATGCCATACACGTAAACGCCGACTCTCATGATCGATCCACCGGTCACTACTGAGCGTCCATCCTAATGAGGCGCGCCCGCTGGGATCAACCGAATCGGTTTCGTTCAACAGGTTGTGGGTGCCGTTCGCGGCTTCGCTGCGGCCACTCGCTTGGGCTGTATTTGCCAAAGCGAGGTAGGACCTCATAGCCTTTTTGAAGGCGTCGATCCTACGGTCGCGACGAATCAGCCCTGGAATCGTTTCCGGTCACTTTCGCGTCCCACTGCGGTGCGCCCCGAACCACCGGTCCGGCGAAGAACTGCGGGGCGGGCAGTGTTTCCGTCCATCGGGCTCCTGGAGGATATACGGCAATCACATCCCACAAAGTGCCATTTGACATGCAGCATCCCGGGTCCCGGCCGCCGGCACTCTCCCGCAGCAAATGGGCAACGAGGTGTCGTTTGTCCCACCACTGGAGGACACGTTCATCGGAGAGATTGCCGAGGATGGTGCTCGCAGGGCGGCCCCAGTCTGTCGGAAGGATGGGCTCCCATATTGCAAAAACGCGGATTTTGGTGCCCGGATGGCTCTTCAGCACCGCATTCAATACGGAACTGCCTTTGATACATACCGGACACGTTGGCGACAACAGAAGCAGCACACGTTCGCTATCGGGCGCAGCATTGAACTCCTGTCTGAGCTGGGACAAAGACTGATGCGTCAGGTCGGCAAGCGGAGGCTGCCCGGCCGGAGTCTGATGGCGTGCGGCAACAGTCCAGAACAGGGCCAGGAACACTCCTGCTACAACCCCGAAGATCAACCATTTCCGCCTTGTCATATTGTCCTCGATTACGGAAGGTGGCCCGCCAGCAGCCCGGCTACCCATTGCGGAAAGAACACAACGGCGATCACCGCTACGGCCGCGATGCTCAACAGTGTGATCTCGGTCCTGCTCCGCCGCCGGCAACTCGGCCCCTTGCGCAGCACCTGAATGAGCCCAAGAAGCAGCAGCACTATGGAGAGGATCAGGAACCAGATTTGGAACCTGGCAAAGACGACGCTCAAACCGAGCGCACCAAAAGCGGCACCAATGCCGAATGGCAGACAACACGCGAGCGTTGCCAGAGCACTTAAGGCCGCGGCTGCCGGCGTGAGAAGGGCGGAGGACCGTACATTCTTCATTGGCAATTCTCCCTGGGAAGACTCGCCGCACGAACCGCGTGTTCCAGCCACTTGCGCGGCGGCACCCCACAGGAACTTCCATTCACGAGATAGGTGCGGCAGGCGAAACCGACCGCTAATTGATGGGCGGGAAGATCCTCTATATCCCGCCCGTTTACGCGAAGCGTTGGCGATCCGGGAAAGCTGTGCCTCAACGCCTCCTCGTAATCGGAGATGCACGTCTCGTTGAATTTCGCGCCCAACCCCTCCTGCTCGAGAACGTCACGGAGAACGTCGCGAACAAGATCGAACGCTGCGTTGCGATGCGGACAACCGGGCACATACAAGAGCTCCACGGTCATTTTGTTCTTTTCCCTCCTGCATGCGAAATGTCGTTCAACACGGGGCAGTCGTGCGCCGGAGCGTCGGCGACACGGCGCAGGTTGGACTGGCAGTCGTCCACCGCACGCTGCAACTCGCGCTCGAGTAGCCGTAAGGCAGCAATCTTCCTGCGCACGACCGCAATCTTGTGTTCCAGGAATTGTTCGACCTGCCTGCAATCGGGCTGCGATTTCTGTTTCAGGCTCAGAAGCTCACGAATCTCCTGAAGTGAAAACCCGAGCTCCTGCGCATTGCGGATGAAGGTGAGGTCCTCAATATCCGAGCCCGAGAACAGCCGGAAGCCCCCGCTCGAACGGGCGGTGGTGTGCAGCAGCCTTTCCCGTTCGTAGAAGCGAATCGCGTCCACAGTCAGGCCGGTTTGCGACGCCACGTCGCCAATCTGCAGCAATCCGCTCATAAAACCTCTCTAACCTGGAGCGTACACTCTGGAGTTAAGTCCAGAGTCAAGAGGCGTCCTTGTATCAGGAATTCATCAACGGATTATCCGGAGCCTGAGCGATGTCTTAACGAGTTTGGTTGACTGCAATTTGCCAAAGCCGGAGTGGGCCGTCAGACTAAGACGTTGATCCACTGAAGGATTTGACTGGAGAGGAATACCAACGAAATGACGAGCAAGAAGGACGGCAGCCACGCTGCTGCCGCACAGACGATTGCGCCCGCGAAGGGCAAACTTGGAGTGATGGTTGTGGG
>DASZLF010000081.1:0-63405 GCA_035552555.1 Occallatibacter sp.
CGGGTTTGTCGCGACCCACGGTGCTGGCCACGCGGGCTGCATTTGCCAAACAAGGTACGGCCGGTATTTGCGCGCCGGAGAAGCGCAAGCGGTCGCGCCCCATCCTGACTCCGGAACTGGAGCAGAAGATTCTGGATACCACCGTGAAGACCAGGGCCGCCGGGGCCACCCACTGGAGCGCCCGCGTGCTGGCCACCAAACTGGGCGTTTCCCGCATGATGGTGCAGCGCATCTGGCAACGCTACGACGTGCAGCCGCACCGGGTCGAGGAGTTCAAAATCTCCCATGACCCTATGTTTGAAGACAAGGTGCGCGACGTTGTCGGACTTTATCTCGACCCTCCGGATCGCGCTCTGGTGCTCTGCGTCGATGAAAAAAGCCAGATTCAGGCACTGGACCGAACCGCTCCTATCCTGCCACTGCGGCCGGGATTGCCGGAACGCCGGGACGGTACACTAGCCTTCCAGCTTGTACCGCGTCTCGGCCAGCCGGTATAGCCGCCGCCACACCAGCCGATTCATCGTAACCACCATCAGCGAAATCAGAATCGTCGCCAGCAGGATGATAGGAAAGCGCCCGTGATCCGTGGCCGAGCTGATCTCCGCGCCCAGGCCAATCGTCTGCAGCGTCTGATCCTTGACCTTGGCGTACTCGGCCATCACCGACGCGTTCCATGCGCCTCCTGAAGCCGTCACCATGCCGGTGATGAGATACGGAAAGATTCCCGGCAGAATCAAGCGCGTCCAACGCTGCCAGCGGGTGAAGCGGTAGAGCGAGGAGACTTCGCGCAAGTCGGAGGGGATGGACATGGCTCCGGCAATGACGTTGAAGAGGATGTACCACTGGGTGCCGAGGAGCATGAGGGCCATGGAGCCGGTGCCGAGGCCGCCGCCAATCTCCAGCAGTCCGATGAGGAGCACGGGATAGAAAGCGGAGGCGGGCACCGACGCGAGCACCTGGGCAAGTGGCTGGACCACGCGCGCCATGCGCGGATTGAGGCCGATGGAGACGCCCACGGGGATGGTCCAGAGCGCGGAGATGAGCAGAGCGGCGTTGACGCGGAGGAAGGTGGCGCCAGCGCCGGCGAGGAGATGGCGCAGGTCAGCCCAGGTGATGGAGCGGAGCATCAGCGCGGCCTGCATCACCGCCCACGTGCCGGCAATAACCACGGCGACGGCGACCATCCAGAAGGCCACAGCGCCTTTGCGCTTCTCAGCGTCTTCGTCGGTGGAGTGGATCACCTGGTTGGCGCGCTCGCGGGAGAGCCAGCGATAGATGGGCTCTTCACAGCGCGACCAGATGCGGCCGGGAAGGGAATTGAGCAGGGCGGACCGACGCAGCAATTCCAGCACCGGAGAGGTGACGCGGTCGGCGGATTCGACCTGCTCGAATTTGAACTTATCGCTCCATGCAATCAGCGGCCGCCACACCAGTTGGTCGGTGGCAACAACAATCACGACCACCAGGCCGATGCCGCTGAGCAGGGCGCGCACGTCGCCGGAGTTGGCGGCGGACTGGATGTAGCTTCCGAGGCCGGGGAGCTGGAAGTTGCGATCGCCCATGGTGAACATTTCGCAAAGCATGAGGGCGAACCATCCGCCGGCCACGGAGACAATGGAATTCCACACCAGGCCGATGGCGGCGAAGGGCATTTCCAGTTGCCAGAAGCGCTGCCACGCGGAGTAGCGATACACGCGCGAAGCTTCCAGCATTTCGCGGGGAATGCTCTTCAGTGAGGAATAAAAGCTGAAGGCGAGGTTCCAGACCTGTCCCGTGAAGATGAGCAGAATGACGCCCAGTTCGATGCCGAGCTGATGGCCGGGAATGAGCGAAACCATGGCCAGCACTACCGGGGGAAGAAAGCTGAGCACGGGGATGGATTGGAGGATATCGAGCACTGCGATCATCCACGCTTCGAGACGCGGATTGCGCGCGGCAGTGTAGCCGTAGCCGATGGCGAACAGCAGGCTGAGCAGGTAAGCGATGCCGATGCGAACGACGGAATAGAAAGCGTAGAGCGGCAGCGCGCGCACGGAGTGGGAGATGGGCACCACGGGCGCGGGCGAGCCCATCCAGTAGGCGGCGATGTGAATCACGCCAAAGAACACGGCGAGCCCGCACAGCGCCACACCGATGTCGAGGACAAAGGGCCAGGTGCGCACCGTGATGAGAGTGCGGGCGAAGGGATGCTGGCGAAGGTTCAATGCGCAGCCTCGCCGGCCGCGGCCTCTTCTTCGGTGGCGTCGGGGAGCACGAATCGGCGGCGCGCCGCATCGAAGTCGAACAGTTCGGCATAGCGGCCCCAGGTGACGGCGGTCTCCATCTGGCGCAGGCACTCTTCTTCGCTGAACTGTTCGTCGAGCATGTCGAGAAAGAAGTCCTCGGGCACGGTGTGATCGATCTTTGTTTCGAGGGCGCGGCGAATCTGGCGAAGGAGAAGGACATTGGCGAGCGCGGCGTCGCGGAAGAGCTCTTTCTGTCGGAGGATTTCGGAGTTGGCGAACTGCGTTCCGCTTTCGGTGATGACGGCGTCGCCTTCCTCGACCTTGAGAAAACCAAGCAACTGCGCCGCATCCACGATGGGGAGCAGGTCGTCGATCTCGAACGCGAGATCGTCGGCAAGGCGATAAATATCGTCGCGGCCGCCCTTGTCGAGGAGCAGTTCGAGCAGTCCGGCCACGCCGCCAGGACGCGCATGGGGCAGCATCTGGTAGCGCATCTGGCGCTGGTCGCGAACTTTCTTGCCGGCCTGCTGATCGGGGGCTTCGGCGGGCGCCACGTCAGGACGCGTGAGCACTTTGTAGATGTAGTCGACAAGTTGCGTAAACGATTCGGATTTGCGATCGCGCGGCTGGGGAATCTGCACGCGAAAATCGGTGCGGATGTGGCCGGGGTTGCGGCCCAGAACAATAATGCGGTCGGCCAGAAGGACAGCTTCTTCAATGTTGTGCGTAACCAGGAAGACGGCCTTGGTGGGCATGGTTTTCTTGGCCCAGAGCTCCAGCAGTTCGCTGCGCAGATTTTCCGCGGTGAGCACGTCGAGGGCGCTGAAGGGCTCGTCCATGAAGAGGACTTCCGGCTCGACCACAAGGGCACGGGCAAACCCGACGCGCTGGCGCATGCCGCCGGATAGTTCCTTGGGATAGGCTGCTTCGAATCCATCCAGGCCCACGGTGTCAAGCATGCGCATGCTGCGGTCGCGGCGCTCGGCTGCGGGCACTCCGCGGGCCTGCAGGGGCGCTTCGACATTTTCGAGCACGGTGAGCCACGGAAACAGGGCGAAGCTCTGAAACACGATGGAGACGTTGATTTCCGTCTCTGCAATGGGTTTTTCGTGCCAGTAAACCTGTCCCGCGGAGGGGCGGGAGAGGCCGGTGAGCATGCGCAGCATGGTGGACTTTCCGGAGCCGGAGGGGCCGAGCAGGGCAAGAATTTCGCCGGGAATGATGCTCAGATCGGTGGCGGAGATGACCTGGATGCGATTTTCGCTGGGCTGGGCGTAGTATTTCTCAATCTTTTCCGCCCGGATGATGGCTTCTCCGGCCGCGTCTTTAACTTCGTTCTGGAGCACGGCTTGCTGCATGCCAGATCTCCGGTGGGGAAAGGGCGAGGTTGCGAGTGTAGAACCGTGGAGTTGCAAATCGGTTAAAATGAAATCTGGCCAGGGTGGGGTCGACTGACCCTGGACTGCCGATGCTTCCCAAACTGAGCGTATCATTCAGGAAATGTTGCACAGGAAGTGCTACACAGACTGCACGCTTCTGCCGTAGACTGGCGCAGGCTGGAATTTACCCCTTGCACGTTGTAACCTCAGACCTCATTAGATGTCCAGGAGCTTATGCCCGACACCCACACCAAGCCCAAGGTCCTTGTTGCCGACGACGAAAGAGTGATTGCCGATACCCTGGCGATGATCCTGAACCAGAGCGGTTTCCAGGCGCGCGCAGTGTATTCCGGCGAGAAGGCGCTGGAGATGGCGCCGGATTTCAAGCCGGATATGCTGATCTCCGACGTGATCATGGCCGATTTGAACGGGATTGACGCGGCCATTCGCATCCGCGCGCTGCTGCCCTCCATCAAGATTCTTCTCTTTTCCGGGCAGGCGGCGACGGCCGATCTACTGGAGAAGGCCCACGCCCAGGGATACGATTTTGAAATCCTGGCCAAACCGGTTCACCCACAGGATCTGCTGAGCAAGTTGCGCGGCGTGAACTGATTTTAGAAATCCCGAAGAACGCATTCGGTCAAGGAAACGCATAAGGGTTGCGATGGCTATATCCTCAACCAAACCCAAAGTTCTGATCGCCGACGATGAAAAGGTGATCGCCGATACCCTGGCTCTCATTCTGAATATGGGCGGATTTGAAGCGCGGGCGGTTTACACCTGCCAGAATGCGCTGGAAATGGCGCCGGCGTTCCACCCCGACGTGCTCATTTCCGATGTGCTGATGGCCGATCTGAACGGGGTGGATGCGGCGATTGAGATGCGAGCGCTGCTGCCGGAACTCCGGGTGCTTCTGCTTTCCGGGCAGTCCGCCACGGCGGAGATGCTGGCCAGGTCCCCGGCGCGCAGTTTTGGATTCGAGGTCCTGGTCAAGCCGGTGCACCCGCAAGCCCTGATCCAGAGGCTGCTGCAGGGCGCGGCAGAAGTGAAGAACCTCGCCTGATATATTCCTGAAAATCTGAACAGTGGAACAGGGCTCAGTTCCGGCTTCGCGTTGGGGCGCGGCTTCAGCCATGCCGCCCCTGCTCAACAAATCCCCTGCATTCCAACTCTTCGCTCACAGCTCGCGGCGGCCGTCCATGGCGCGCCCCATGGTCACTTCGTCGGCATATTCGATGTCGCTGCCCGCGGGAACGCCGGTGGCGATGCGCGTGATGCGGACCTTGCTGTCGCGCAGTGCAGCGGCCAGCCAGCTTGCCGTGGCCTCGCCCTCCAGGGTGGGGCTGGTGGCCAGAATCACCTCGTCCAATTCGCCGCGTTGCGCGCGCGCCACCAGGCCGCCGGCGCGCAATTGGTCAGGACCAATGCCATGCAGCGGCGAAAGCGTGCCGTGCAGAACGTGATAGACGCCGGTGTAACGCGTGCGCTCGATGGAATCGATGCTGGTGGGCTCCTCGACCACGCAGACCTGGCGCTGATTGCGCGAGGGGCTGGCGCAATAGACGCAGGGATCGACGTCGGTAACGTTGTTGCAGATGGAGCAAAGACGCAGGCTGGCCTTGAGCTCGCGCACCGCATCGGCCAGCGCCGCGGCGTCATCGTCGCTGCCGCGCAGGATGTGAAACGCGAAACGCTGCGCGCTCTTGGTGCCCACCCCGGGCAGCTTCTTCAGTTCTTCAATGAGCCGCGCCATCGGCTCGGCATATCGGGACACCGTGCGCGCCTCCTGAGGGGACGATTAGAACATCGGGTACGAGGATCTGCGATTCCTGCCTGCTACCGGATTCGACTTTCGCTCAACAGCAGCTTATCCCAGTCCCGGCAGATTCAGGCCGCCCAGCATGCCCTTCAGGTTCGACTGAATCGCGTCCTCAGCCTTCTGCCCCGCGGCATTCACGGCGGCAACTACCAGGTCTTCGAGCATCTCCACATCGGGCTTGTCGCCGCTTAGGCCGACCACCGCGGCGGGATCGATCCTGATTTTAAGCAGTTGCTTTTTGCCGTTCATTGTGGCGGTGACCGCGCCCCCGCCGCTCGAGCCTTCCACCACGGTCTGCTCCAGCTTGTGCTGGACCTCATCCTTCATCTGAGTTGCCTGCTGCAGCATTTCCTGCATCTTCAGCGGATTGAACATGGCATCGCTCCTGGGGACCGCTTAGCGGGTGCGCAGATCGACCACGCTGCGCACTTCGGCCTTGAAAATTTCTTTGGCGCGCTGCACCAGCGGATGGTTCAGCGCTTCTTCCTGGATGCTCCCGGTAACCGCCGGCGCCATGGGCGCGGCGGCGGCAGCGGTGGCGCCTTCACCGGGAATGATCAGGAAGCGCGCCGGTCCGCCCAGCCGCTGCAGTTCCTGGCGAATGATCTTGTCCGCGGCGGCATTCACGGTGAGGCTGAGCATTTTCTTGCCCAGTCCGGCGACTTCGATGCGCAGGTTCGCTCCGTCGACGGTCCAGTTTCCTGCACCGAGCAGTTGCGACGCGGAGGGGTGTCCAGCGTTGGCCAGTGCGGCGACGACACCCTGGCGCAGGGCATCCACGGTTGGCGGCGCGGCCGGAGCCGCTTCCGGAGCCTTGGCCAGGGCGCCTTCGGTCATAGGTTCGGCATAGCCGGTTGCTGGTGCCGCAGAGGACGTGGGGAAAGGCGATGCCGCCGAAACAACAGGCGCCGCCGAAACCGCGACCGAGGCCGGGGAGCTTCTCAGTGCAGATTCGTGCAGCGGCCGGTCGGTGGAGGCCGAAGCATTGTCGTTGTTCGGCGAACCTCGACCCCATGCGGCTCCAGTGGAAGCAAACGGCGAGATGGAAGGCGCGGCGGTTGGCGCGGGAGCGAGGCGAGAAACCGCGGAGGGTGCGCGGGCTGCCGGTGTGGCACTTCGCGCCGACGTACCGGTGGAGACTCCGCTGAGCAGTTCCTCGATCGGCAAAAGCCGCTGCGCGTGAACCAGCTTGAGCAGCCCCAGTTCGAGATGGAAGCGCTGCTCCTGGCGGTAATTGAGATCGTCGAAGGTGCGCAGGACGATCTGCAGGTTGCGGGTAAGGTCTTCTTCGCCAAAAAGCATGGCGGTGCGATTGGCGCGCGCCCTCTCGTCCGCCGAAATCTGCAGCAACTCGGTCTGCTCTCCGCCCAGCTTTGCCATTAGCGCATTGCGCAGGTAGCGCACCATTTGCCGCGCCAGCGACGAGGCACTGTGCCCCGCGTTCAGCAGCACGTTGAGCTGCTCCATCAAATCCGCGCTCTGGCCCGCGGCTACGGCTTCCATGAGCCGCTCGAAAACGGCATTGGGCACGGCTCCCATGAGCTCGCGAATCTGCTGGCCCGCGAGCACCGGCCGCCCGGCATCGTTGCATGGAGCCGACGCAATGGCCTGGTCCATGATGGAGAGCGCGTCGCGCATGGAGCCATCGCCGGCTTCGGCCAGGAGGGCCAGCGCCGCATCGTCGGCTTCCACCTGCTCGTGTCCCGCGATCATGCGCAACTGGGCCAGTATGTCGTCGAACTTGACCGCATGAAAGCTGAAATGCTGGCAGCGAGACCGAATCGTCTGGGGAATGTCTTCAGGCTGCGTGGTCGCCATCATGAAGATGACGTGGGAGGGCGGCTCCTCCAGCGTTTTGAGCAGCGCGTTGAAGGCCGCCTCGGTGATCTGGTGCGCCTCGTCCAGGATGTAGACCTTGTACTTGTCGCGCGCCGGGGAGTAGCGAGCGGCCTCGCGCAGCTCGCGAATTTCGTCAATGCCGCGATTGGTGGCGGCGTCGATCTCGATCACGTCGACGGCATTGCCCTGGCGAATCTCGATGCAGGAGTCGCACACTCCGCAGGGCTCCGCGGTGGGGCGCTCAGGCGAGCCGATGGCGGTGCGGCAGTTGAGGGCCTGGGCGAGGATGCGCGCAATGGTGGTCTTGCCGATTCCGCGATGCCCGGAAAAGATGTAGCCGTGGGCTATCCGGTTCTGGCTCAGCGCGTTGAGCAGGGTGCGGGTGACGTGATCCTGGCCGGCCACGTCGGCAAAGCGTTGCGGACGATACTTCCTGGCCAGAACCTGATAACCCATCCCTGCTCGCTCCCCCTGAACCGGATCAAAACCGCAATTGTGCCTGAGATGGATTGTATCGTTCCCGGCCTTACCGCCGCCGCCTTGTGCAACAGCGCGAGACGGCCCAAGAATCGCAAAGAGTATTTTTCAGAGGGTGTATTGGCGACGCGCGGCTTAGCTGGCGTCCAAGTGCAGGCTCATATCGTTGAGCCACTCGGCAATCATGTCTTCGTCGCCCGGATCGAGAACGTAAGCGTCATTCAGCAGCAGCAGCGTGGCCCAGTCAACCAGGTCGCGCTCGGTGATTTTATCTTCGCGCTTGCGGGTCAGCGCGTTTTCAATGTGGCGTCGGGTGATCGCGATTCCGGGCTCGGGCATGCGGAACCAGGTGCGGGCGGCGCGGTGCCCGCGCTGCAAATCGAACTCGAACACGCCGGTCATGGCGGCGCGCAACTCCTCCAGGCCCACTTCCATCCAGGCGAACCGGCGCAGGATGTCCTGCTGGTGCGCGGTGAGATAGGGTAGCTGGGTTTCGTCGATCATGCTCCCCTCTTGGCGCGGGTGGACCGCTTCACGAGCGCGCGGTTCTTTTTGCGGGCGGCCGCGTTGCGGCTGCGGATTTCTTCGCGGGAGTACATGGTTCCGCGGCAGTTTTTTGCGCCGCAGTTGCAGCGGGCGTCCTCTTCACCGCCGTCGTAGAGGCAGTAATCGTAGGTGATTTCGGCGCCGGGGGCGATGTTCTTGATGGCGCTGATCCACACGCGGCCGTCTTCCTCGCCGGTTTCGCAATTGGGGTCGCAACTGTGGTTGATGAACATGGCCATGCAGTGTCCGTCGATGACCACCGAACCGTCGCCGAGTCCAAACAGGTAGGTCACCGGGGAGTTGGGGTAGAGGGCGTCGGCCTCATCCTTGGTGAGGCGCGGGCCGGTGTATTCGGCCACCCGGCGGCCCCGGGGAATGCGGCTGGTGGTGTAGCAGCCGGCGGCGTGAATGGCGGACGAGCGAATGATCAATGCCATGCAGATATGCGATGCTTTCCTTGGGCATTATGGTGCACGCCAACCGCACCGTATGGAGTGCATCGTAACATTGAAGGGGCGTCAGCGGTCGAGATGAAACAGCAACACCGGGGCAAAAAAACGGCGGGATTGGGCGCAGCGGCGGCCCTGATGGGGATGATGCTGGCGGGGGGCTGGCTGCATGCGCAGGCTCCGCCCGCGCCAGGCGAGAGCAAGCCGGCGGAGCAGCAGAAGCCCGCGCCCAAGCCGTCTCAATCCAATCCATTTCCAGAGGATACGAACAGCGTTCCGGTGCTGCCCAACGGGACCGCGCCGGCGGTTCCGGAGGCTGGCCCGGCTGCGGCGGGAGCGGCGCCGGCGCTGCCTGCTTACGACGTGGACCCCGTGCGAAGCCCGGATGATCCGGTGGCGGAAGCGCCGCGCAGTTCGGGGGAGTCGAGCTCCAGCCTGGGCAGCCTGGATTCGATTTTGCAGCCGCCGCCGGATGATACGGATACGCGCAGACGGCGGAAGGGGAACAATCAGTCTCCGCCGGAACACCAGGAGACGGCCAAGGAAGACGAGAGCGTAGGCAGCTATTACCTGGACCAGAAGAACTGGAGGGGGGCACTGTCGCGGTTCCAGTCGGCTCTGGTGCTGGATCCGGACAATCCGGATGTGTACTGGGGGCTTGCGGAGGCGCAGCGGCGCCTGGGCGACGTGAGCCACGCCAAGGCTAACTACCAGAAAGTGATGGAGTACGATCCCGGGAGCAAGCACGCGAAGGAAGCGGAGAAGTTGCTGAAGGAGCCGGATAGGTCGAAGTCGTCCCCTGGCGCGCCACAGAAGTAAGATTGCGCAGGCGCGGCCGGTTGGAGGGGATCGATCAGAAGCCGGCCCAGCGAAGGTAGGCGGATAGAATCTGCTGTCCCCAGAGGGCGCTGACGATGCCGCCGATGCAGAGAAAGGTCCCGAGGGGGAGTTTGGCAGCGGCCCAGGAGCCAGGGGCGCGGCGGGGTTTGGCGAGGAGCAGGGCGAGGGCGGTCAAGGCGCCGGCGACGACGACTCCGAGGAAGAGGGAGAGCAGCGCCATGGGCAGGCCTAGCCAGGCGGCGAGCAGGGCCAGGAGCTTGGCATCGCCGAGGCCGAGACCTTCGCGGTGGCGAATGAGCCAGTAGAGCCAGCGGATTGCCAGGACGATGGCGGCGGCGGCGAGGATTCCGAGAATGTTCCAGAGGAATTTACGGGCTATCTGAGGCTCGATGTAGTGATTCGCAGCCAGTTCCATCACGGATCGCACGAGGATTCCAAGAGCGATTCCGGGCAGCGTAAGGAAATCCGGGAGCCACAGGTGCTCGAAATCCAATACAGCCAGAGCGACCAGCAGCCAGAGAAAGCCAAGGCTGCACCCAATCGCGACATCTGTGAGCCAGTACGGTGCGTACTCAGTACCGATGGCCAGAAGATCAGCTGAGTTCCAAACCAGAATTGCCCAGACTGCGGCGACGGAAACTTCTACCAGCGGATAGCGGAAGCTGATCCACGTACCGCAGGTGCGGCAACGGCCGCGCAGGGCCAGCCAGCTTACAACGGGGATGTTTTCCCACCACGTGAGCGTGCGGCCGCAGGCGCGGCAATGGGAGCGGGGGTGGACGATGCTTTCGCCCTGAGGCCAGCGGCTCAGGCACACGTTGAGGAAGCTGCCGAAGGCGAGGCCGATCAGCGCCGCGAAGATGGTTGCAAGAATACGAAGCATTGCCGGGTTTGAGTATACGGTTTTAGTGTTGGGTTTTCATGGGGATGGGTGTGCCGGCTGGCGCATGGGGTTCAGGAGGACAGCGTTTGTGGGCGATTGCGGGAGGCTCGCGAGAAGTAGGCTGTGCGGAGGCGGAGCAGGGCGCCCCATACGACCAGTTGCCACCAGCAGAGGGCGACAAAGGTAATGATGAAACCGCCGGCGAAATTGCTGAGCCGATGAGAAGTTCCAGAGAGGGTGATCGT
Organism: Occallatibacter sp.; assembly: GCA_035552555.1. GTDB lineage: Bacteria > Acidobacteriota > Terriglobia > Terriglobales > Acidobacteriaceae > Telmatobacter. The sequence goes on from DASZLF010000081.1 coordinate 10,703, forward strand.
TCCACGGGCCATGGCGCCGAGCAAAGCGACGGTGGCCATGGAGGAGAAGATGAGGAAACGCTGTCCTGGGGAGAAGGGCGAAGCGAGGCGCTGGGGGGCGGGGGCAGCGTGTTTATACCAGGCCATGAACCAAAGGGCGAGAACCACGATTCCGCCGATGCTGCTGAGGTATTGGAGGAGGGCGTAATAGGGAGTCCAGCCGACAACGGGCAGCTTTACCACCCGGCTGAGGAGTGCCCAGTGGTGGAAGACGAAAGAGCTGTGGTGAGTGAAGTCATCCCAGAAGATGTGGGTGGCGATTCCGACGAGGAGGGAGAAGACGATGAGGGCGAAGCGGCTGAGGCCGGCGCGGCTGAGGCCGCCGAATTGGAAGCGGCGCAGATAAGGCGCGAGCCGGCGCTGCAAGGGGATGGGCAGAAGCGCGGTGGCGGGCGCTTTGACGGTGCGATGGAAGAGCCAGAGGGCAATGAGGCCGAGTGGAAGGCTAAGGCAGAATGCGCCGGAGATCTTGTGGCCCCAGCCGCCGCCGGCCCGCAGGCGGAGGAAGTATTCGAGGTCGGGAGCGAAGGTGCCCATTACCAGGGCGGAGAAGACGAGGCGGGTGCGGCGAAACGGCAGGGCCGCGGCGGCATGGGAGAGGGTGAAGGGCACAACTCCATTATGACGTTGGGGGGGAAGTGGAACACTTATTGGCCGGGAGGTGAATGCCAGGAAGTAAACATTGGGGGAGGGGTGGGGCACGGAAGATTGCCCATCCCGCCCTAACCGCAACCTGCGCGATTAGGATGGGTATCCAGTGCGATGGTTCTGAACTGGGCGCGATAGACTGAAATCGATGGACGGTGCACGCAACGCGGACAGTCCAGAAACCCCTTCTTCCGCTCTGCCGACCGACCCGGCGGGAGCGGCAACTCTGTTTGAACAGTCGGTAGAGATCATGGCGCGGCTTCGCGCTCCGGGCGGCTGCCCGTGGGATCGCGAACAGACGTTCGACAGCATTCGCAAATACACGCTGGAAGAAGCCTACGAGGTTTTCGACGCCATCGAGCGGCGGGACTTTGCGCACCTGTCGGAAGAGCTCGGCGACCTTATGCTGCAGGTGCTATTTTACGCGGAGATGGCGGCGAACGAGGGGCGATTCACGATTGCCGATGTGCTGGAGCAATTGAACCGCAAGCTGGTGCGGCGTCATCCGCATGTGTTTGGGGAAGAGGCTTCGCGAGCGGCGGGGAATCGCGCGGATGTGGATGCGGATGTAGGTGGATCGGCGAGCGCGGTGTTGCGGAATTGGGAAGAAATCAAGGCGGTGGAGGTCAAGGCGGGGCCGGAGCACGCATCGCGACTGGATGGTGTGAGCAGGGCGATGCCAGCGCTGGCGGAAGCGGCGAAGATTGGCGGGAAGGCGGCGAAGTCGGGTTTCGACTGGCCGCACTGGCGCGATCTGCTGCCCAAGATCGCGGAGGAGACGGCGGAGTTGCAGGCGGAGGTCGAGCGCGGCGATGCGGCGGCGACGGAAGCGGAGTTGGGCGACCTGCTGTTTACGGTGGTGAACCTGGCGCGGCATTTGGGTGTGGACGCGGAGATGGCGCTGCGCGGGTGCAATCTGCGGTTTCGGGAGAGGTTCCGGTGGATGGAGTCTGCGAGTTCCACACCGCTGGAAGAGCTTGGGCCGGCGGAGTTGGAAGAGCTTTGGGAAAGGGCGAAGAGCAGGGAATAGGGAGTAGGGATTAGGGAGTAGGGATCAGGTGGGGGGATTGGCAGTGATTGTGATTCGCGAGTGTGAGGGGCACGAGGAACTGGAGGCGTGCGTGCGGCTGCAGGTGGAGACCTGGGGATACGACCCGAGCGACATCATTCCGCGCAAGGCGTTTCTGGTGATGCAAAAGGTGGGCGGGCAGGTGATTGGCGCGTTCGATACGGAGCGGGAGGGGGCGCCGGCGCAGGGGGATGCGGATTCGATGGTGGGATTCGCCATGTCTTTGCCGGGATTGAAGTCGGGCGCAAATTTTCCCGATGGACAGCCTCGTCCTTATTTTCATAGTCACATGCTGGCGGTGAAGGAGGGGTATCGCAACCGGGGCCTTGGCGCGCAACTCAAACTGGCACAAAGGGAAGATGCTCTGGCGCGAGGAATCCGCGAAATGGAGTGGACGTTCGACCCTGTGGAAATCAAGAACGCTTTCCTAAATATCCACAAGCTGGGGGCGATTGCGCGCAGCTATCGGGAGAACTTCTATGGTGTATCCTCTTCTCGATTGCAGGGGGGATTGCCGACGGATCGGCTGGTGGCGGAGTGGCATCTTGATTCGCCGCGAGTGAAGTCGATTCTGGGCGGGAATGCCCCTGCTAAGCTGCTTGTGGAAGAACGCGTCGAGGTCCCCGCTTCCATTTACCAGTGGAAGGCCTCGAATGCGGATCGTGATCGTGCTCTCGCCATTCAGTTGGAGAATCGTCGCAAGTTTCAACGCGCTTTTTCCCGGGGACTTGCCGTACTTGGCTTCCAACGGGACGCGCAAGGCAACGGAGTATTTGAACTGGGTCCGCTCAGCCAGCCGGGAATCGGCATCTAAATTCCCAAGGAACGCCACACATGAGAATCGATGGAATTATTCTGCGAGAAATCCAGCTGCCCTTAGTGCATCCGTTTGAAACCAGCTTTGGAGTGACGCGGGAGCGCCGCATTTTGCTGGCGGAAGTGCGTTCGGAGGGATTGACGGGCTGGGGCGAATGTACTGCGGGGGAGCGTCCGTTTTTCAGCGGTGAATCGACGGACACGTGCTGGCAGGTGATTGCGAACGAACTGGGACCGATGTTGGCCGGCTCTGAAAACGTGGAGCATGGGGGTGACTGCCCGAAGATTTTCCGCCAGGTGCGCGGGAATCGCATGGCCAAGGCGACGCTGGAGAACGCGATCTGGGACCTGGAGGCGCAGCAGGAGGGGGTTTCGCTTTCGCGTCTGCTGGGCGGGGTGCGCGATACCATTCCGTGCGGGGTATCGCTGGGAATCCAGAAGACGATTCCGGAGCTGATGGAGATTATTGCCAAGGAGCTGGCGGCTGGGTATCAGCGCATTAAGCTGAAATGCAAGCCGGGGTGGGATGTGGAGGTGTTCGAGCGGGTGCGCAACCGCTGGCCGGCAATCGTGCTGAGCTGCGATGCGAATTCCGCGTACCGGCTCCGCGATGCCGATCATATCTGCACCTTCGACGCATTCGATCTGCTGATGATCGAGCAGCCGCTGTGGCATGACGATTTCTACTATCACTCGATGCTGCAGCGGCGGATGAATACACCCATCTGCCTGGACGAGTCGATCCAGAACCGGCGGGACGCGCTGGCGGCCATCGAGATGGAGTCGTGCAAAATCATCAACATCAAGCTGGGACGCGTGGGAGGATTTTCCGAGGCCATCGCGGTGCATAATGCGGCGCTGGAGCGCGGGATTCCGGTGTGGTGCGGCGGAATGCTGGAGGCGGGCGTGGGCCGGTCGCACAACATCGCGCTGGCATCGCTGGAGAATTTTTCGCTGCCGGGAGATGTGTCGGCATCGGCGCGCTACTGGGCCGAGGACATCATCGAGCCGGAGGTCACGGTGAGCGCGCAAGGCGAGATTACCGTGCCCGATGTGACGGGACGCGGCTACGAGGTGCGGACCGACCTGGTGGAGAGCCTGACGGTTCGCAAGGAGACCATCCGGGCGTTTGCGATGGCGTAAAGATGGGGCTCCGAACTGCCAGGGCCGATGAGCGGAAGAGGCGCCGGCTCAGGAGCTAAGGCCCACATTCATTTTGAGCCGCATACGGCACGACCGAAGTCGCGCCCCTGCGCGGGTTTGAGCCGCCCATTTTACTGAATCCAAGAGTTTTCTTTCCCGCCGACAACTTCTCATGTCCACCTGGGTTCCAAGTGAGTAGCCCCGAGCGAGGCGCAAGCTTCGGGGCGAGATTTGGATACTTGGAGGCGCTTGCTCCGGTTCGCCGAGTTTTGGCGCCGGAGAAGGCAGTCCGGGCAGATGAGGCCCGGCGCCTCTGAAGAAAAAACGTGACCCCACTCCGCCGTGCCGCTGCATCGAGAAGATGGGCAGGCGAACACGGATGGTTCAGGAGGAAATTCCATGAGACTGTTTCGTACCGCGCGCTGGCTTCTGCTGGCGCTGCTGCTTCCTTTGATCCCCGTTTCGCAAGCCCGGGCGGGGGTGTTCATCAGCGTAAACTTCGCTCCACCGGTGCTGCCGGTCTATGAGCAACCACTGTGCCCGGAGCCAAACCTGATCTGGTCTCCCGGATACTGGGCGTATGGCGACGACGGCTACTACTGGGTTCCGGGGGCGTGGGTTCCGGCGCCGTATGAGGGCGCGCTGTGGACTCCGCCGTACTGGGGCTGGGAGACTGGCGCGTACCTGTTCCATCCGGGCTACTGGGGCATGGATGTGGGCTACTACGGCGGCGTGAACTACGGGTTCGGCTACATGGGCGTCGGCTTCGTAGGCGGCGAGTGGCGCGGAAACGAGTTTGCATATAACACCGCCGTGATGCGCGTGAATGAGACCGTAATTCACCAGACCTATATCAACCGCACGATTGTGGAGCAGAACACAATTGTGAATGATCGTCACGTGGCTTACAGCGGCGGGCCGGGAGGCATCCAGCATCGGCCGACTGCGCAGGAGCAAGTGGCGATGCACGAGCAGCATCTGCCACCGACTCGTTATCAGCAACAGCATATCCAGGCGGCGCGGGCAGACCACGCGAATTACTACAAGGCCAATCACGGGCATCCGGCGCAGGTCGCGCTGGCGCGGCCTTTGCCGGCGGCGCATTATCGGCCTCCGGCGGGAGCGCGCGCTGGAACGGCTGCACGCGGTGGTGCGGCGGCAAGCGGTAGTGCGGGAGCACGCGGCGGAACGGCTGCACGCGGCGGTGTGGCTGCACGGCCGGGTGAAACGAGAGGTAACGCGGGTGTGACGGCGCGGCCTGGTGAAAAGACTGGAAACGCCGGGGCGCGAGGCACGTACCGCGCTGCACCCAATTCGCGTACGACTCCGGAGTCGCGTCCCAATGCACGGTCTACGCCGGAGACGCGACCGAATGCGAAGCCCAGGCCGGAGTCTCGGCCCATGACTCGTCCGGAAACGCGGGCAGCGCCTTCATCGCGTCCTGCGCCAAGGGCGGAAACGCGGCCGATGCCTGAGTCGCGGCCTGCACCGGAATCACGCCCTGTACCGCGTCAGGAATCGCGGCCTGCTCCGCGGCCGGAATCACGGCCTGCTCCTGCTCCACGCACGGAGTCACATCCTGTACCGCGTCAGGAATCACGACCAGCGCCGCGTCCGGAGTCACGTCCGGCACCCACCCAGCGGCCGGAATCGCGGCCAGTGCCTCGGCAGGAAACGCGACCCACGCCTCGGCCGGAGTCACGGCCTGCGCCTGCCGCGCGGCCTGAATCCAAACCTGCTCCGCGTCAGGAGTCGAAGCCGCGTCCGGAGCCGAAGCCAAAAGAGCCGCGGCGGTAACGCGGAATCCGGAAAGATACGAAGAGCCCACGGCGATGCCGTGGGCTTTTTGTATTTACGCCCCATGCGATGAAGCAACTGCATCGCCGCACCAAAATGCCCGTTATGGGTAGCAGACCAGGTCCCCAACGCCGGGAAATCTGCGTCATCCCTCAGCGAGACGAATGCCGGCTATTTCGATTTCGAGACCGCCATATTGGGGGTGGTCGTTTTCGCGGATGCGGTAGGCGACATCGACTACGCTGCCGGCGGCGAGCTGCATCGCGCTGCACCGCGTGGCCCAGTCCCATCCAACGCAGCGCAGGGTGACGCCAGTCGAGCCGAGGGTGTCCTGGCGGAGGTCGAGGCGGATGTGGCGTTTCATGGTCCGCGGCGCGGAGGTGAGGCGGGCGGCGCGGGCCAGAAAGATCGGCTCGGGATTGGCGTGGCCGAGCGGCTCCAGCATTTTCAGCCATCCGGCGAGAACAGGCGTAATGCGGTCGAGGGGAAGCTCGGCGTGAATGCGCAGCAGGTGCTCGGGTTCGCGGGCGCCGAGGCGTTCTGCGGCATGCAGGTTGAGGCGGCGCTTGAGCTCGGGCAGAGCCTGCGCGGGCATGGCGAAGCCGACGGCGAAGGCGTGTCCGCCGAAGCGTGTGAACAGGTCACCGCAGGTTTCGATGGCTTCGAGGAGGGGGAACCCGTCGACGGAGCGTCCGGAGCCATGGGCGATATTGTCTTCAACGCTGACCACGATAGCGGGCTTGGCGGTGCGCTCGACCACGCGGGAGGCGAGGATGCCGATGACGCCGCGATGCCAGCCTTGTCCATCGACGACGAGCAGACGGCTGGCGGCGAGCTCGGGATCGTCGGCGAGGCGGCATTCGATGGCGGTGAGGGCGGAGGCTTCGGCCTCGCGGCGCTGGCGGTTGAGCAATTCAAGTTGGCCGGCGATCTCGCGGGCACGCGGGGCTTCACGGGTGCAGAACAGCTCGACGATCTGCGAAGCGACGTCCATGCGGCCGGCGGCATTGATGCGGGGGGCCAGGCGGAAGGCCACGTCGAAGCCGGTGAGCGGTTTGGCGGCGGGATCGAGTGCGGCAACGGAGAAGAGGGCGCGCAATCCGGCGCCGACGGGACGGCGCAACTCCTGCAGGCCGATGGCGGCGATAGTGCGATTTTCGCCGCGCAGGGGAACGGCGTCGGCGATGGTGGCGATGGCGGCAATTTTGAGGAAACTGGGAAGCGATTTCTGGCGTGCGCGGACCGGATCGCGGCGTTCGAGCAGCGCCTGGGCGAGCTTGAGGGCGATGGCGGCGCCGCAGAGGGATTTTTCGGGATAGGGGCAGCCAGGCTGGTTGGGATTGAGAATGGCGAGCGCATCAGGGAGTGCGTCGGTGGCGCTGGGCAGGTGATGGTCGGTGATGATGAGGTCGAGTCCGAGGCGGCGCGCGGTTTCCGCTTCGGCGAAGGCGCGCATGCCGGTATCGACCGTGATGACCAGGCGGACACCATCGGCATATGCAGTTTCCAGCACGCTGGATTGCAGGCCGTAGCCCTCCTTGATGCGGTGTGGCACGTGAAAGCGGACAAGACCGCCGAGCATTTCGATGGCAGTCTTGAGCAGGACCACGGCGGTGGTGCCGTCTACGTCGTAATCGCCGTAGAGCAGGACGGGCTCGCGGGCGGCAATGGCGCGTTCGAGGCGATCGACTGCGGCAGGCATGCCCAGCATGGAGAGCGGGTCGTGCAGGTGCGAGATGTCGGGATTGAGGAAGGCGTGCGCCTGCCGGGCATCGGAGATGCCGCGCGCGATGAGCAGTTCCGCGACGACCAGCGGAAGGTGGGCGTCATGGGCGAGCGCTTCGGCCTCTTCAGGATGAGCGGGCGCAATCACCCAGCGCTGGCGCGGATAAGCGCGAGTGGGTGTTGCGGCGGTCGCGCTCACCGCGTCTACTCGTCCTCGCCGTCGCCGTTGGCGTCGTCGATCACAATGTCGTGAAAGCTCTCGATGTCTTCGAGCAGCGACTGATAGCGCTCGTACCACTCGGTGGTGGTTTCATGCAGGAAGGCGAGGCCCTGGTAGACAAAGCCAAGCTGGATGTAGCCGAGCATGCCGACATATTTGCGCAGCCACTGCGCTTCCACCAGCTCGGTGGCTTCCTCGTCAGGGAAGTTCATTTCGCCGGCTTCTTCAATGAGAGCATCGAGCTCGTCGTGCTCGAGCGTGACTTCACTGAAGGTGACGAAGGGAGCGCCGACATGCTTGGCCATCTCCACAAAATCTTTCCAGGCGTCGGGATTGCCGTGGCCGTCCCAGAGGACGGAGGAGATGTCTTCGGTGATGAAGCCGGGAAGGCGGCGCATGCCGTGGCCTTCAATGAAGGCCACCATGTCGTCTTTCAGCGCGAGGAGGTTATCTTTGCTCATAGTCAAAGCTTCATTTTCGCAGATGCGGGCGGGTGGACTGTGGAAAGTTATTTTTGCCATGCCGACGTTTAGTCTGGGAAGAGGAGGACGACCCGATTGCCGCTGTTTGAGCACCATGTGTTCGTTTGTCATAATGTTCGCCCCGAGGGAGCGCCGAGGCCCTCGTGCACCAGCGATGGCAAGAGCGAGTTGCACACCCAGTTGCAGGCGCTGGCCAAGGCCGCGGGCCTGGGAAATCGCGTGCGCATCAACAAGTCAGGCTGCCTGGACCAGTGCGAGCACGGGCCCACGGTGGTGGTGTATCCGGAGGCGGTGTGGTACGGCGGGGTGAAGCCGGAAGACGCGGCGGAGATTGTGGAAGAGCACCTGGTGCACGGGCGGCCCGTGGAGCGGCTGCGGATAGCGGAGGAGTGCATCAACGCCAAAACGTGTCCGCACCGGAGCTGACTTTTGTAACCGCGGATTGGGCGGTTGCGTGGGGATGCGGCTGATGGTTCGAATGGCCGCGCCGATAACGTATGCGGAGAACTCCGATGAAGCGGATCCGCATTGCGCTGGTTGTGGTTTGGTTGGCGGGAACGGCTTGCGCCTGGGGCGCTCCGGGGGATTTGCCGGGCGCGGGTGAAACTTCGAGCGGGGTGTATTCGATTCGGCTGCAGTGGGCGAGCGGGTCGCCGGCAGCAGCGGGAGCCAGGCTGGTGTGCCGGGCACGGGTGGCGCCTGCGTTGCCTGGCGGGCAAGGGCCGTATGCGCAGCCGGCGGCCGTGGTTGTGGGAGCGAGCGCGGGGAATGAGTGCACGCTGGAGGTCCCGTTTTCGTGGGCTGGACATGCGGCGGGCGGGGCGGTGGTGGAGTACGAGATGGATGCGGTAGCGGCCGATGGAACGGTCTTGCGGCGCGCCGGTGGGAAGGCGGTTGGCGTGGATGTGCCTCCGCGGGGAAGAACCGAGCGGGTGAGCATTTGGGTCGGCATGTGAGGGCAGGGATTGCGGGCGCGCGAGGTGTACAGACGGCGGCACGATGCGCTATCCTGAAACCTAGTCCATGATCTTTTCCCGCGAATACATTGGTTACCTAGGCCGCCGCACGGTCAAGCACCTGGTTGATGCCAAGTTCATCACTACCAGTGACTTGAAAGCTACCGAGGAGCGCGTTATCCAGGCGCTCACGGAAGAGCTTTCCCTCGAAGACCGCATCAACGACGAAGTCCGGCTGATTCTGGACGCGTACTCGGAGGAGATGCGCAAATCCGGCGCGCAATACGCCGAGATGTTCAAGAAGGTGAAGACCGAGCTCGCCAAGAAATACAAGGCGGTGCTATGAGAATCAGCCGCGACAAGCTGAACAAGTTGGCGCACACGGTGGCGGATACGCTGGCGGACGTGGACCAGGTGGGATTCATGGAAGACCGCAACACCATTCGCCAGGAGGCTCGTAAAGCGCTGGAAGGGCTGCTGACGGAAGAGGCGCGGATCGACACCGCAGCGCGGGCGAAGATCGCGTCGCAGCGCAAGATCATCCTGGAAGGCTCGCAGGAGTGGGAGATTCTCTACCGCAAGTACTACAACGAGGAAGTGCGGAAGCTGGGGATCTGAGCGGGGAATCGGCTGGGTGGATCTTTGGAGCAAGCGCAGTTTTTTGTTACATTAGACAGGTGGCCGCAAGGGTCGCCCCCGAGCAGTGTGGCGCTATCGTCTAGGGGTTAGGACGTGAGATTCTCAATCTTAAAACACGGGTTCGATTCCCGTTAGCGCTACCAAAAAAATGCATGCAAATGCCCGCCGTGGAAGCGGGCTTTGTGCTTTTTTAGGGAGGCCTATAGTGGGAGCCGCGCGCGATACCGGCCCGTGGGATTCATGCGGAGCAGACGCCCGAAGAGCCTCGGGGAACAGGTGCAAGCAAAACAGAAAAGCGAGACACTCAGCGTGGAGGGGCGCTTATGCAAAGAGCTGGCGGAGGAGCACTCTACAATGCTCGCTGAAAGGCTGAATTTCAGGGGACTCCAGGTAAACGCACCGGTGGATCGCCATGAGCAACTGGATGGCTTGCAACTGAGCACCTGAGGGAACGTGAGAGCCGGACGCGTGCACATACTCGTCGGTCAGGTATTCGATGGCGTGACTGAGTTTTTCCAGTGCGCGGCCAGCCTGGGGGCTGATCCGGCGAGGTCGGTGGGAGATGGTTTGCGAGGCAACGGAATCAGTGACAGCAAAAGAAAGCTGAGCGGTGGTGGTTGCAATCATGCGGTCAGTCCTGTTCCTCGGATGCGTCCGTTATCACATCACGGGATGAGTTGAAGGTTCCGGATAAGCCCCGCTGTTCCGGGGCAGGAGCTAGACGTCAAGGTGTCTCCCTTGTTTTGAATTTGTGGCAGATCCGGGATTCGGGAAGGGGAGCAGCAAGTGGCGTGCCATTCGGAAGTGTCTATAAATATGAGGATTCAGAGTTCGGCGCGGGGACTGCTGTTCACGGGAGTGCACACGCAGAGAGGCGGGCGTGCCGCGGCGGGTACAACTGATTCCTGACGCGAAGGATCCAGCGGTGAGTCCTGCGACGGGAAAACCACCCTTATGCCCCTTTTCGAGGCACGGCCCTAATTCGGCAGTTCCTCAGGCGCTCGGCTAGGATGCAATTGGAACTTTTGCCATGGGGTGCTGCGATCGGGTAGAACTGGTCAGGTCGCGTTGCGGCTTTCTTTCGCAGGGAAATCGATTTGCCGCATGATCTCCTTCGGCGCGACGAATGGGGGCATCTTCGTTGGAAAGTATCCCGGTCATGTCTGGATCCGATTTAGGTCATGCGCGACCTGCGCCGCTGGTGCCGAAGGGCAGGATCGCGCCATTCCTGGTGGTTACGCCGCTGTTCTTTCTGTGGGCAATTCCGAACAATTTGACTGACATCTTGATCCGGCAGTTCATGAAGTCGTTCGAGGTGAATGGGTCGGGTGCGGCACAGTTGCAGCTTGGGATTTTCGTTGGCTACTTTCTGCTGGCGATTCCCGCCGGGCAGATCATGCGGCATTACGGATACAAGATTGGGCTGGTGACAGGGCTGATCCTGATGGCTTCGGGATGCTGGATGTTCTGGCCGGCCGCGCTTGCGGGGCGCTACGCCTATTTTGTCGCCGCTCAATTTGTTATCGGGAGCGGGCTTTCGTTCCTGGAGACCGGTGCGAATTCATTCATTGCGCAACTCGGGCCGGCCGAGTCAAGCGAACGGCGGCTGAATTTCTCGCAGGCGTTCAATCCGCTAGGGTCGATTACGGCGGGGCTGGTAGGGACGGTGTTTATCTTTTCCGGCGTGGAACTAAGCGGGGCGGAAGCGGCGGCGCGGCGTGCGTCGGGAACGATGCAGGCGTACCTGCACGCGGAGACGCTGCGGGTGGTTCCGGTGTACGTGGTGCTGGGGTCGGTGGCGCTGCTTTGGGCACTGATAGTGCTGGCAATAAAGTTTCCGGATTTGGCGGCGGAGGATGCCTCGCGGGAGGATGCGGGGCCGGCGCGGCATGTGCGGCTGATGCAGCGGCATTTTGTGATGGCGGTGCTGGCACAGTTTCTCTACGTTGGTGCGCAGGTGGGCACATGGAGCTATTTCATTCTCTACGTGCGATCGGCCACCGGCGTCGGCGACAAATTCGCGGGGTATATGCTGACGGGCACCTTAGCGGCTTTTGCGGTGGGGCGGTTTAGCTCAGCGTGGCTGATGCGGCATTTCCACGCGCGCCGCATGCTGGCACTCTACGCGATGGTGAACGTGGTCCTCGGCCTGGTGGCGGTAACGCGCCCAAAGTGGCTGGATGAATTGATTCTAAGGCCGCTACATGAGGTTAATATCAGTCTCCTGAATCATGCTGTTCGTGGCCTAATGAACCATGTTCAGGGTGAGCTGGCGAACCAGGTAGCTAACAGATTGCTGAATCATCAAGTCAGTGGGATGACGTTGAGTACACGAATGTGGTTGTCGTATGTTGATTTCCTTCGCACCATGGACGTGCTCACTTCGCCGGGCTGGCTTGGTGTTCACTGCTTGCTGCTTACCAGCCTGTTCATGTCGATCATGTTTCCGACTATTTTCGCCATGGGCCTGAAAGGGATGGGCGAGAAGACCAAGACGGCGGGGTCGTTGCTGGTGATGGCGATCCTGGGCGGTGCTGCGTTGACGAAGGTGATGGGCGTGCTCAGGGACGCGAGCGGATTACAGGCGGCATACCTGGTGCCGGTGGTGTGCTTCGCGGGCGTGGGGCTGTATGCGTGGTTGTGGGCCGAGCGTCGAGTTGTTGAGGAGTAGGCACCCGATAAATATTCTTCGCTTCCGCGCCGCCTCAATCTTCGACTTCAACTGAGAACCCAACAGCCGGCGGCTGCTTTCCAGGTTCTTCGGGCCGTTCCTCGGCTTCGGTCGAATCGCCAAAAACCTCTTCACGAATGATCCGTTCGGTGGCTTCGTTGAGATAGTCTTCGAGCGCCCGGGAAATCTGTAGGTATTCGGGCCAGAGGGTCTTTTTGATGAAGGACTCGGGTGCGCGCAGTACGACGGTGGAAAACCGCTGGCGCGGGTACCGGTAGGGCCTAAGGGCATAACGGCGGCAGAGCGCCAGGAAAAGCCGCCGTCCCCAGCGGTCCTGTATTCGAAAGTTCATCTCGATGATTCGTTCGGTCTTTTCCGCGGCGCTCAGTGCCGCACGAACACGCTCGATTGCCGCTGCCGCCGCGTTGCGCTCGCCGGCGGTCGTCGCGCCTTCGAATAGCGCTGCGATCTTGCGCAGCTTCTGCCGAAGCTCTCGTTCATCCGTCAAAGTTGTATTTCCCGCATTGTAAGCTCCATCGAAGACAGCCTCGACCAAGTTGAGTGTACGTGGGGCCGGATGGATGGAATGCCGGCCCGCTTTGCGTTATTCGGCTTCAACTGGATTGGTGAGGGAGCCGAGGCCTTCGATGGAGATGGTGACGGTTTCGCCGTGCTTGAGCCAGCGCCTGGGCGTGCGGCCGAGGCCTACGCCGGGCGGGGTGCCGGTGGAGACAATGTCGCCGGGGAGCAGCGGCGTGATGGACGATAGGTATTCGATGAGTTCGGGGATCTTGAATACAAGTTCGCTTGTGTTGGAGTTCTGCAGAGTTTCGCCGTCGATGGCGAGGGAGATCTGGAGATTGTGCGGGTCGGGAATTTCGTCGGCGGTGACGATTGAGGGACCAAGGGGGCAGAAGCTGGGGAAGCATTTGGACATGGACCACTGAGTGGAGGCGAACTGGACGTCGCGTGCGGAGACGTCGTTGACGATGGTGTAGCCGTAGACGTGGTCGCGCCAGGCGGAGGCCGGAATGCGGTAGCCGCCGCGGCCGATGACAAAGGCAAACTCGGCTTCGTAGTCGGGCTGAGTGGAATTGCGCGGGAGGACGATGGGTTCGCCTGGCCCGACGATGGCGGTGGGCAGCTTGAAAAAGACGACTGGGGTGGTGGGGATCTCCATGCCGGACTCGATGGCGTGGTCGCGGTAGTTGAGGCCGATGGCGAAGATGCGGGGCGGATTGGCAAGCGGGGCGTGCAGGCGGACCTGGTCGAGCGGCAATGCGGGGCTGTTGTGCGGGGGGATGTTGAGGCCGTTGGCGATGACGCCGAGAGTGTCCCGCCAGGTGTCGCCGAGGGCGAGGACGGTGTTGTCAGGGAGCAGGGCGCCGGGGCGAATTACGCCGTCGGCGGAAGAGTAGGAAATGAGCTTCATGCGTGATCCTTGGCGCAGTTTGCGGGTTGAAGGGTCTGGTGGTCTTTAGAATGGGGCTCGGTTCTGGTGCTAAGCGGCAGTCCAGCCGCCGTCGATGGCCATGGCCGCGCCGGTGACGAAAGCGGCCTCGTCGGATGCGAGATAGCGGACCATGGAGGCTACTTCTTCGGGACGACCGAGGCGGCCGATGGGCTGGCGGGCGCGCAGTTCCGCTCGAACTTCCTCCTTGTTGTCCTTGTGGAATTTTTCCAGGTAGCCCTCGACGAACGGAGTCTCCACGGTGCCGGGGCAGATGGCGTTAACGCGCAGGGTTTTGGGGTAATCCACCGCGAGCTGGCGAGTCATGGCGAGCACCGCGCCCTTGGTGGTGCAATAGGCGAAGCGCTGCTTGATGCCGACCTGGCCGGCCACTGAAGCGATGTTGACGATGACGCCGCTGCGATGCGCATCCTGCGCGGCCAACAGCAACGGCAGGAATGCGCGCGTGACCAGGTAGACGGAGCGAACATTGACGTTGAGCAGGCGGTCGAAATCCCCCGGCTCGGTGGCTTCAATCGAGCCTACGTGGCCTATGCCGGCATTGTTGACCAGGATGTCAAGACGAGGAATTTGCGCGACCGCCGAGGCGATGGATTCAGGGCTGGTGACGTCGAGCGCGATGGCTTGCGCGGAACCCGGAGATGCAGGTCCTTCGACTGCGCGGGCCGCAGGAAGCCGCGGCCCGCTTCGCTCAGGATGACAAATTGTTTCCTCAGGATGACAAATTGAATGAGCGAGCGCTTCAGCCGCGGGTAAATTGATGTCCGCCACCCATACGAAGGCTCCGGCGCGGACGAGTTCTTTGGCGGTGGCCTCGCCGATGCCGCTGGCGCCGCCGGTGACCAGGGCATGGCGTCCGTCGAGGCGGAACGGGGACTGCGCGTCCGGAGAATGCGGCGGAATGCTCATGAAGATCGGATCCTTGCAGAGATCACTGTTGCGCTGGATTGATGATATCCGGTGAGCGGCAGGCGGATGGATGATACTGGGGAGTGCGAACCTGTTGAGGAAGAAAGGGGACCAGGGTGGCGCTGCTCAACGAGGACAGGCTTTTTCCGGCGGACGCGACGACGCGAGCGATTGCGAGGCGGCTGTACGAAGGCATTCGGGCGCTGCCCATTGTCAGCCCTCACGGGCACACGCAGGCGGCGTGGTTTGCGCGTAACCAGCCATTTCCCGATCCGGTGAAGCTATTTGTGCAGCCGGATCATTACGTGTTCCGCATGCTCTATAGCCAGGGCGTGAGCATGGAGGAATTGGGGATTGGGGAGGAAGAAATTGAGGAGCCGCGGGAGGTGTGGCGAATTTTTGCCAACCACTATTACCTGTTTCGCGGCACGCCAACGCGGCTGTGGCTGGACTACGCATTCCAGGAGCTGTTCGGCCTGACGGAGAGACTGTCGGGGGCGACGGCGGATCGCTACTACGAGCGAATCGCGGAAAAGCTGGCCACGCCCGAGTTTTTGCCGCGCGCGCTGTATGAGCGGTTTGGCATCGAGGTGCTGGCGACCACCGATTCTCCGCTGGATATGCTGGTGGATCACGAGGCGATCCGGAACTCGGGATGGAAGGGGCGGGTTTTGCCTACGTTCCGGCCCGATCCGGTGGTGGACCCGCAGTTTCCGGGGTTCGTGGATCATGTGAGCGCGCTGGGAGCGCTGACAGGCGAAGATACGTTCACCTGGCGGGGATATCTCCGGGCACTCGAGGAGCGGCGCGCATTTTTCAAGTCGCTGGGCGCCACGGCCACCGACCATGGGCATCCGACGGCGTTTACTGAAGACCTGAGCGAGACCAGCGCCGCCAGCTTGTTTGAGCAGGTGATCAAGGGCACGGCGTACGCGGCGGACCTGGAGATCTTTCGCGGGCAGATGTTGACGGAGATGGCGCGGATGAGCCTGGAGGACGGGCTGGTGATGCAAATCCATCCCGGGAGCGTGCGCAACCACAATGCGCAACTCTACACGCGCTATGGGCGCGACATGGGCGCGGATATTCCGGCGCCGACCAACTACGTGGAGGCGCTAAGGCCGCTGCTGAGCCGCTTCGGCAATGAACGGCATCTGACCATCATTCTGTTCACGCTGGATGAGACAGCGTACAGCAGGGAACTAGCGCCGCTGGCGGGACATTATCCCTGTTTGAAGCTGGGGCCTCCGTGGTGGTTCTTCGACAGCCCCGAGGGGATGCGGCGGTTTCGGGAGACGACCACGGAGACGGCGGGGTTTTATAACACTGTGGGGTTCAACGACGATACGCGGGCGTTTTTGTCGATTCCGGCGCGGCACGATGTGGCACGAAGGAGCGATGCGGCGTATCTGGCGCGGCTGGTGGCGGAGGGACGGCTGGATATGGACGAGGCTGTCGAGCTGGCTGAGGAGTTGACCGTGGGGCTGGTGAGGAAGGCTTACAAGCTGTGTCGCGGAAGCGGAGTCAGCGACGCGAGCGGAGTTAGACGATCGTGAGTAACGCGTGAGCTGTCAAACGGCCAAAAATGGCAAAGCGCGGGCTCTCGTCAGAAGTGCACGATCCCTGGTGTTTACTCTCTGATTACGTGGCATCTTGCTCGCAGCGTGATGTTGTCAGCCGAGCAGGCCGTCGACGAAAGCCTCGGCGGAGAACTCCAGCAGGTCGGACATTTTTTCGCCAATGCCTACGAAACGGACGGGGAGCTTGAGTTCGCGGGCGATGGCTACGGCAATGCCGCCCTTGGCCGTCCCGTCGAGCTTGGTGAGGACGATGCCGGTGACGCCGGCGGATTGCGTGAATTGGCGGGCCTGCTGGAGGCCGTTCTGGCCGGTGGTGGCGTCCATCACGAGCAGCACCTCGTGGGGGGCGTCGGGGATAAGGCGCTGGGCGGTGCGGCGCATCTTGTCCAACTCGTCCATCAGGCCGGTTTTGGTGTGCAGGCGGCCGGCGGTGTCCACGTAGAGCTCGGCGATGCTGCGGGATTTGGCAGCGCCGATCGCGTCATAGAGGACGGCCGCGGGGTCGCCGCCCTGGCGGGTCTTGATCATTTCCACGCCGGAGCGAGAAGCCCAGATTTCAAGCTGCTCGATAGCGGCGGCGCGGAAGGTATCGGCGGCACACAGGAGCACGGTGCGGTTCTGCGCGCGCGACCACGCGGCGAGTTTGCCGCTGGTGGTAGTTTTGCCGGTGCCGTTGACGCCAACCAGGAATGTGACTTTGGGCGGCGCGGCAGGCGCGGCGACGGGATGCTGCGGGGCTTCGAGAATGGCCTTGATCTGCTGCTTGAGCAGGTCGCGGAGCTCGGCGCCACCGTTGATGGCCTGGCGGCGGGCGCGGTCGCGCAGGGCGTCGAGGATTTCCGTGGTGGTCTGCACGCCGATGTCGCTGGTGATGAGGGCGGCTTCGAGGTCGTCGAGGTCGCGCTCGTCCACGGTGCGCGTCATGGCCACGATGCCTTCGATTTTGGAGCTGAAGGACTCGCGGGTGCGCGTGACCGCATCGCGCATGCGGCCGAAGAAGCCGGATTTCTTTTCTTCCGGCTCCTGCGGTTCTTCGGGCTTTTCGGGTTCTTCGTTCAGGCTGCCAAAAAGGCTGATGAAAGACATAGGTGCTCTTGTTCAGTTTAGAGCACGAGAAGCAGGGACCAAGGGACCGAGGGAACAGCGGGTAGAAGACCTGGACGACGGTGACGGAATCGGGCGCGGTCCGGGCTGTGGGTCAACCTCAAACTGACCCACTGCCGGGTTCAGCGATTGAGCGCCGGACTGAGTTTTCCGCGATATACTGCCGTCTCATGACTATTAGAAAGTCGCTGGCAACCTGGGCAGGCGTGCTGGTCGCCTGTGCGGCGCTATCCGCCTGTCTCTTCCAATGGTGGATAACCCGCAAGATCCTGCCATGGCACGGCGAGCAACCGGTGCGCGCGACTCACGGCATGGTGGTGAGCGTGCATCACCTGGCCTCCGACGCCGGTGTGGAAATCCTGCGCCAGGGCGGCAATGCCGTGGATGCGGCCGTGGCGACGGCCTTCGCGCTGGCCGTAGTTCATCCCATCGGAGGAAACATCGGCGGCGGCGGATTCATGTTGCTGCGCGCGCACGATGGCCGAGCAACCTTCATCAATTTTCGTGAAAAGGCGCCGCTTGCCGCTACTGAAACCATGTTCCAGGACGCGAAGGGCAATGTGATTCCCGGGGCGAGCCTTACCGGATATCGCGCCATTGCCACTCCCGGCTCCGTCGCCGGCCTGGCTTACGCTGAGCGTAAATACGGGAAGCTTGGGCTGGTCCGCGTAATGGCGCCGGCAATTCGTCTGGCGTCTGAGGGATTTCAGATCTCGTATGAAGAAGCTTCCGACCTGGCCGATCCCCGGCTTGCCGAATTTGCCGATTCCAGGCGCGTTTTTCAGCGTGACGGGCACTTCTATCGCACGGGCGACACGTTCCGGCAGCCCGAGCTTGCGCGCACCCTCCAGCGCGTCGCCGCCGACCCCGACGATTTCTATCACGGCAAGATGGCGCAGGAACTTGTCGACGAACTTCACAAGGGCGGGGCGCTGTTGACCCTCGAAGATTTTGCCCGTTACGACGTGGTCGAACTCCAGCCAATCGTCGGCAGCTTCCATGACTACACCATCCTCACTTCGCCGCCGCCGTCCTCCGGGGGCGTCACGCTGCTCAGCGCACTCAATATTCTTGAAGGCTACGACCTGAGCAAACTCGGTGATCGCACACCTGCCTCGATGCACCTTATTGTTGAGGCGTTCCGTCGCGCGTACATGGACCGTGCAGAGTATTTGGGCGATCCCGATTACAATCGCATCCCGGTCGACAACTTGATTTCCAAGGCATACGCCGCGGCGTGGCGCGCCGGCATCGCAGCGGACGCAGCCACTCCCAGCGCGGCGCTCAGGCGTCCGGAAGGCTTTCTGCCGGCTGCGCCGGCGACCGCGGGCCAGAGAATCGAGTCTCCCGACACCACTCATTTCTCCGTGGTCGACAGGGAAGGAAATGCGGTATCCGTTACCACCACGCTCAATAATGACTTTGGATCGGCGGTGACCGCGGGGACGCTTGGATTCCTGCTCAACGATGAGATGGACGACTTCGACGCGAAGACGGGAATTCCCAACCGGTTCGGCATGATCCAGGGACCGGCAAACGCCATCGCCCCCGGAAAGCGCCCCCTCAGTTCGATGACTCCGACGATTGTGCTGCAACACGGCGAGCTGCGGTTCGTCCTCGGCTCGCCGGGCGGAGCGCGCGTCGCCTCCACGGTGGGGAATATCTTCCTTTCTGTTACGCAGAGCGGACTCAATATTCAGGAAGCGGTAGATGCGCCGCGCTTCCATCACCAGTACCGGCCAGACCGGTTGGATCTGGAGCCCGGCTTTTCCGCCGCCACCAGGAGAGCTTTGCGGGCCAGGGGTTACGCTCTGAACGAATCCCGCCATCACTGGTCCGACGGCGAGTGCATCGCCATTGATCCCAAAACCGGCGAACTCCTCGGAGGCCATGATCACCGCAGCCGTTACGGGAAGGCTGTCGGGTATTGAAAGGAAAAAAGGGACCGTGAGAACAAGGGACCAAGGGAACAGGGAACAAGGGAATAGGGAGTAGGGAGTCTAGGACTGGCCGGCTTGTTTCATTTTGTCGCGGAGGCTCTTGGGGCGCATGTCGGTCCAGACTTCCTGGATGAAGGCGAGGCAGTCGTTTTTTGTGCCTTGCTTGCCCACAGCGGTCCAGCCCGCGGAGAGGTCGCGGTTGGCGGGCCAGATGGAGTATTGTTCTTCGCCGTTCATGACCACCTGATAGATGGTGGTGTCGATTCTTTCATCGGGCATTGAGGGCACCTCGCGGGCTGGATACGGGTCCGGGTTGCGATTCAGGATACCGCTTCATGGCCCCGACGGAAGAATTCAACAAAAAGCTCTTGAAGGGGCGAGAGGGGATGAGAAAGAATGTCGCAGCGGCTTTCCTCGAAACGGTTGCCTAAAAAATCCTGAAAACAAATCTGGCCGCGTGGAGGCGATAGATGAGTGGAGTGCGGGTGCTGGTGGGAACGCACAAAGGCGCGTTCGTGTTGTCGGCGGATGGCAAGCGGGATAAATGGGAAGTGAGCGGTCCGCATTTTCCGGGTTGGGAGTTGTATCACCTGAAAGGCTCGCCGGTGGACCCCAACCGCATTTACGCGTCGCAGACCAGCGGCTGGTTCGGGCAAGTGCTGCAGCGGTCGGACGATGGCGGCAAGACGTGGTTTCAGCCGGGAGTCAATCCGGACGAGAAGCCGCCGGCATTTCCGCCGACGTCGGCCAGCAACAAGTTTGCGTATGACACCACGGAGCAGACGGGCAAGCCGCTGACCACGCACCAGTGGTACGACGGCACCCAGCATCCGTGGGAATTCAAGCGGGTGTGGCATATCGAGCCGTCGCCCACCGATGCCAACACCGTGTATGCGGGAGTGGAAGACGCGGCGCTGTTCCGCTCCACCGACGGGGGCGAGAGCTGGCACGAGCTGGCAGGGCTGCGCGGCCATGAAACCGGGCCGAAGTGGCAGCCGGGCGCGGGCGGCATGTGCCTGCACACCATCCTCATCGATCCCAAAAACCCGGATCGCATTTACATTGCGATTTCGGCGGCGGGGGCGTTCCGCACCGATGACGGCGGCAAGACCTGGAAGCCCATCAACAAGGGGCTGGTGTCAAACTTCATCCCCGATCCCACGGCCGAAGTGGGGCATTGCGTGCACCACATTGCCATGCACCCGTCGCGGCCCGAGGTGTTGTTTATGCAGAAGCACTGGGACGTGATGCGCAGCGACGATGCGGGCGATAGCTGGCACGAGGTGAGCGGGAACCTGCCCACCGATTTCGGATTCTGCATCGACGTGCACGCGCATGAGCCGGAGACGCTGTACGTGGTGCCGATCAAGAGCGATTCGCTGCACTATCCCATTGACGGCGCGCTGAAGGTATTTCGCAGCCGGAGCGGCGGGAACGAGTGGGAGGCGCTGACCAGGGGGCTTCCCCAGAAGGACTGCTATGTGAACGTGCTGAGGGATGCGATGGCAGTGGACTCGCTGGATAAGTGCGGGATTTATTTTGGCACTACCGGGGGGCAGGTGTATATGTCGCCGGATTGCGGAGACACCTGGCAGGCAATTGCTGAGAATCTGCCGGCGGTGCTGAGCGTGGAAGTGCAGACGCTGTACGAGCAGGGAATAGGGAATAGGGATTAAGGCGGCGCGAAGGGTCCGCGCCGCTCTTGATCGATATCTCGGGTGGATATGGAGAATCAGGGTATAGCGTCAGTGCGGGTGTGCCTGCCTTACCATCTGCGCAGCCTGGCGCGGGTGGGCAATGAGGTCACGGTGGAGGTGGTGCGTCCGGTGAGCATGGGGTCGGTGCTGGACGCGGTGGAGAAGCGATTCCCGATGCTGCGGGGGACCATCCGCGACTATGGAACCGGAAAACGCCGCCCGTTTCTGCGCTTCTTTGCCTGCGAAGAGGATCTATCGCACGAGGCCATGGATGCGGAATTGCCCGCCGCGGTGGCGGAGGGACGGGAGCCGCTGCTGGTGGTGGGGGCGATTGCCGGTGGGTGAGGCTCCGGGCAGGCGGCGGGGGGATGGAGCTGTCTGGGGATGTGGGTTCGTGGTTTCCCACCCTTGTATGTTGCGAAGTGAGGCGTGAGGATGGGGCACGGAATTTTGATGTGGGGGCGAGAGAAAGACGCCGGGGCGGAATCCCGCGCTGAAGTTCGCAGAAATAATCTTTTCCGTTGAGACAAAGCGGGCCTAGAATGTAGGCCAACGACAAAGCTTGTGCCCCGCGGACGCATCCTCCTGGTGTGGATAGTCCCTGTGCCAGCCCGACGGAGAGCGTGTGCGCTCGGCCGGGCGACAGGGATTCGACGGTCCCGCTGCGCAGGTGGGTTGCGACTCGGGTGGGCCCATGAACGTTGTCCTTGCTGGCAGGTTTTCCCGTACGTTCCTGATTGCAATCGGTGTGATGGTGCTGCCCGGCGGATTTTGCGTGGCCGCGCCCGCACATGGCACGGCAGATCGAAAGCTGGACGAGCTGCGCAGGCGTGCGGACGCAGGGTACGTGGACCAGCAGATTGAATTGGCCGCGGCCTACCTGGCGGGCCGGGGAGTGCCCCAAGATCCGGCGCAGGCCGCGCACTGGTACCAGAAGGCTGCGGAGGGCGGCAGCCCCGAGGCGCAAAACCAGATCGGCTACTTTTACCAGAAAGGAATTGGCGTGCGGGTGGACCTGGAACGCGCGGTCCACTGGTTTCAACTGGCGGCGGCATCGGGGATGTCGCGGGCCAAGATCAACCTCGGCGTGAGTTATCTGAAGGGAATGGGAGTGCGGAAGAACGCATCCACGGCGAGGCATCTCTTCCTCGAGGCGGTGGATAAGGGCGCAGGGCTGGGCGCCACCTTCCTGGGCGACATGGAGTACTTCGGACTCGGCGGGCCGGTGGATAAAGGCGCCGGGGAAAAGTGGTTTGAAACCGGCGCCAAGCTACGCGATCCCGAGGCCGCCTACGACCTGGCCTACTTGTATTCGGAGTGCGAGGGACACCAGCACAATATTCGCCGGGCTGCCGAGCTGCTCCGCTTGTCCGCGGGAAAAGGATACGTGCCGGGCAAACACTCGCTCGGGGTGTTACTGCTGAGGCACCCGGAGCTGGCGCAGCCGCAGGAGGAAGCGCGGGTTCTTCTGGAAGATGCTTCCCATGCGGGAAACTGGCGGTCGACGGTGCTGCTGGGAATCCTGGCGCGGGACGGCAAAGGGATCGGCGCCGACGCTTCGCTGGCGTACTACTACTTCTATCTTGCCGGGCTACAAGGGGGAACGGCCGCCCAGCGGCTGCTGGAAGCGGACTTCAAGGCGCTGTCGCCAAGGCTGGGCAGCGAGGAGCGGCTTTCGGTTGCAGCCCGGGCGGATGCGTTTTTTGACCAGCACCGGGTGCCATTGTCCTTCGTCCTCAAAGAGGGCGACAAAGACCGGAATTTTCCTATGGCGGCGGTGGCGGAGTCGGGAGCGGCGCTGGCGGAGTAGGCGGGGTCCGCAGTGGTTTCCCACCCTCGAGCCAGAAAAAAGGCGCGAAGATGGGGCACGAGCGGTTGTGGGGTCAGGATTCCGATTTGCGGCGGCGCAGCGACAGGCGGGCGCCGATGGCGTAGCCAAACAGCGCGGCGGCAGGCCAGGTGCCGAAGAAGGGGCCGTTATCGTCGATGAGACCGCTGGGCACGGGGAGACCGAAGAGCGTGCGGGTCAGCTTTTCAGTGGCGCCGCACTGGAAGCAGGCGTTGGGCCCGGTGGGCATGTCCAGGATCCAGAGGCTGATGATGAGCAGCCAGATCAGGCCGGCTAACCAGACCTGCGCGGCCATTTCATTGGGCTTGGCCCGGGCAACGAGAGCGCCTACGATCAGCGGCACCAAAATGGAGAGCCCCAGGATCACCATTTGCGAGACCGAGGCCGGATTGAGGGCGTATCCCGCGAGCATCAATGCCACCCACGCGCCCAACGCGATCGCCATATGCATAAAGAACAAGAGCGCTTGCCGGAAGAGCTTGCTGCCGCCGGTATCTTCTTCGTTCATCATGAAGTCTGTTGCCATCAGTCGAACTCCTGATTCTGGGGGAAGCTGATCCTCGATCTAGGGTGATTTCTATTCACTAAAGTACACGCGGCGGGGGGAATCCACAATTGACGGCGTTTCAGCGGCTTGGGAGAGCCGCCCGCCGGGTAGAATGAGCCTATGTTGATGGAAGGAATTTTCGCCGCGGTTCCTACGCCGTTTTACTCCGACGAGCGGGTCTATTTCAGGAAGATCGAAGCCAACATGGCACGGTATTCGCGCAGCCTGCTGTCGGGGATGGTGGTGTTGGGTTCAACGGGCGAAGCGGTGGAATTGAACGACGCGGAATCGCAAGAGGTGTTGCGGGTGGCTGCCGCGGCGACCGCCCCGGAGAAGGTGCTGATTGCCGGCGTGGGCCGGGAGAGCGTGCGATCCACAGTGGACCTGGCGGAGGCGGCGGCCGAAGCTGGATACGATGCGGTGCTGGTGCGCACGCCCACGTATTATGCCCCCCTGATGAGCAGCGCGGCGGTTCTGCATTATTTCCGCAGCGTGGCAGATCGTTCGCCGCTGCCGGTGGTGCTTTATAACATTCCGAAGTTTGTGCCGTATCCGTTTCCGGTGGAAGTGATTGCGGAATTGACGCAGCACCCTAACATCATCGCCACCAAAGATTCCACGGGAAGCGTGGAGCGGATTCGGGCGCTGGTCGAGTCCACTCAAGAAGCACCGCGGCGGACGGTGACGGTGACGCCGGTGTTCGAGGCGGTGACCGGCAGGATGCTTGCTGCGAAGCCCGCGGCGACCGGCAGTTTTGTGCACGCCGCAGAGTTAAGCGGCGGCGTTGCGACGGCCGTGGCGCCTCCCGCTCCGGCAATCAAAACGCGTACCAAGGAAATCGGGTTCCAGGTACTGACGGGGAGCGCCGGCACGCTGCTGGAGTCGCTGGAAGCGGGGGCGAGCGGGGCGGTGCTGGGATTTGCGGCGTGCGCGCCGCAGGCCTGCCAGGAGATATACCTGGCATGGAAGGATCACGACCGGGCGCTGGCGGCGGAGAAGCAGCAGCGCATCGCCAGGCCGAGCCAGCGCGTGGTGGGCGAACTGGGCATCAGCGGGGTGAAGTATGCCTGCGATTTCAATGGATATTATGGCGGGCGGGCGCGATCGCCGCTGCTGCCGCTGGATGCCGCGCAGAAGCTTGAGATCGAGCGGCTGATGGTGGAGATCAGGAACTGAGCCGGCAGGGGCTAAAGCCCACAATCTTTTTGGGCCATATACGGCGCGACTGAAGTCGCGACCCTACGCGCCTTGCCCATCCGGAGGCGTTTTTCCGCAGCCTGTAAAGCCCACATTCATTTTTGAGCCACATACGGCGCGACTGAAGTCGTGCATGCGGCGCCACTGAAGTGGTGCCGCTTCAAACCTGCGCTGTGGGGCCGGCGGAAGTTCAGCGCACGTGCATGGAAACCAGGGCGGAGTGCTCCACGTCGGCGGTAACGAATTCCAGGCCGACGCCATCGGCTCCCCAGCGGCTGACACGGAGTTCGACGGTGGTGGGGATCATGGAAGCGTCATCGAGGCCATTGGTGCGCTGCAGGCTCATCTTAACGCGGGTACCCAGGGGCCAGCGCTGCTCGGTTACCAGGTAGAGGCCGGTAGTACTGATGTCGCGAATGGAATGGGCGACCACGGCGCAATCGTCGGTGTCAATGGCGGCGAGGTGGGGCCAGCGCTTGCGCGGAGCGATGCGGCGATCCTTTTCCGGGGACTGGGCCAACCAGGTTCTGACCGCGGCGGAAGGTCCGCTGGAGGGGCCAAGGTCGATTTCATCGGCGGAGCGGTCCATCCGGCGGAGGCGAATCTCCATCTCCTCGGTGACGCAGATGACGAGCTGGTCGCCCAACTGTGTCTGCGAGGACTCGATGGTGCTGACGGGCAGAGCGAGAATGCTGGCCGCGTCCTGTTGAAAAGGCGCAACGCAGAACCTGGGGACCGATTCAACCACATTTACCACTCGCTGCCGATCGTCAAGATAGATGAGATCGCGAGGGGAGATCAGGCCTACGGTACGGATACCTCTGGGGCGGTTGATCCAGCTTCCCTCGTAGAACTGGAAGGGGCCTTTTCCGAAGATGCCCTTGAGCTGGGCGCGGGTGTTGTTGCCGACAGTGACTCCGAGACTGAGGAAGCACTCGTTGGTTTCGTTGTATACGCAGAAGCGCCGGGTATCCATCTTTTTCCATCCTTTAGGAAGAGCACTCAACCAAGCAACTCAAGTCTTCCAAGCATTCTTTCTTCAGACTGGGGAACTGCGTTTTATTTCTTTCCGGACGAGCTGGCGCCGATGGTGCAATGGCACGCGCGAGCCTTGCGGAGAGAGCGATCCTTTGCAAACCAGTACAGGGTCCTCCGCAGGTCGAGCGGGAATGCCGAGCCGGTGCTTACCTGGCCCGAGAGCGGCGGCGCAGAACGACCAGGCCCAAAATCAGGGCGAACAGCACCCCGGCAATGACGCGGACGATAGTAGAGTCCATAGCGATCTCCTTTCAGTAGAAATCAAAATCTCAAAAAAAACTGCGGCGGAGCGAAATTGGCTCCGCTTAAAACAGGCCCATGATCTTCTTTTTCTTTTCCGGTTCAGCGGTGATGCCGCACGCGGTGCGGGCCATCTGGCGGATGACGCGGGAGACAGGTGTGTCGCCCAGGGCCAGGGGGGTTGCGGTGTTCTGGTTCAGGATGAATGTGGCTTTGTCTTCCGGGATGCGCCACTGCGCGGGCCGCGTGAGGGCACGGGTAATGTGTTCCTCGTCGACTCCGAGGGATGAGGAGGCATAGCGATTGAGGATGATTTCGAGTTTGGGCAGAGTGGAGGGGAACAGCTCGGAAACGATGCGATTGGAGTTGCGGAGCTCGGCGATTCCGACCTGCGAGACGAGGTAGATGATGGCTTCCGAGCCGAAGAGGGAAGTGCGCTTGAGGTGGAAGCTGGAACCGGTATCCACCACCACGCAATCGAATTCCTGGCGCGCGAGCTGGAGGAGCTTGTTCACGGCATCAGGGGAGAGATCGTAGGGAACGAAGTTTCCCGGGGCGGCGAGCACGCAGACGCCGGAGCTGTGCCGGGCGACGATGCGGGAGAGAAAGTTGGCATCGAGGCGGGCGAAGTTCTGCAGGGCGTCGACGATGGAGTACTGCGGCTTTATGCCGAGTTGCAGAGCAATGTCGCCGAGAGGCAGGTCGAGGTCGATGAGCAGCACCTTGCTGCCGGAGGCCTCGTGGGCAGCGGAGACGGCGAAGTTGGTGGCGATGGTGGTGACGCCGGCGCCGCCTTTGGCGCCGCAGAAGACGCAGAGGCGGCCGTCGGCCTTGGCGCCGGTGCGGATCACGGTGCGGCGGGCGGAGGCGCGGATCATAGCCTCGGCGATGGAGTTGGGGGTAATGGGGAAGGTGACGAATTCGCGAGCCCCGGCGCGCATGCAGTTGAGCATCGCTTCGGAGTCGAGGCGAGCGGAATAGACCATGACGGTGGTCTGGGACACGGCGCAGATCGTCTCCACCAGTTCGAGGGCGTATTCGGGATTGCTGTCTAGGTCGAGAAAGAGAACGTCGAGGTTGAGCTTGGCCAGACGGGGCACCATGTCCAGGGCGGGATAGGACGAGAACTCCTGGGCAATGTGGCAAGGCGCACCGGACAGGGCGCCGGCGACGGCACTTCGCCGTCCCTCATCGGGCCCAATCAGGGCGACTGAGAGCACGTTGGCCCCGAGGGCATCCCTGGGTCCCGAATTCACCGTCTCGATCTGGTTAATCCCCAAGCTTTGTAGCATAACGTCTAAGTGTTCCTCATCCTGATGGCCGCGCAGCACAGCAGCCGACGCGCCGTGCCCCGGACGACTCATCATGGGGTGGAAGGGTATTGCGGGCTATCGATCCCATCCGTGGTACTTTCGTTACTTTCCAAGCAAGCCCACTTGCCGATTGTGCAGTGATCCCGAGCGCGGGGACTGTGACTTCCACTCGTCGCCCCTACAAGGTGCAATCCGGGTTCCAAAGCGCTAGGCAGGAGAATGTGCTGAAAACGTGGTACTTATTGGATTGACCGAGCGGGAGTGTGTACGCCTGATTACACGTTTGCTGTCACAAATGGACACAGTGGTGCTGATTACGTAGGTTACCGCTTAAGTAGTTACCGATGTAGCTTTTTCGTTGTATTTACTATGCTGCAGTGGTACTTTAGCCTCATTGCTTAGCTTTACAAATTGGAGTTCCCCAAAGTGATCCGAATTGGACTCTACACGCAAGACTGTGCTTTGCAGCCATTGTTGTCTTCGGGGTTGGGCAACGAATTCCAGTTCTTCCTTGAATCCAGCGAAAGCGGGATGAGGAACCTGCTGGATGAAGAAGGCTGTACGGTGGTGGTACTCGACCTGAACTCGCACGATGGTCCGCTGAAGGACCGGATCGAGTGTGCGCGCCGTCTGATTGCGGCGCAGGTGACGGTATTGGTGTTGGCGGACGACGGTCTGCGCGTGACCGCGAACGAACTGGTGCGAGGCGGAGCGTATAGCTACTGCCGTCGGCCCCCGTCGTTGCGGGATTTGCGGGTGCTGCTTCGACGGGCCCACGAGAATGCATTGCGCAAACAGCAGTTCGGACCGGCCCAGGAGCGGCTGGAAGAAGCGGCGGTCGAGCGCACGCAGATGATCGGCGGCAGCGACACCATGCAGCGGGTGGCGCAACTGATCGAGCGAGTAGCGGATATCGAAGCGTCGGTACTTGTAGCGGGGGAGAGCGGAACCGGCAAGGAACTGGTGGCCAGGGCGATTCACCAGCGGGGCGCACGGGCACGGCGGCCATTTGTCGCGGTGGCCTGCGGGGCGATCCCTGAGACGCTGATTGAAGCGGAACTTTTCGGGCATGAGAAGGGCGCGTTTACGGGCACGGTAGGGGCGCGCGAAGGATTTTTCGAGCAGGCGGCCGACGGCACGCTGTTCCTGGATGAAATCGGCGAACTGAGCCTGTATACGCAGGTGAAGCTGCTGCGGGTATTGCAGCAGAGGGAGTTCAGCCGCCTTGGGAGCACCCGGCTGGTTCCGCTGCGGGCGCGGCTGATCTTTGCCACGCACCGCGACCTGAGCGAGATGGTGGCGCAGGGGAAATTCCGGCAGGATCTTTATTACCGCATCAACGTGATGAAGATCGAAACCCCGACGCTGCAGGAGCATGCCGAGGACATTCCCCAGATTGCCATGCATTTTCTGCGGCACTATTCGCAACTCTTCCAGAAGGCGATGGTGGGGATTGAGGACAAGGCGTTGCTCTTGCTTCAGGAGTACCACTGGCCGGGAAATGTGCGCGAGCTTGAAAACGTTGTGCAAAGAGCGATCATCCTGGCGCCCGGAACCATGCTGCAGGCGGAGGATTTGCCGCGCAATCTGCACGAAGAAGCAGTGGCCAACGAAGCGGATTGCGTGCCCGGCGGGTCGTTTGAGCGGCAACTGCGGGAGTACAAGATCAAGCTGGCGGAAACCGCGCTGCGGGAGAACAACGGGAACAAGACGCTGGCCGCGCGCAGCCTTTGCATTTCTCGCGGATACCTTCATCGGCTGATCCGCCTGGCGGAGTCGGGGTCGTTATGTGCTTCGCCTTCGCTGGAAGAGGCGGAGATTCTATAAGGGGATGGGCTTTTTAAGCTGGGAACTTGATCCGCACTTCCCTGGCGACTCCATCCCAGGACTGTGCCCCTGTACCCTTGAAGCGAAATTTGGTGAACCAATCCGTCGCGCGGATCCACAGTATGTTGTTCTTGCAATGGATCTTATTAGGACTGTACCAGATTTGGTGCTATGGAAAATTAATTTGGAAATTGTTAATTTTCTGGTTAACTCTGGGCTGGTGTTGTTGAGGGGTGTTGCAGGGTGCCGTACGACGCGCGGGGAACATCATAAGACGAGAAATCTATTGAGGCCGGAGAGCGCCAGGCCGGCTGTGCCGGCGATCACATAGGGTGGGCCGCTGCAATCCACTTTTCCAAGTTGGGCTCCTGCAGGCGGCGCAGTTCGATGCAGCCGTTGATGCGCTCGATGGAGTGCTTGATGGCCTGGTCTGCGGAAGCGACCTTGTGCGCGGCGAAGAACTGCTGGACATCGTCCCGCGCCTCAGCGGAGCAGAAGGAGCCGGTAGAGCCGACCAGGGCATTGCCCAACTCCGGGGTAAGCAGCGCGTGAATGGCGTCCCAGTGATCCTGGACGTACTTCCAGGCCTGGTCGCGGGTAGCGGGCATGGACAGCTCGATGGCGAACTGGATGGCGGCGTCCTGGTTGCGCACCTTGTCGGAGATGGCATAGTCCATGGCCCGCTGCGCCAGCTCGGGGTTTTCAAAGCGCGCCAGCAGTCGCAGCGCGCCGTCCTGCAGTTCGGGCACGTGGGAGGTCTCATACACGTGCTGCAGCTTATCGAACAACTCCGCGTCGCCATTGCGCGCCGCAACCGAAAGCGCCGTCTGCCCCAGGGTGGGGTCCACCGAAGCAGGATCGTTCAGATACTTCTCCGCGATTTCCTTGGCCTGCGCCAGCACCGACGGATCCTTGCCATCAAACCCCAGCACGTGGAACAGGGTCGATCGCAGTTCGCGCTTGTTCGATGAGTCTTCCGCTGCCGGCGGCCCCAGCCGGGCATACTCCGGCCCGAAGTTATTGCGCAACCATTCCGCAATCGCAGCTCGTTCCTGCGGCGTAGCGGCTACGCGCTCATAGATCGATCCCACTGAGTTCAGTGCGGTCGAGATCACCTGCGAGTTCTGGTCCGATTTCACCGCCTCAACGAGATTGAGATAATCGCCCACCGTGGCGTCATTCGCTCGCAATTGCGCCCACTCGTCGCCCAGCAGGTCGATGCGCTCCGTCGGTTTCAGGCCCGTCTCGACCTCCTTCACCAGCGCCGCATACTTGTTCGCCGGATACGCGCTGCGATAGTATCCGCGTCCACCCGCATTGGCGAAGAACAGCGAGCCCGCGGGAGCGTTCAGGCTGGTCGCACCCGGCGCCAGCAGCTTGCAATCCGGTTCCGCGCCGCTCTTGAAGCACACCGGAATTGTCCACTTCTGCGCCGGGCCGGTCTTGATGCTGGGGCTGAGAAAGAATCGACGCTGCGACACTTCGACCTTGCCGCCGGCCGGCTCGCCAAATGTCACGATCGGTTCGCCCGGCTGGGACACAAGGCTCTCCATGATCTTGTCCACGGGCTTGTGGCTCGTCGCCGTCTGCGCGCCCCAGAAGTCCTCCGCCGTGGCATTCGCGTACTGGTGCGCGGCCAGGTAGTTGTATACGCCCTTACGGAACGTCTCCTTGCCCAGATAGTTCTCCACCATGTTCAGCACCGCGCCGGCCTTGCCATACGAGATGCCGTCGAACATCTGCTCGATCTCCTCGCGGGTGTCTGCCTTGGCGCGAATCGCCCGCGTTGTTGGCTGCGCATCCAGGTCAAGCACGCCGTCGAGCTGTGCGGCTTCTTCCTGGTCGATGTTCCACTCCGGATGCATCGCGGCCACTGGCTTGGTTTCCATCCACGTGGCGAAACCCTCGTTGAGCCAGATGTTGTCCCACCACTGCATGGTGACGAGGTCGCCGAACCACTGGTGGGCCATTTCGTGGGCGATGACTTCAGAGACTTCTATTTGGGCGCCGATGGTAGCTGTTTTCGGATCGATAAGCAGCGCGGTTTCGCGATAGGTGATGGCGCCGAAGTTTTCCATCGCGCCCGCTTCGAAGTCGGGAAGGCCGATGAGGTCGAGCTTCTTCAGCGGATAGTGAATGCCGAAGTAATCGTCGTAGTAGTGAAGAACGTACTTGGCTACTTCGAGACCGTAGTGAGTGAGCTGCACCTTGTCGGGAGTGGAGCAGACACCGATCTTCACTCCGTCTTCTTCGCCATGCGTGCACTGGAAATCGCCCACCAGGAAGGCGACCAGGTAGGTGGACATCTTGGGAGTTGTGCCGAATTTCAACGTATGTTTATCGGCACCGGGTCCGGGGGTATCGCTCTCGATGGCGGTGTTGGAGATGGCGGTGTCGCCCTTGTCAACGATGAGGGTGATATCGAACGCGGCTTTGAAGGCAGGCTCGTCGAAGCCGGGGAAAGCGCGGCGCGCATCGGTGGATTCGAACTGGGTGACGGCGTAGTTGCGGTGAGCGGTTTTGGAGAGATAAAAGCCGCGGAGTTCGTTGTTGAGAATGCCGGTGTAGTGGATTGAGAGCGTTGCTTTTCCCGCCGGGATCTGCCGCGGGAAGGTGAAGGTGGTCTGTTCCTTCTCCTTGTCGCTGGAGACGGACGCGGTCTGTTCGTTTCCGCCGGCGCGGATGGTGACGGATTGGTATTCGATCTCGAGGGAGTTGAGAGTAACGCTGGAGGTGGGCTCCTTCACGTCCAGGGCGATCTGTTCGACGCCGGTGAAGGAGGCGGCCTTGAGATCGGGCGCGAGGGTGAGGGCGTAGTGCTCGGGGCGGATGGTCTGCGGGAGGCGCTGGGCACGGGCGAGGGGAGCAGACGCAAAACTCAGGCATGCGAAGGCCGCAGCGGCAGCGAATCGCAACAGGACGGAGCTACGAATGATCATGCAAATCCTCGTGGAATAGCGGAGGTAAAGAACCCGGAAAAGGGGGCCGGAGTTGGAGGAGCCCGAACGTCCCATTGTAGGCCCGGAAGCTGCCTGCGGTCCTGTACGGCGCGGTTTGGAAATGAGTTCCATCGGCGGAGCTATGGGTGCTCAGGTTTCCCGTCGCGCAGGCGAGCGATGCCCAGAGGGTTGGAATCCTGAAGTTCGGACGGCAGAAGCGGCTGGGGGAAGTTCTGATAGCAGACTGGCCGGGCAAAGCGGTAGATGGCCTGGGTTCCGACGGAAGTGAAGCGGGGGTCGGAGGTGGCGGGGTAGGGACCGCCGTGGACCATGGCGTGGCTGACTTCGACGCCGGTGGGGAATCCGTTGACGATGAGGCGCCCGGCTTTCTGCTCGAGGACTTGGACCAGCTCGCGATGGGCGAGGAGGTCGTCTTCGTCGCCGAGCAGGGTGGCGGTGAGATGGCCGGAGAGTCCTTGAGCAATGAGCTTCAGGTCGATCTCATCGCCAGTCACGACCAGCGTGTTCGGTCCGAAGATCTCTTCGGAGAGGCCCTGTTCGTTTGACCCGCGCCCAGTCTCGTAGAGAAATTCCTGGCTATTTGCCGCAAACAGCTTGGCTTGGGCCGTTGATCCCATTGAAGGCTCGGCCTTGGAGCCGGCAGCGGCGAGTTCGACCTGGCCGGCGCGTTCCGCGCTCGCCTTTTCATAGGTCTTAGCGATACCGGCGGTGAGCAGGTGGAAGGGCTCGGATTTTTCGACTAGAGATTTCAATTCGTCGAAGAAGGATTGGGATTCGGGCGCGTCGGGGACGAGCACGATGCCGGGCTTGGTGCAGAACTGGCCGGCGCCGAGGGTGAACGAACTGAAGAGATTCTTCGCCAGCTCCGCGGGTCCCTTGCGAAGGGCGGATGGAAGCACGAAGACGGGATTCCCGCTGGACATCTCGGTGAAGCAGGGGATGGGGTGGGGACGTGCGGCGGCGAGGTCCATGAGAGCGCGGCCGGCGTGGAGCGAGCCGGTAAAGGCTACCGCGCTGACCAGCGGATGCTGCACGAGGGCGGCGCCGATTTCGGTGCCCGCGTCGAAGAGCATGGTAAACACGCCGGGATGGAGGGATTCGGCGGCAACGGCTTCCGTGAGGAGAGCGGCCACCAGCTCGGAGGTTCCGGGGTGCGCGGGATGCGCTTTTACGATGACAGGGCAGCCGGCGGCGAGGGCGGAGGCGGTATCTCCGCCGGCAACGGAGAAGGCGAGGGGGAAATTGCTGGCGCCGAAGACGGCGACGGGCCCGAGTGGGCGCAGCATGGAGCGAATGTCGGCGCGGGGAAGGGGCTGGCGTTCAGGGAGCGCGGGATCGATGCGGGCGTTGACCCAGGAGCCTCCTTCCACGACGGAGGCGAAGAGGCGGAGTTGGCCCGAGGTGCGCCCGACTTCGCCGAGGAGGCGCGGCATAGGGAGCGCGGTCTCGAGGTGGGCGCGCTGGGCGAGTGTGTCTTTTTCCCGGTCGAGGGTGTCGGCGCAACGGCGCAGAAATGAGGCTTTGGCTTTTCCAGGGAGCTGACTGTAGCCCGAGAAGGCCTGGTGAGCCTGCTGCGCGGCGTGATCAAGATCGGCGAGGGTGGCGGACGAATAGATGGGTTCGAAAGCGGCGCCGGTTTGGGGATTGTGGGCTTGAAACGGCTGTCCGCCCGGAGAGCCGCGGCGAGAGCCGAGGAATGAGGTTCCGGTGAGTTCCATGACACTTAAATTATGGCGTATCGGGGCGGCAGGGATGCCGGAAGGGCAGGGATCGTGGAATCGGTCTAGCGGCTGGCGGCCATGGGTTCGAGATCCACCTGCTCGAGGAACGAACCGGAATCGCTGGGCCGGATGAGGCGGTGCAGGTAAGCGCGGGAGATGCTGAGACTGCGCGCGGCCATGGTTTTGTTGCCCTTGTGGTCGCGGACGGCGGTTTCGGCGAGCCTGATCTTGTAATCGCGGAGTTGGCGTTCGAACGAGCCCGAGGGGAGCGATAACTCGATGTCGACAGCTACATCTTCGCGCAGGTTAGCGGGCAGGTCTTCGGCGGTAACCACCTTGCCCTGGGCCATGATGATGGCCTGCTGCATGACGTTTTCGAGTTCGCGCACATTACCGGGCCAGGCGTGA
The DNA here is from genome assembly GCA_035552555.1 of Occallatibacter sp. Classification (GTDB taxonomy): domain Bacteria; phylum Acidobacteriota; class Terriglobia; order Terriglobales; family Acidobacteriaceae; genus Telmatobacter. The sequence goes on from DASZLF010000081.1 coordinate 44,709, forward strand.
TTTTGCAGGGTGGCCATGGCGTCGGGAGCGATGCCGGTCACCTGCTTATGGAAGGACTCGGCGTATTGGCGCAGGAAATGGGTGGCGATCTGGGGAATGTCCTCGGGGTGGTCGGCGAGGGCAGGGGTCTGGATGGTCATCACGTTGATGCGGTAGTAGAGGTCCTGACGGAACTTGCCCTGGGCCACCATTTCGGCGAGATTTCGGTGGGTGGCGAAGACCATGCGGGCGCGCAGGGGGATGAGGCGATTGCTGCCCAGGCGGTTGAATTCGCGCTGTTGCAGGACGCGCAGGAGTTTGACCTGGGTATAGGGGGTGAGCTCACCGATTTCATCGAGGAAGAGAGTGCCGTCGGCAGCCTGCTCGAAGTAGCCTTCACGTGCCCCGACGGTGCCGGTGAAAGCGCCTTTTTCGTGGCCGAAAAGCTCAGCTTCAATGAGGGTTTCGGGGATGGCGCCGCAGGCCACGGCGACGAAAGGCCGCTTGGCGCGGGGTCCGCGGTTGTGGATCGCGCGGGCCACCAGTTCTTTTCCGGTGCCGCTGTCGCCGACCACCAGGACGGATGCCTCGATACGGGTGACGCAATCGACCAGGCGATGAACGTTCTGCATGGCTTCACTGGAGCCAACCATGCGATCGCGGGCGGCTGGTGAAGCGAGTTCCGGAACGATTTCCGGAGCGATCTCCTCGGTGGCGTCCTTCAGGGTGGAGTCTCCGTAGGCGCGGCGCAGCATGAGGCGAAGCTCGCGGACCGAAGGGGGACGGCGAAGATACCCGTAGGCGCCTTCGCGCACCAGTTCGCCTGCGGTGGCCCGGAGATTGTCATCCGCCAGGACCAGCAGGGTAACTCTTTCGGCTACCAGCTGGGTGGCGCATTCAATGCGATCCTTGAGTCCCGCGTGATTGGAATTCAGGTCGAGAATGACAACGTCGCAATTTTCCTGCTCCAGGATGCCACGGATTCCGTCTTCATCGGACTGGAACAGAAACTCGAATTCCTTGCCCATGGCGGAGGAGAGCAAAGGCTGCAGCGCGCAATCTTGCGAATAAAGGCCTACACGTATCACGGGTGCAAACTCCTGAATTTGATTCCGAAGAATGTAATCACCTTATCGGCCAAGACCGGCGACGTAAATACAACAAAAGTTCACAAGTTGGCACATGGGTAGCATACGGGCGGCGACACCTGTCGTCCGGCTGTTGCACGAAGGGTTTCAGCTGTAAACAAAAGTGGACACCAGGTGTGGTGAATGAGTGGCAATATACTGCATGCAAAAGGTTTAGCTGCATTCATTGCTTTGGACCTCCGATTGCAGATCATAGGGCAATTCGATTCATGAGGAGGTCGGTGCATGCAGAACATGATTCTCTGGCCGACATTAGCGATTCTGGCGGGGGCCACGGCCACGATTCCCGCAATCCAGAGTTCCACCATGCGCAACGTGCTGTATTGGCTGGTGTTATCGCCGATTGCGCTGGGCCTGGTGTCAGTTTTTTGCCTGACCGGGATCCGGTAGGGAAGACGGAATGTCAATTCATGCAGTGGCGTGGTGGCCAACTGTCGCGGTGCTCGCAGTGGCCACGTGGACCGATCTGCGCAGCAGGCGCATACCTAACTGGCTGGTGCTGCCGTTCCTGGCGGCCGGGGTAGGGGTGTCGGCGTGGCTGCACGGGTGGCATGGAGTGGCGCAGAGCCTCGAAGGACTGGGGCTGGGCGCACTGGTTTTTGGAGTGTTGTTCGCCCTGGGCGGCATGGGCATGGGAGATGTGAAGCTATGCGCCGCGATCGGGGCGTGGGTAGGTCCCGCGCAGCTGGTGCTGGCGCTGGTGATCACGGGATTGGCGGGGGGCGTCATGGCGCTGGTCTGGGCATTGTGCGGCGGCTTTCTGGGCGAGATGCTCAAGGGATCCGGAGACCTGTTGCTGGGCTGGAGACAGCGCGGAACGCTGGCGCATCCCGAGCTGGTGCTGACCAATCCGCGAGCGCGCAAGATGCCCTATGTGCCGGCGATCGCGATCGGCACGCTAATTTCGTTTTTCGCCCGCTGAGGGCAGATTTTGGATCAAGAGTTTGGAAAAGAAGCAGGGAAGCAGAGGCCCTATACATATGGCGCAGATTGCATGGAGCATGGACCCGGAAGACGCGATTGAGGGCACGGGCGATGCCGGAGCAAATCTTCTGTCGACCGTGGTGATTGGTCCAGATGACCGCCGCCGGAACTCGGTGGCGTATGCGCTGGAGGGTCCGTTGTGCGCGGCGCCGCGGCAGTTGCCGTTTTATCCGGAGCTGGCGCAGATCGCCAAGCTGATCGAGATGAACCACGACGTGGTGATTGTGGATCTGGACAGCAACCCGGTGTACGCCCTGGAGGTAGTGGAAGCGCTGTGCGCGAGTTGCGTGGCCACGGTGATGGTGTATTCGGAGGCATCGGATTCGGAGCTGATGATTCGCTGCATGCGGGCAGGGGCGAGGGAGTTTCTAAGCTTACCGGTGACCGGGGCGACCATGGCCGAAGCCATGGTGCGGGCGTCGGCGCGCCGGATATCGGTGCAGTCGATCAAGAAGACGGACGGACAGCTGTGCATGTTCTGGGGCGCGAAGGGCGGGTCAGGTGTGACCACCATCGCAACGAATTTTGCCATTGCGGCGGCGGTGGAGTCGGGTAAGAAGGTGTTGCTGATCGATCTGGACCTGCCGCTGGGCGACGCGGTGTTGAACCTGGGATTGGTGCCGCAGTATTCCACCGTGGATGCGCTGCAGAATTATCTCCGCCTGGACGCGAACTTCCTGACCAAGCTGCTGGTGCAGCATGAATCGGGGCTGTGGGTGCTGGCGGCTCCGGGGAAGCTGGTTCCGGTGCCGTTCTCCACGGAAGCGGTGGACAAACTGATCCAGATTGCGCGGCAGGAGTTCGACTGCGTGGTGGTGGATTCGGGATCGCGGTTCGATCTTACCGGCACGGTGCTGTTCGATCCCAAGGCGAATATCTACCTGATTAGCCAGGTGAGCATTCCGGAACTGCGCAATACGAACCGCCTGGCCTCAGAGTTCTTTGCCTCCAAGTCGCCGAAGTTCGAGATTGTGCTCAATCGCTATGAGGCGTCCTCACTGGGGCTGGATGAGGATCACATCGCGCGGATCATCACCCGCAAGCCGCAGTGGAAGGTGCCCAACGATTTCAGCGCAGTGCGCGATATGCAGAACAACGCCAGCCCGATTCCGATTGGGCAGTCGGGGATTTCGCGGGTGATCCGGCAGATGGCCCGGGTGGCGCTGGGATTGCCGGACAAGCCGGTGAAGAAGAAGAAGCTGATGAACCTGTTTTAAGGAGAGGTCGTAGGCTGTGACCGCATTTACAGAAACGCTGGATCTGGAAAAATACAAAACGGACATACACCGGAAACTGATCTCCAAGCTGGACCTGGAGAAGCTCTCGCGGGTTGACACCCAGCAGGCGCGCAAGGTGGTGGCCGGGCTGGTGGACGAGATCATCCACGGGCAAGGCGTACCGCTGAGCTTCGACGAGCAGTCGAGGATCCAGTCGGACCTACTGGACGAGATTTTCGGACTGGGGCCGCTGGAGACGCTGCTCCGCGATCCGGATGTTTCCGACATCCTGGTGAACGGCAAGGATGTGGTGTTTGTGGAGCGCAAGGGGCGGCTGAGCAAGACCAATGTGCGGTTTCGCGACGATGCGCACCTGCTGCAGATTATCGACCGGATTGTTTCGCGGGTGGGCCGCCGGGTGGATGAATCGTCGCCGATGGTGGACGCGCGGCTGCCCGATGGATCGCGCGTGAACGCGATTATTCCGCCCCTGGCGCTGGATGGACCGTCGATGTCGATCCGCCGGCAGGGCGGGGGGCCGGTGAACGCCAACCGGCTGGTGGAGCTGAAGAGCATTTCCGCGGAGATGATGCTGGTACTGGAGTCGGCGGCGCGGGCTCGGTTGAGCATCCTGATTTCAGGGGGCACGGGCGCCGGCAAGACCACGATGCTGAACATTCTGTCGCGCAACATTCCGCAGAGCGAGCGGGTGATCACCATCGAAGACGCGGCGGAACTGCAGTTGGGCCATCACAACCTGGTGCGTCTGGAGACGCGTCCGCCGAACGTGGAAGGGCAGGGAGCGATCCGGCAGCGGCAGTTGCTGATCAACTGCCTGCGCATGCGGCCCGATCGCATCATCCTGGGCGAGGTGCGCGGCGAGGAAGCATTCGACATGCTGCAGGCGATGAACACGGGCCACGAAGGCTCGATGGCCACGATTCACGCCAACACCGCGCGGGATGCGCTGATGCGCCTGGAGTCGATGGTGGCAATGAGCGGGCTGGCGCTGACCGAACGGACGGTTCGGCAGCAGATTGCATCGGCTATCGACATCGTTGTGCAGGTGACGCGCATGAGCGACGGTTCGCGCAAGGTGACCAGCATCTCGGAGATCACGGGGATGGAAGAGAACGTGATCACGATGCAGGAGATTTTCTTATTCGAGAAGCGGGGAATCGGGATGGATGGGCGGGTGCTGGGGACGTTCATGCCAACGCGCATCCGGCCGCGATTCCAGGAGAAATTGACCACCGCGGGGATCATGCTGCCGCAAAGCACCTTCGACACGAATCTGGAAGTGAATTAAGCGGAAAGGAGCGGAAACCATGGGATTGATATTGATTTTGAGTTTCGTAGCGGTGTTCGCCATTGCCGCTCCGCTGCTGGTGTGGGGGAGCGGGGCAGCGAAAGCGGGCGACAAGGAGAAGGTGGTCGCGGCGCTGGATTCGGCGATCGGCAAGCCGATGGTGGTGAAGGGGAACGATCCCGCAAATTTCCGCAAGAGCGAGTTGATCAGCTCGATTCCTATATTGAACAAGTGGCTGCAGCGGGTGGACCTGGTGCCGCGGCTGACGCTGCTGCTGAACCAGGCAAACCTTAAGTGGACCTCTGGATCGTTGATTCTGATGTGCCTGGCGGGTTTCGCCATTCCGGGCTACCTGGTGCATTTGCGCACGGGCTCGCTGCTGATCGGGATGGGAGTGGGCGCGGCCATCGGAGCGCTGCCGTTCGGATACGTGCTGTTCATGCGCATCAAGCGCTTCGGGAAATTTGAGCAGGGACTGCCGGAGGCGCTGGACCTGATTGTGGGCGGGCTGCGGGCGGGGCACGGCCTGAGTTCGGCGATGGGATTGGTGACGCGGGAGTGCGCGGATCCGATCAGCAGCGAGTTTCGCATCACCTTTGACGAGCAGAATTTTGGTTTGGATATGCGGATTGCGATGGAACACATGGTAAAGCGCGTTCCGCTGCAGGAACTGAAGATGGCGGTGACGGCGATCGTGATTCAGCGGGAGAGCGGCGGCAATCTGGCGGAAGTGCTGGAGAAGACGGCGTACATGGTGCGGGAGCGGTTCCGGCTGAAGCGGCAAATCAAGGTGCATACGGCGCAGGGGCGGATGACGGGGATCGTGTTGACGATTCTGCCGGTGGCGCTGGGATTCGGTTTGTACCTGCTCAACCCCGACAACGAGAGCCTGCTATGGAAGCGGGAAATCGGACGGGAAATGCTGATTGGCGCGGTGGTCTCGCTGATTTTCGGTTCGGCGCTGATCCAGAAGATTGTTCGGATGAAGGTGTGAAGAGGAATATATGGCCCTTATCATCATCGTATTTTGCAGCGTATTCCTGCTGATCGCCAGCCTTGGGGTGATGCTGTTCTATCGCGAGGCGATGTTGCAGCGGATTTCGGCCGTGGTGTTCGATCGCCCGGAGAAGCGCGGCCTCGCGGGAGCGATGGAGAAAACCAGCGAGTCGCTTGGCGTGGTGCTGGGAAAAATCGAGCGTGTCGTTCCCAAGTCGCAAGCCGAAGTCTCGGTGGTGCAGCAGCGGCTGATCCGCGCGGGGTTTCGCGGAGATTCCACGCTGAAGGTTTTCTATGCCAGCAAACTGCTGGTTCCGCTGACGCTCTGCGTCGTCTTGTCGGTAACCGGGGTGGCCGGCCAGAGCCCATTCGTCTTTTATGCGGTGGCCATAGGGCTGGGATATCTTATGCCGGACTTCTGGCTGGGCAGAAAGATCAGGTCGCGGCAAGCAGAAATCCGGCGAACCCTGCCGGATTTGCTGGACCTGCTGGTGATCTGCCTGGAAGCGGGGCTTGGCATGGACCGGGCGACGGCGCGGAGCGCGCAGGAATTGGCCGGCACTCACCCAGTGATCGCGGATGAGCTGGACATCCTGGTGCTGGAGCAGCGGGCGGGAGGCCCCCGGGGAGATGCCTGGAAGCACCTGGCGGAACGGACGGATGTGGACGTGGTGCGCAACCTGGTTTCGACGCTGGTGCAATCGGAGCAGTTCGGCACCAGCATTGCGAAGACGCTGCGCACTCACTCCGACACCATGCGGACGCAACGGGTGCAGGCGGTGGAAGAGGCGGCAGCGAAGACCACCATCAAGCTGATTTTTCCGCTGGTGCTGTTCATTTTCCCATGCCTGTTCCTGGTTACGCTGGGGCCGGCCATGATCATCATTCAGGAACAATTCAAGGAATTTCTCAATCACTGAGGAGAAAGGAGAACGAGATGGACACGCCTAACATCATCAGGTTTGTTGCCGGTGCGCTCTGTGTCGTCGTGCTGGGGCTACTGATCCAGCGCCGCCGCACGCGGGTGCGCTAATTCCGAGCGAACGCGCGGCGGGCTCCAACCCGCCGCGCCCCAGATCGCGAAGCGCGGATGGAAAACTTGCCCGATCGGCATAGCAGCCGGTGAGCCTCAATCCATCGGCATTGATTGTTTGTCTCTTAACGGGCCGTGTGACGCAGAGTGCCTGGATGCAGGCGGCAGAACGACGGTGGAACGCTCATGAAAGGAGGAGAGAAATGCAGCGGCAGATCTACTGCGTCTACAACCAGACGAACGAATGCTTTCTCAGCCTCGGAGCAACGCTGGGCGATGGCCGCTTTGCGAGATTGAAACAGGTGCTGGGCCTGGGGCCGCGGCACGTGGATGAGGGATGCTGGATCAGTCCGCCGGAAGGGCCCCAGATGCTGGGCATTTTTTCGCCGCGCGATCTGGTGTACCTGGATGCGAGCCATCGCGTGGTCGATGTGCTGGAGTCGTTTCCGGCGTTTCGCATGATCCCTCGGCGGTGCAACGCGGTGAGTTTGCTGGCGCTGCCAGTGCACACCCTGAGCTCGTCGCAGACACGGGCGGGAAACCAGCTCCTGATTTGCGCGGCGGAGGAGATGGAGTGGCGTCTCAGGAGCTTGCCGGAGGCGACGGCGGAGAAGCAGCCACCGATTATGGCGCCGGAGCCGGCCAACGTCTCGTGCGTATCGGGCAGGCGCGGCGTGAAACGGGTGGGAAGCGTCTCCGCGGCAGCCGATTGCGCGGAGGGCGGAACCCTAGCGGTCCAGGCCATTCGCGACATCAGCGCCACGGGCGTTTACCTGGTGACCCGGGAGCGATGGCCGGTGGGCGCCGAGGTGAAGATGAGCCTGCAACCGATGAGCGGTCGCGATGAACAGGTCGCCGGTCCGGTCACCGTCCGCATGAAGGTCGCTCGCTGGGGCGCCGATGGCGTGGGCCTGGAATTCATGGGTTCCGGAGCGGAAGCCGCCGAACTAACCCCGCTTCGCGTCGGTTGAGGGGAGGAAGCATGCTGCATCGATTTCCCCTCCGCATCGCCGCCGAACTAATCGGTTTCATCCGGAATGATCAGCAGGATTTCCACCGGCGTAGGCTTGCCCTGCCGGCGGGCGGGACGAAACTGCCACTGGCGCAGCGAGTTCAAGACAAAGCTGCCGTGGGAGAAGCCTTGCGGGTAAGCGATGGCCAGTTGCTCGAGGCGGCCCGATTCGTTGAGGACGCCGTGGACCATGAGGGCGTCGGCATTGATGTCCTGGGAGAGCAGGTTGGGCCGCTGGATGTCGTAAGGCCAGGGAGCTTCAAGGCCGTCGACGGCGCCGCCCGAGGCCGCGTCGGCGGAACGCAACTGGGAGAATTGCAGGATCCAGGCCTTGGGCAGGCCGATATGAAGGTAGGCCGTGTAGGCCACGCGATCGCTCCAGATCTGCAGGGTTTCAGGATACTGGTCAGCCAGGGACGAGCCCACTACGACGACGCTGAATTTGCCGCCTTTGGGCAATTGAATGTGCTCGGTGGTCTGGCCATCGGCTGCGATGGGCGCAGACTGCGCCACGGCGCTCGGAGAGCCGGCGCTACCACCGGCGCCCAGGACACGGGCCGGCTGGACAGCAGCGGAGGATTGCTTGCCGGATGCGGCTCCCTCGCCTTTCTCGGTCCCTTTGGTCTCATTCACCGGCGGCAGCACTACCGTGCCCTGGTTGATGCGCACGTCGGAGACCGAAAGAACCGCAGTGGGCGTGGGCTGATCGGAAGAGGTGGAAACAGTGGCGGGCGCCATCTTGACCGTTTCGGAGCCTTTCACGATTACGGGCGAGGTATTGCCGGCGGGAGGAGTGGGCACCGGCGGCTGACGATTGGCCGCGGTTTCGGGCAGATCCGCCAGATCGAGTTCCTCATTGGGGACTTCGAGGGAGGGATTGGCATCCACGGTGGTCGGTTTATCGGGCCTCGGCGGCACGATTTTTATGGTGGGGGCCAGCGGCGGCGTCCAGATCATGAACGTGGGGACCGGCGCTTCCTCCGCCAAGGCCTCGTGCGTATGGAGTTGTGGCTGCACCAGTGTCTGCTTGCCTTCTCCGCCGGTGGGGAGTTTAAGGGCACGCAAGGGATGAGGCTTGGGCTCGGTGCCGGCTGCCTGTTGCGGCGCGGGTTTGGGATTGGTTGGTGCGTCCGGGTTCTTGGGCGCGGGAGGCTTGGCGTTGGGATAGAGCGCCTCCGCGGCCTGGTTGGCGGCGGTTTCCGGCGCGTGCAGGTCAAGATGCCGCACTTTGTAATGGGAGCGGATGGGTTCGTCCTGAATGAGGGGGGCGTAGAGAAGGCCGTAGGAGAGCAGCAGAATGCTGATTCCGTGAAGAATGAGCGAGAAGGCGTAAGCGGAAAATCTCCGGCGCACCGGCTGCGGCGCGCAGAAGAGACTCGTCAACTCATTCCCTCGGTCGTTCAACCCCAATGCCCTCTTGAACTTGCATTCCGCCTCGCACCGGTGAAAATCAACTTGAAAAACGAAGACCGTCTGAGAAACAACCGATGGTATGAATCAGGCGGATGCTTGTGTCCCTGGTTGAGCGGGTTTTCGGTAGTATACAGCCGAAAATCCCAAACTCCCTCAGTGCTGACTCTGCCACGCATGTTGGCGCGGAGTTACCTGCCCATACAACAGGGGTATCCAGCTAGTGACTGGGTACTGGGGAGTAAACGGCATTACGCTTTATTGTCGGAGCGGTATATACCATGAATCGCAAATTACTGACTGTTCTCCTGATCGCGGCCGTGCTTGCCTTTGGCTGCTCGCTACTGGTGTACCGGATTGTCGGGCGCCGGGTGGCGGGAACCCAGGTGGGGCGGATGACCCGGGTGGTGGCGGCGGCCACCGACCTCAAACTGGGCACAATCCTCACCGCTTCGAACCTGACCACGCTGGAAATCGCTGGCCAGGTGCCCAAGGGGGCGCTGCTCAAGCCGGAAAGCGCCATTGGGCGTGGGGTAACGTCGGACCTATACCAGGGCGAGCCGATTCTCGATAGCCGGCTGGCGGCGGTTGGCTCAGGGGGCGGGTTGGCGGCCACCATTCCGGACGGCATGCGCGCTTGCGCGGTGAAGGTGGACGAGGTGGTGGGCGTGTCCGGATTCGTGACTCCGGGCATGCGCGTGGACGTGCTGATTTCCGGAGACCCGCCCGGGAATCCGAATCCCAAGGATGGGATGAAGGTCAAGACGCTGCTGCAGAACATTCAAGTGCTGTCCGCGGGCACCGATATTCAGAACGATGCGGAAGGGAAGCCGCAACAGGTGCACGTAGTGAACCTGCTGGTGACGCCCGACCAGGCGGAGGCTCTGAGCCTGGCCAGCAATCACACGCAGATCCAACTGGTATTGCGGAACCCGCTGGACACGAAGACCGCGCAGGTGCAGACCACGGTGATGTCGAACATCTTTGCCGACGGAGATGCGGGGGCGAAGGTTAAGGCGCATACGGGGCACAGCAAAAGCGTCAAGCCTGAGGTGCAGACCGTCTCAGTGGAAGTCCTGAACGGCTCCAAGCGCAGCGAGAAGAAATTTGCGGTGCCCGAGGCAAAAGAATGAGATTAGACAGGACTACGGTTTCCGGCTGGTGTTCAGGAGCGCTCCTGCTGGGGCTTTTCTGCGCCGTCGGACAGGGACAAACCGGGACTCAGGCGAAACATGCCTCCGAACCAGCTCACCAGGACGGCACCAATGAGCTTTCGCTGGTGGTGGGGCGCTCGGTGCTGCTCGATACCGCGGCGCCGGTGCAGCGGGTCGCGGTCGGGCTGGGGGATTTTGCCGAAGCCACGGTGATCAGCCCCAACGAGATCATGGTCAACGGGAAGGCTCCGGGGGAGACCACGCTGATTCTTTGGGAAACGGGCGGCAACCGGGAGTTTTTCAACCTCACGGTGCATCCCAGCGCCGTCGCCTCCGTCGATCACCTGGAAGCCGTTCGCCGCGAGCTGCGCACGGAGCTTCCGGGTGAAAGCCTGAAGCTCACACAGGAAAACGGCACGGTGTTTCTGCGCGGGACGGTCAAGGATTTGACCAGCTCGGACCGGGCGGTGCAGATCGCTTCGGTTGGCGGCAAGGTTGTGAACCTGCTCAATGTGGATGTGCCGGGCGCGGCGCCGCAGATTCTGCTCAAAGTGGTGTTTGCCAGCGTGGATCGGAATCGGAGCAAGCAACTTGGCATCAACATCTTCAGCACCGGGCTGGGCAACACGATTGGCAGGGTGACGACGGGACAATTTAGCCCGCCGGAATTAACCTCGACGGGATCCGGCGGTGCGGTGAGCCTGTCCAATGAGCTGAACCTGTTTGCGTTCTTTCCCGGTCTCGACCTGGGAGCAACGATCGAGGCGCTGGAAACCAAGGGGCTGGTGCAGGTGTTATCGGAGCCCAACGTGCTGACCGAGGACGGAAAGATGGGAACGCTGCTGGCAGGCGGCGAATACCCGTTTCCGGTGATCCAGGGATCGAGCACCGGTGGGGCGACGGTCACCATCATGTTCAAGGAGTATGGCGTCCGTTTGAATTTCATTCCCACGATTACGCCGCGGGGGACGATTCAGCTGCAGGTGGCGCCGGAGGTCAGTTCTCTCGATTTCACCAATGCGGTAACGGTGTCCGGATTTCAGATTCCGGCCATCGATGTGCGCCGGGTGAAAACAGAGGTGGAACTGGCCCAGGGGCAGAGCTTCGCGATCGGCGGCCTGCTGGATAACCGCACCACGGAAACCCTGTCGAAGATTCCCTACATCAGCAATGTTCCCATTCTGGGCAAGTTCTTCCAGTCGATCTCGCGGACCAAGACCAATACGGAACTGATCGTGATTGTGACGCCGGAGATTGTGCAGCCGGTTCCCGAGGGCACAATTCCGAAGCCACATTACCCACAGGATTTCCTGCCGCCGAATTCCTACACGCCGATGCACCAGCCCGCTGGAGTGGGCAATGGACAGGCTGCGGTGACGCCCGCAACTCCGGCGCCGAACACCATGCCGGTGGAGAAGCTGATCCAGAGTATGAAGCCGGAGGCGCCCCTAACCGATGCGAACGGGTATGGCGGGTCATCGGGAGGCGGGTCGGGCACTAAGCAAGCATCCCCGACGGCCCCCCAGTAGGGACGACACAGTGGGACCAACCACATCCAAAATATCCTCATGGCTTGGCCGCGTGCTGCGCGGCCAGGCCGTGCCGTCTCCGGAACAGCTCCGCATCGTCAATCGCACACGGCAGACCGGCATCGGTGATCGCATCGAGGTTGCCGATCGCGGGGAGCGGCGGCGAAAGGGACTGCTGGGCCGCACCGGCCTGGCCCCCGGCGAGGGCTTGTGGATCGTGCCTTGCGAAGCGGTTCATACATTCGGCATGAAGTTTGCCATCGACCTGATCTTTCTGGATCGCAAGTGGCGGGTAGTGAAGGTGAGGCATGCCGTGCGATCGGGCAGGATTTCGGGGTCGCTGCGAGCGCACTCGGTGGTGGAACTGCCGGCCGGCACGGTGCGCGCAAGCCTTACCGAAACGGGCGACCAACTGGACTTCGAACCAGTGAGCGCATAAGTCGATTTCGGAATGGGTGTCTCCAACTGTCGTAGCGGCCCACCCTTGCGCCAGAAAAAAGGCGCAAAGATGGGGCACGGAGCGTTGGGTCCGGCAAAGCGGAAGCGCCTTGATCCATGAAATTCAGGGTTGCGCTAACTGCGTGGCGGCGGCCTCCGCAGGCTGATTTGCGGGCTGCATTGACTTCCATTCGAGAGCGACGGCCGCGGCGACCGCACCTACGGTGATGGCGGCAAATGACCGCAACGCCGCCGGATGTGCAATCAAAAATCCTCCGGCAAAACGGACCGAGAGCGACCACGCCAGCGCCAGCCCCGCAAACAGCAGGGAAGAGACGAGCCTTTTGCGGCCGGCGGCGCTCGCGAAACATCCGAACGCAAGCCCCGCCACCAGATCAATGATGTAGTGCTCTCCGGTGGAGATGGTGGCGAGCGCCGTCCCGGCCAGAAATGTCAGGGCAATTGCGCGCGTGATCCGAGTGGGCGCAAAGAGCACGAACACCAGGGCCGTGGCCAGATGCAGCGACGGAAACGCATTGGGCATGCCGCTGAGGCGGATGGCGACGGGGTTGACCGCGGGCGGCTGCAGCCAGCGCGCATGGAACGCATAAAGCGGTCCGCACCCCGGTACGACGGCATAAAGCAGCGGCCCCACCACCATTTCGGCGATGTACGCCAGGACGATGGCACTGGAGAGCCGGTGAGAGCGCGCGACAAAGAACCACACGATCATCATGGGAACCATGAGCTGGTAGAGGATGAACAGGGGAACGCGCGCGGAGTGCTGCAGAAATCCGGCAACGGCGGCGGCGTGCTCGCCCAGCGAATCGTCAAGGCGCAGGAGCACGTAATCGTACTTCCACGGAACCAGGCCATTCTCCTTGCCCATGACGTAAGAGAGAACCCAGCCGTAGACCAGGTTGAGGACCAGAGCCATGACAAGGAGCGGGCGGGTGCGGTCGGTCTCGTCGCGCAGCATCCAGACGATGGCCAGGAAGAGAGCCGTCAGGCCGATCACAGCGGGATTGAGAAGCAAACCGAGCAACATGGGTCCGGAAAAGAGGGAATTGGGAAGGAACAGTGTAACGCGAACGGGGGATGCGTTGTCCCCAAAAGGTGGATCCGCAGCAGAATCAATATGTTTCGAAACGCGGCAATCAAACTTAAGGAATGTCTACGTCTCGTGACTCCGGGGGCCTGGCGTGTAAACGGGCGGGCACACTTTGAGCACGTCTATTGGGCGCGAAATTTTGCAAGCACTTGATTCTTAAAGGAACGGCAATTGGCATAGAGATTGCTCATAAAGGGGCAAGTCCGGCGCGAAGCTGGAGATTCCAAAAAAGAAATCCACGGGGGAGAAACTACCAATGAAGGACACCATGCTGAAGCTGTACATCAAGATGCAGAACCTGAAGAGCTATCTCTTGCAGGAAGAAGGTCAGGACCTGGTCGAGTACGCGCTTGTCGTGGCTCTGATTGCCCTGGCTGCCACCGCGGGCATGAACACGCTCGCCACCGACATCAGCAACGCGTTTTCGAACGTGGGCGCAACTCTGAACGCCGACGTCTAAGCCGCTTCGGTTTGGAAGTCATAGGTCCCCGTTTCCGTGGGGGGGACGACAGCGCATCGGTGAGTCGGCGCGCTGTCGCTCCCCCCACGCAACACCGGAAGAGAAGTGCGAGGCACGTTGCCGGCCGGCTTCTCCTCCTTTAGAATTCACTCCCCCCGAGTGAAACAAGTTTGGCTTCACCTGTCTCGCTTCTGTCCCACACCTTTATAATTTGGTTTTCCAATGATCCAGCCTAATCCGCAGGAGAACAACTATACCCTTTTGCTGCTCGAGGCCGGCTTTGTGCTGGTGGCGATTGCGGGGGCGTTTGCGTTTCCCCGGATGCTTAGTGGCGGTTTTCGCCGCGTTGAGAATTCGTTCAATGAGCTGACCCGGCGCAAGACACTCGCCTGTGTAACCGTAGGAGCTTCGATGCTCCTTCTGCGCCTGGCCATGCTGCCTCTGTTTCCGGCGCCGCATCCGTTTCTGCCGGACGACTTCAGCTTCCTGCTTGCCGGCGATACCTTCGCGCATGGCCGGCTGGCCAACCCACCGCCGGCGCTTTGGACGCATTTTGAGAGCCTACAAATCTCGGTCCAGCCGACCTACGCGTCCATGTATTTTCCCGCCACCGGCTTGGTGCTGGCGGCAGGGAAGGTGCTGTTAGGGCATCCCTGGGCGGGCCTCCTGATTGCTTCGTCGCTGATGTGCGCGGCGATCTGCTGGATGCTGCAGGCCTGGCTGCCTCCCGGATGGGCGCTGCTGGGCGGATTCCTCTCCGTCCTGCGCATCGGCCTGTTCAGCTACTGGACCAATACCTACACCGGCGGCGGCAACATCGCCCCGCCTGGGCAGCCGCCCCCGGGGCAGCCGATCAGTGCCTTGATCTCTTCATGGGTGGGATTTGGAAATCTCGGAACCCAGCGCGCCGCAATTACCGCGCAGCTCGAGCGGATTCCGGGGAATCACATGGTGTTCGTGCGGTACGCCCCGCAGCACGATTCCATCAACGAATGGGTTTACAACGCAGCGGATATCGACCGCTCCCGCGTTATCTGGGCTCAGGAGATGGACCCGGGAAGCAATGCCGACCTGGTGCGCCACTACAGCGATCGCGATGTCTGGCTGGTTCAGCCCGATGTGCAGAACGATACTCTGTCGCCTTATTCGCCTGACCCAAACTGACGTACACTGAGGCCGCAAACCATTCCTGAAACAAGGCGACGCCAGACATGAAAAAAACGCGCGCGATGGGTCCGTTGCTCATCCTGTTGAGCTGCGGAGTCTCTGTTTTCTGGGGCGTCGCGCTGGGAAAGGGTCTGGCCGACGGAACGCCGAATTACCGGGCTATTTATTACGGGGCGCGATGCCTGATTCACCATACCGATCCTTATCGGGAAGGCGAGTTTCTGCGGGTGTACCAGGCGGAGGGCGGGGAATTTCCCTCCGATCCGGGCAGAAAGCGGCTGTTCGTTCGCAGCGTGCCGATATGCGTCAATCTGCCCACAACGCTCTTCCTTGTGGCGCCTCTCGCTTTTCTGCCCTGGGGAGTATCGCATGCGCTCTGGCTGATTCTTATGGCTGCAAGCTTTGCGCTCGCGGCCTTTCTGGCGTGGGATCTTGCAAGAGCGCGCGCGCCTGGCATCGCTCTCTTTCTGATATGCATTTTGTTGGTGAACTCCGAGGTCCTGTTCGCGCTCGGCAACAGCGCGGGAATCGCAGTCAGCTTGTGTGTGGTTGCCGTCTGGTGCTTCTTCAGGGAGCACCTGGTGTGGGTTGGGGTTCTCTGTCTCGCCGTCAGCCTGGCGCTCAAGCCCCATGATTCAGGCCTGGTCTGGCTCTATCTGCTTTTGGCTGGCGGAGCGCTTCGCAGGCGAGCTCTTTATACATTGGCAGCGACCCTGGTGCTGGCGGTTCCCGCGGTCATCTGGGTATCTCATGCCGCACCCCACTGGAACCAGGAACTGCGCGCGAATCTGGCCGCAACTTCAGCGCACGGAGACATCAGCGATCCCGGCCCCGACTCAATCAGCCGCACCGGAACCGCGGATATTCTCATCGATCTGCAAACCGTGATCAGCGTCTTTCGCGACGACCCCGGATTTTACAATCCAGCCGCCTGGAGCCTTTGCGGGTGCCTGCTGATTGTGTGGGGCGCGACCGTGATTCGCTCACTGCCGTCCGCGGAGAATGCCTGGTATGCTCTGGCCGCGGCGGCCCCCCTCACCATGCTTGCTACCTATCACCGGCCCTACGATGCCAAACTGCTGCTGCTCGCCATTCCGGCGTGCGCTCTGCTCTGGGCTGAAGGCAGCCGACGGGGCCGGGTTGCGTTGCTGGTGACTGGATTGGCTATTGCGTTGACAGGAGATATTCCACTTGCGATTCTGAGTTTCATCACCCAGAGACTCAAGCTTTCCGAAATGAGCACGACCGCAAAACTTCTGTCGATCTTCGTTGTGCGGCCGGCTCCGCTCATCCTGCTGGTGATGGCTGGATTCTATTTGTGGCTCTATCTTGGGCAAGCCGGCTCCAGGGTCGAAGCGCGTGCTCATCCAGAGGAAGCGCGGATTACCCAGGCATGAGGAGCCCGGCGCGAGCGACGCAAAGAAGGGCGTGGATGCAACCATGACCAAAGGACGCACCGATGGACTGACCCTGCTGGTGCTGGGCGCTCTCGCGTTTGTCCTCATTGGCATTGCCTGGAAGCACATCTCGCCGATCGAAATGGGCGACTTCAAGGTGGTCTATTACAGCGCCCGATGCCTGATGCAGAACGGCGACCCTTATCGCCAGGACGATGTCTTGCGCGTGTACAGCGCCGAGGGTCGCGAGCCCCAGGCTGAGTCGCAATTGAACAGGGAAGTGAAGACTCGCTTCTTTTACCCGCCGACAGCATTCATGGTTACGCTTCCGTTTGCATTGATGGGCTTTGCGGCAGGAAAGATTCTCTGGATGACTCTCTCCGCGGGAAGTCTCATCCTGGCAGCCATGCTTATGTGGGAAGTGGCCGCCGAGTTTGCCCCGCTGCTTTCCGGAGCATTGCTGGGTTTCCTGCTGATGAACAGCTTCTGGCTGTTCATGATCGGCAACTCCGCCGCGATTGCCGTCAGCTTCTGTGTGATCGCGGCATGGTGTTTTTTTCGCCAGCGATTTACCGCGGCCGGCATCCTTTGCCTTGCCATCAGCCTGGCTCTCAAACCGAACGACTCGGGGCTGGTGTGGCTTCTCTTCCTGCTCTCTGGCGGCGCGCTGCGCAAACGCGCAATTCAGACCCTGGCAATTCTGGTTGTGTTGAGCCTGCCGGCGGTTTTGTGGGTCACGCACGTCGCCCCAGATTGGCCGCAGGAATTGCGTGCGAATATGTATTCTTTCTCCGGCGTGGGTGGAATTGTCGATCCCGCCGCCACGGGCAAGGCCGGCCGCAACATGGATTCGTTAGTCGAGCTGCAGTCCGCCGTCAGTGTCTTTTTTAGTGAGCCGGGCACCTACAACCGGATCACCTATGCGGTGTGCGCGCTACCCCTGCTCATGTGGGCCTATTTCGTTTTGCGCACGAAGCCCGCGGGAATAAGGGTTTGGCTGCCACTTGCCGCGATTGCACCGCTTTCTATGCTGCCCACTTATCACCTGCAGCACGACGCCAAATTGATCATGCTTGCGGTTCCCGCATGCGCCATGCTCTGGACCAGGCGGGACAGGATCGGCTGGCTGGCGCTGCTGATCACAGGAGCGGGAATTGTGATCAATGGGGATATTTTTTCCGGTGTTCGCATTCTGCTCACCCGAAACCTTATTGTTCCCAAGCCCTATTTCTGGAGCCGTCTGGGGACGGTTCTGCTTACGCGCCCAGCCCCACTTATTTTGCTGGTCATGGCGATCTTCTTCCTGATCCTGTTGGCATCACGCCGCGGCCGGCGTCTGGCTGCAGCAGAGGCGGGTGCGGAAGAGCCAATGAAGCCCCTTCGCGCCCCCTTCCTGTAAGCAGCATCACATTCAAAAACCCCAAATCACGGCAGCTCTTACCCCAAAATGTCCCACTTCATGGGGACCTTTTGCGCGAAAAAGTCCCATTCCATGGGGATACGCACACAAAATATGTCCCATTCCGCGTGGACTTTTGCTATCAAAAGTCCCCACGAAACGGGACATAATGCAGCCTCGTTGTCGCATTTCCGGTGCAATCATGCCCCGCAACCGCCAAGGCTAAGTTGCTGATTCTGCGGCAATCATCTACGGATGCGGCGCTCCCTGAGAGCCTCGCTACGGGCGGAAAATCACCTGCTTTTTTTTACTAGCTAATGAATCTGAATAAAGCGCGCTAATTCGCCGATGATTCCAGCGCAACCGCACGGGGGAACAGGATGTTGTTCTCTAGGTGAATGTGCTGGTGCAGATCCTGCTCGAATTCCCGCAGCCCGTTTTGCTGCAAGATGGCTTTTCCCTCACATACCCATGCATCTACGCTTTCGCTGGCCACTTGAGGATCCGCTTCGCATTTCCTGAGGCCACCTGCGCCCGCTCCGATTCCGAAATCCGCGCCTGCTCGATGAACTGCGCGGCAAGCTCCGTCTTCTCAAATGGGTAATCCACTGAGAACATCACATTCTCCGCGCCCATCGCTTCCATGGCGCAACGCAGCGAAATGTCAGAGCACACGCCCGACGTGGTGATGGCAATGTTCCGCTGGATGTAGAACGAAGGCGGCTGGGCAAGTGTCCGCGAGCCGCGGTTGCACACCTGCCACCGGCTTATAGTGACTCCGCAAGGGTGGATCGTCCTTCGTTCTTCTGCGTGTCCCGGTTCTTTATTAGTAGTAGAGCGGGGATGGGGGTGTGGGGCAAGGGGGCGGCGTTTGAGCCCCCTTGCCCCGCCAAGCGCCTTTGTTAAGACAAGCGGCGTCATCGGCTCTTTTGCAAGGACGAAGTCGGTGTACAC